>NZ_OU015319.1:0-744971 GCF_907163125.1 Cloacibacterium caeni
AACAATCAGAAGGCGCCTATATTTCTCCATTAATGGAAAATTTCGTGACTTTCCTTCATAAAAATGCTTTTGTCATTATCGAAGAGGCGGAATTAAGTGCTTTCGAAACACAAAAAGCAGAAGAAATTCTCGTAATTTCTGATGAAAAAGGAGTTTTTTCGGTTTCAAAAATTAGAAATAAAGAATTTGGCAACGAAAGATTCTCTGCAATGGTAGAATCTTGGAGCAATAGTTTTGCTTAAAATTGACGAACTCGGCAATCAACCTTTTTTGGAGTCAATTACCGAGTTCTTTTATTGAGAGTTTAGATAAAAACTCAGTTTAAGCGATAATTATTTCTAAAAGAAATGCTAAATTTTTGTTAAACATTCTGCCTCAACTTTTACCTCTCCCTTTACCTTTACCTTTACCTCAGCCTAATTCAAGCTCACATCTTCTGGAGAATTGGCCCAAAGCAAATAATCTCCGCCTAGATTTTGCATGATTTTTTTCCAGAGGGTATGATCATTGGGTGAGGTGTAATCCAATTGAAAAAGGTCTACCACCGTCCACATTTTATTCTGAATTTCTTGGTCTAATTGGTAAGGACTCCATCCAGAATAACCTGTGAATATTTTGAGTTCTTCTTTGCTGAGGTCTTGGTTCACCATTGCAGAAACGATTTCTTCTTGCTGTTCTGTAAGATAGAAATTTTCATCTATTGGTAAATATTCAGAAGTGATAGGTTTTCCTTTAACCAAAAAAAATACTCGGTCATTTTCTACTGGCCCGCCTTCATAAACGTCAATTTCTTGTCCTAATAAATGCTTCATGTTATCGCTCAAGAAGTAATTTTTTTTATTTAAAATAAATCCAAAAGCACCATGAGCATCATGCTCTATAATCAATACTACGGAGCGAGAAAATATGTCACCCGAAATATCAGGTGTAGAAATTAAAATTTTACCTTTGTAAGAATTATTCATTACTCAAATTTAAAAAAAAATTTTGATGGAAAATCTTCATGATAAAAGAAAAGTATACGATAAGTCACAATTATTAGAAAGCGAAATTAAAGAAAATCCTATCGAAATGTTTAGAGATTGGTTTCTAGATGCAGAAGAAAGTCCTTCTGTTTCAGAAGCGAATGCGATGGCTATTTCTACGGTAGAGGATGATGGTTGCCCTAGAACCAGAATGGTTTTGCTAAAGGCTTATACTTGGGAAGGTTTTATTTTTTACACCAATTATGATAGCAAAAAAGGGAAGGCTCTTCAAAAAAATAATAAGGCTTGTCTTCACTTTTTTTGGCCAGGCTTAGAAAGACAGATTATCATAAAAGCGGATTTAGAAAAAGTGGCTGAGAATTTAAGTGATGGCTATTTCAGTTCAAGACCAAGAGGAAGTCAATTAGGTGCAGCAGTTTCTCCGCAGAGTTCTGTAATTCCTAATCGAGAATATTTAGAAGATAAATTAGCAGCATTAGAAAAAGAATACGAAGGAAAAGATATTCCTAGACCTAAAAACTGGGGAGGTTTTATTGCCAAACCTTATCAGATAGAGTTTTGGCAAGGAAGACCTAACCGTTTGCATGATAGAATTATCTACGAGCTTAATGAAAATTACGATTGGAAAATATCAAGATTAGCTCCATAAGAAAAGCCTCACTAAAAAGTGAGGCTTAATTCTTTTGAATAATTTGAATTATTTCTTTTTAGCACCTGATACAGCAGCAGCTAAATCAGCACCAGCTTTGAATTTTGCAACTTTTTTAGCAGCAATTTTGATTGGTTTTTTAGTTGCAGGGTTAATACCTTGTCTTGCAGCTCTTTCAGCTACTGAGAAAGTACCAAAACCAACTAAAGCAACTTTACCATCTTTTTTCTTAAGAGTAGCAGTTACGTTAGCAACGAAAGACTCAAGAGCAGCTTTAGCAGCAACTTTAGTAATACCGGCATCTTTTGCCATTGCGTCGATTAATTCAGACTTGTTCATAGTTATAAATAT
This sequence comes from Cloacibacterium caeni, assembly GCF_907163125.1. NCBI lineage: Bacteria > Pseudomonadati > Bacteroidota > Flavobacteriia > Flavobacteriales > Weeksellaceae > Cloacibacterium > Cloacibacterium caeni. Next base: position 1,987 of record NZ_OU015319.1, read on the forward strand.
TAATTGTTAATTTGTTACGTAAGACAAATATATAACAATTTTCATATTGTGCAAATTTTTTTCACAATATTAATAATAATTATAGTTTTTTCTATAAATTAACGAGAAAATGATAATTGTTATCTATTACAAGAAATAGGCTTTTCCGAGCATTGAAATTCTTTTTATATGCTTTGAATAGAGTGTTTTTTAAATAAGCGTTTAATGAATTTCTAAATTATGAATTTGTTAATTTGATATTTTTTTTCCTCTTTTTTGTTATTAAATATAATGTTTAACTTGTTTATCTGCTAAAATGTCTTTTTTTAAAGGGAATTTGGCAAAATATTATATTTGTTTAAATCTCAGATAATTCTTTACTAATCAATTAATTTATTTTAAATTTGTGCCATGTTAATAGAAGTTTTTAAATCAAAAATTCATCGTGTTACGGTTACTGCTTCTGACCTTAATTACATCGGCAGTATTACAGTAGACGAAGACCTTATTGATGCCGCAGGTTTAGTGGTAGGAGAGAGAGTTTACATCGTAAATGTAAATAATGGCGAACGTTTTGATACTTATGTTATAAAAGGTAAAAGAAAATCTGGTGAAATTTGTCTCAACGGACCAGCCGCTAGAAAAGTGCAAAAAGGAGATGTAATCATCATTATTTCTTATGCGCAAATGTCTGTAGAGGAAGCACAAAACTTCCAACCGAAAATTATTTTCCCAGACGAAAAAACCAATCTTCTTACTTAATCGCTATTCTTTTGGAAAATCAAAAAAAATCATCGTCTCTTAAAACAGTTTCTACGGTACTGGTATCTATTGCTTTTGCAGCCCTTTTTATGTGGTTTGCATTAAAAGGACTGGATTTTACAAATATCAAAGCCTCTTTAGCTAAAGCCAATTATCTTTGGGTTTTTGCCGCAATGATTTTTGGGTTATTAGCTTATTGGTTCAGAGCAGTTCGTTGGAATTTACTATTAGAACCTATGGGTTACCAGATTTCTAATTCTAATTCATTGTGGACGATTTCTTTCGGGTATCTCATGAATCTTACCATTCCTAGAAGTGGTGAATTAGCACGTTCTACTGCTTTATATGGCGTAGAAAAAGTACCGGTAGATAAATCTTTCGGAACCATCATTTTAGAAAGAGTAGTAGATTTATTCTGTATGTTAGGATTTTTGGTTCTTACAGTGGTTTTTAAAGAAGACGCTATTATTACTTTTTACCAAAAATCTGGAATTAAAATAAATCCTACCTATATCATTGGCGGAATCGCAGTTTTGGTTATAGGAACTTTTATTTTTTTTAAATTCAAAGACAAGTTTACCCATCTTCCTTTCATTGGAAAGGTGATAGAATTTGTAGAAGGAATTTTTCATGGATTAACTACCATTTTCAAACTCAAGCAAAAAGGAAAATTTATTATATTATCTATCGCGATTTGGATTTCTTATTATTTGGCAGCGTATTTAGTGTGTTTCGCATTGCCAGAAACTTCAAGTTTTACATTTGCAGACGGATTTTTCTTAATTGTAGTAGGAACATTAGGAATGATGGTTCCCGCTTCTGGAGGAATTGGAGCATTTCACCTAGCTATGAAATTAGGTATTTCTGCCCTATTTCTTTCTATGGGAAAAGATGCTAAATTGGGAGGTGAAGTAGGATTAAGCTATGCTTTTATTTCTCATACCATGCAATTGGTGATTATGCTTGTGATGGGACTTATTTCTATTCCTATGCTTGCAAAAGCTAGAAATGAAGCGGTAAAATCAAAAGAAATATCACAATAATTGATAGAAAAGAACTTTTTTGGTCGAATTCTAAAGAATTAATTTTTTTGAAAGATTTATTGGTTCAATTTAGATAAGAGTTTTTTTTTAAATAAGTCAATTTGGCAGTTAAATGTTTTATTTTCTCCAAAGGCAAGAAAATTGACACCAATAGAATAAAAAGAGAGCATTCTCTAAAAAATAAAATATTATGACAATAGACAACCAACAAGTAGTTGCACTCAACTATGTTCTTCACACAGATGGAGAGAATAACGAAAAAGTTCTTGTAGAAAAATCAGATGCGGGAAATCCGCTTACTTTTTTATATGGAGTGGGAATGATGATTCCAAAATTTGAAGAAAGCATCAAAGGATTAACTTCTGGCGATAAAGCTTCTTTCACTATTTTGCCAGCAGAAGGTTACGGCGAAAGAAATCCTCAAGCAATTGCACAATTGCCTTTAGAAATGTTCAATGAATCAGGAATGCCACCAGTTGGTGCAATTCTTCCACTTTCAGACAACCAAGGAAATAATTTCCAAGCAGTAGTGGTAGAAGTTACTTCAGAAGTTGTAGTAGCAGACCTTAATCACCCAATGGCTGGAAAAACTTTATATTTCGATGTAGAAATAGTAGATCATAGAGAAGCTACTGAAGAAGAATTGGCGCATGGACATGCACACGGAATTGATGGTAACTCTGGTCACTAATTTCTAATCTTTTTTTGAAATTATACCTAAAAAAATATTTTAAAAACAAAAAATCCCGAAAATTTAGACTGCACCCAAAAGTTTAGACAAAATTAAACAATATTTTCAAAGGAAAGAGTTCGGTACTGTACCGGACTCTTTCCTTTGAGATTGAGTCTTATTCTATCATTGTTGTAATAGTGAATGTACTTCACTATTTCCATCTTAAGTTCCTGAATGGAACCAAACTTTCTGGCATAAAACATTTCTGATTTTATCGTTCCAAAAAAGTTTTCTATCACCGCATTGTCCAAACAGTTTCCTTTTCGGGACATACTTTGAATAATACCTTTTTCTTTTAACAAGTTTTGGTAATGTTTCATTTGATATTGCCAACCTTGATCAGAATGTAGAATGATGTTTTGTGTAGATTTTACTTTTCTGAATGATTTCTTTAGCATTCTGATGATTTGGCTAAACACAGGTCTTTCAGATAAGTCAAAACTGACAATTTCACCATTAAATAAATCGATGATTGGAGATAGATAAAGTTTATTACCCGATACATTAAACTCTGTAACATCGGTTGCCCATTTCTGATTAGGAGTGTCCGATTTGAAATTCCTCTGTAGAACATTGGGCGCAATTTTCCCTTGCTCTCCCTTGTAAGATTTATATTTCTTCACTCGGATAATACTCTTTAAACCTAATATTTTCATAAGTCGTAAAACAGTTTTGTGATTAATCAAAATTCCTTTTTCTTTCAAAAGCAAAGTAATTCTTCTATAGCCCAACCTTCCTTTGTGACGATGATAAATCTGCTTAATCATTTCTTTTATTTCCGCATATTTATCTTTCATTTGAAAGCGTTTTCGATAGTAATAAAAACTGCTTCTTGCCATCGATGTACAATTCAGCAGTACTGCTAAATCAAAGTCCTGCCTTAACTCTTCGATGGCTTTGGATTTTTCCTTTCCTGAATTAAGGCTTCTAACTTTTTTAAAATGGCGTTCTCGGCTTCTAAATAATAAATCCTCTCCAACAGTTCTTCCTCCCTTGTTAAGGGTTTGCCTGTTTTCTTTTTTTTTCGCTTGTAATTACTCATGGTTTTAGGTCTTCCTCTGGGTCTGTTTTCTAAACCTAAAATACCATTTTTTTTATAATTACGCTGCCAACTAAGAATACTGGACTCCGCAGGAATATTAAACCTTCTCGACGCTTCTTTTAAACTTAAATTCTCTTTCTCAATTACTGATAAAATCTTTAATTTAAAATCTTTTGTGTAATGCGTATTGGAAAGCCGAACAAGTCCTGAAACTCCATAAAGTTCATAAAATTTTATCCATTTACGAACCAAGGAACCACAAACTCCAATGCGTTTTCCTAAATCGTCTGTTCCAATATCCCCTTTGTGATATCTCTTTATAGCTTTTAATTTAAAGTCTAATGAATATTTACTTTTCCCCATAAAAAATGCCCCTAAAAAGTGTCTAACTTTTTGGGGGCAGTCCATTTTCGGGATTTTATTTTATAACATGGAACAGAATTCTAAAGATCCTTTACATGGGAAAAGATTAGATGCCATTCTCGAAGAATTGGTAGATTATTACAATGGTTTCGAAGAACTGGGAAAGCAAATAAACATTCGTTGTTTCAACGAAAATCCAAGCATCAATTCTTCGCTTAAATTCCTGCGAAAAACAGATTGGGCAAGGAAAAAAGTGGAAAGTCTTTATCTCTATGTTTTGAGGCAAAAGAAGAAAAATAAATAATTGTTTTTAGTACATGTTAAAAATTAATAAACCGCAAAAGAGACAAAAGAAAGGATTGAAAACAAGTATTTCAAAAGTAAAAAAAGTAAAATATTCTACTTTTTTTACTTTTGGATTGCTTTAAGAAATAAAAAGCTTTTGTCTCTTTTGTGGTTTTAAAAATCATTTTAAAAACTTGTCATGTTCTAAAATAATTTTGGCTGATTAGGTAATTAAAAAAAAGTAAAATCGGCAGAATCCGCAAAATCTGCGAGAATTTTATTTTAATCCAAAAATTTCCCCGAAACATAATACCATTTTTTATCTACCTTTTTAAAAGTGGATAACTCATGATGAATGTTTTCTTTCCCGAATTTATCTGTGAAATACGCCTTAAATTCTACTTCTTTTTCGCTGGAATTGATGATTTCCAGTTTTGTCCAAGTGTTTTCTTTTCCCCAAACTTCCAATTCACTTTTGTCATGGAATTTTCTTTTGCTGGGCAATGTGGTTTGCCATAAATATTCTCCATTCGGAATGGCAAATGCAGTATAACGAGAACGCATCAGTTCTTCCGCAGTTTTAGGAAACTCTTTTTTAGAATGAAAAGGTTCGCAACATTCTTCGTACAATTTTCCTGAACAACAAAGACAAAGATTTTTCAAATTTTAGATTTTAGATTTTAGATGGGTTGTCATTTTCAATTTTCAACTTTCCATTAACCAAAAGCTCTTTTCAATAAACTTTCTACTTTCGGTTCGCTTCCTCTGAAATTTTTATACAATTCCATAGGGTCTTTTGTTCCGCCACTTTCGAGCAACGTTTTAAATTTTTTAGAAATTAAAGGTTCAAAGACCCCGTTTTCTTTGAAATATTGAAAAGCATCTGCATCTAATACTTCTGCCCACTTGTAAGAATAATATCCCGCAGAATATCCACCTTGGAAAATATGTGAGAAACTTGTGCTAACAGCTGTTTCTGCTAGAGTAGGATAAACTTGAGTCGCTTTGATGGTTTCGGTTTCAAAGGTTTTTACATCTTCTACTTTTACGTTTTCGGCGTGATAAGACATGTCCAAAATTCCGAAACTAAGTTGTCTCAAAGTTTGATAGCCTTCCATAAAGTTTTTAGAATCTTCTATTTTCTTAATTTTTTCATCTGGTAAAACTTCACCCGTTTGATAATGTTTTGCAAATGTTTTTAAGAATTCTGGTTCGTAACAGTAATTTTCTAAAAATTGTGAAGGCAATTCTACAAAATCCCATTTTACAGAAGTTCCAGAAAGATTAGGATATTGAGTGTTTGCCAAAACACCATGTAAAGCATGCCCGAATTCATGGAAAAGCGTGGTGACTTCATTGAAAGTCAATAAACTTGGTGTTTCAGCGGTAGGTTTGGTAAAATTACAAACTACAGAAATATGCGGTCTGTGGTTTTCACCATTTTTGATGTATTGATTTTTAAAACTCGTCATCCATGCTCCCGCTCTTTTTCCCTTTCTTGGATGATAATCAGCATATAGTAATGCTTTCAGCTTTCCGCTTTCTGCTGTCTGCTCTGCTGATTGCTGATTGCTGATTGCTGATTGCTCATAAATTTCATACGTTTTCACATCAGCGTGATATTTTTGAATGTCAGTGGTTTCTACAAATTCTAACCCGAAAAGTTTTCCTGCTAACCCGAAAACTGCTTCTTGTACTTTGTCTAACTGAAAATAAGGTTTCAATTCTTCATCATTGAAATCAAATTTTTGTTTTCTGAGTTTTTCGGCATAATAAGCGTGGTCATAACTTTGCATTTCTGTAATTCCATCAGCTTTTGCTAAAACGGAAAGCTCTTCCACATCTTTTTGAGCAAAAGGTTTTGCTTTAGTCAATAATTCGTTCAAAAATTCTAACACTTTCTGCGGAGATTTTGCCATTCTTTCTTCTAAAACATAATCTGCAAAAGATTTGTAGCCTAATAATTGCGCTTTTTCTTGACGAAGTTGTACCAATTCTTTGATGAGATTTTGGTTATCAAATTCACCGCCGTCAAAAGATTTTTTTCCGTTTGCAATTGCCAATTCCTTTCTCAATTCGCGATTTTCTGCATAAGTAAGAACGGGTAATAAACTCGGGAATTGAAGCGTAATCACATAACCTTCTAGATTTCTTTCTTTTGCTTCTTCTTCATATTGCGCAAGAATTGCCTCTGGAATTCCAGCCAAATCTTCTTTGTTGGTCAAGTGTTTATAATATTGATTGGTCGCTGCCAAAACATTTTGTCCGAATTGTAAAGATTTTTTAGAAAGCTCAATATTGATATTCTTGAGTTGTTCTTTTTTCTCGTCATTCAGCAATGCACCGTTTCTTACAAAACCTTTGTAGGTTTCTTCTAGAAGCATTTTTTGCTCTTCGTTAAGCGTATAATGGTCTTTTTCATCGTACACTTTTTTAATTCTTGAAAAAAGTTGTTCGTTTTGCGAAATTTTCGAAGCAAATTCCGTTAATAAAGGCGAAACTTCTTGTGCGATTTGTTGAATTTCGTCATTGGTTTCGGCAGAATTTAGATTAAAGAAAATATTAGAAACCACATCTAATTGTTCGCCAGAATAAGCCAATGCTTCGATGGTGTTTTCGAAAGTAGGCGTTTCAGGATTTTGAGTGATTTCTTGTATTTCTTGCAAAGATTTGTCTATCAGTTCTTTAAATGCAGGTAAGTAATGTTCTTCTTTTATTTCTGCAAATGGAGCGGATTGATATTTTGTATTGAAGGATTGTAAAAGTGGATTTGTCATCGTCTGTTCAAATTTTGGACTGTAAATTTAGTTAAATTAAAAATATTTACCTTTAAGGAATCACAAAATAAACATTATAACACTATGAAAAAGTTTTTGAAAATCCTTTTGGCAATTCTAGCCGTTTTGGTGATTGCCATGTTTGTCATTGGTGAAAAATACCACTATGAAAAATCGATTGTCATTAATGCTCCTGCAGAAAAAGTGTATTCACATCTTAATTCTATGAAAGCATTTAATGAATGGAATCCTTGGATGAAATTAGACCCGCAGTTGCAATCTACCTATTCTGGAGTTTCTGGTCAGATTGGCGATAAACATTGCTGGAAAAGTGATAAAAAAGATGTAGGAAATGGTTGCCAAGAAATTACGGCGCTTATTCCAAATCAGAAACAAAGCACTAAAATGGCTTTTGAAGGTCAAGGTGAAGCCACTTCTGATATTGTATTGACGCAAGATGGAAATGCTACTAAAGTGGTTTGGACGCTAGATGCAGAAATGGAATATCCTTCTAATCTTATGAAGCCAATGATGGATTACTGGATGGGGAAATCGTATGAAGAAGGACTCCAAAATTTGAAAAAACTTTCAGAAAAACCTTAATGTAAAGATTTTAGAAATATTAAAAACGGGAAATTTCCTAGTCATGGTCGGAAGAAAATTCCGGCCATTTTTTATGTTAAGTTTTAAAAACCTTGTCGGGATTTCCTCCAGCAAAAATGATTAATATAGCGGTAATCATATCCCGAATTTCCATTGCAATACGTCTTTTGGCGGTTTTGTATCCCAAATCGTTTACTTTTTTATAAATCAGAAGTAGCATAGAAGCAATCATGGTCATATAAATCATTACTTCGATTCCGTTTTTGTTCATTGATACCAAATGACTTAGATTGAGTTCCTGCTTTAGGAATCTAAAAAACACTTCAATATCCCAACGTTTTCTGTAATAATCTGCAATTTCTTTTGCCGAAAGTTCAAATTCATTGGTCAAAAACCAAAATTCTTTGTCTTTTTTTTCGTTTTTGATGACTACTAGTCGGAAACAAGTTTCTACTTTTTCTTCACGATGATGAATATTCCCACGTTTATTCAAAACTGGTTTTCCAGTGTAAAGCTTTACTTTGCTGTCTTTCATCACTTCCCAGTCATCCCATTTTTGAGATTTTTTTCCATCAAGAAAAGATTCTATTTCTTCAAATTTGCGGTTTTCTTTACTTCGGATAATGAATTTTACCGATTTTTCATCAAAATCTTTCATCACTCTTGTGGATTGCAAACCCCTGTCTATCACGTAAATATTCTCGTGATGTTCTTCTTTTTTTACTTGTTTCAGAATAGCTTCGGGAAGTGCGGCTTCCTCTGACGAATATTTTTGTCCAGTAAAGACTTCGACACCTGAAGGCAAAATTCCATCAAATGAAAAACTGAATTTCACCAGTTTCTTCCCACTTTTCTGGTCGATTCCTTCTTTGAGTTTGGCGCAGGTATCGGCAACAATGGTGCTGTCAACCCTGATTAGGTTGTACTTTTCGATTTCGGTCTTCGAATAAAGTTCAGAAAACCTTCCGTACATCTGCTCGTAAATTTCTTTAAAATAATTGGAATCGATTTTGGAAAGCCTTTCAGAGATAGAACTTCTGCGTACTTTTTCCTCTTCACCCAAACCAAACAAGGCTTTGAAACCACTGCTGTTAAAGGTGTCTTCTAAGGTTCTTTGGCTTAATTTTTCATTATCAAAAATACAAAATAAAAGCAAATAAAACATTTTCTTACCGTGAAGCACTTTGCTATAGTGGTCTACTTTAGAAGTTGCAGAAAGATGGGTTAAAAGCGCTTCGGGAATAAACTCCAAAACTTGCTTGAGGGAGATTTTGTGGTCTTTAAAAACTGACATAATTAATTGATTATCAGCTATAAAGATACGAAATTAAATTCAAATAAACAAGTTAAATAATTGATAATCAACCTGTTAAATCACTTCATCTTCACAACAAAAAAAAACAAAAAAGTCGGAAGAAAAATCTTCCGACCATGACTAGAAATTTCCCGTTTTTTTATTTTTCGGTATTTCAAAAGAGAATTTTATCTTCGCTGAATATTTTAATGAAAATGCTGGTAAAAGATTATGATAAAACTGCACTGAGAAATTTTGTGAAAGACACGATTTCTGGGAAGATAAAAACGCTGGAGTTTTATCTCAACTTTACTTTGGAAGCAACGAGAGAAGTAAAGAAAACTTCTAAGTATGATTCGATAAGGGAAGAAATGCAAGAAGAAATTTATCACTTGGATAAACAAATGTTTGCGCTCAAAACCATGCAAAAGAAAATGAATCAGGTGCTTCATCATTCTTCGGATAGAGTAAAACTAGGTTCGCTGGTCATTACCAATAAAGCCAGATTTTATCTTTCGGTTTCTCTTGGTGAGTTTTTTTATGAAGGAGATCGGTTTTATGCGATTTCAGAAGAAAGTCCGATGGCTAAAATCATGTTAGGCAAAACCGAAGGCGAAGAATTTGTTCTCAATAGAATTCACCAAAAAATTGAAAAAATTATTTAATTAATTTTGTCAAATATCAATAAGAGCGGACTTTAGTCCGCTTAGTAATAATCAATCATTCCATTTGGCTTTAGCCAAAACTTAACAGCTTTTTTTAAAAATGAACAATTCAGAAATTTTAAAACAAATCATAGAAAGCAGAAAAAGTACGTATCCCAAAGATTATACTGGCGAAGAAATTTCTCAGGAAATCTTAGATGAAATCTTAAGTTCTGCACAGTTTGCTCCCAATCACAAGAAAACAAAACCTTGGAGATTTAGAGTCTTTAGAGGAGAAGAAAAACAGCAACTGGCAAAAGAAATTCAGAAAATTTATAAAGAAACGACGCCAGAACAATTGTTTTTAGAGAAAAAGTATCTTGATTTTGCTGAAAAAATTGCCAAAACAGACACCGTTGTTACCATTTCTGTAAATTTCAGTGGTTTGCTTCCAGAATGGGAAGAAATTGCAGCCACTTCTATGGCGGTTCAGAATATGTATTTAACTTGTGCGGCAAATCAAATAGGTTGTTATTGGAGTTCTCACACAGTAATAAATCATCTCGGTGAGTTTCTGAATTTAAAAGAAAATCAACGTTGTCTCGGATTGTTTTATTTAGGTAAAGTTTAAGTTTCAGCTTCCAATAACAAACGCTGGTCAAAATTTTTTTGAAACAAAATATTTTACTATCTTTGCACACTTAAAAATATTAACAGGGACGAGTTCCCATAAATTCACAACAATATGTCAGTAAAAATTAGATTACAAAGACACGGTAAAAAAGGAAAACCTTTTTTCCACATCGTAGTAGCAGATGCTAGAGCAAGAAGAGACGGTAGATTCATCGAGAAATTAGGAATTTACAATCCAATTACTAACCCAGCAACGATTGAACTAGATGTAGATTCAGCTGTTAAATGGTTAAACAATGGTGCTCAACCAACTGATACTGCAAGAGCTATCCTTTCTTACAAAGGTGCTTTATACAAAAAACACTTACAAGGTGGTGTAGCAAAAGGTGCTTTCGACGAAGCTGAAGCTGAAAAAAGATTCAACGCTTGGTTAGAAGCTAAAGAAGCTGCTGTAAACGCTAAAAAAGACGGTTTAACTCAGTCTAAAGAAGCTGCTAAAAAAGCTGCTCTAGAAGCTGAAGCTAAAGTGAACGAAGCTAGAATTGCTGCTGCTGCTCAAGCAGAAGCTGATGCTAAAGCTGCTGAAGAAGCTGCAAACGCAGAACCTGTAGCTGAAGAAACTACTGAAGAAACTCCAGCTGCTGAAGCTGAAGGAACTGAAGCAGAAGCATAACAATTTTAGAAATAAAATGTACTAAAGACGCAATTTATTGCGTCTTTATTCTTTTAAAACAAAGTATATTTGCATCATAAAACCAAATAAAATTTTTTTGGTTTTTAAAAATTTAAAAATATCAACCCATGAAAAAAGAAGATTGCTATTTTTTAGGAAAAATTACCAGAAAACACGGTCTAAAGGGAAATGTAATTATAAAACTAGATACAGATCAACCAGAATTATACAATAAACTGGAAGGGATTTTTGTAGAAGTGAACGGACTTCTCGTGCCTTTTTTTGTGGAAAAGCAACAATGGGGAAATGATAATTCTAAAATCATTACTTTCAAGAATTCTTCTGAACAATTGGTAGAACAATCTATTGGCAAATATGTTTTTTTACCACTTTCTACCTTGCCTAAACTTTCAGGAAATCAATTTTATTATCACGAAGTCATTGGGTATGAAATCAGAGAAGAAGATGGTAAATCTTGCGGAAACATTGTAGAAATAAACGACCAAACTGCACAGCATTACTTTATCCTAAAATTAGCAGATAAAGAAATCATCATTCCGATTATTAAAAACTGGATTCTAGAAGTAAACCGTGAAGAAAAATTTATCAAAATGCAATTGCCAGAAGGTTTGATGGATGTTTTCTTAACGCCATCTAAGAATGACGAGCAATAAAATTATTCTTTTCGAAAACTAATTTTTAAAACCGTAAAAATCTCCGCGTTACATCAAAAATTACGCCAAAATTTCTTATTTTTGCTGAATAATTATGAAGTCATGAGTAAGAAGACCATTAAAGAAATTTTAGGAGATTATAAAAAACTTTTACATCACGATATTACCATTCAAGGTTGGGTGAGAGCATTCCGTTCTAACCGTTTCATCGCATTGAATGACGGTTCTACCATTAATAATCTTCAAATTGTAGTAGATTTCGAAAATTTCGACGAAGAAATCATCAAAAATATTAAAACTGCTTCTTCACTTAAAATTACCGGTGAGGTAGTAGAGAGTGAAGGAAAAGGTCAAGATATAGAAATCATTGCGAAGAAAATTACAATTCTTGGTGATAATTTTTCTGAAGAAATGGAAAAAACTGTTCTTCAGCCAAAAAAGCACTCTTTGGAAGTTCTTCGTGAGCAGGCGCATCTTAGATTCAGAACCAATCTTTTCGGGGCGGTTTTCAGAGTGAGAAGTGCTGTTAGTTTTGCGATTCACCAGTTCTTTAACCAAAATCATTTCTTTTACATGAACACGCCAATTATTACTGGTGCCGATGCAGAAGGTGCTGGTGAAATGTTTGGAGTGACGAATTTTGATTTAAACCAAATTCCAAGAGATGAAAACGGCGACATCGATTTTGCACAAGATTTCTTTGGCAAAAAAACCAATTTGACGGTTTCTGGTCAGTTAGAAGCGGAAACTGCAGCAATGGGATTAGGTAGAGTGTATACTTTTGGGCCTACTTTCCGTGCTGAGAATTCTAATACGACACGTCACCTTGCAGAATTCTGGATGGTAGAACCAGAAGTAGCTTTCAATAATTTGGAAGATAATATCGATTTGGCTGAAAATTTCTTGAAATATGTAATTGGCTATGTTTTAGAAAATTGCAAGTTTGATTTGAAGTTTTTAGACCAGAGATTTGCTGAAGAACAAAAACAAAAACCAGAAAAAGATAGAGCAAAAGAAGGTTTGATAGAAAAACTAGAAAACGTAATCAAAAAACGTTTCATGAGAGTTTCTTATTCTGAAGCCATCGAAATTCTATTGAATTCTAAAGAAAATAAAAAAGGAAAATTCCAGTTCCCAATTGAAGAATGGGGGGCAGATTTACAATCAGAACACGAGCGTTATTTGGTAGAAAAACACTTCGAGTCTCCAGTAGTTTTATTTGATTATCCTAAGGAAATCAAAGCATTCTACATGAGATTAAACGAAGATGGAAAAACAGTAGCAGCAATGGACGTACTTTTCCCTGGAATTGGAGAAATCATTGGTGGTTCACAAAGAGAGGAAAGATTAGATGTTTTGAAAACCAAAATGCAAGAAATGCATATTGATGAGCACGAACTTTGGTGGTATTTAGATACTAGAAAATTCGGTTCTGTTCCGCATGCTGGTTTCGGTTTAGGTCTAGAAAGATTAATTCTTTTCGTAACGGGAATGACTAATATTAGAGACGTAATTCCTTTCCCTAGAACTCCGAAAAACGCTGAGTTTTAAGGGGAATAAGGTTGTGTCTAGATGTTTTTTAGTCTACAGCCTTAAAATTTCATAAAACTAATAACCAAATGCTTATAAAATTTAACAACATCGAGGAAAAGATAATTACCTTGAGAAATGAAAAAGTAATTATCGATAGTGATGTAGCAGAATTGTATGGAGTAGAAACTAAAAGAATAAATGAAGCGGTAAAAAACAATCCAGAAAAATTTCCGCATGGATATATTTTAGAGATTGACAAAACAGAGATTGAAGATTTGCGGTCGAAATTTTCGACCACAAAATGGTCGTCAAAATCTAGAGTTTTGCCAAAAGCTTTTACAGAAAAGGGTTTATATATGTTGGCTACAATTTTGAAAAGTCAAAAAGCAACACAAACGACCATCGCTATTATTGAAACTTTTACAAAAATTAGAGAATTATCTCGTACTGTTTCAGAATTGGCAGAAGTGAAAGATGAAAGTGAACAAAAATCTTTGATGCAAAAAAGTGGTGAAATTATTTCTGATATATTGGGAGAAGAAATGAAAACGACAGATACAGAAACCACTGTAGAACTCAATTTTGCGGTATTGAAATTTAAACATACCATCAAAAGAAAAACCGATAAATAAATTTTATAAAAATAATTTTTAAAAATATAACACTCCAAAAATTCAAATTGATAATTTTGAATTTCTAAATAATAAACAATGCTCAAACAAAACCTACAAATAAAATTAGGACAAAAATTAGCTCCTCAGCAAATTCAGTTGATGAAGTTGATACAGCTTCACACGCTAGAATTTCAGGAAGAGTTAGAGCGTGAGTTAGAAGAAAATCCTGCCTTGGAAGTCGTTAAAGAAGACAGTGGTGATGAGGACGATTTTAGCAGTTTAGACTCGGATTACGAAAGTGAAGGAAGCGAAAGCATAGATACTGATTTTGATGTAGATGAATATTTGTATGATGATGAGCCTTCTTATAAAACCGCTTCTAGCAATTTTTCTGCAGATGACGAAGATTTTGATAACGAAAGTTTATTAACAGAAGGACAATCTTTGTATGATTATTTGATGGAGCAAATCCACTTATCAAGTATAGATGATGATGATTTGAAAATTGCTGAATACATCATCGGAAATCTAGATAATGATGGCTATTTAAGAAGAGAAATAAAAGCTATAGTAGATGATTTGGCTTTTTCGCAAGGGATTTATACCACTCAAGAAAAAGTAAAGGAAATACTAGAAAATTATGTGCAAAAACTTGATCCAGCTGGAGTAGGAGCGAGAAATTTACAAGAATGCTTGTTGCTACAGATAGAGAAAAAAGTGAGTCGTGATAAAGCGGTAATTCTTGCAGGAAATATTTTAAGACATCAGTTTGATGCTTTAATCAATAAGCATTACGGCAAAATCATTAACAAATATGATATAGAAGAAGAAGATTTAAAAGAAGCACTGGAAGTGATTTCTAAATTGTCTCCAAAAGTTGGCGGTAATTTTGATACGCAAACCATCACCATCAATCAAGAGATTATTCCAGATTTTGTGATTCAGATAAAAGATGGAAATGTAATCCCATTGTTGAATAGTAGAAATGCACCTACACTTAGAGTTTCTGAGGAATACAAAGAAATTTTAAGCACTTATTCTCACGATAAAAACTCTGCGGAACATAAACAAGCCGCACTTTTCATCAAACAAAAGTTAGATGCTGCAAAATGGTACATAGATGCCATTAACCAGAGACAGAATACGCTGATGCAAACCATTTCAGCAATTGTAAAATTACAGAAAGAATATTTCTTAACGGGAGATGAAAAAAACATCAAACCGATGATTCTGAAAGATGTAGCAGATATCACAGGATTTGATATTTCTACCATTTCTAGAGTGGTGAAAAGCAAGTATGCAGACACACCAAGTGGAATTATTTTGCTTAAAAATTTATTCTCAGATTCATTGACGAATGATGATGGCGAAGAAGTTTCGACCAAGGAAATTAAAAATCACTTACAAGAAGTCATCAGTCATGAAGACAAGAGAAAACCTCTTACAGACGACGCTTTGGTAGATGTTTTGAAGGAAAAAGGATACAATATTGCCAGAAGAACCATCGCAAAATACAGAGAACAACTCAATATTCCAGTCGCAAGATTGAGAAAAGAATTATAATATAAAAAACCTTCAGAATTCTGAAGGTTTTTTTGTTGTTTATTGTTCCTGTTCTATTTTTTGCAATTGCTCTAGATTTCTGCTCAGTCTGCTCATAATAATTCCGTAAACTATTCTGTAATATAGCCAAATCAAGAGAACGCCTAAACCAATACTAATCACAATTCCAGTGATAAATCCTATCAAAGTGGCTTGGTTTAAATGAATGTTTTGAGCTTGCAACACATTCATAATGAAATAAGTAATAATCCCCGAAAAAACAATCAATAAACCAATATTAGTGAAGATAAATAAGTTGACCGTTCTTTTGAACTTAATAATCTGAAGAATAAAATTTTTCAAATTGCATTCTACCTTAATTTTTAGGTAATTTCTGTAAAAAAGAAAAACAAAAATCGCTGTAATCAGTAAACTGAAAACTTTTAGGGCAAAATAAAGATGCTCAAAATTCATTTCTACATCATCATTCATTTGTACGCCTAGTTTTTCTAAAATATTAGTAAAACTATTGCTTCTTTGAGTAGAAAAAATCGTACAAATCCCAACGATGGCGAAAAATAAAAATTCTGCCAAACTTATCCAGAAAATATATTTCACATAGTTGGTAGATTTTTTGTTGAGCATTCCTTCTATTTCAGACGTGTTATACACATCAGAAACGGGTTGTTCCTGCCAAGATTTTTTAAATTGGTCTATATTGAAATCTTCATTAAGCATGTTGAGTCATCAATTCTTTAAGTGTTTTTTTGAGTCTGTTCATTTTTACACGGGCATTTACTTCCGTAATCCCTAGGTTTTCTGCAATATCACGGTAAGGCAAATCGTCTAAATACATCATCACAATCGCACGTTCTACTTTTGGGAGCATTTTTATCACCTTATAAAGCAGGGTAATTTGTTGTTGCTTTTCGTCATCATCTTCTACATAATCTCTGTGGTGAAAATCCATCAATTCATCAGTTTGAGGAGATTTCGTTTTCTTTCGGAAAAGCGTAATGGCCGTATTGAGCGCTACTCTGTACATCCAAGTAGAAATTTTGGACTGTCCTTTGAATGAGTCGTAACTGCGCCAAAGTTGTAACACAATTTCTTGAAAAAGATCCTGTTCATCTTCCAGAGAATTGGTATATAATCTGGAGACTTTTATAATAAGCCCCTGATTTTCCTTTACCAACTTAGAAAATTCTTTTTGTTTAGAATCCAATTTTTTAGAAATTAAAGAGCGAAGATAAGAAAATGCGCTCATTAATGAATGCCAAAACATATTTTTTTTCTTGGGCGCCAAATTCCTCGTTCCGCTCCCGCTTTTTTGTTTTTTAGATTCTTCCACTTCGCTCAGAATGACAAAAAACAAAAAGAGCTCCGCTTAACTCGGGGCGCAAGTTTAGGGATTTTTAGAAACCAATTTTTTTTAAAATAACTTTCAGTGAAAAATACAACCAACCCTTTCTGCGTTTTTTGAGGAATCTGTAAAACGCAGAAAGGGTTCAGAAAAATAAAAATACATTCCACAACATCCAACCTCTAACCTCTAACATCTGACATCTGACATCTGATGTCTAACATTCAAAATTTCCGTATCTTTGCACTCCACGAGAAAAACAGCTTGTTGATTCCAAGAAATTGGGGTAGGAAAGTCCGGACATCACAGAGCAGCATAAAGGTTAACAACCTTCCGTCGTGAGACGAGGACAAGTGCAACAGAAAGCAAGTACAGTTCGGCTGTAGTGAAACCAGGTAAACTCTATGCGATGCAATGGTAAGTATATCGATGCTTTTTAGAGCAATCTAAAAATAGGAGTAGCTCGCTCCGAAAATCGAGGGGTAACCAGCTCAAGGTTTGCAGTAATGTAAACCGTAGATAAATAACAAGCGTCCCGTTTCATCGGGAAACAGAATCCGGCTTATCGTTTTTCTCGTGGTTTCTTTTTTAGTTTCAAGCCCTTAATTCCGAATTTTTATGTTTTGAGTTTATAGTGTATAAACCTGTTATTAGTAAAATAACCCCAAAAAAAATAAACATCCAATAATATATATTTAAATTTAATTTGTCAATATTATCCAAAAGAGTTTTTCCATAGAGCTTTAATAACCCAACAATTAAATTACACAAAAAATGAAAAATCATTGGAATTATTATTTTTTTTGATTTTATATATAAGTATCCTGCTACTAAACCTAAAAGAAAAGTTGGTATTAAATTAGAGAAATTTGGAAGATGATATAATGAAAAACAAATTGATGAAAAAATAATAGCATTTTTCACTGAATATAATTTTGAGAGATTATCAATAAAAATTTTTCTAAAAATTAATTCTTCAAAAAATGGTGCAATAATTAATGCAGGAACTGCTCTAATTAAGAATTCAAAATTTAATTCTGAATTCATATTTACAATGTTTAGAGGGAAATCATTTGGAGTTGTAACTCTTTTATATATTTCGAAGAATGGTTCTTGCAAAATTTTCAAACCAATAGCTGATAAAATTATTGGTAAAATTAAGCTCTCACTAAATGGAATAAAAACATTTTTAAATCTAATAATGGTTTTGTTCTTCAAAAATTTTGTTAAGAAAAAATAATAACAAAAAACAGTTAGTATGCTTTGTGTTATAAATGAAATAATATAAGGAATTTTTAGAAAATAACTAATGCTACTTATCATAAAACCTATAAGATTCATTAAAATTATTAGAATGAAAGTGTAAAGTAATGCCTTCCAAAAATTCATAAAAATCTACTTTCTTAACCTTTTCCTTAACCTCTACCTATTATTCACTTTCCAATTGTCTTTTTGCTTCTGCAAGTCCAGCTTTATCTTCGGCAGAAAGTTCAGGAAATTTCAAATCCATTTCTTCCAAAGCATTGATAATAATTTGTATAGCTGCAACTCTCGCAAACCATTTTTTATCCGCAGGAATTACAAACCAAGGAGCGTGGTTTTTACTTGTTTCAGAGATTGCTTCTTCATAAGCATCCATATATTTATCAAAAAGTGCGCGTTCTTTTAAATCACCAAGAGCAAACTTCCAGTTTTTTTCTTCTTCTGCAATTCTGTCTAGGAAACGTTTTTTCTGTTCATCTTTAGAAACATGCAAGAAAATTTTCACAATTTTAGTTCCATTTCTGGCAACATGTTTTTCAAAATCTTTGATGCTTTCGTATCTATTTTTCCAGAATTTTTCATCGATTTCGTCAGTAGATTTCCAAACTTTTTCGCTTAGATTATATTCAGGATGCACTTTACATACCAAAACACTTTCGTAATGACTTCGGTTGAAAATTCCTATTTTCCCTTTTTCTGGTAAAGCCAAATAATGCCTCCAGATGAAATCATGATTGTATTCTTTAGAAGTTGGCGTTTTAAAACTGGTCACTTCACAACCTTGCGGATTTACTCCACCAAAAACATGCTCTATCAAACTGTCTTTTCCAGCAGCATCCATCGCTTGTATCACCACCAAAAGAGATTGGCTGCCATCTGCGTAAAGTTTTTCTTGAAGTTCATAAAGTTTTTTCTTCTCTGCATCGAGCATTTTTTGACCTTCTTCTTTGGAGAGGTCGCCTTTATAATCAGTATTGAAATCTTTGAGATTGAATTTTTGAGTTTCTTTAACAAGAAAGTTATCTGTGAAATTGGTGTCCATTTTTTGAAAAATTTTGTTCAACTAAAGATAATAAAAAAAACCGACTGGTTAGAGTCGGTTTTTGTATAATAATTTTTTGTAAGAATTATTTTTTAGGCAATGAAGCGGGTTGATTTTTTGCTCCTTCAGCTTTAGCATTTGCATCTACTGTTCCTTGGATGTATAGAACGACTCTTCCGTTTACTGGATCGTTAGAAAATACATCGATAGATTTTTTGAAAGGTGCAGCATTTGCAGTGTTATAATGAACTTTAATCTGTGCAGATTTTCCAGGCATCACTGGCTCTTTTGGCCATTCAGAAGCGGTGCAACCACAACCTGGCTGTACGTTAGAAAGGATTAAAGGCTTGTCACCAGTATTTTTAAAAGTAAAAACTCTGTTTCCATCTGCATTCACAGGAACAGTACCGTAATCAATAGTTGTTTTTTCAAAAGAAATAGTTTGTGCAGAAGAGAAAACAAAACCTCCGATAAGCAACAAACCGCCCATAAATTTTTTCATATTTAGAAAGTTTTTTGTTGTAAATTAAAGTTCAAAATTATAAATAAATTCTGTATTTAAATCCTTATTCTTCTTTTTTATTTTACTTTGTCTGATTCTTATTCCAAAATTCTCAAAAAGAAGAGTTTTAACCATTTAAAAATTCACATTTTATCGTATTTTTGCAAATTACAAGCCAAACTCATTTTTATTTAAAATTTTATGCAAATTTCAGAAAAATATAATCCTCAGGAAACAGAACAGAAATGGTACAATTACTGGTTAGAAAACAATTATTTTCATTCTACTCCAGATAACAGACCTCCTTACACGATTGTAATTCCGCCACCAAACGTGACGGGAATTCTTCACATGGGACACATGCTGAACAATACCATTCAAGATGTTTTGGTAAGAAGAGCCAGAATGCAAGGGTTTAATGCACTTTGGGTTCCGGGAACAGACCACGCTTCTATCGCTACTGAAGCTAAAGTGGTAGCAAAACTGAAATCTGAAGGAATTAATAAGTCTGATATTACACGAGATGAATTTTTAGTTCACGCTTGGGATTGGACGCATAAATATGGCGGAACAATACTTGAACAGTTAAAGAAATTAGGTTGTTCTTGTGATTGGGACAGAACCCGTTTCACAATGGAACCGAAACTATCTGCTCAAGTCATCAAATCTTTCGTTGATTTATACAATAAAGGTTTGATTTACAGAGGTTATAGAATGGTGAACTGGGATCCAGAAGCCAAAACCAATATTTCTGATGAAGAGGTAATTTATAAAGAACTCAATGGGAAACTTTGGTACCTTAAATATAAAATTGAAGGTTCTGAAGAGTTTATTTCTGTGGCAACGACTCGTCCAGAAACTATTTTCGGTGACGTTGCTGTTTGTATAAATCCTAACGATGAAAAATATGCTCATCTGAAAGGCAAAAATGTAATCGTTCCGATTGTAAATAGAGTCATTCCAATTATTGAAGATGAATATGTAGACATGGAATTCGGAACTGGAGCGTTGAAAATCACTCCTGCGCATGATATTAATGACTACGAAATAGGGCAAAAGCATAATTTGCCAATGATTGATTCTTTAGATGACGATGGTAAACTGAATGAACACGGATTACATTACAACGGAAAAGACAGATTCGAGGTTAGGAAACTGATTGCTAAAGAGTTAGAAGAAAATAATCTTTTGGTAAAAGCCGAAGATTATGTAAATAAAGTAGGAACTTCTGAGAGAACTGGAGCTGTGATTGAACCAAAAATCTCTCAACAATGGTTCCTGAAAATGTCTGAAATTGCGAAGCCAGCTTTGGATGTAGTAATGAATGATGAGGTGAAATTCCACCCAGAAAAATTTAAAAATACATACAGACATTGGATGGAAAACATCCGTGATTGGAATATTTCTCGTCAATTGTGGTGGGGCCAACAAATTCCAGCGTATTATTACGGAGAAGGAAGTGAGGATTATGTAGTTGCCGAAAATATAGAAGAAGCTTTGGTTTTAGCCAAAGAAAAAACCAACAACCAACAACTAACAACTGACAACTTAAAACAAGACGAAGACGCTCTAGATACATGGTTCTCTTCTTGGTTGTGGCCAATGTCCGTTTTTGATGGAATGTTAGACGAAAACAATGAAGACATCAAGTATTATTATCCGACTTCTGACTTGGTAACTGGTCCAGATATTATTTTCTTCTGGGTTGCCAGAATGATTATGGCAGGATTAGAATTTAAAGGCGAAGTTCCTTTTAAAAATGTATATTTTACAGGAATTGTAAGGGATAAGCAACGCCGAAAAATGTCTAAATCGCTTGGAAATTCTCCTGATCCAATAGAATTGATTGAAAAATATGGTGCAGATGGTGTAAGAGTAGGAATTTTATTGAGTTCTGCAGCTGGAAATGACTTGCTTTTTGATGAAGATTTAATGTTGCAAGGAAGAAACTTCGCGACTAAAATCTGGAACGCTTTCAGACTCATTCAAGGTTGGAAAAAAGAGGACAAACCAGCGAATGAAGCAGATTTGCAAACCATAGAATGGTTCGGAAATCAAATGAATAAAACCATTGCTGATATCAATGACCAGTTCTCAAAATTCAGAATTTCTGATGCTTTGCATCTAATTTATAAACTGATTTGGGACGATTTCTGTGCGTGGTATTTAGAAGCCATCAAACCAAATTATGGAGAAGGAATTTCTCAAGAAGTATATGATAAAACCATCGTTTACTTCGAAGAATTAATGAGATTATTGCATCCTTTCATGCCATTTTTAACGGAAGAATTGTATCAGGCAATTGCAGAAAGAAGCACAGAAGAAGCTTTGGTGATTGCTCAACAGAAAAAAGCAGAACCTTTCTGCGAAGAAAATATAAAAGCCTTCGAAACGGCTAAAGAATTGATTTCTGGCGTTAGAAATTACCGTCAAAGCAAAGGGATTTCGCCTAGAGAAGCCGTAGAATTATTTACCAATGCTGTTGCTTTCGAAAATGAAGCGGTGGTGAAAAAATTAGCCAACATCTCTGAAATTAATTTCGGAAATAAAACGGACAAACCAAGTTTCACTTTCTTAGTGGGAGCTACAGAAGTTTCTATTCCATTGAGTGAAAACCTTGATTTAGAAGAAGAAAAAGCAAAAACAGAAGAAGAACTAAAATACTTAAAAGGCTTTTTAATTTCGGTAGAAAAGAAATTATCTAACGAAAAATTTGTTGCTGGTGCTCCTGCTCAAGTAGTAGAAAACGAGCGCAAAAAACAAAAAGATGCGCAAGATAAAATTGCAATTTTAGAAGAAAAATTAAAAACATTGTAGGGATTGGAAGTCTGATGTGAGGTGCTCTTTTGCATTTTGCATGAGACCACACCCAACTTCCTTTCATCAAACATCCATCAGAATCATGTCACACCTAGAAAACATATCAAAACTTTTTTCTAAAAATTTTGTAGAAAATCCCATGCTAGAAACTTTCGAGGCAGGAAAAATTCATCTTCCTAGCGGAAAGTTAGTCGCTTGTGACCCATTGATTACCCATGACATGAAGGAATTTGTGATTCATTTTCCTGTAGGTGATTTTCCTGTTTTTGTACACAAAGAAAGAGACAGTAATTGTATTGCTTATGTAGAGGTAGTTTTCCAAAATGAGGAGGCAACAACTTTTAAAATGGCAACCACAGAAGGTCAACATATTGAAGATTTACAAGGAGAAGAAGTTTTCGGGTATCCTGTAGAATCTGGAATGGGTTGTTTTATGGATGCAGAAACGCAGGATGCTCTTAATCATTTAGAAAATAGATTGTTCCATAGAAAAGGAGCAGATTTTATGGGCATTTACGAAGAGTTTTTCCATAGTCATTTCTTTGATGAAAATGGAGCGATTGACCAATTTGCTTTCCTAAAACCAGACGAAGAAAAACCAGGAAATATTTTTGCTTTCGAAACAGGATACGGAGAAGGTTTCTATGCAAGCTATATTGGTTTTGGTGCAGAAAATCAACCGGTTAAAATTATAACGGAGTTTATTGAAATAAAATCTGAATAATTATTCTTATCGAAACAAAAAAAGACTAATTTTGTTGTAGACCAAACGCTGAAATTTTAAACCTATTTCAAAATTTCTAAAAATTAAACTTCAATGAAAGTAAGCGCAGAACAGCCCAAAATTATAGTAGTAGGAAGTTCTTCTATTGATTTAGTCCTCAATACATCATTTCACCCAGAACCTAATGAAACGGTAATCGCCCAAAAATCTGAAACTTTTTTTGGAGGAAAAGGAGCCAATCAAGCAGTAGGAACAGCGAGATTAGGAGCAAATACATTTTTCATTGGTTGCGTAGGAATGGATCCTTATGGTCAACAAATTCTTAGAAATTTAGTAGATGAAAATGTAAACGTAGGTTTTGTACACGAAGATTTAGACCACGCTACAGGAACGGCTTATGTAATTGCAGCGCACGGTAAAAACGCCATCGTAGTAGTTCCTTCTGCCAATTATTGTCTAGAGCCAAAGCATTTAGAGAGTGCAGAAAGATTTTTTTCTACAGCAGATTTAGTGCTAACTCAGTTAGAAATTCCAATGAATGTGGTAGAAAAAACGTATGAATTTGCAAAAAAATATAACAAAAAACTGGGAATTTATGCTTCTCCTGCTGCCAGAATTTCAGAAGAGATTTTAGAGTATGCTTCTTTTATCGTGGCAAAAAGCAATGAACTTTCCATCATTTTTGGGGAAGAATCTAGAGAAAAAATTTTAAGAAAATATCCCAATAAACTTTTTGTAAGAGATGATGCTAATTCTACCATTTACCACAATGGTTCAGAGATGAAATATCACAGAAACGACCCAGAAGACATGCCGAATAAGATGGGAATGGGAGACGCTTTCACTTCTGGTTTTTCCATCGCGTTATGTCATGGAAATGAGATAGATGATTGTGTGAAATTCGGGAATGATGTTTCGCTAAAAGTGGCACAAAAAAGAGGTTCTCAAACAGGATTGCCCAAATTAAAAGATTTCGGTTTGTAATTTTAACCAAAGAATAATATGCAGAGAATTTCAAATTTTTGGAATTCTCTTCTTTTTTTAGATATTTTTGGAAACAGAATTTTCCACAGATTTTCTCTTATGAATAATACCATTACCATCCATACTCAAGACCAATATCCAATCACTGCAACTCTCTTTGAGCCAGAAAATGCGAATGGGAAACTACTGTTGGTGAATTCTGCTACTGGCGTGAAACAACAAACGTATTACTCTTTTGCACAGCATTTTGCAAATTTGGGTTTTGTGGTTATTACCTATGATTACAGAGGAGTGGCGCTTTCTAAACCAGACCAGCTCAAAGGTTTTAAAGCGAGCATGAGAACTTGGGGAAATACAGATTATAAAGCCGTTACAGATTTTATAGAGGAGCATTATCCAAATCACCGAAAATTTCTAATCGGTCATTCTGTGGGCGCTTTAATCCTTGGAATGAACAAAGGTTCAGAAATTTTTGAAAAATTTTGTTTCGTGGCCACTCAAAATACCTATTTTGGACATCTTTCTCCAAGAATTAAAATGTTAGGATTATTGGGTTTTGGTCTGTATCAACCAGTGCTTACTCGAGTAAAAGGGTATTTCAAGACATATTTTGTGAATTTAGGCGAATCTTTACCCAAAGGTGTTTCAGATGATTGGCGAACCCTCATCATGAACAGAAAATCTGTAAATCGACTGCTCGAAAAAACGGAGAATTTCTCTAAAAATTTACATCAAGAGGTTTTATATCTCAACATGCAAGATGATGATTGGATTACAGAAACGGGAATGAAACTGCTCATGAACGAAACGTATGTCAATATGAAACCTATTTACAGAACCGTGCATCCTAACGAAAGCAATGGAGAAGAAATAGGGCACATTAATTTTTTTAGAGCAAAACACAGTAAACTTTGGAGCATTGTTTTCGATTGGTTTTCGTAGTTTTGGAACATGAAAAATCACCTTACCCTTACCATAAATTTTGTTAAAGAAAAACTAGAAGGTGCAGAAGCAGGACACGATTGGTTTCACATAGAACGTGTCTGGAAACTCTCTAAAAAAATAGCCGAAAAAGAAGGCGGAAATCTGGAAGTGATAGAACTTTCTGCGCTATTGCACGATATTGCAGACCCTAAGTTTCACAACGGTGATGAAACTTTGGCGCTCAAAATTTCTCAAAATTTTCTAGAAGAAATTCATGTAAATGCTAAATTAATAGAGCAAGTGTTGTTTGTTATCAAAAATATTTCCTTCAAAAATAGAGCAGAAGCTCCAGAAAATCCTCCTTTAGAATTACAAATTGTACAAGATGCAGACCGACTTGATGCGATTGGTGCGATTGGAATTGCTCGAACATTCAATTTTGGTGGATTCAAGAATAATTTTATGTATCATCCAGAAATTAATCCCAATCTAGGCATGAACAAAGAAGAGTACAAAAAATCCAAAGGAACCACCATCAACCATTTTTACGAAAAATTATTGTTGCTCAAAGATTTAATGAACACCGAAACCGCAAAAAAAATCGCATCAGAAAGACACGATTTTATGTTGCAATTTCTTGATGAATTTTATAAAGAATGGAATGTGGAACTGTAGAATTTCTGATTTTTTCAAAAGTCAACCAAAAACAATATCTTTGTTAGAATGAATAGTCTCAATTTTGTTTTACTTTTCCTCTTAATTCTAGCTCTTATTTTAAGTTTATTTAAAACAGGAGCCAGAGCGAGATGGGCTAAAAACATCAGATTTTTTATTGTAATTTTAGGTTTAGCATTTTTCGGATATTGGTTTTTTCAAAAGAGTTTCAGTAATTTTTTAGAAAAATCCATGTCGATTCAGGTCATCAATAGAGTGAACCAACCGCTTGATATTTATGCCATAAAAGTTATCGACAAAGACCAAAATAAATTCCTCACCAAACATTTAGGCAAAGTAAGAACCAATCATTACCAAATAGACTATTTTGTGATGAGCAATTCTAATGAATTTTGGGTGGCTGCTTACAACGTAAAAAATAAATTGGTTTACTTCTCACAACATAGTGTTCAGGACAAAGAAGAAGACCAAAAAATAGAGGTGAGAACCTTTTTAAACCAAAGTCAAAAACTATCAGATATCGCCGAAAAAGTGATAGAAAAGAATAAGCTCGAAAATGTAAATCAAAGCATTTTTGTCTCTCTTACTTTATTGGTTTTATTCTTAAATATCGTGCTTCTTACGAGAAAGAAAAAAATCTAATTTGCTGGCTTTCAAAATATTTTTTCAAAGATTTTTTGCGAATTCAAAAAAAATCCATTTATATTTGCACCCGAAAACAAAGTTTAACAATTAAAAAAACGAAGCAAAATGTTCAAATTTCACAATTTATCTTCAGTAGGATTACCACTTTCTGTGGTACGCTTCGGTGTTTTCGTTTTCAGCTAGAATTGTAATCAAAAATGAAATATAGAAACCCGAAGTTGTAAAATTTCGGGTTTTATTTTGATACAAGGTTCTATAAATTTCCCCGAAATTTTCTTGAATGTAGGCTTACCATCAATTTTTTTGTTGGAATATTCTTGATGTAATTTTTTAGAATACATCCAGAGTTTTTAAGATGATGATTCCTGTAATCAGTCATCCAACATTTTTATCAATTATAAAACAATGGGAAATTTAAAACTAAAAGGAAAAGATATCCTGAAATTGGGATATCCTAATAATAAATCCGTGACGGTAGCTTTAGAAGTGGCAAAGAAAAATTTTGCCAATAAGAATACCGCTTACGTGAAAAATATTTTGAAGGAAATTTTACTTCAACCAGAAGAATTTAAAAGCAATCTAATGCTAGGACAAATTGCAGAAGAACTTTTAACGAGTCAAAAAACAGAAAAAAGAATGCTCTTGAACAACAGAGTTTCATTTGAAATTTTCGGAGAGGAAATTTCAGAAGATGCAGTCAATCAGTTTTATACATCGCTCAAACTTCCGGTTTCGGTAAAAGGTGCATTAATGCCAGATGCACATTTCGGATATGGTCTACCAATTGGTGGAGTTTTGGCAACCAAAAATGCTGTAATTCCTTATGGAGTAGGCTTGGATATTGGTTGTAGAATGTGTTTGAGTATTTTAGATACTCCAGTTTCTTACTTAGATGGAGCAAAGAACAAATACGAAAAAGCATTAGCCGAACATACCAAATTCGGAATGTACGAAGTGCATAAAACGCACATAGAAAATGAAATTTTTGATGATGAAACATTTAACCTAATGCCCATTTTGAGAAGATTAAAATCAAAAGCCATCAAACAATTGGGAACTTCAGGTGGTGGAAACCATTTTGTAGAATTCGGAGAAGTAGAAATTCTTGAAGATGATGAACAAATTGGTTTGCCCAAAGGAAAATACGTGGGAATTCTTTCGCACAGTGGTTCCAGAGGTTTCGGAGCAGAGATTGCACAATATTACACAAGAGTGGCGGTAGAAAACTGTCCGCTTCCAAAAGAAGCACAACATTTGGCTTGGCTAGATATAGACACACATCTCGGACAAGAATATTGGATTGCAATGAATTTGGCAGGAGATTATGCTGCAGCTTGTCATGCAGATATTCACAGACGCTTGATAAAAGCGGTTGGCGGAAGATTGAAAGTCAGAATAGAAAATCATCACAATTTTGCGTGGAAAGAAAATGTGGACGGAGAAGAACTGATTGTTCACAGAAAAGGAGCAACTCCAGCTTCAGAAGGACAATTGGGAATAATTCCCGGTTCTATGACCAGCAAAGGGTACATTGTAAAAGGCAGGGGAAATGCTGCTTCTCTTCATTCGGCTTCTCACGGAGCAGGAAGAAAACATGCTAGAAATTTTGCCAAAAATGCTTTCACCCAAAAAGAGATGAAAGAAGAATTAAAAAAGCATAAAGTAACCTTAATCGGTGGGAGTTTAGAAGAAGCACCCATGATGTACAAAGACATCAATCAGGTGATGAATGCTCAACAAGATTTGGTAGATATTCTGGGAACTTTTCAACCGAGAATCGTGAGAATGGATAAGTGAAAATCAATAGAGTCGGGCTTTAGCCCGACTTAAAAAATCAAAATACAAATGGGCTTTAGCCAAAACTTATATGAAACAAAAAAATAAAAATATCGTTCAAATCACCTCAGGAAAAGGACCTGTAGAATGCGAATTTTTCGTACAAGAAACCTTTAATCTGATGAAAAAAGAAATGGAAATGCTAAAATTGGACTACAAAGTGGTAGAAATGATAGAAGGTGAAGTTTCAGGTTTCCAGTCGATTACTTTTGAAGTAGAGGAGAATCCTGAATTTCTAAATTCTTGGATAGGAAGCATTCAATTCATCGGAAAAAGTAAATTCAGACCCCATCATCAACGTAAAAATTGGTTCATTGGCGTTTTTGAAATCGAAAATTTCTTTGAACTTGAACTCGATGAAAAAGAACTGGAATTTCAAACCATGAGAAGTTCGGGAAATGGCGGACAAAACGTGAACAAAGTAAATTCCGCAGTTCGAGTGACGCATTTGCCTACAAAAATTCAAGTGGTAGCAATGGATTCTCGTTCGCAATTGGAAAATAAAAAAATCGCAGTACAAAGATTAAAATTGAAGATTTTAGAAATAAATGCCAAAAAATCTTCGGTACAAAAACAAAATCAGTGGATGAATCATCTCCAATTGGAAAGAGGAAATCCCAAGAAAATTTTTAAAATGTAAAAAAATGACAACAAACAAATACTATTTTCAAGCCTTAGATAATTTTCCCTATAACCTAGAGGAAACCATGGAAGCACTGAATTATGCCTTGTCTTATGATGACCATAATGCAGAGAGTCTTTGTCTTTTAGGAAGGGTGTATTCTGAAGTTTTGCAAGATTATGAAACGGCAAAATCTTACTTCGAAGAAGCCATGCAAGTGAAACTAGATTCTGTTTCTACACCGCTGTTTTATATAGATTGTCTCCTGAATAATGAAGATTATGAAGAAGCTAAAAAACTGATAGATTATGCTAAAAAAATTAAAGGAATTGATCAATCTAGAATACGCTATAGATAAGCCATCTTCTTTGAAAAGCAAGGACAATTTAAAAAAGCACTGAAAGCTCTTGAAAAAGCAAAGAAAGTAGCGCCCAATAAAAACTACATCGATTTTTTAAATGAAAGAATAGAATTGGTGAAATCTAAATTGAAAAAACCTAAAAATAAGGCTCAAAAGAAAAACTCCAACAAATAATGTTGGAGTTTTTTCATTTTTCATTTGTATGATTAGGCAGTTTTATTTTTTCTTTTCTTTCAATTCTTCTTTATCTTTATCAGATGGGTTCCAAACTTTTACTTCAGAATCTTTAGTAATTCCTGAAAGAATTTGAACATTAATTCCATCAGATGCACCCAGTTTTACGGTCACTTTTTTGAATTTTCCGTCTTTTTGTTTTACTTCTACAAAAGGAACATCTTTACCATTTTGTTTTTCATATTGAATAAGGCTTTCGTCTAGAAGTAAAGCGTTTTTCTGTGAACTGAGAACAATTTCGCCATTGGCAGAAAATCCAGCTCTAATGTATTCATTACTCGGGTTAAAAACGTCTCCTTCAATAGGGAATTTGATGGTTCCGTTTTCATCTTTTCCTTTTGGAGCAATCATCGTTACTCTTCCTGGGAAAGTTTTATTTTGTAAAGCACCGATGACGATGTTCATTTCCATGCCTTCCTTAATTTTTCCAGCTTGAGCTTCGTCTATTTTTCCTTCAAAAATAAGAGAGTTAAGGTCTGCAACACTACAGATGGTCGTTCCAGCGTTAAACTGATTGGCTTCAATTACCTGATAACCAACTTTTACAGGAACTTCTAGTACCGTTCCAGTGGCTTTAGAACGAATTTGAGTAGTAGCAAGACTTTGTAAACCTTCGGCAACACCAGTTCTAGCGATTTGTAGATTTTTCTGAGCGGTTTGCAATTGTTGTTGAGCGTTTTTCAACTGATTTTGCATCGATTGCAATTGCTGTTGAGCAGTAAGAAACTCTTGCTTAGAAATTACGCCTTGAGTGTACAAACGTTGTTGCATCGCAAATTGCTGTTGCTGATTTGCCAAATTAATTTTAGCATTATTAATTTGAAGATTTGCATTTTGCACTTCTTGTTGAGCAGCATTTACCTGAGGAACGCTCGGCACAATTTTAAGGGTAGCAATAAGTTCTCCCGCAGAAACATGGTCGCCTTCTTTTACCAAAATTTTGTCTATAATCCCAGACATATTCGGCTTAATTTCTACTTCTTCTCTCGGAACTATTTTACCAGTAGCCATTACTTTATCATCAAGATTTTGCACGAATGGTTTTCTGGTGAGAAAAGCTTCGCTTTCTTGAGAATTAGATTTAATCAGGTAACTTATTCCCATCAGAAGTCCAGCTAAAAAAAGCAAACCTAAGAGAATATAAACTACTTTTTTGAAGGTTAAGTTTTTCATTTTATATGAAATATTTAATTGTTATCAAGTTTAATTTATTTTTAATTCGCCATTCATTTATCCAAAAGAAAAAAAATAATGGCAAATTCACATGTGTTATTCGCTTCTTAAAGCTTCTATTGGCTTAATTTTCACGGCTCTTTGCGCAGGAATCATCCCGATGAGAAGTCCCAAAATCGTCATCACCGCCATTGCTGCAAAAACGTGTGAATAATTTACCGTAGGATTATAAAAAGGGAAAGCATCTTGGTTTTGAGTCATCGCATTGATAATCATCAAAAGGAAAATTCCGAAAATAAATCCTAATAATCCCGAAGTTAAGGTAATCACCACACTTTCTAGCAAAATTTGGTTTCTTACTTCAGAAGGCTTCGCTCCCAAAGCTCTTCGGATGCCTATTTCTTTGGTTCTTTCTTTTACGGTAATCAATAAAATGTTGGAAATCGCAATCACTCCCGCCAAAATTGTAAGCGCTCCTACAATAATGGTGAGCAATTGCATTCCTGTTAAAAATCCATACATTTTCCCGAACATTTTCCCCAAGTTGAAACTTCCAAAAGCATTGGTGTCTTCAGGAGAAACATTGTTTTTCTTTTTGAGTTCTAGTTTGGCTTGTTCTTCTACGGTTTCTAGATTGGCTTCTGGTTTACTCACGATGGCAAAAAAGCCTACTTTGTCTCCATCATTATACATTTTAGTATAAGTAGAAAGCGGAATGTATGCTGTGGTATCATCATCCATTGGTCCACCAGCTTTGGCTACTTTATAAACGCCGATAACGTTAAAGAAAATACCTTTGATATTGATAGATTTCCCAATAGGATTTTCATTTTTCTTGGCATCAAAGAAGTTTTTATAAATTTCTTCGCCGATAACTACTACATTTTTACTCGCAGTAACATCTGCATCATTAATGTATCTTCCGAAGATTAATTTCTTTTCAGAAATTTTATTTCCTGCAGGATAATCTCCAGTAAGCGTATACGTGGTAGATTTTCCGTTGCGGTTCATTTGTTCACCAGGATTTCCAAAATTTCCTCTGGAGTTTTGGGGCGAAATGTAATCAATCTGTGGGATTTTCTTTTCCAATAAATCCATATCAGGAAGGTGCAAACTCAGTTGTCTGCCTTTCGGGAAACCATTATACGGAATAGTAGTATTCTGTGCCCACATAAAAATAGAATTGGTCGCAAATCCAGAAAATAATTTGTCAAAACCGTTTTCCATGCCTTTTGCAGCTCCCAATAAACTAACAAATAAAAACATACCCCAACCTACACCAATCATGGTGAGGAAAGTACGAAGTTTATTATTTTTAAGTGAATAATAAATTTCTTGCCACGTATCTATTTTGAATATGATGTTCATATTGTTGTCAATTTTTTGCTTTGCAAAAGTGAATTCCTTAAGGTGAATTTCTACGAATGAATTTTAAATTCACGATTCACTTTTTTAACTATTCATTAATTTTGATAATAATATAAAAGTTGTTTTAATATTCTTTCCTAAGACTGTTAAATCTTCTTGTTCTAAATATTTCTCTTCTAAAATGATTTCACAACAAGAATCAATTTCGATGATTGAGCCTCTTGCTATTTCATAAAACCTGTTTCTTTCTATTTTTGACTTTCTAGAGGAGCCTTCTGAAATATTCAAAACAATAGAAGTTGATGCTCTTCTTATTTGATCAATTAAATTATATTTTTCTGCATCAGGCAAAAATCTTATGGTTTTGTAACATTGTTTTCTCAATTCTTTTGCTGCCTTATATACATCTAAATTATAATGGTTTAAGTTTAAAAACATATTTATGGTTAAGATTTTATAAAAATTTCAATTGGAAAAATTCACCATTCATTTTCCGAAGGGAAAAATTCACAAATTAATTCACCTCCATTACTCCGCTCTCAATGCTTCTATTGGTTTTATTTTACTCGCTCTGTATGCAGGAACAAATCCAGCAAGCAATCCAGACATCACCAAACTGATGAAGGCTGCAGTAATCAATAGCCAACCAACACTTGGGTCTTTAATGAAGTATTCTTCTAAACTATTGCCAATTAATTTCAAAGTCAAAACGCCTAAAGCAACGCCGATTAATCCAGAAATTACGGTAATCACGATACTTTCTTGAATAATCAAAGTGACAATGCTTCTCGGTTTAGCACCGATGGCTTTTCTTACCCCAATTTCTTGAGTTCTTTCTTTTACGATATACACCATGATATTGCTAATACCAATAATTCCTGCCAATAAAGTTCCGAGACCAATGAACCCCACAATCATTGTAATGACAAATAAAAATTGGAAAGAATCTTTCAAACCTTCTGCTCGGTTTCTTACGACCACGGCATTTTCATCATCTGGAGAAACTTTTTTTCTGGCTTTTAATTCTTTTTTCAGTTGGTCACTATAAGCAATCGCTTGTTCAGGATTTAGTTTTTCGTCATAGGCAATGTACACGGTACTCACCGTATCAGAACCTTTTTTCATTTGCTGAAGGGTAGAAATAGGGATGGAAATCATACGTTCGTCCCAGTCACCACCATCATCAGAAAAAACACCTATCACTTTGAAAACACTACCGTTAATCTCGAGTTCTTTTCCTACAGGATCTCCATTTTTGATAAGGTCACGCTGTACCATTCTACCGATTACGGCTACATTTTGTTTTTCGTCAATATCTTTTGGAGAGATAAATCTTCCGTTGAGTAATTGTCGGTTCTCTATTTTTACTTCTTCATCATTAGCTCCGCTGATTTGGTAGAAACCACTTTCTTTCCCATATTTTACATTAAGATTGGTAGAATATCGTGGAGTAGAATACTGCACTTTTTCAGGATGTGCATCTACAATAGCATTATAGTCACTATTATTGAGGGTGACTTGTCTGTCAGCTTGTAAGCCTTCATAAGCAATGGTGGTTTTTCCAGTAAAAATGGAAATAAGATTCTGTGCATCTCTGGTAAATCCTTCTTGGAAGGCATTTTGCAATCCTTTTCCAATACCAAAGAGAACAATAAAAATATATAAACCCAGCGCTACGGTAAACCCAGAAAGCACCGTTCGCAATACATTACTGCGAATAGAACTGAAAATTTCTTGCCAACGGTCTATATCAAACATATTATTTCTTTAATTTTTTGCTTTACAAAGTCAATTTGCTTTGCAGTCAATTGTCAATTTTTTAAAAAATTTACCATTCATTTTTCAACTTTGTTGAAAAAATTCACCATTCACTTACTGTATTTTTTCCTCCTCATAACCTCATAACCTCATAACTTCATCACCTTATCACCACCTTATAAAACCACCTGCTGTATATACTCATCCGTTTCAATGACTCCATCTCTCAAATGTACATTTCTCTTGGTTTGAGCTGCTACATCAGGTTCGTGGGTAACTACAATGATGGTTTTTCCTTCGTTATTAATATCTTGAAGCAGTTTCATAATATCATGAGTGGTCTGAGAATCAAGTGCTCCTGTTGGTTCATCCGCCAAAATCACTTTAGGATTGGTAATTAAAGCTCTTGCAATCGCTACACGCTGTTTTTGTCCACCCGAAAGTTCATTAGGCAAGTGATTCGCCCATTGTGCTAAACCTACTTTCTCTAAATATTCCATCGCGCGTTGGTTTCGCTCTTTTCTAGGAACATCTTGATAATAGAGTGGAAGCGCCACATTTTCTAAAGCTGTTTTATACCCAATTAAATTGAATGATTGGAAAACAAATCCCAAAAATTTACTTCTGTATTCTGCCGCTTTGGTTTCGGTGAGGTGTTCTATAGGAATGCCATCTAATTCATAGATTCCGCTGTCTTTTTCATCTAAAATACCAATGATATTCAGTAAAGTAGACTTTCCAGAACCAGAACTTCCCATAATCGAAACGAACTCTCCTTCGCCGATTTCTAGGTTAATTCCTTTCAATACGTGCAACTTATTATGACCGATATCGTAAGACTTATGTAAATCCTTGATGACTAGCATGGGCTTTTTTGGAATAAGTAGTAAATTTTAGAAACTTGTTACAAGAAAAAAAGAGCAAAAATTTTAAAATCTTTTGTTTAATTGTAAAATACTTTAAATAATGAAATTCTGTGTAATTGTTTAATTAAAAATACCTCGTAAAAGCCCTATTTAAGTGCCAAGTGCACGCAAAGGCTTTATTCATCAAACCTCTATGTAATTGTGGAAAACTTTTGCCCCTAAAAACCAAAAATTTAACATGAATGAGGCGTTTTCATTTTTGATTTATAACTTCAATTTCTATTTTTGTAAACAAACTTAATCAGATAATTAATAAAAAAACGCAGCAAGCTATGGGAATTTTTGACAAACGTATCAGTTATAAACCTTTTGAATATCCAGAAGTACTACAATTTGTTGATGCTATTAATAAATCTTTTTGGGTACACTCAGAAATAGATTTTACTGCGGATGTACAAGATTTCCATTCTAATCTTCAGCCGTACGAACAAAACGCGGTAAAACATGCGCTTTTAGCGATTGCTCAAATTGAAGTTTCTGTAAAAACTTTCTGGGGAAATCTGTACAACCACATGCCAAAACCAGAGCTCAATGGTTTGGGTGCTACTTTTGCAGAATGCGAATTCCGTCACAGTGAGGCTTATTCTAGATTGCTAGAAGTATTAGGATATAATGATGAATTCAATAATGTGATTGAAATTCCTGCCATCAGAGAGAGAATAGACTATTTGAACACCGTTTTAGCCAATGCGAAATCTACCAATCATAAAGAGTACGTTTCTTCATTGTTATTATTCTCTATTTTAATAGAAAACGTTTCTCTATTCAGTCAATTTGCCACGATTTTATCTTTTACAAGATTCAAAGGGTACATGAAAAATGTATCAAACATCATCGCTTGGACTTCTGTAGATGAACAAATTCACGCCAATGCTGGAATCTATTTAATCAATAAAATCCGTGAAGAACAACCAGAATTATTGACCGATGCAGACATCGAAGATATCTATGGTTTAGTAGACCGTTCTGTAGAACTAGAAGCTAAAATTCTAGACTGGATTTTCGAAGCGGGAGAGATAGACATGTTCTCAAAAGAAGACTTGCTCAACTTTATGAAATATAGAGTAGATGATTCTTTGAAAAAAATTGGCATGAAAACCCGTTACAACGTAACCCCTGAACAATACAGACCAATGACGTGGTTCGAGGAAGAAGTTTTCGCCAATTCTTTAGATGACTTCTTTGCTAAAAGACCAGTAGATTATACCAAGCACGATAAAAGTATCACTGCGAACGATTTATTCTAATTGTTTGCGGAGAGTTGGATGCTGGAAGATGGAAGTCTTGAGCGCGAGCGAAGCGAGCGTCAATTGTTTTCAAAGTTGAGAAAGCGAAATTCGTCAATAGGAACGGGCTTTTTTATGCTGAGCTAAGCCGAAGTAAGCCCTTTTTAAATTGAAAAAATTCAATAGAATTTTACCCAATCAAAAATTCAAATGGCTTAGCCACGAAGTTGCAACATGCAACAGCATCGGGTAAAGTCCGATGAAATAAATAAAAGTTTTTAAAATATAAAAATCGCAGAATTTTCTGCTATAAATAATAATCTTGAATTTTAAATGGAAAATTTAGAATTCTTTTTTTGTGAAAAAATTTAAACGATATGGAAGAAAAATTAGATATTTGGTGGCTTAATGAAGAGTCGGAACAGATGCTGAACAGAGGGTATCTTCTAAAAGGAGAAACCGTAGAAGGAGCTATTGACAGAATTACTACAGCGGCAGCAAAACGCTTGTACAAACCAGAACTCATTCCTGCGTTTAAGGAAATGATTACCAAAGGTTGGATTTCTTTTTCGTCTCCAGTTTGGGCAAACATGGGAACTCAACGTGGTTTGCCTATTTCTTGTTTCAATGTTCACGTTCCAGACCATATCGAAGGCATTACCCATAAATTAGGAGAAGTGATTATGCAGACCAAAATCGGAGGAGGAACTTCTGGTTATTTTGGCGAATTGCGTCACAGAGGAACTGCAGTTACTGATAATGGTAAATCTTCAGGAGCCGTTTCTTTCATGAAATTGTTTGATACTGCGATGGATGTAGTTTCTCAAGGAGGCGTAAGAAGAGGAGCTTTTGCAGCATACCTAGACATTGACCACGGAGATATTGAAGAATTCTTAAACATCAAAGAAATTGGTAGCCCCATTCAGAACTTGTTTATGGGAGTTTGCGTTCCAGATTATTGGATGCAAGATATGATTGATGGAGACATGGACAAACGTAAAATTTGGGCAAAAGTATTGGAGTCTCGTCAGAAAAAAGGACTTCCATATATTTTCTTTACCGATAATGTAAACCGTAATAAACCTCAGGTATACAAAGATTCTGGAGCGGTAATCAATGCAAGTAACTTGTGTTCAGAAATCATGTTGCCTTCTACAGCAGACGAAAGTTTTATCTGTTGTCTTTCTTCCATGAATTTAGAATTGTATGACGAATGGAAAGATACCAACGCAGTGAAATTAGCCATCTATTTCTTGGATGCGGTATTGTCAGAATTTATAGAAAAAACCGAAGGAAACTATTACCTTTCTTCAGCTCGTAAATTTGCTTTGAGACATAGAGCATTAGGATTGGGCGTTTTAGGATACCACTCTTACTTGCAAAAAAATATGATTCCTTTTGAAAGCATGGAAGCGAAAATGTTCAATGCCAAAGCGTTCAAACAAATTCAAGAGCAATCGATTCAAGCATCAAAAGAATTGGCGAATATTTATGGCGAACCAGAAATGTTGAAAGGCTACGGAATGCGCAATACTACTACGATGGCTATTGCGCCTACCACTTCTTCATCAGCAATTTTAGGGCAAACTTCTCCGGGAATTGAACCTTTTGCATCGAATTACTACAAAGCAGGTTTGGCAAAAGGAAATTTCATGAGAAAGAACAAATATTTAGCAAAACTTCTTGAAGAAAAAGGCTTAGACAATGAAGATGTTTGGAGAGAAATCATGTTGAATCACGGTTCTGTACAACACATGACACAGTTAACACAGACCGAAAAAGACGTGTTCAAAACCTTCAAAGAAATTTCCCCAATGGAAATTATCACACAAGCGGGACAACGCCAACAGTACATCGATCAAGCGCAATCATTGAACCTGAATATCCCAGCTTCATTGGCGATTAAAGATGTCAACAATCTAATGATTGAAGCATGGAAACTAGGGGTAAAAACCTTATACTACCAACGTTCACAATCTGTTTCTAAAGAACTCATGGTAAATTTTGTTACGTGTAGCTCTTGTGAAGCATAATTCAATTGAAGATTTTTGATTTTCAATATACAAACCGCAGAAATTTCTGCGGTTTTTTTTCATCAGAAAATTGAAACTTATATATCAGTCTAATTATAAGATTTATGTAAAAAATATTTGTCTAAATGTAAAATGTTTTTTACATTTGGAAGTGTAAAAAAATATAATATGAAAAATTTAAAACTTTTACCAAACAGATGTAAAAAAGTAGGTTGGCTGATTTTTATTCCTTCATTAATATGGGGATTAATAATGATTATTTTTGAAATCAATTTTGAAGATTTTAAAATTCATTTACCAGTTTTTTTTAATTCTGGATTGTTTTCGGAAAGCGGTTTCTTTCAAATTACTAAAGTTGATTGGGTGACTAATCTTACGGGTTTATTAATTATTATTGGTGGACTACTTGTAGGTTTTTCCAATGAAAAGAATGAAGATGAATATATAAATTTTCTTCGTTTAAAATCCGTGTTTTGGAGTCTAATGATAAGCTATTTAATTGTCTTAATTCTATTTTTAACTATTTATGGAATGGCTTTTTTTAATGTGATGATTTTATCAATTTATTTACCATTGGTTCTTTATGTGTTTAAGTTCAATTATTTACTTTCGAGAAAATGAAAAATAACATAAAAGTTCAAAGAGCAATTTTAAATATAACGCAAGAAGAATTAGCAAAAAGAATTGGGGTTTCTAGACAAACTGTTAACGCTTTAGAAGCAGGAAAGTATGTTCCATCTACTGTTTTAGCTTTGAAAATTTCAAAATATTTTAAAATGAATGTTGAAGAAATTTTCCAACTTGAAGATAATGATTGAAATTTTTTATTCAATAGAGTCGCAAGTTCTGAGCGGAGACGAAGAAATCCCGACTTTTTAATTAACAACGCATTTGCTTTAGCCAAAACTTAAAATATTAGGAATAATCATAAGCTTCTTTTATATTCCTTTGGAATAACAAACACTATACTTTATTTTATCAAAAAAAATCTGTGCAATCTGCGCAATCAGCGAGAGATTTTTAATTTTATCAAAATCATAAATTCTTTTAGATTTCTACGGAACGATAAACATAAAATCCAATCTTTGTGTTCTCTGTGAAAAAACTCTGTGCTCTCTGTGTTAAAAATCTGCGAAATCTGCGGGAAATATAAATTCACTTTCTTTTTAAAATCTACAAGAAATTTTTACCTTTGAAACCAATCCCTTTTTCCTAATCCCTTAAAACTAAAAAAATGAAATTCGGACAAGTAGCAGACCCATCACAAATAGACTTCACCCTTCCGAAAGATCATCCTAAAACCCAAGAAAT
This sequence comes from Cloacibacterium caeni, assembly GCF_907163125.1. NCBI lineage: Bacteria > Pseudomonadati > Bacteroidota > Flavobacteriia > Flavobacteriales > Weeksellaceae > Cloacibacterium > Cloacibacterium caeni. The sequence goes on from NZ_OU015319.1 coordinate 40,971, forward strand.
TTTAGAAAAATCTAAAGGAAACGATTTCAATATCTACATCGGTTGCGCCAAATGGAACAAAACCGACCTGAAAGGATTTTACCCAAAAGGAACCAAAGACGAGTTGAAATACTACGCTACCCAATTCAATTCTATTGAGTTGAACGCTACATTTTACTCTTTGCCAAGTCCAGAACAAGTGCTCACATGGAAAGAAAAAACACCGCCCAATTTTAAGTTTTTTCCAAAAATCACCAATACCGTTTCTCATTTCAGAAGACTGATTAATGTGACTGATGTGGTTACGGATTACGCGACTTCAGTTTTGAATTTCGGGGACCAGTTGGGAATGGTGTTCTTACAGTTGCATGATAATTTCAAACCAAAGGATTTTGATAGGGTAGAAAAATTTGTAAAAGAGTGGCCAAAAGAAGTTCCATTGGCGATAGAAGTACGCAGTGCAGAATGGTTTGAAGAAGAAAACTTTGAGAAATTCTCCCAATTATTAGAAGAAAATAACATCGCGAATATCATCGTAGATACTGCAGGTAGAAGAGACATGTTGCACATGAGACTAACATCAGATACTGCTTTTGTAAGATATGTAGGCGCTAATGCAGACAGCGATTACGCGAGATTAGATGATTGGTTAGAACGCATTGAACTTTGGAAAGAAGAAGGCTTGAAAAACTTGTATTTCTTTGTACATCAAAATGTAGAATTGGCTTCACCGTTGTTATCGGCGTATTTTATTGAGAAAATTAACGAAGCATTCGGAACAGAAATTCATGTTCCTGTAATGGCTCAACCCAAAACTTTGTTTTAATAAAGAATCATGGAAGAGATTTTGAGGTAAATCAGAAAGCATTATGGTAAAGAATCTGAAATTTAAGTAAAGCATAAGCTTTTTGCGAATTTATTCGCTTCTTTGCTCTCTTAAAAACAGATTGAAAGGAAAAAAAATCTTTGCGTTTTAAAAACAATGGAATACATCAATCTTTCAATAAAAAAAGCAATCTCCATGAAAGATTGCTTTTTTATTTTTACGATAAGAACTTAATTTCCTTATCCTTAAAATTATTTTTCTCCACCAGTTTATTCATGGTTTTCATCATTTTATGACGAAGTTTTGCCATTTTTCTGATGTTTTTGTCTTCGCTGTAATCAAAGATGTTGTCTTTAAAAGTGAAGGTATCCCCATCTTTAAACTCAATATTGTTTTTCTTCAGTTCTCCTAGAAGCATTAAGTTGGTCATGCTTTCCAACAAAAGATGTTCAGATTTCCCTAAAGATTTCAGAGATTTCAGCAACTGTTTTTTATATTTTTTCTTTCCCATAATTATTAATGTAAAGTTATCTGCAAATATCTGCATAATTTCTTATTTTTGAGCAAAATAAAAAATCTAATATGAGCAACGATATCATTTTTGAATTGATTGAAAAAGAAAGACAGAGACAAACGCATGGCATAGAGCTTATTGCATCAGAAAATTTTGTTTCTGATAACGTGATGAAAGCCATGGGAAGCGTCTTAACAAATAAATATGCAGAAGGCTATCCAGGAAAAAGATACTACGGAGGTTGTGAAGTGGTAGACGAAGTAGAAACACTGGCCATTGAAAGAGCAAAACAACTTTTCGGCGTAGAATATGCCAACGTACAGCCGCATTCTGGTTCACAAGCCAATGCTGCCATTTATCTTTCGGTGTTAAAACCTGGAGATACCGTTATGGGAATGGATTTATCAATGGGAGGTCATTTGACACACGGTTCTCATGTGAATTTTTCGGGAATTAATTTCCGTCCTGTATTTTACGGAGTTGAAAAAGAAACAGGGTTGATTGATTATAAACAAATGCGTGAAGTAGCACTTCGCGAAAAACCAAAAATGCTGATTGCAGGTTTCTCAGCGTATTCTAGAGATTTAGATTATGCCAAATTCAGAGAAATAGCTGATGAGGTAGGCGCTACATTGTGGGCAGATATTGCACACCCTGCAGGTTTGGTAGCCAAAGGATTATTGAACTCACCATTCGAACATTGCCATGTAGTAACCACTACTACGCATAAAACGCTTCGCGGACCAAGAGGAGGAATGATCATGATGGGCAAAGATTTCGAAAATACTTACGGTCACAAAACACCAAAAGGCGAAACCAAAATGATGAGTGCCGTATTAGATGGAGCAGTATTCCCAGGAACTCAAGGTGGGCCGCTAGAACACGTAATTGCTGCAAAAGCAGTAGCCTATGCAGAAGCCATCGACCAAAAATTTGAAACCTACACCAAACAAGTGGTAGCAAACGCTAGAGCATTGTCCCAAGCAATGATAGACAGAGGTTTTGACATTGTAAGTGGAGGTACAGATAATCACCTGATGTTGGTAGACCTTAGAAATAAAAATGTAAACGGTAAAGAAACCGAAAAAGCTTTAGTAAAAGCAGATATTACGTGTAATAAAAATATGGTTCCTTATGATGATAAGTCACCTTTCATCACTTCTGGAATCAGATTAGGAACTGCTGCCATTACCACGAGAGGTTTAGGAGAAAAAGACATGGAGACTATTGCAGATTTAATCAATGAAGTGGTAGCCAATATCAAAGATGAAGCGCTAATTGCAAAAGTTCGTTCGAAGGTTAATGAACTGATGAGTGATCAACCTCTTTTTAAATATTAATAGAACAGGGAGATTTCATTGTTATTATTTCATTTCTAGAAAACAGAATGGAAGGTTTCGGTGAGGTTTCTCTTTTTTTTTGGCAGTTAAATTAAGGCAAAGACATTTTTTAACCATAATGAAACAAAAATCTTACACTTTTTCTGAAATTAAGCAAAAAATAGCCAATTATTGCGTTTATCAAGATCGTTCTCATCAAGAAGTAGAACAGAAGTTAAAAGAATTTTTACTCATTCCGGAAGCCAAAGAAGAAATTCTCTTATTTCTGATTGCCGAAAATTACATTAATGAAGAGCGGTTCACTAGAAGTTATATCAGAGGTAAGTTTTATATAAAATCTTGGGGTAAGAAAAAAATAGCCAATGAGCTAAAAATGAAAGGCATTACCGAGAAATTAATTCGTAAATGTATGGATGAAATAAACGAGCAAGATTACAAAGCTAAAATTTTAGAAATCTATAGAGATTATTACGATAAACTTCCCGCAGGTGCCGCTTACCAAAAAAGAAGCAAAACAATCACCTATCTCATAGGAAAGGGATATGAATATGAAGAGATCTTAGAAATGTTAGACTGAAAAGTCTAACATTTTTTGTTTTATGGAGGTAGAACTAATGCTTTAGAGTCAGAAAAAAACAATATATAGTTATTTAAAAAAAAAAATTAAAAAATGAAGGTTAATTATATAAGTCATTTTCACAATAATAAGTGCTTTTTTTAGTTTATTTTGGTAATTATTGAATGTTATAGTTCTTATTTTTTATCTATCTTTGTGCTTACTTTGTTCAAAATGATGAAAAACCTTATTTATTACCTTATTTTATTATTAACCATGTTCTCATGTAAACCCAAAGAAAACATGGTATATATGGAAAAAGAAAAAAACATAGCTGAATCTAAGATCAATCAAGCTGTTTTTTATGGCGCCCATATTCAGTCAGGAGATGTTTTAGATATTAAAGTTACCGCTTTTGATGAAAATGCGGTAAGGCCGTTTAATCTTTACTCCATGAATAATTCTTCTAGTCAAGGACAGATGAATGCTCAAACCGCGCAATTTGCACCTCAGGGGTATTTGGTAGATAATGAAGGTTTTATTTATTTTCCTGTGTTAGGAAAGTTATACATCAAAGGAATGACTTTAGCCCAGCTAAGAGCAGATCTTGAAAAGAGGTTGTTAACGTACCTTGCAGAGCCTCTCGTTTCTATAAAACAATTAAATTTTAACGTTACCGTGTTAGGAGAGGTTAAGAATCCAGGTCAGCATACTAGTGCTTCAGATAAAATTACCCTCTTACAAGCTTTAGGTTTAGCAGGAGATATGACCGATTTTGGGAATAGAACCAATGTGAAATTAATAAGAGAAGAAGAAGGTATCTCTAAGACATATGTCATTGATTTTACGGATAAAAATATAACAAGTTCACCGTACTATTATATGCAGCAGAATGACGTACTTTATGTAGAACCGGATATGATTAAGAAAAAGTCTGCAAATATAGACCCCAATCGCGGCCTAATATTTCAAATAGGAGGAATAGCATTGGGAGTAGCTTCAATATTAATTAGTATTTTAAGATAAATCCATGGGGCATATAGAAGGAAAGCATTTTATTCAAAATGATAAATCAGAATTAAAATTAGAGATTCTAAAATACTTAAGAAGGTGGCCTCTATTTTTATTTTCTACAATTATAGCACTTGTTTTAGCTTGGTTATACTTGCGTTATACCCCTCCTGTATATGTTACGAAATCATCTCTATATGTGAAGATAAGGGGTGCGAAAAGTGGCGAACTTATGGGGGTTAAAGACTTCCAAAACATGGCATTGCCTTCCGGATTAATGGCAAATAGTGTAGACAATGAATTATCCTTACTCACTTCACATCCCCTTTTGTGGAATGTTGTTAAAAAAGCAGGGTTAGATGTAAAAGTCATTAGTAAGGGAAGAGTAAAAGATGTAGATTTATATGAGAAATCTCCTGTTTTTGGTTCAATATTGTCGCTGAATAATTCTAGAGAATTTAAATCAAAAAGTTATGAAATAAATCCTTTTGATAAAAACGGATTTAAACTTACAGATGAAAAGAATTTGATTAAAGGTAATTTTGGAGTACCTGTGAAAACATCTTGGGGGGTATTTGTTTTAAATAGAAATCCTAAAATCAATTTTAATGAGCCATTGGTGATATCATTTATTAATCCCAAAAAAATAGTTATGCAGTTAGAGGCTTCAATAGACTTGTCTATTCCTGAAAAGAAGTCTAACATCATTGAGTTAAGTCGTAAGGAAACTAATCCTATACGTTCGGAGAGAATATTGAATGAGTTGATGGATCAATACAATACGGATGCGATTAAAGACAAAAATGAAGAGGCGTATGCTACAGCAAATTTTATTGACGAAAGATTAAAGTTAATCACTAGGGAATTAGGGGGGATTGAAAACCAAAAGGAAAGTTTTAAAGAAGCGAATAAAATTGCAGATTTACAAGCACAGGCTCAATTAAATTTGCAGAATGCAAGTGAAAGCACCAAAAAAATAATGGAATATGCAACTCAATTAGAGATGGTAAACTCCGTGTTAAAAATGGTGAATTCATCAGGGAATGATCAGTTATTACCTACTAATATTGGGATGCCTTCAGCGCTTGATGGAATGATTAGTGATTACAATCAATTAGTACTATCCAGAAACAGAACTTTGCGTCAGGCTACGAATTCTAATCCTGCAGTCGTTCAGTTTAACAAGGAAATTACAAGTCTTAGAGAATTAATTAAAGATAACCTTAAAAAATCACAGGCCAATATTCAAATGTCTATGGGGCAAACTCAAGAACAGATGAATTTATCAAAAGATGCTCTAGGAAAATTTCCAATGCAGGAAAAAATGTTTAGAAGTATAGAAAGACAACAAAATTTAAAAGAAGCTCTTTTTATATATCTACTTCAGAAAAGAGAAGAGACAGCCATTGCATTATCTGCCAATACTGCAAAGGCTAAAATTGTAAACCCAGCTTTTACGATAGATAGTCCTGTTTCTCCGAAAAAGAGTAATGCATATGCTCTAGCTTTAGCATTGGGGATGCTAATACCCATTGGTATTTTATATATTGTTTTTGCTTTAGATACTAAAATTCATAGTCGTAGAGATGTTAAAAAAACTTTACAAGAAATCCCTTTTGTAGGAGAGATTCCCAATGCAGGAGAGATTGAAGATGCTGTAATTAGGAAAAATGATTTTTCGGGGTTTGCAGAAGCCTTTAGGATAATGCTCACGAATATAAAATTTTTGATTAATGATAAAAAAGAAGGAGAAACTACAGTGATTATGGTATCTTCTTCAATAAAGGGTGAAGGCAAGACCACGATAAGTACTAACACGGCTTTAGCATTGGCTCAAAATAGGAAAGTGCTTTTGATTGGGGCAGATTTAAGAAATCCTCAATTAAAAAAATTTACAAGTCTTACTAAAAGAGGGTTGTCAGATTTTTTAGCTTCTAAACAAGCTGAAACGTCTTTAGATAGTTTTATTCAAACGTCTAATCTAAATCCAAATTTAGATATTCTACCGAGTGGCTCAATACCTCCAAATCCTACATATTTACTTTCTAATGCTAATATGGACAAAATTTATAGTGCTCTACAATCTAAATATGAATTTATCATATTAGACACTGCCCCTATGCTTTTGGTAAGTGATTCTTTTCATTTAATAAAAAACACGGATTTGCTATTATATGTAATGAGAGCAGATTTTACAGATGTAGATATGTTAGAAGTAGCGAGTGAAATAAATAGAGAAAATGCAAATAATAAGTTAGCGATAGTTTTGAACGATGTAAAGGACAGGAACATAAGCCATTATGATAAAAAATATGGACATGGCTATTATTCAGATGATTATAAATCTAAAAAAGTAAATAAAATTTTTAAATGGATTAGCAAGTTTACAAAATAAGATTTTATTAACCCTATATATCCAAGCATTCATTCTGTAAAATTAAATTTTAAATAATTAACTCGCCCTGCTAATTATTGGTCTGCAGGGCAAATTATTTTTATTAAGCCAAGAATGACATTAGAGATATTATTTTCTTGTTTTGTAAGTAAATAATTATTTTTTTCTAAGGAAAAGAATAACTCGATTTTGAATTTTTTCTTTCGTTTTTATTTTTTATTTATGATATATATAGAAACAAAAAAAACAACAAATTTAGTTTAGATTAAAAAAAAAAATTAAATGATTAAATTAAAAAATATATTTATGTTATTTGTAAAAAAATAAGTACCTTTTATATTGATTATTATGTAATTTTAATGCGCTTTATGGTAGATTTCTGGAAAAAAAACAGTAATTTTATAGCTAACTAAATATTAAACTTATGAACATTTTTAAGAAGTATGTAGTACTTTTCTTAGTGTTATTGGTTTTGAAAAATACAGCACAAGAGAAAAAAAATTTAGTTTACTCAACAAGTAAATCTACAAGTGGGATGGTAAATGATACCCTTCCTAAAGACAAGAAAAAAAATTATAACCGTTGGTCAGCTAATTTGAATGCGGGGATTAATGTAGGTATTCGCCCTTTTACTGATGGCTATTATGCAGCCAATCCTAATTACATTTCGAATCCAGAATTAAACCATTTCGATCTTAATGTAAGAAAAATGTTTAACACCAAGTTTGGGCTAAGACTAGGTGTTGCATATGATAATTTTAAAGCAGAGACTAAAAGCCCTCCTTTTAATAACAACATGTACCGAGCTACTTTAGAAGGGGTGATGAATTTGCATAGAATGATGAGATGGGAAGAATTTACAGATACTTTTGGACTTCAGTTTCATTTCGGACCAGGTTTTTCCTTTTTACACGCTCCTAATACTAAAACTTTTAGCAACTATGATAATATTTTTAGTATTGTAGGAGGTGCAACCTTATTGATTAAAGTTTCAGATAGGTTAGTTCTAAATGCAGATTATACTTTAGTGAGCAATCTCACGCACCATGTTACATTAGATGGGAAAACAAAATTAGACCCAAGTTTAAGTAGAACGGGTTCCATATATAATACTGCTTTAGGAGTAACTTTTTATTTTGGTAAAAAACAGAAGCATGCAGATTGGTATTGGGAAAAAGATACTAGCAAAAAAGAGTATAACAATTTGTTAGCCAGAATTGAAGGTTTAGAAAATAAGATTGCAGAAAAAGGAGATTTAACAGAGGAAGTTAGAAATTACATCAATAATAATTTTGGAGACTTACAGAATACTGTAAATAACTTTAATGATAATTATACAAATGTTCAAATGAAGAACATGATTAATGGGCAGTATGTAAATGTTTTCTTTGACTTTGATGAAACGAGAATCACTCCTGGAAGCATCTCTGCCATTAATTTCTTAATTAAATACCTTAATGCTAATCCTAATGCAAATGTAGATGTAATAGGTTATGCAGATGAGTTAGGTGATTTTAATTATAACATTAATTTGTCAAAAAGAAGAGCCGAAAGGGTAATGGAAATGATAGTAAGATCTGGCATAGATGCTAAACGCTTGAAATTAGTAGTGAAAGGAGAAGATAATTCAGTTCCTAAAGAATCTAAATTGGCAAGACAGTTGGTAAGAAGAGTTGCCTTTAAGGTATCTGAATAGAAGACATAAAAATATTATAAAAAGACTTATGGAAACATAAGTCTTTTTTTATTACACTATCTCAGAATGGGTGTAAGTTAAAAAGTTAAGGTTTGGATCTTATCATCTGAGCCTTTTTCTAAAAATAAATATAAATAGGTTTATAACCAAACCTCAATTGGTCCATTTTTGGTAGCCTCTACTAAAGCGAGATACGCAGCCGACTTTACGACACCACGACTCCAGACCTCCGCGATTTCACGTCTACAGAATTCCGAAATTTTTCTTTTCCTCCCTTCCTTCGACTTCGCTCAGGATGACAAAGGTGGAAAAATTTCTTTCACTCTCAGTACTCAACTCTTGGTTCTCATATCTCACATCTCACATGCTGGGGCTCTTATATCATCAACTTTACGACTTCACGACTTCACAACTTCACAATTCCATAAATTCATGCTTCACCAATTCACTCTTGACACTTAGCTCTGCTACAAATAAAAAACTCTCTAGCGGATACCAGAGAGTCATATATTGAGGTTTACCATCGAAAAAATTAATGGTAAAAAACCTTTAATAGTGCAGCAAACTAAGTTTTTTTACTGAGTATGCTTATTTTCTTGTACCTTTTTAGCAAAATAGATACTTGCCGCAATTCCTGTTATAAGTAAAGGGTATGTTAAATCACTAATAGGAGCATTTGGAGCATCTGCCGCATCACCGTCTCCTTCATCTCCAAAACCTGGATCATCCCCATCTTGGGCGAAAATTATGGTAGAGAACGTAACAAAAAATATAAATAAAAAATGTTTAAGCATGGCGAAAATTATTTAATGATTATTGTTTGTATGTTTTTTATTTCATTGTTTTTGTCAAAGATATTTAAATAATAAATCCCAGGACTTAGTTTTTGTTGAAACTTAATATGTGCAGATTTATTATTGGCTTTGATATTTTGTGAATCTATTAATTGTCCTGCAGTATTAAATATTTTATAGGAGTAGCCTGACAATGCATTTTCAAAAGAAATATTTATTCCTTGTTCTGAAGTAGTGGGATTAGGATATATCAATAATGATGAAGCTTTAGGTGTTGTAGTTCCTAAAGTAGAAGCTACAAAGTTTATTTTGAAACGATTTCCAGAGCTTAATGCGTCAGAGGTAATTTGAAATTCATATTCAAAAATACTACCGTCTAAAGCAATAGGAGTAGAGGTTTTTAAGAAGGTGTCTTCTAAAAAAGCCTGCCCTGAGAAGGTGAAATCTTCAGTAAAAATTTTCAATTTATAGTTTGAATTTACAGTAGTTTGTGCTAATCTAAGCATTAAAAAATCATTATCTTGAATTGGAGCTCTATGCTCTGAAGATAAAGAACGTGTATCAGTGTAGAATGCTAAAGTTTCACTTGGATTACTGATTTTAGGGACATCGTTTGTATCATATGCATTATTTCCTCCAGAATAAAACCCTGCTACAACAGCATCTTTTTTGTTCCAAATATTGTTTTCTTCCTTGTGTAAAGTTACTCTTAGTCGCTCTGAAGAGACTGTGTTTGCAACTCTATTGAAAACTATATTTGAGTTTGAAGTTGCTTTATGGGTTTCCTTTATTGTTAACGTAGATGTTCCAGACGTAGCTTTTACAAAGAAAGCTTCACCTGATTGCATTATGGTACTTTGGTTCGCCGGATTAGGGTCACTTCCAGGATTTCTTTTAGTTTCATAGTCACTGTATCCATTAACATCATCCCAAGTTACATAAGCACCATATGATCCAAATGTTGGGTCGATAAACCATATTTTTTTTCCAATTCCACTGTTTGAGACATCATTTAGAATTGTTTTAAAGTCTATTGGGCTTGCATATGGATTACCTACAATAAAATAAGTGGTTGATGGAACGTTAGAATAGACAACATTTCCAGTGATTAAATTCCCTGTAGCTTTTAAGGTTGTTCTTGCTTGTGGAGTGTTAGGGTTTACATTTCCTTGACCATCAGTGGCTTCTCCATAAGGGTGTGTTGCAAAAAGTAAAAAAGCTTTGTTTAATGAACTTGTAAATAGGGTTTCCGTAAAAGTATTAGTAATATTAGTCCATGTACCTGTAGAGTTATTGAATCGTCTTAAATTATGGCTAGAATTATTAATAAGTTGTAGTCCATTGCTAGTTGGGTTGCCATTAGGTCCCCAGATATCCGTGCCATATCTACTGATTAAAGTACCATTATTTTGCCAATTATAAAAAACGGTATTATTTGTTGATCCTTTTACAGGTGCGGTTATTAGTCTCCATCTTCTAGCTTGATTTATTAAATAGCGTTCAACATTGACGTTGCCATTAATCGTTGGATTAGAGGTTAATGAAGCTACTCTAGCGGTGTTTGATATGTTTGAAACAAGAGTAATTATACCCCCTGTGTTAAAAGTGACTGCAGCAGGTACATCAAAAAGAGTTCTAACTCGAACATCACCACTTCCTGTTAGGTTTGTAGTAGTGTTTACAATAAGCTGATTTGGATAACATACGGTGTTAATCTGAACCCCATTTGTTGAACTTAATGTTAATGTCTCTAATTGTGTTGTGGTATTTAATAATTCATTTCCAGCAACGATTAAACTAGAATTTTGGGCGTAAGTTAAATTGTATATAACACCTGAGTTTAATGTTGGTTTGTCTTTGGTTGCGCCTCCGCTTCTAATTATACTAGTGTTTGTGTTTAAAGTAAACCCTCCTATTAAAAGTCCTTTTATTAAATGTAGACTACCACCTATATTAATGGTAAAACCATTGCTGTAAACGTCGTATTCTGAATTGATTTTGATATCTCTATAATTGGTATTAAAAATAGTTAAGTCGGCACTAATTGGTCTGTATTCAACTGTACATCCACTGAAATTTGGCTGTAACTGAGATAATTGTGTCCCCCCTAATGGGTTTAATACCAAAGGTTGTGGATTTCTTAATATTAAGGTACCTTGTCTTACTCCTAAATTACTATTATACTGCGTAGCACTACCATTGGTTTCCTGAGTCATAATCATTTGTCCATTAATGGTAATGGTACCAGAATCATGTCTAAAGGTAGCTTTATTGTTGTAAGAATCAAATACGTTAGTGTACAAATTTACATTTCCTAAAATGTCAAAATTTGTTGTTGTTCTACAAGCAAGTGTCGTGGTTTTGGCGCTTGATACAGTGATATCATTTCCTATTGTAAGGGATCCAGCTTGTACTGAACCTGGTCCATTTAGAATGGTTGTATGATTGTATGCGTCACTTGCCTTGATGAAAAAATTCCCAGTTATTGTTAATAGTTGATTTGTACTAACAGTTATTACTGCAGCATTTGATGTACTTATTGTAGTGCTTAATCCAGAAGTATTGTTAGCTAACGGTTCTGTGGTTAAACTACTACAAGTAACGCTGGCGGTAATAGTGATAGAATGTGCTTTAATAATTACAGCATCATCCGCATCGGGGATTCCATCTGCGTCTGTGCCAGAAGTCAATTGCCAAGTGTTAGTTTCATTCCATTTTCCATTGGCTTTACTGGTGAAAACGGCCTGTGAGAAAAAAGCTTGCGAAACGAATAATGTGAGCACAAGAAATAAGTTGTACCAAGATTTCATCTATGTTTGTGTTTAGTAAATTGACTACAAAGGTAATAAATAAATATTAATAATAGTAATTCTATTGTTCACTTGAGGTTAAATTATTATTAAAAAAAATAAAATAATCTGTAAAAACTACAATTAAAAAGAACTTTTATGCATCACAAAAAGAAGAATATCAATAATAATGTTCATCCATTAGAGAAATGGAAATGATCAAATGAATTCTATTCAGCACATAAAAAAGAACGTTTTATATTATCATTTTCGCACAACTTCACGACTTTACTACTCCACGACTTTACGTCTAAAGAATGCCGAAATTTTTCTTTCCCCTCCCTTCCTTCGACTTCGCTCAGGATGACAAGGGTGGAAAAATTTTTAAATAAGAGATAAAATAGGCTCCCTTCAGGGTCTGGGGAACACCTATTTTATTTTTAATTACTCCAAATAGCTATTTCGTATCTTTCATCACATCATCACATCATCACATCATCACATCTTTACATCATCACATCATCACATCATCACATCTCGCATCAACAACTTTACAACTAAAGAATGCCGAAATTTTTCTTTCCCCTCCCTTCCTTCGACTCCGCTCAGGATGACAAGGGTGGAGAAATTTCTAAAAAAGAAATAAAATAGGCTCCCTTCAGGGTTTGGGACTACCTATTTTATTTTGATTACTCCAAATAGCTATCTCGCAACTCGCATCTCGTAACTCATCATCAACTTCACGCCTTTACGCCTTTACGACTCCACAGCTCCACAACTTTACAACTTCACCCCTTCACAACTTCACAACTTTACGCCTAAAGAATACCGAATTTTTTTTTCCCCTCCCTTCCATCGACTCCGCTCAGGATGACAAGGGTGAAAAAATTTCTAACAAAGAAATAAAATAGGCTCCCTTCAGGGTTGGGGACTACCTATTTTATTTTGATTACTCCAAATAGCTATCTCGCATCTTTCATCACATCATCACATCATCACATCTCGCATCTCGCATCAACAACTTTACGTCTAAAGAATGCCGAAATTTTTCTTTCCCCTCCCTTCCTTCGACCGCTCAGGATGACAAGGGTGGAAAAATTTCTAACAAAGAAATAAAATAGGCTCCTTTTAGGGTTGGGGGACACCTATTTTATTTTGATTACTCCAAATAGCTATCTCGCAACTCGCATCAACAACTTTACAAATAAAGATGCCGAAATTTTTCTTTCTCCTCCCTTCCTTCGACTACTCAGGATGACAAGGGTGGAAAAATTTCTAACAAAGAAATAAAATAGGCTCCCTTTAGGGTTGGGGAATACCTATTTTATTTTTAACTCTTTTATATGGTTTTTAATTTTAATTAAGACATTATCTATATTTTTCTCTACTTCTTCATTTTTAAATCTTAAAATGTTTAAACCATTAAGTTTTAAAACTTCATCCCTTTCCTGGTCCTTTATTTTTTGTTCTTTTTCCTCATGATACTTACCATCTAGTTCAATAATTAACTTGAATTTATGACAATAAAAATCGGCTATATACAAACTTATCGGATGTTGTCTTCTGAATTTCAAACCATCTAGCTGGTTATTCTTTAATTTATCCCAAAGTATTTTTTCTGACTTTGTCTCTCTCATCCTTAATGCTTTTGCTTTTTCAAAAGAACTTGAAGGCGCTCCTTTCCACATTCTTTCATCATTATTTGAAGTTAGATTTCTCATGATCAGTTTTTTTAAAAATAAGAAAATATTTTTAATGAAAAAATTTTAATAATTAAATCTTTCTGTGTTTAGAAATTTTTCTTTCCCCTCCCTTCCTTCGACTCCGCTCAGGATGACAAGGGTGGAAAAATTTCTAACAAAGAAATAAAATAGGCTCCCTTCAGGGTTGGGGGACACCTATTTTATTTTGATTACTCCAATAGCTATCTCGCATCTCGCATCAACAACTTTACAAATAAAGATGCCGAAATTTTTCTTTCCCCTCGCTTCCTTCGACTCCGCTCAGGATGACAAGGGTGAAAAAAAATCTAACAAAGAAATAAAATAGGCTCCCTTCAGGGTTGGGGACTACCTATTTTATTTTATCTACTCCAATAGCTATCTCGCAACTCGTATCAACAACTTTACAACTAAAGAATGCCGAAATTTTTCTTTCCCCTCTCTTCCTTCGACTCCGCTCAGGATGACAAGGGTGGAGAAATTTCTAACAAAGAAATAAAATAGGCTCCCTTTAGGGTTGGGGACTACCTATTTTATTTTGATTACTCCAAATAGCTATCTCGGATCTTTCATCACATCATCAAATCATCACATCATCACATCTCTTCTTTAGAATGAGTATAAAATGGATTCATTTTTTGAAAGGAAAGTAAATTTGTTATTAATTTGCAGTTTAAAAACGAGCAAGTTTTATAGAATTGTAAAACATAGCCCAAATAATTAACCATGAATTGGTACGCTATTTATACCAAACCAAGAAATGAAAAGAAAGTTGTAGCGAATATTCAATCGCTAGGAATAGAGGCGTATTGCCCTACTATTTCTGTGGTAAAACAATGGAGTGACCGAAAAAAAACGATTATCCAACCGCTATTATCTTCTTATGTTTTTGTAAAATTAGATGAAAAGGATAGGTCTCTGGTTTTTCAGGTTCCGGGAGTGGTGCGGTATCTTTTTTGGTTAGGAAAACCTGCAATTGTAAGAGAGCAGGAGATACAGGCGATGAAAGAATTACAAGAAGAAAAATACAAAAAAGTCTGTGTAACGGGGATGGCTCGAGGAGAAAAAATGACCATAAACGAAGGACTTTTCAAAGGGCAAACGGCAACTTTAATTGAAGAAAAAAATAATAAAACCATTTTAGTTTTAGACAGCTTAGGAACCACTTTGATTTTGGAAAAGTAAAAAAGAATGGGGGTGTCTTCAATACAAGCAAATAAAACAAGTGAACAAGAAAATTTATAATATGAGCAAAATATTAATCACAGGAGGGGCAGGTTTTATAGGGTCCAATTTATGTGAATACTTTTTAGGGAAAGGGCATCAAATCGTATGTCTAGATAATTTCGCAACAGGTCATAGACATAATATTACCCCATTTCTTGAGAATTCTAATTTTAGATTAATAGAAGGAGATATACGTGATATAGGCGTTTGTCATACTGCGGTTACAGGAGTAGATTATGTTTTGCATCAAGCTGCATTAGGCTCTGTGCCACGTTCTATAAAAGATCCTATCACTTCCAATGAAGTAAATGTTTCAGGCTTTCTAAATATGTTAGTGGCGGCTAGAGATGCTGGGGTGAAAAGATTTATTTATGCAGCAAGTTCTTCTACCTATGGAGATTCTGAAAGTTTACCAAAAGTAGAAGATAAAATAGGGAAACCCCTTTCGCCGTATGCCATTACTAAATATGTAAATGAACTATACGCGGAAATTTTTAGCAAAACATACGGTATTGAAACCATCGGTTTGAGGTACTTTAATGTTTTTGGAAGAAGACAAGATCCTAATGGTGCCTATGCAGCGGTTATTCCATTATTTGTAAAACAATTAATGAAAAAAGAATCTCCAGTAATCAATGGAGCGGGAGATTATTCTAGAGACTTCACGTATGTAGATAATGTGGTACAGATGAACGAACGAGCAATGTTAACCACCAATCCTAAAGCGGTAAATACAGTGTATAATACAGCAGTAGGAGATAGAACTACTTTGAATGATTTAGTGAAATATTTAAAAGAATACTTAAGTAAATATGATGCTGAAATCGCTGAGGTAGAGGTTGTTCATGGTCCGAACAGGCAGGGAGATATTCCGCATTCTTTGGCTTCGGTAGAAAAAGCAAAAGAGTTATTAGGGTATCAACCAACACATACTATTGGGGAAGGTTTAAAAGAGGCAGTAGATTGGTACTGGGAAAATTTAAAATAAAAAAGAATAAGTAGTACTTTTGCATGGTTTGCAAAATTTATTATATTTGACAAAATATAAGTTTAAAAAATAATAAAATTGATTAAAATATGTGATCTTTTAAATCAATTTCTAAAAAAAAAACTATAATAATCTATGCTCTTTAACTCTCTAGATTTTGCTATATTTCTACCAATAGTTTTTACATTGTATTGGTTTGTAACACAAAAAAGTTTAACTCTTCAGAATTTATTACTTTTATTAGCCAGTTATTTTTTTTATGCTTGTTGGGATTGGCGTTTCTTATTTCTTTTAATGTTTTCTACGTTTTTAGATTATTTTACTGGACTAAAGATGCAAGATGCAAAAAACACAGGTTTGAAAAAGTTCTGGTTTTGGCTGAGTATAATCGTAAATCTTGGGTTTCTAGGAATTTTTAAGTATTATAATTTTTTTGCTGAATCTTTCGCAGAGTCATTATCATACTTAGGGTTTAAAATTAATCCGGTAATGCTCAATATAATATTGCCAGTTGGTATTTCTTTTTATACTTTTCATGGGTTATCATATGTTATAGATATATATAAAAATAAAATTAAGGCAGAGCGAAATTTTGTTGATTATGCTGTTTTTGTAAGTTTTTTTCCATTATTAGTTGCGGGACCAATTGAAAGAGCTACGCATTTATTACCTCAGATAAAAAAACAGAGAACTTTTGATTATACAAAAGCGGTGGATGGTTTAAGACAAATTCTTTGGGGCTTATTTAAAAAGGTAGTAATTGCGGACAATTGTGCAGAACTGGCTAATCAAATTTTCAATAATTCTGCAGATTTACCAGGGAGTGTATTAGTATTAGGTGCTTTGTTGTTTACGTTTCAGATTTACGGAGACTTTTCAGGTTATTCTGATATAGCATTAGGAACTGCAAGGCTTTTCGGAATAGAATTATTAAGAAATTTTGCATTTCCATATTTTTCTAGAGATATTGCAGAATTCTGGAGAAGATGGCATATATCACTCTCATCATGGTTCAAAGACTATTTATATATACCATTAGGAGGAAGTAAAGGCGGGAATGGGATGCGTATTCGAAATACATTTATCATATTTATAGTTAGCGGTTTTTGGCACGGTGCTAATTGGACTTTTATAGTTTGGGGCGCTTTGAATGCTCTTTTTATTATGCCGTCCATCATAATGAAAACTAATAGAAATAATTTGGAAATAGTAGCGCAAGGAAAATTATTACCAACTTTAAAAGAGTTATTTCAAATGGTTATAACTTTTGGATTAACGGTTTTCGCTTGGATATTTTTTAGAGCCGAAGATATTACTCATGCAATATCATATATTTCAGGAATTTTTTCTAGATCACTTTTTTCATTGCCTTTAGGTAATTCTATACTAAATGGGGGAATTAATGTATATGTACTTTTAGGTTTAATTTTCTTCTTCTTTGTCATAGAATGGTTAGGTAGGGAAAATCAATATGCAATTGCAAAGCTAGAATTAAAGGTGAATAAAACGTTTCGTTATTTGCTTTATTACACTATTATTATTTTAATTTTCTGGTTTGGTGGTAAAGAACAAGAGTTTATTTATTTTCAATTTTAAATAATGAAGAAATTTTTAATTAAGTGTTCAATATTCCTATTGATAGGACTATTGATAGGTGAACTTGTAGTCAGAATATTCCATTTGAATACGGATGTCCCAAAAATGTATAAAAGTCAATCAGAACTCATTAAATTTTATCCAAATCAAAAAGGATATTGGCTGAAAGGAAGTCATAAATGGGTTGTTAATAAATATGGACAATTTGGATATGAACCTAAAAGACTAGATAATATATTCACAGTAATTGGAGATTCTTATATTTCGAATATAATGAATCCTCCAGAATGTCATCAAGCTAACTATTTGTCAAAAATTAATAAAGATTTTGATTTTTTTCCTTGTTCTAGAGATGGAGCATCTTTTATGGAGATGATGGAAATGAAGACTGAGTTAGATTCATTAAATCCTAATGGACATTTATTGTATGTGCACCATGGTGATTTTGTTGAAAGTATAAGAGATATCAAAGCTAAACAAAATACAACACAAGTAAACTTAATAAACGGAAAGAAATATTTTCCAGAGCTTAGTTCTAGCAAGTTAAAGGATTTATTATATAATTTTAAATTTGCATACTATATATATAGAAATTACATAGTTAAATCAAATAATTCAGTTAATAATAGAGACTCTCTTAAGTCAAAAGACTTAGATTATGGCTATTTGATGAAATTAATTTTATTTGTAAAAAAGAATTATGAGATTAAAAATGTTTATTTAATTTTTAGTCCAGATTCTGATGATAAATTAATTGACTTATTAAAGAACAATGGATTTAAAGTGATGAAATTACAATCATCAAATTACAAAGAATGGAAAATGGAACATGATTCTCACTGGAGTTGTCATGGGCATTCTGAAGCTGCTAAACAGGTTTCTGTTTTTTTGAAATCTTTACATTTAAATAAAAAATAGAAATTAGTTGTCACTGAATGCAAACTTAAAGAATCATACAGCTCAATTTTTTTTATTTTTTAATATTTTAGTAGAAATTAATAAAAATTTTGATTTTGAATTTTAAAAAAATGAAAGGTTGGTGTTTAATTATATTTACCATTTGTATGTTTATAGCATTTCTTCATGATTTTATAGTTTAGTGTTTTTACTACTCCATACCGTTTCCTAAAATCCACCGTTAAAAGAATAATTTTAATTTTTTTTATCTTTTAATGATTGCGTCTCGAATCTCGGCTCACACATTCACGACCCCACAAATTCGCATCTTTACTACTCTACGACTTTACACCTTCACAAATTCGCAAATTCACGATTCACATCCTCACATCCTCACATCCTCACATCCTCACATCTTATATCTCACATCTTTTCTTCAAAATTTTTTGTTATTTAAAAACATTTGAGTACTTTTGTTGTTCATTCAATAATATGTTAGACAGTATTATAACATCAAAAACACGATTGCGACTATTGGTAAAATTCTTTATCAATGCTGCTAATACAGGCTACCTGAGAGGTCTTGCTCAGGAGATGAATGAGAATACAAACGCGATCAGAAAAGAATTAAACAATCTGAGTGAAGCAGGCTTTATTATCAGAGAAGATACAGATAAAAAGGTAATGTATCATGCCAATACAGACCATCCTTTGTTTACTACTTTACAGCAATTAATCCAAAAATACGTCGGTATAGATTTTATTATTAGTCAAATTCTCGAAAGAATGGGAGATGTTTCTCGTATTTTTTTAGTGGGAGATTATGCTAAAGGAATAGATTCGGGAGTAATCGAGGTGATTATAGAAGGTCCTGCCTTGAACCAAAACTATATCGAAAATATAATACAAAGGATTAAAAAAGAAATAAAAAAAGAAGTCATCGTTTATAGTACTACAGAATATGTAGGAGATGGACTGTTGGTTTTTGAAAATAAATAAGAGATACTGTTTTTTTCAATGTTCTGAAAAATAGCTGTTGAAAATTACTCATACCGAGGTGAACTCATTTTAAATGGGACTCACAGGGCGAAGCCATAAAAAAGGAGTAAAGAAGATCCTCTTAAAAAATTCTAAATTCAAACAAGATTAACAACAAATAAAATACAAATGAACAAGATTGCCATCATCGGACTAGGCTATGTTGGGCTTCCTTTAGCAAGATTATTTGCAACCAAATTTCCAGTAGTAGGTTTTGATATTAACCAAAAGCGAATAGAAGAATTAAATGAAGGTAGAGATGTAACCCTAGAAGTAGAAGATGCTCTATTAAAACAGGTATTAGTAGATTCTAATCCTTTCAAAGGTCACACAAGCGGTTTATTTTGTACGGCTCATCTGGAAGAAATTAGAGAAGCCAATTATTATATCGTAACGGTGCCTACTCCTGTAGATAAACACAATAAACCAGATTTAACCCCTTTGTACAAAGCCTCAGAAACAGTAGGAAAAGTCCTGAAAAAAGGCGATGTGGTAATTTATGAATCTACAGTATATCCTGGAGCGACCGAGGAAGAATGTATTCCTGTTTTGGAAAAAGTATCGGGATTGAAATTTAATGTAGATTTTTTTGCAGGTTATTCTCCAGAGCGCATTAATCCAGGTGATAAAGAGCATACAGTAGAAAAAATCCTTAAAGTGACCTCTGGTTCTACTCCAGAAATAGGCGTAAAAGTAAATGAATTATATAAAACAGTAATTACAGCAGGCACGCATTTGGCACCAACGATTAAGGTAGCGGAAGCAGCGAAAGTGATTGAAAACTCACAACGAGATATTAATATTGCTTTTGTAAATGAGTTGGCTAAAATTTTTAATATTTTAGATATAGACACTCACGCTGTTTTGGAAGCGGCGGGGACAAAATGGAACTTTTTACCTTTTAGACCAGGTTTGGTTGGCGGACATTGTATTGGGGTAGATCCTTATTACTTAGCCCAAAAAGCACAAGAGCATGGTTACCATCCAGAAATTATTTTGGCAGGAAGAAGACTGAATGATTCTATGGGAGAATATGTAGCTGCTCAAGTAGTAAAACTAATGATTAAAAAAGGGATTACCGTAAAAGGAGCTCAATTATTATTATTGGGAATTACTTTCAAAGAAAATTGCCCAGATGTAAGAAATACCAAAATAGTAGATGTGGTAAAAGCATTAGAAGATTACGGCATTCAAGTAACTATTTTTGACCCATGGGCAAATCCTGCAGAAGTAAAACACGAATATAACCTTCCTTGTCATCCTGAGCTCATTGCAGGTGCTAAATATGATGCTATTGTCCTAGGAGTGGCACACAAAGAATTTTTAAACTTAGATTTAGAACTGCTAAAAAGAGAAAATGCAGTGGTGTATGATGTGAAAGGGATTTTAACAAATACAGATGGAAAATTATAATAAAAACAAATCAAATTTATATATATGTTAAACAATAAAACTGTTTTAATTACTGGTGGTACAGGTTCTTTAGGTAAAGCTTTAACTGCTCATATATTTAAGGAGTATCCAAGAATTAAAAAATTGATTATTCTATCGCGAGACGAACAAAAGCAATTTGTTATGGCGCAAGAATATCCTTCTGATAAATATCCTCAAATTCGTTTTTTTTTAGGAGATGTAAGAGATAAAGAACGAATGGTAAGAGCTTTTAGAGGGGTAGATTATGTAATTCATGCTGCAGCAATGAAACATGTTCATTTGGCTGAGTATAACCCAGATGAATGCATTAAAACAAATATAGGTGGTGCTCAAAATGTTATTCATGCTGCTTTAGAAACAGGTGTACAAAACGTAGTAGCACTATCAACAGATAAAGCTTGCGCACCAATAAATTTATATGGAGCAACAAAATTGACATCGGATAAATTATTTGTAGCAGCAAATAATATTAAAGGTTGGAATCCTATACGGTTTAGTGTTGTAAGATATGGAAACGTTATGGGATCTAATGGTTCTGTAATTCCTTTTTTTATTAAAAAAAGAAAAGAGGGAAAATTGCCAATAACTGATCCAACAATGACACGTTTTAATATTTCATTACAAGGAGGAGTAGATATGGTGATGCATGCCATGGAACATGCTTGGGGAGGTGAAATCTTTATTCCTAAAATACCTTCTTACAAAATTACAGATGTTGCGACTGCAATAGCTCCAGAATGTGAATTAGAAATTATAGGGATTCGTCCTGGTGAAAAAATTCATGAGGAAATGATTACATCTTCAGACTCTTTTTACACCTATGATCTAGGTAAATATTACACGATACTGCCTTCAGTACCAAATTTTAATGTTCAAGAATTTATAAAACATTTTAATGCAAAATTAGTACCAGCAGGATTTAACTATAATTCAGGAGATAATACAGAGTGGGAAACCGTAACAACTTTGCGACAATTAATAAAAGAACACGTAGACTCTAATTTTAAAGCATGATGGAAAATAAAGTAATTCCTTACGGTCGTCAAAATATCACACAAGAGGATATTGATATAGTAGTAGAAGCATTAAAATCTGATTATTTAACTCAAGGTCCAAAAATTCTGGAATTTGAAAATGCTTTTGCAAAATATGTAGGAAGTAAATATGCAGTTGCTGTAGCTAATGGTACAGCTGCATTGCATTTATGTACATTAGCTTTAGATGTTAAAAAAGGACAAAAAGTAATAACAACCCCAATCACTTTTGCAGCTTCTGCAAATTGTGTACGTTATTGTGATGGGGAGGTAATTTTTGCTGATATAGATCCAGAAACATATTTGCTTGATTTTGATTCGGTTAAAAGTATATTAGAAGCTTCTCCAATGGGGACTTATCAAGGGATAATACCTGTTGATTTTGCAGGGAGGGCTGTTGATTTAGAAAAGTTTAGAAAGTTAGCAGATGAATATAACCTTTGGATTATTGAAGATTCATGCCATGCTCCAGGTGGTTGTTTTATTGATGAAAAAGGTAATGAACAAAATTGTGGGAATGGTAATTTTGCAGATTTAGCCATTTTTTCATTTCATCCTGTAAAGCACATCGCATCAGGAGAAGGGGGGATGATTACTACCAATAATGAGGTCTTATATCAGAAGTTATTGATGTTAAGAACTCATGGCATTGTTAAATCGAATGAGTTATATACAAATAGTATTGAGTTTGCAGGGGGAAAAGACACTTATCCCTTATGGTATATGGAAATGCAAGAATTGGGTTTCAATTATAGATTAACTGATTTTCAAGCTGCTTTAGGTTTAAGTCAGTTAAAAAGAGCTGATGAAGGTCTTCAAAGAAGACGGGAAATTGCTAAAACCTATTATGAAGCTTTTAAAAATAAATCATTTATAAAAGGACAATCAGGTGTAGTTGAAGGACATGCTTATCACTTGTATATAATAGAAGTAGAAAATAGATTAGAGTTGTATAATTATTTAAGAACAAAAAATATTTTTGCTCAAATACATTATATTCCATGTCATTTGATGCCTTATTATAGA
Source organism: Cloacibacterium caeni (assembly GCF_907163125.1). NCBI lineage: Bacteria > Pseudomonadati > Bacteroidota > Flavobacteriia > Flavobacteriales > Weeksellaceae > Cloacibacterium > Cloacibacterium caeni. The sequence goes on from NZ_OU015319.1 coordinate 63,832, forward strand.
GAATTTGGATGGAAAGAAGGGGATATGCCTAAAGCTGAAAAATATTATAAGCATTGCATTAGTTTGCCTATGTACCCAAACTTAACTAAACAAGAACAAGAGTTCGTAATTGAAAATATAATTAAATTTTACTCATAAAATGAATTACATAATAGAAGTAGCTAATACTCATGGAGGAAATAAAGACTATGTAATGAGTCTTATTGATGAATTTAGTCTTTTTGAGGGGCACGGGATGAAATTTCAACCATTACATCCAGATAAAATTGCTACATCTGATTTTACATGGTATCCAGTTTATCAGGAACTTATGTTTTCTCCTAAAGAATGGAATGAGATTATTAAAAAAGCTGCAATAACTAAAAAAGTTTGGTTAGATTTGTTTGATACTTATGGAACACAAATTTTAGAAGAAAACTTACAACTGATTTTTGGAATTAAACTTCAAGCTTCTGTACTTTACAATGAACACGTTATTCAAGAATTAACCAAAATTGATTGCTCAGATAAAAAGTTAATTGTAAATATTAGTGCAATAGAAAAAGATGAAATCCAAGAACGATTAGATTATCTTCAGAATAATATTAATCCTGAAGAAATTTTGATAGAGGTAGGTTTTCAGTCTTATCCTACTGAGTTGGTAGATAGTGGATTGGTTAAATTGGGTTATCTAAAAGAACATTTTTCTAATCCTATTGTTTTTGCAGACCATATTGATGGTAAACTTGATGATGCAATTATTTTGCCATTAATAGCTAGTCTTAATGGAGCTAGTTATATAGAAAAACATGTTATGCATAGTTCACTTGAGACTAAATATGATTATTTTTCTTCTATAACCATTGACATATATACTAAACTCGTTGAAAAAATTAAAAATTATAAAGAGTTAGAAGGAAAATCATTTATTAATAAAAAGGAACAAACATATCTTATAAATAGTATTCAGAAGCCTATTGCTGCTCGAAATATTTCGAAAGGGAAAGGGATTTGTATGATTTCTGATTTAGAATATAGAAGGAGTAATCAAACAGGACTGTCAGCTCTTGAAATTAAAAATTTAATTTCAAATGGATATATTTTAGCTAGAAATGTTAAAAAAGGCGAAACATTTAAGAGAGAAGACTTTAAAAAGGCTGTTATTGCTGTTGTTATAGCAGGACGATTAAAATCTTCTCGTTTAAAAAGAAAAGCATTACTACCCATAGGGGAAATCACCTCGGTTGAAAAGTGTATTCAAAGTTGTCTAAAATTACCTGACACATCTTATACCATACTAGCAACTAGTATAGATGAAGAGGATTCCGAATTAGAACATTTTACATATTCGCCACAAGTGATATTTCACACTGGACATCCAGATGATGTTATCCAAAGATACTTAGATATTGTAAATAAATTAAATATTGATATTATTTATAGAGTAACCGCTGATATGCCATATGTTTCTGAAAAAGTCGCTGAAATTTTATTAAGAAAACACTTCTTGCAAGGTGCTGATTATACATCTGCAGTAGAAGCAGCGGTTGGTACGGCGCCCGAAGTAATAAATGTACAAGCACTACGTGAAGTCAAGCAACATTTTCCAAATGCAGATTATTCAGAATATATGACGTGGTATTTTCAAAATAACAAAGAGCATTTTAGAGTTAAATTGGTCGATTTGCCTAAAGATTTAATTCGAAATTATAGACTCACTCTAGATTATCAAGAAGATTTAGATCTTTTTAATAAGATACAATGTTATCTAGATGAAAAAAAACTTCCAGAAACTATTGAAAATATATTTGCCTATTTAGACGCAAATCCAGATATTGCTTCATTAAACAGTCATATTACTCTAAAATATAAAACAGATGCGGAGTTGATTGCTACATTAAATAGGGTTACAAAAATTACAAAAAATAGCTAGGCAATGATTTTTGATAAACTATATAATTTGTCACTTTATGGAGTTCAATTTTCTTCTATAAAGAATCTAATCGACTTATGCGGTGTAGACGATATAGTTAAGATTGATAAAAATACTGAATTGCATGATTTCAAAATAATACCTATTCAGGGAGAACCTAATTTAGACTTTGAGAGAAACATTTTAGAGGCTCACATTAAAAATTTTGATATTCATATTACCATCGCTGGTTCTGATATAATTGCTTTTTCAAATATTGATGATGAGTGTTATTTGCATAAAGATTATGATGTGGATAACGATTATGCCTTATATAAGTCAAACCAAATTAAAACTATAATTATTCCAGAGGGTTATTTTTGCATAATACCTAATCATTTTGCTCATATGGCAATGTATGGTATTTCTAATTCAGTTAAAAAAATAGTAATCAAAATACCTGCCTCGTAAAATGAATTTTTATAAAGCACTAAACAATCAAATTTTTACATCAGGAAAATATTCTTTAATTCCTATCCGATTTGAAGACAGTTATGCTATAATGCAATGGCGTAATGAACAAATTTATCACTTGCGTCAAAATAAACCGTTAACCATTGAAGATCAAGACTACTACTTTGAAAATGTAGTTTCTAAATTATTTGAACAAACGCAACCTAACCAAATATTATTTTCTTTTTTAGAAAATGAAATTTGTATTGGATACGGAGGTTTAGTGCATATTAATTGGATTGACCAAAATGCAGAGATTTCATTTATTATGAATACTGTTTTAGAAGAAAATCGATTTAATGAGATATGGACTGCTTATTTGAGTTTGATAGAAAAAGTTGCATTTCATGAATTGAAATTACACAAAATATTTACATATGCTTTTGATCTTAGACCTCATTTATACGAAGTTTTATTACATTCAAAATTTATTGAGGAAGCTAGGTTAAAAGAACATTGTTTTTTTAACGGTAAGTTTATAGATGTTTTAATTCATTCAAAGTTTAATAATCATATTGAACTTAGAAGAGCTGTTGATGGAGATGTAAATATTACTTTTGAATGGGCTTCAAATAAAGTTGTTCGTAAATATGCTATTCAAAAAGGGGAAATTCTGTATGAACCACATAAAAGATGGTTCTTAAATAAAATAAGTGCTAAAGATTGTATTTATTTTATCGCAGAATTGAATAAAACTCCAATTGGTTCAATTCGATTTGATATAAATAAAAATAACGAAGCATTATTAAGTTTTTTATTAGACCCAAAGTATCATGGTAAAGGTTTGGGTAAAAAAATATTAGAAAATGGTTGTAATGAACTAATAAAGCACATTGAAGTTTCTAAAATAACAGGTGTTGTACATATTGATAATATTTCCTCATTAAAAACTTTTAAATCATTGGGATTTAATCAAATATCTGAAATTGATTCCTTCATTACATTTGAAAAAAAATATAAATATGAAAATAGGTAATCTTGAAATAAATAGTGACTCAAAGATTTTTATTATTGCCGAACTTTCGGCGAATCACAATGGTAGTTTAGACACAGCTTTAGAAACTATTAGAGCTGCCAAACGTGCTGGTGCCGATTGTATAAAATTACAAACCTACACTGCAGAAACTATTACAATTGATTCAAGAAAAGATGATTTTTTAATTAAAGGGACCATTTGGGAAGGTCGTAATTTGCACGAATTATACCAAGAGGCATATACGCCTTGGGAGTGGCACCAAGCTTTGTTTGAAGAAGCGAAAAATCAAGGGTTGATTTGTTTTTCATCACCCTTTGACACTACAGCAGTAGACTTTCTTGAAAGTTTAAATGTTCCTGCTTACAAAATTGCATCCTTTGAGATCACAGATATTCCTTTGATTGAATATGTAGCCTCTAAAGGAAAACCTATAATATTATCTACTGGGATAGCGGAAATTGAAGATATTGAATTAGCTATAGATGCTTGTAAAAGAATGGGAAATCTTGATATTGCTTTGTTAAAATGTACCTCTAGCTATCCAGCCCCTATTGAAGAAGCTAATATGATTATGGTACAAGATTTAGCAACTCGTTTTGGAGTAATTTCAGGTTTGTCTGACCATACTATGGGAGCAACAGTTCCAGTAGTGGCTACTTGTTTTGGAGCCAAAATTATTGAAAAACATTTTATTTTAGATCGTGAAATAGGAGGACCAGATGCTTCCTTTTCTATGAATGAAGAAGAATTTACTGCTATGGTTAAGGCTATTCGTGAGGCAGAAAAAGCAATAGGAGTGGTAGATTATACCTTAACAGAAAAACAAGCTAAAGGTAAAGATTTTTCAAGATCACTTTATGTAGTACAAGATATTAAAGCTGGTGAAATTATTACAAAAGAGAATGTGCGTTCCATTAGACCTGGTTTTGGTCTTCATCCGAAATATTATAATGAGATTTTAGGAAAAAAAGCAATTGTTGACATTGAAAAAGGAAGTCGATTTGTTTTTCAATTGATTGAATCTTAAAATTTTAATACAACTCTAAAAACAATTAAATGAAATTAGTCAAGAAACTTTTATTAAAATATTTTGAAAATCTAGTTTATTTTTATAAACACTTACATTATCGATTATTTATAATGATATTTTTAGGTGTTATTGTAGGGGTTTTGGACGGTCTTGGTTTAGCTATGTTTATGCCTTTGTTAGAAATGGTAAATAATGTAAATAAGGCTACAGGATCGTCACTAGGAAAGCTTAGATTTTTAGTTCTTGGCATGGAAAGTGTTGGTTTATCTTTAAATCTTGTTTCAGTATTATTAGTAATGATATTCTTTTTTATATTTAAAGGATTAATAAAATTTTTTGCAAGTATTTATAATGCTACTCTTCGTAAATTTTTTATAAGTAAATTACGTAATCATTTACTTTATGCTTTTAACAAAATTTCATTCAAATATTTTGTTACTTCTGATATTGGTCGAATTCAAAATACAATGTCTGTTGAAATAGAAAGAGCTGCAGCAGCATTTTATAATTATGCAAACACCTTGCAAAATGCTGTAATGGTTGTTGTATATGTAGGTTTTGCTTTTTTTGTTGATATTAAATTTGCAATGTTAGTAACAATTGGAGGATTTTTATCCAATTTTTTGTATAAGACCATTTATAAAAGAACAAAAGGAACCTCTAGAAAGTTTACTAAAGATTCTCATTCTTATCAGGGGCAAATAATTCAATATGTTAGTAACTTTAAATATTTGAAAGCTACAGCATTATTAGATTTATATGGGAGTCGTCTACAAAAAAATATTATATCGATTGAAAAAAGTAGATTTCATATTGGAAAATTAAATGCAATACTTGAATCAGTTCGTGAACCCATTTTAATTATAGTAGTTGCTACGGTTATTTTAATTCAAACAACCCTTCTGAAATCTTCTCTAGGTCCAATATTAATTAGTTTATTGTTTTTTTATCGAGCATTATCATCTTTAATGAATCTGCAAAATTCATATAACAGATTTTTGGAATTGTCTGGCTCTTTAGATAATTTGATGAACTTCCAACAAGAAATTAACTTAGCAAAGCAACCAAATGGTTCTTTTTTATTAGAAAGTTTAAATGCTGGTTTTGAGCTGAATTCGGTATTTCTAAAATATGATAACTCTATAGTTCTAAAAAATATTAATCTTAATATAAATACCAATGAAACAATTGCTTTTGTTGGAGAAAGCGGAAGTGGGAAAACATCCCTGGTAAATATTTTGGCCGGATTAATACCAGTTGATGAGGGAACTTTTTATATAAATGGAATAGATTCTAAGACTCTTGATATTAAGTCGTATCAGTCTAAAATTGGTTATATTACGCAAGACCCTGTAATTTTTAATGATACTATTTTTAATAATGTCACTCTTTGGGCGGAACAGAATGAATTTAATTTAAAAAGATTTAATTCTGTTTTAGAAAAAGCGGCTATTGCTACTTTTGTAAAAGAGCAACCTTTAGGAGCTCAAACAATTCTCGGTAATGATGGTGTAAATTTGAGTGGAGGTCAAAAACAACGTATTTCAATAGCAAGAGAACTCTTTAAAAACATTAATGTATTAATAATGGATGAAGCTACTTCTGCATTAGATAGTGAAACGGAAAGAGCTATTCAGGAGAGTATAGATGCTCTTAAAGGGAACTATACAATTTTTATGGTGGCACATAGATTATCAACTATCCGAAATGCCGATAGAATAGTGGTGATGAATAAAGGCGAAATCCAGCAAACAGGCTCTTTTCAAGAACTTATCGAAACATCTCAAATATTCAAGAAAATGATTGAGATGCAAAAATTTTAAAACACATATAAAAAAAAATTAACTGGAATAAAGTTATAATTTAATTGAGAAAATTATGAGAATAGGTATAGGGAAAAAAATAACATCATTGTTTGGGTTAAAATATGAATTACTTCTTTTTGATTACAGAAATAGAAATCCGAGAGCGATTAAATTTCAAGAAGCATTTTTAAAAGATATTAAAACAGATGAATTTTATTATTCGTTTAACCATTTAAAAAAATTAGATTTCCCTAATAATTTATTTATTAAGAAAATTTTATTATTAGTTAAAGCAATATTTAAGGAGGAAGATTCTGAAGAAAATTTAATACTTTTATTAGAAAAACATCAGGAATACAATATTAAACTTACTAATGGACAATGGCTAGAACTATCGATGTATTTTTTAAGTATGGGATTGTTTGAAAGTGCTTATAAATCAAGACAAATTTCTTACAAATTCTTTAAATCTTTAAAAAATCGTATTGTTTATCAATTAAATTTCAACAAATTATTTCTTGCCTTATTATTTGATTCTTGTGATATTAATTTTTTTAAAGCAAAATTGAAAAATACTTCAAAAACTGATTTTTGGAAAAAACTTTTTTATGATTTTAAAGATTCCAAGCAATCTTTGGTTGATTCTGAGTTTAAGAATTTAATTCATAATAAAAGAATTGCAATAATTGGTCCGTTGGAGTTTAATCGAGATTATAGTTCCGAAATTGAAAAATATGATGTAATTATTGAGTTAAATGGATTAAAATCTAAAAGAGATAATATTGTTAAAAAATATCATGGTTTCCCTGATATTATATATTATAACAATAGTCAATTAGAAGAACAAAATAAAATTGATTTTGATGATGTTATTGATTCTGTGAAATTTGTAGTAATCAAAAATGAAAAGTATTATCACAAATTGATTAAAAAATGTAAAACAAGGGTTATGCCATCTACCACTATGCTAAACTGGAATGGGTCTTTTTCTATGATGGAAAATGTAGTTGCAGATGTATTGTTATTTAAACCAAAAGAAATTAAAATTTACGGAGTTAATCTTTATACTAGTTTTAATTATGATAAATCTTATGGGAATGAACCACCAGATAACCTAAAAACTATAACACTAAATTTTACAGTCCATGATATTTTTTCTCAGTATTCATTTATGCATAATCTATATAATTTAGGTTTAATTAATGGAGATGATGTATTTGAAGAAGTATTAAAATTAGGCTTACTTGAATATTCGAGAAAGATGAAAAAAACCTACCCTATCTTTTTGTTAAATCACTAATTTAATTGTTTTGGAAATTTTAAATTTAATTGGGAGAGTAAAACCATTACTCACAAACGACATTGCCTCTTTTGATAATGAGTTAAAAGATTTAGTTCAAAATAATAGATTTTTAGTTATTGGAGGTGCTGGTTCAATTGGACAAGCTGTTACGAAAGAAATATTTAAGCGCAATCCGAAAAAACTGCATGTGGTAGATATCAGTGAAAATAATTTGGTTGAGTTGGTGCGTGATATTAGAAGTTCTCTAGGTTATATTGATGGTGATTTTAGAACCTTTGCTTTAGATATTGCTTCACCTATTTATGATGCCTTCATCAAAGCTGATGGTGCTTATGATTATGTATTGAATTTATCGGCTTTGAAGCACGTTCGAAGTGAAAAAGATCCATTTACATTAATGAGAATGATTGAAGTAAATATCTTGAACACTTTAAAAACCATTCAACAAGCTAAAGATAAAGGCGTAAAAAAATATTTTTGTGTTTCTACAGATAAAGCGGCAAATCCTGTAAACATGATGGGAGCATCCAAACGAATAATGGAATTGTTTTTAATGAGAGAAAGTAAAACCATACCCATTTCAACCGCTCGTTTTGCCAATGTTGCTTTTTCTGATGGTTCCTTATTGCATGGATTCAATCAAAGAATTCAAAAAAGACAGCCCATAGTGGCACCCAATGATATTAAAAGATATTTTGTAACCCCTCAAGAATCTGGGGAATTATGCTTAATGTCTTGTTTGTTGGGGGAAAATAAAGATATCTTTTTTCCAAAATTAAGTGAAGAATTACACCTCATTACCTTTGCAGAAATTGCAGTAAAATATTTGAAAGAGTTAGGTTTCGAAGCACATGAATGCAGTAGTGAAGAAGAAGCAAGAACATTAATTAAAACCCTACCACAAGAAGGGAAATGGCCTTGTTTTTTTACAAATAGTGATACAACGGGGGAGAAAGACTTTGAAGAGTTTTTCATGGATGGAGAGGTATTGGATATGTCTCGTTTCCAAAACTTAGGAATTGTAAAAAGCAGTCTTTCTTATGAAGATGAAAATTTAGATCATTTTTTACAGAAGATAAGTCAAATGATGGCGGAACAAAAATGGGAAAAATCAGAAATAGTAGATTTATTTCATCAAATGATTCCAGATTTTAATCATAAAGAAACAGGTAAATATTTAGATGCTAAAATGTAATGGATTGTGGATGCGTCGATTTGTTTAGTCGTCTTAAAGCCTTAATAGATATTTAGAATGAGAATATATGGTTTTGAAAAACTTGAAGTATGGCACGATGCTAAAAATCTAGCTGTTTTAGTTTATCAAATGACTGATTCATTGCCCAATACAGAAAAATTTGGTCTAGTCAATCAAATTAGACGAGCCATTATTTCTGTTTCATCTAATATTGCTGAGGGATCTTCAAGAAGTACAAAAAAAGATCAGGCTCATTTTTACACAATGGCTTACAGCAGTATGATAGAAGTTTTAAGTCAACTCCTTATTTCTTATGAATTGGGGTATGTAAGTAAATCTAAATTAGTTGAAGTGAGACAAGAGATTGAAAAAGTGACTAATAAATTAAATGCACTGAGAAATTCTTTAAATTTATAATTAACCATTTTGCCGATAGGTATGTTGTAGATTCGAATTAACGACTCAACATCTCGACAAATAAACAAAAAAAATAAAGTGAGTTACTTTCAAAACAGTATAGATTTCATTCGAGAAAAATTTGCCTCCAACGAGTTTATTCCCTTGCACGCTCCTGTGTTTTCAGGAAACGAGAAAAAATATGTTTTAGATACATTAGATTCTACTTTTGTTTCATCAGTAGGTGCTTATGTAGATCAAGCAGAACAAGTAATGGCTCAAATAAGTCAAACACAAAAAGCAGTAGCCGTAGTAAATGGAACCTCAGGTTTGCAAATAGCATTACAATTAGCAGGAGTACAAAGAGGCGATGAAGTGATTACTCAAGCCCTAACTTTTGTAGCCACTGCAAACGCCATTCATTATACGGGTGCAGAACCTATATTTATTGATGTAGACCTTGATACAATGGGGTTATCTCCTAAGGCAGTAGAAGAATTTTTACAGGAATTCGGGGAAAAAAGAGAAAATGGAACTTATAATAAAAAAACAGGTAAGAGAATAGCGGCTTGCGTTCCCATGCATACTTTTGGTTTTCCTGTTCATCTGGAAGCGTTACTTCGCGTATGTGAGGAGTGGAATATCCCAATCGTTGAAGACGCAGCAGAATCTTTAGGAAGTTATTACAAAGGAAAGCACACCGGTTCATTCGGTAAATTAGGGGTGTTTTCATTTAATGGAAACAAAATAGTTACTTGCGGTGGTGGTGGTATGATTGTTACCCAAGACGAAGAATTAGGGCAACTAGGAAAACACTTGACAACAACGGCTAAAGTGCCCCATCCGTACGAATATGTACATGATCAGGTAGGATATAATTTTAGAATGCCTAATTTGAATGCAGCTTTAATTTGTGCTCAATTGGAACAATTAGAAATGTTCTTAGCCAATAAAAGAGCATTAGCAATAGAATATGCCACTTTTTTTGAAGGGCAAGGAATGAAATTTAGAAAGGAATTAGAACATACAAAAGCCAATTATTGGCTCATGTGTATAGAATTAGAGAATAGTAAAGAACGCAATGCATTTTTGAAGTTATCTAATGAAAATAAAGTAATGACTAGACCCATTTGGCAACTGATGTATCGTTTGTCTATGTATCAACACTGTTATAGAGATGCACAAAAAAATGCGGAGTATTTAGAAGAAAGAATTGTAAATATACCAAGTAGTGTTAGAGGATAAAAAAGTATTTATTTTTGGCTATTCCGGTCATGCGTATGTCATCATCGAATCTTTGATAGAAATGGGCTATTCTATTGAAGGGTATTTTGATTTTGAAGAAGCGACCGTTAATCCTTACGGGCTTACTTATTATGGTTTTGAAAAAAAAGTAGCGGTTCAAGAAATTGTTAAAAATAGCTTGGTTTTTCCAACCGTTGGGGATAATGTAATTAGAAAAAAGTTAGTACATTTTTTTGAAGAATTAAGGCTCAATCAATTTACAGTGATTGATAAAAGCGCAAATGTTTCAAAAACAGCCCAAATAGGATATTCTACTTACATTGGAAAAAATACAGCAATTAATGCACAAGCTAAAATTGGAAATGGAGTTATAGTGAATACAGGTGCCATTATAGAGCATGAGTGCCATGTTAATGATTTTGTACATGTAGCCCCAGCTAGTGTTTTGTGTGGAAATGTCACTGTAAATAAAAATGTTTTTATTGGTGCTAACACTGTAGTTAAAAACAATATTAGCATTCATGAAGAGGTAACTATTGGCGCTGGTGCAGTAGTAGTAAAATCAATTGTTGAAAAAGGAATATGGGTAGGAAATCCCACTAGAAAAAATGAAATTAAATAACGTTTTAATAATTGCAGAAGCAGGTGTAAATCACAATGGTGAATTGCAAAAAGCCATCGAATTAATTGATGCAGCAGCTCATGCTAAAGCAGATTATGTCAAATTTCAAACTTTTAAAGCCGAAAAAATTGTAAATCCAACTGCTAAAAAGGCACAATATCAAGTGACTAATATGCAAGGAGAAGGAGATACACAATTTGAAATGCTTAAAAAACTAGAAATGGGAGACGATTGGTATCCTATTTTAATACAAAGATGTCAAGAAAAAGGAATACATTTTTTATCCACAGGATTTGATCAGGATAGTATTGATTTTTTGAACGATTTCGAAATTCCCTTTTATAAAATTCCTTCAGGCGAAATCACCAATAAACCCTATTTACAACATATCGCTAGAAAAGGGAAAGATATCATTCTTTCAACAGGAATGGCAGATTTAAAAGAGGTAAAAGAAGCTATCGAAGTAATAGAAGCAGAAGGAATAACAAGAAATAGAATTACCGTACTTCACTGTAATACAGAATATCCTACGCCAATGCAAGATGTCAATTTGCTAGCTATGAATCAAATGGCTGAAAAATTGGGCGTACAAATAGGTTATTCAGACCATACCCTAGGTATTGAAGTGCCTATTGCCGCAGTTGCATTGGGCGCAAAAGTAATCGAAAAGCATTTTACATTAGATAGAAATCTTCCAGGTCCTGACCATGCCGCTTCTTTAGAACCAGCTGAATTAAAGGAAATGGTGAAAACGATTCGTAATATTGAATTAGCGATTTCGGGTAGTGGAATAAAGGAACCTAGTGCGAGCGAAAATAAAAACCGAGCTATTGCCCGTAAGAGTCTTCATTTAAGAGAAGATTTAAAGAAAGATACGGTTTTGCAAGCGCATCATTTAATGGCATTGAGACCCGGTGATGGAATTTCGCCAATGGATATAGATCAAGTAATTGGCAAAAAAATAATTGAAGATAAACCCCAAGGTGTAAAATTAACATGGGAGGATATAAGATGATTAGAGTTGGTGTTTTAACAAGTTCCCGAGCAGATTTTGGTATTTATTTACCTTTACTTAAGGCGTTACAAAAAGAGGAAGCATTCCATCTTGAATTAATTGTTTTTGGAACGCACCTTTCCAAGTTTCATGGTTACACGGTGGAGCAAATTGAAAGAGAAGGATTTAAAATAGCAAAAAGAATAGAATCTCTTCTCTTAGGAGATACACCAAGTGCCATAGCTTCCGCCTATGGACTTACGGCACTTAAGTTTGCTGAGTATTGGCAGGAAAATGAACAAAGTTTTGATGTTGTTTTTGCATTAGGCGATCGATTTGAAATGGCTGCTGCGGTGACTGCAAGTATTCCGTTTGGTATAAAAATAGCGCATTTGCACGGTGGAGAAACAACGTTAGGAGCCATTGACAATATTTACAGGCATAGTATTAGTTTAGCAAGTCAATTACACTTTGTGGCAGCGGAGCCATTCGCTAAAAGATTAAAACAACTCTTAGATGATGAAAAAGCATCCATATACAATGTGGGTTCCTTGAGTTTAGAGAATTTAAAGAACATTGATTTTTTATCCGTAGAAGCGTTTAAAAACAAGTGGCAAATTGATTTAAATATAAAAACAATATTGGTTACTGTGCATCCTGAAACGGTAGCTTATCAAAAGAATTTAGCATATTGTGAAGAAACCATAAAAGCGCTGGAACAATTAGCAAATGAATTCCAAATCGTAATCACCATGCCAAATGCAGATACGGCGGGTATGGTATTTAGAGAAGCTTTTGAAACACTAGCCAAGAAACAGCAATCTATTAAAATAATTGAAAATTTTGGTACCCAATCGTATTTCACCTGTATGAAGTATGCCAAACTAATGGTAGGCAATACATCAAGTGGAATAGTAGAAGCAGCGAGTTTCCAAAAATATGTACTTAATCTAGGAGATAGACAAAAAGATAGGTTATGTGGTGAAAATGTAATACATGTACCTTTTAACCACGATTTAATTGTAAAAAACACACTGGAGTATACAGCAAAAGTATACAACGGGGAGAATATTTACTTTAAGTCCAATCCATCGGAAACAATAATTCAAATTTTAAAGAAGGAATATGCATCCATATCATAAACATCTTGCACATATTGACACGTCTATTCGTCAAGCACTTGAAATATTAGATAAACTGGCTTCAGACGCCATACTTTTTTTGGTGGATGATGAAAACAAGTTGTTAGGTTCCTTAACAGACGGCGATTTAAGAAGAGGATTTATAAAAGGTTTAGCTTTTGAGGATCATTTGTCAAAATTCATTCAGCCTAATCCTAAGTTCATTCAACAAGGGAAATATAATTTAAAGGAGATTATTGCATTACGAGAGAAGTTTTTTACCATATTTCCAGTGGTAGATGCACAGATGAAAATTATCAATGTAGTTAATTTTAGGCATCAAAAATCGTATCTTCCTGTAGATGCATTAATCATGGCAGGTGGGAGAGGAGAGCGTTTAAAGCCTCTCACAGACAACACCCCAAAACCATTATTAAAAGTGGGAGATAAGCCTATTATTGAGCATAATATAGATCGTTTGAACACCTATGGCATAGATGATATTTGGATTTCTGTTCGTTATCTAGGAAATCAGCTTGTTGATTATTTTAAAGATGGAAGCGAAAAAGCTTTGCGTATCAATTATGTTTGGGAAGAAAATGCTTTGGGAACGGCTGGTGCATTAGCATTAGTAGATGGTTTTATACATGATCATGTATTGATGATGAATTCTGATTTATTGACCAACATTGATTTTGAAGATTTATTTTTGTTTTTCGAAGAGCACGAAGCAGATTTGGCGGTAGCTTGTATCCCTTATCAAGTAAATGTTCCTTATGCCGTAATGGAAACTAAAGATAAAACAGTTACGGGCTTTAAAGAAAAACCTACTTATACCCATTATTCTAATGCAGGAATTTATTTAATGAAGAAAGAAGTAATCCATAAAGTGCCTAAAAATGAAACTTTCAATGCTACAGATTTAATGGAAAAGTTGATTCAGGGAGGTAAAAAAGTAGTAGCTTATCCATTGGTAGGTTATTGGTTAGACATTGGTAAGCATGAGGATTATGAGAAAGCACAACATGATATTAAGCAACTGAAATTCTAAATGAAGCCACTAATTGTAATTCCTGCAAGGGGAGGTTCTAAAGGAGTTCCTAGAAAAAATATAAAAGTATTAGGAGATAAGCCTTTAATACAATATACCATTGATGCAGCAAAAGGTGTTTTTGATGACGAATTCATTTGTGTATCTACTGACGATTTCGAAATTAAATCTGTAGTAGAGCAATTAGGGTTGAAAGTTCCATTTTTGCGACCTAATGAATTAGCATCAGACACGGCGGGTACTTACGAGGTATTGCTTCATGCTATTTCGTACTATGAATCTAAAGGGTATTTTCCAGATACACTCATTCTTTTACAACCTACCTCACCGTTTAGAACGAGTGCACATATTAAAGAGGCACTAAAATTATACCATGAATCAATAGACATGGTGGTAAGTGTAAAGGAAACAAAGGCTAATCCCTATTATATCCTTTTTGAGGAAGATCGTAATGGCTACTTAAAAAAGACTAAAGAAGCTAATTTTACGAGAAGACAAGATTGTCCGAAAGTTTGGGAATACAATGGTGCTATTTATATCATCAATGTAAAAGCATTAAAAGAGCGCGCAATTAGCCAATTTACTAAAGTTTGTAAATTTGAAATGGATGAAACATCATCTCACGATATTGATACACTTTTGGATTGGAAAATAGCCGAAATTATTTTACAAGATTTTAAAAAATAATCATGAAGCATATCTTTACCATTCATTCTCCGATTACTTTTTTTTCTGCATGTGCAGTAATATTTCAAGAAAAGTTAGCTCATGAAGATGTAATTATAATTAATGATGGATATAAAGTTCCTTTTAAAATAGGCACAATAGTAGACTCTTATCAGCAACAAGAAAAAGGAATCTGGCGAAAAATTAAAAATTTTAACTTAGTAAAAGCGTATGATCAATACATCAAGGAATTAACCCATGGTCAGCAATTCATAGCTTATATTGATTTAATGCATGCTTACCAAAGATTATTGATCACCCATCCTAACTGTGTAAAATTTAATTTCATTGAAGAAGGAACAGCAAGTTATGTAGTGCCAGATAATTTACTTTTTATAACCAATGGAGCGAATCAAGTAACTTTTAGGAATAAAAATAATAAACAATTGGCAATTTCTCTTTTTCGTGTGATGAGAGGGGTAAATATTAGAGTGTTAAGCCTTCCTTTTAATCCGCAATCTTATGCAGGGATAAATGAGATAAAATTCTATACTTTTTCGGAACACGGATTTCCAGGAATAGAAAGAGAAAAAAAAATAATATTAAATCCTCATGAAATTGATCCTACAATATGGAGTAATGAAGATTATTATACTCAGATTAAGGATGAAGTGATATGGATTGAAGAATCTTTCCCTAGAGTATATAAAGTGGCTGAGGGAAATTATGAAACTGCAATTCTTAAAACAATTGCTCATTTAAAACAAAAAGGCATAACAAAAATTTTGGTAAAACTAAGACCTAAAAGTAAAGCATCAAATTCTTACTTAATAGATATTTTGAAGAAAAATAATATAAAAGTAGAAGTCATGCCAAATACTATTATTGCAGAATGGTTATTTATTCAGGCAAAGAATTTACAAGTAATAGGTATTGTCTCATCTTTACTCTTTTACGCTTCTATTTTTGGACAGCAATCATGGTCATTTTTCGAAGATATAAAAGAAAAACCGGATAACCCATTCGAAAAGATGAAATTTTACTGGGACGAAGTAAATCATTTAATTGATGTAAACTTTAATTAGATAATCCCCAAAACACTATTTATATTAATACTATGTTTAAAACGGATAAAGGATATTTAATTTTATTAATGTTTTTCTCTCCTATATTAGGTTTGATAAATCTTCTTAAAAGTAAAGATGATCGTGTTCTGATATTTTTTGGAATTCTATTTTTTGGAATTGCGGGAAGCTGTTATGTATATAGACCAGGTTCAGACGGCGAAAGTCATTTGGCAAATGCAATATTACATTACACAGATATGTCAGTTAAGGTTTTTTTTAATGAATTTTTTGAATTAGCTACATTAAATAGTGCTAATTCAGGGGCTAAAGACCTTTATTTACATTGCATATCCTATTTAGCAGCTTCTGTTTTTGGAATCCCAGAGCTTATACATGTTTTTGCAGGATTGGTTTTAGGATACTTTTTTTCTAAATCAGTTCTTCTTATATTACAGAATAAATTAAGTGTTAAAAAAAATCGAATTCTAATTGGGTTTATAATTGTATTATTGTTATACAAAAGTTTAGGTGCTATGAATTCTATTAGAATGTGGACGGGTATGTGGATTTTTTTCTATGGTGCTTTAAGCTATGCTACTACAAAAAAAAAGAAATATCTTTTGATTTTATTATTATCAATAGTTGTTCATTTTTCCTATCTCGTTGTTTTGATTCCATTTATTGGAGCCTATATTTTTAGACGACGAACTCACATTTTAACAATATTTTATTTATTATCTTTTGGACTTACTTTAAATTTTGCAAATATTGAGAATTACATCCCTAAAACTAGTTTAATCGAAAGCCAGCAGGATGCCTATGTGGTTGATTCTGAAGAGGATGTAGCGCGTATGGAAAGCCGTAACGAAATCCAATCAAAAATTAATCGAAATTTTTATGTTACCTATGGTGAAGTATTTTTTACTTCAATTTTAATTCCAGGATTAACTTTAGTTTTATTATTTTTCTTTAATAGTAAGTATGCTGATGATCGTTTTAATTTTTTAATGGCATCAGGGATAGGGTTATTTTCTTTTTCAAATGTAGTTACTTTTTCACCTACCATTTCTGGTCGAGTAAAAATAATTGCGGGACTTTTTATTATAGCAGCTACTATCCATTTGCTTTTTACCCTAAAGAAATATCAGCTTTCAAAAAAGAATATAACATTACTAAATAGGATTCTGGTGATATTTCTTATTGCATCCATTCCCATGGTACTTTTCCAAATGTCTTATCTCATCCAAATATTAAGTTTCTTTACATTAGTATTGCCACCAGTATCGTGGTTCCTAGGAAATGCCGATTTTTCTATTAGAGAGGGGATAAGTCACTTATTTTAATTAAGAAAAATTATGAATATAGCGTTATTTTTAACTCGAGAATTAGACCCCAATGCAGGAGGAGTGCAAAGAACTACTTCTAAACTGGCTAAAATTTTTGAAGCACAGAAACATAAAGTAATTATTGTTTCTTATATAAATGATACAAACTCTGTAAAGGATTATGAGGGGATTAAGTTGTTTCAAGTCAATGAAAGAGAACCCTCAGCATTAAAGAAAATTTTTCAGGAGGAACAAATAGATTGTATCATTAATCAGATGGGCGCTTCTTTAGAATTAACAAAACTATTATTGAAAGTAAAGCCTAGAGATACCAAAATCATTAATACCCTAAGAATAAATCCACTCAATTTTTATGATAATCATAAGAATACACTCAAAGATTTTTTTGAAAGAAAGAAAATAGGATTTCTAAATACCTATATTACAAGAAAAATAATTTTGGCGTATCATATATTTAGACAAAATGTAGAGCTGGGTTTTATCGTAAAAAATACAGATGCATTTGTGATGTTGTCAGAAAAATTTAAACCAGAATTATTATTTTTAGTACCAAAACTTAAAAAATACTTACATAAAATACACGGAATCGGAAATCCATTTCTGAGACCTGAATTAGATATTAAGACGCTCCCAAAAGAAAATATAGTAGTTTATGTAGGAAGTCTTAATATTAGACAAAAAAGAGTAGATTTACTATTAGAAATTTGGGAAAAACTACATGCTCAGTCTCCAGACTGGAAATTTTGGGTATTAGGAGAGGGTCCTGAGAAAAAAAATATGGAAGAATTTTGCAAAAAAAATAATCTAGATAGAATACATTTTTTTGGTAATGTAAACCCTAATGATTATTATAAAAAAGCGAAAATTTTCCACATGACCTCTGCTTTTGAAGGTTTCGGGAATGTATTGATAGAAGCCCAGAGTTATGGCTGTGTACCGATGCTTTTTGATTCTTATTCTGCTGCCTCAGACATCGTTTATCATAATGAAAATGGAATATTAGTTCAACCATTTGATTGTAATGAATATGCGGCAGAAACAAAAAAACTCATGGATAATCCAGAAAAGACTTCTGAACTCGCACTCAATGCCTACGAAAATGTATTAAGATTTTCTTATGAAGAAACCTATAAAAAATGGGAGAAGGTTTTTGAAACGATTAAATAGGTTTTAAAATTAGAATTATTTAGTTTTTTTAATTTTCAAAGAATAAAAATAGTGTAAACACAATAAATTATGATAATCCTGCTAGACATGTATAGACCAATTAATGTAGTTCTTATCATGAAATGAGCAATATAAAACAGTAATTTTTATTAAATTAATACAAAATAATATGGATAAACCAAGAATAATTGATTTACCGAAAATATTTGATCCTAGAGGAAATCTCTCATTCATTGAGAATGAAAAAAATATACCTTTTGAAATTAAAAGAACTTATTGGATTTATGATGTTCCAGGAGGAGAAAAAAGAGGTGGTCATGCATACTATCATTTGCAAGAATTTATTGTTGCGTTAAGCGGCAGTTTTGACGTTGTATTACATGATGGAGAAAAAGAATTTAGATTTCATCTAAATCGTTCTTATTATGGACTTTATGTTCCTAAAATGTATTGGAGAGAATTGGAAAATTTTTCAACTAACTCGCTAGCTTTAATTTTGGCAGATAATGATTATAATGAAGATGATTATATTAGAAATTTTGATAATTTTAAAACAATAAAAAATGGAAAATAATATCACTGTTTTCGATTGTAATCTTATTTATTTACCTAAAATTGAAAATAGAGCAGGAAATATAACTCCAATTCATAATAATATTGAGATTCCTTTTCAGATAAAACGAATTTTTTATTTATACGATATCCCAGGAGGAGAATCAAGAGGAGCTCATGCTCATAAAGAATGTCATCAATTTCTAGTAGCTGCAAGTGGGGCTTATGAAATATTGTTAGATGATGGAAAGTCAAAAAGATTAGTACAACTAAACAGACCTTATATAGGCTTGCATATTCCACCTGGAATTTGGGCTTCTGAAATCAATTTTTCATCTGGATCAATTTGTTTGGTTTTGGCTTCACATGAATACAGTGAAGATGATTATATAAGACAATACTCAGACTTTTTAAATTATAAAAAATGATACACCCATTATCAGACGTTCAGACAGATAAAGTTGGAGAAGGAACAAATGTTTGGCAGTATGCTATAATTCTAAAAGGAGCTACTATTGGAAAAAATTGCAATATTAATTGTCATACATTCATTGAAAATGATGTTGTTCTTGGAGATAATGTAACAGTAAAATCAGGTGTTTATTTATGGGATGGTATAACAGTAAAAGATAACGTTTTTATTGGCCCAAATGTTACGTTTACTAACGATAAAAGGCCTCGTTCTAAAAAATATCCTGATTCTTTTCAAAAAACCATCATAAAAGAAAATGCCTCAATAGGAGCAGGAGCTATTATTTTAGGAGGAATAGAAATAGGAGCTAATGCAATGATTGCTGCGGGTTCTTTAGTTACAAAGAATGTACCTGAAAAAGCCTTAGTAAAAGGAAGTCCTGCTATAGTTTCTGCATGGTTAAATGATGACGGTACAAAAATGGAATATAAGAATGGTTTTTATGAAGATAATAAAGGTAATAAGTGGCAAGTAATTAATAACGAATTAATATTAAAATTATGAATAAAGTTCCATTTTTAAATTTCGAACCCATACATTCTGAGATTAAAGTAGAAATGTTAAAGGCTTTTGAGGAAGTGTATGATAGTTATTGGTACGTATTAGGAAATAAAGTGAAGCAATTTGAAGAAGAATATGCAAGCTTTAATCATACAAAAGCATGTGTGGGTGTAAGCAACGGTTTAGATGCATTGCATTTGTCTCTTAAAGCCTTAGGTATTGGCAAAGGAGATGAAGTGATAGTGCCTTCTAATACATATATTGCTACAGTTTTGGCTGTTTCTTATGTTGGAGCAAAACCTGTTTTTGTGGAACCTAATATTGAAACTTACAATATTGATTTTTCAAAGATTGAAGAAGCAGTTACTCCTAATACTAAAGCAATAATGCCAGTACACCTGTATGGTCAGGCCTGCGAAATGCAACCAATAATGGATATTGCAAAAAAATATAATTTATTTGTTATAGAAGACAATGCGCAATCGCAGGGAGCCACTTATAAGGAAAAAATCACTGGATCTTGGGGCGATATTAACGGAACAAGTTTTTATCCTGGGAAAAATTTAGGCGCAATTGGAGATGCAGGAGCTGTAACAACAAATGATGAAAATTTAGCGGAAAAAGTTAAAATTTTACGCAATTACGGGTCACAAAAAAAATATTACAATGAATTTATTGGTCATAATATGCGTCTAGATGAGTTGCAAGCCTCTTTTTTGAGTGTAAAGTTGAAATATCTAAAAGAATGGACTTTAAAACGTCAAGAAATAGGCGCTTGGTATGATGAAGCTTTAAAAGAGATCGAAGGATTAATATTGCCAAAGATCGCCGAAGGCGCAACTCATGTTTACCACTTGTATGTTATTCGCACTAAAAAAAGAGATGAGTTGCAATCTTATTTAACTGAAAAGGGCATAGGAACATTAATCCATTATCCTATACCACCTCATTTACAAGAAGCATATGAAAGCTTAGGATTAAAAAAAGGAGATTTTCCTATTGCCGAAGAATTGGCAGAAACTTGCTTAAGTTTACCTGTTTGGCCTGGAATGGGGGTAGAACATGTAGAATTAATTTCAGAAAATATAAAAGCCTTTTTCAATGAACAAATTTAAGTATCGCTTTACTATTTTTACTCCATGCTACAACTCAGAAAAATTTTTGGAAAGAGTTTACAGGAGTGTAAAAAATCAGACATATAGAAATTTTGAATGGCTTATAATTAATGATGCTTCTACAGACGGGACAGCTGAATTGATAAAAAAGTATGAAAAACTTTCTGATTTTCCTATACGAGTAATTAATAATCCAGAAAACAAAATGCTTTATTATAATTTCAATACGGCATTTGATGAAGCTCAAGGTGAATTGATGATTTTTGCAGGACATGATGATGCCTTTGATGAAATCACTCTCGAGAGATTTAATAAAGTATGGGAGGAATATGGCTCAGACGAGATTGCAGGAATTTGGTGTAGGTGTAGAGACCAACATGGGAATATAATTGGTTCTTCTTTTCCGAATGATTTGATAATATCTAGTTATCACGAAATGTTTGAAAAGCACATTTATGGTTCTCAAGAAAGATTCGTTGTTACTCAGACCAAAATATTAAGAGAAAACAAATTTGACTTAACAGGTTACAGAACTGGGGAAGTATTTTTGTGGTCAGATATTGGGATGAAATACAAAACAATATATATGAATGATGTTTTAAGAACATATTATATTGAACCAGAAAATTCAAATGCTTTAACCAAAAGAGGACGAAAAAAAGTTGCTTTAGAAACTTATCTCTACTATATAGAGTTTCTAAATAGATATATTACAAAAGTGCCAAACGCTTATTTTCTTAAAGCTAGGTTTCATTTTGCTACTGTTTATTATGGAATTATAAGTGATAAACCTTTTTATGGTGTAATAAAAGATATAAAAATGTTATTTTCTAAAATATTTTGCTCTTTTTTATATCCAATAGCCTTCTTAGTTGCTAAAAAAAATAATGATTAAACAAAATTAGAGAGCCCAGTTTTAATTTACATTTTATCTAATTTTTAACAATAAGAAGTTATAAATAATAGGTCTTAATTTCTATAAATCTATCATTAAAAAAGGTTTTCGAAACACTTAAATAGGTTTTTATTTTTTACACTTAAACTATGCTATCTAATCTTAAAAATAGAGTAAGAGCTCATTTAATCAATTATAAAGGCTGGAGTACCAAAAGAAAGATTGTCGTTTTTGAAAGCGATGATTGGGGTGCTATCCGACTTCCAGATATTACAAAAATTGAGGAATACAGAAAACGATATCCTTATCCTAAGAATCCTTATCTTAAATATGATTCTTTAGCTTCGGAAGAAGACTTAAATGTATTGTTTTCATTGATAAGTGATTGCAAAGATAATTTTGGAAATCATCCAAAATTGACTTTTAACACGGTAGTAGCTAACCCAGATTTTAAAAAAATTAAAGAATCGGGTTTTAAACAATATTATTATGAACCTTTTACAGAAACGTTAAAAAGATTTTCTAACCATTCTCAATCCTTTAATCTATGGAAGAATGCAATTGATGAAAAGTTAATGTATCCTCAGTTTCACGGGAGAGAGCATGTAAATGTACCATTATGGTTAGAAGAACTAAGAAATGGAAATCAAGAACTCCTAGATGCCTTTGATCTAGGGACGTGGAGTGTTCCAGAAAATAAAAGCTCAATAATTAATCTTCAAGCTTCACTAGATTGGATTAAAGAGCAACCTTTTACATATCAAAAAGATTTTTTAGAAGAAGGATTAAAAGAATTTCAAACAGTTTTTGGTTTTTGCTCAAAAACAATTATACCAAATAATTATATTTTTGATCCTAATCTCAATACTATATTGAAGGAAAATGGTATTAAAGGTGTGCAGGGTATGAAATACCAAAAATTACCTTTAGGAAATTCTTCAAATGGTAAAAGAGAAATGATTAGAAGATATGTAGGTGATAAAAATGAAGCAGGCTTATTCTATTTGGTAAGAAATTGCGTCTTTGAACCCTCTCAAACGTCAGATAATTATGATGATGTATCAATGTGTTTGCAAAATATAGATAATGCTTTTTTTTGGAACAAACCAGCAATTATTGATACACATCGTTTAAATTATATAGGAAGTTATGATGAAAAAAATAGAGATATAAGTTTAAATAAATTGAGAATTTTGTT
This sequence comes from Cloacibacterium caeni, assembly GCF_907163125.1. Taxonomy (NCBI): domain Bacteria; kingdom Pseudomonadati; phylum Bacteroidota; class Flavobacteriia; order Flavobacteriales; family Weeksellaceae; genus Cloacibacterium; species Cloacibacterium caeni. Next base: position 86,953 of record NZ_OU015319.1, read on the forward strand.
GAAAAAAATTTTAAAAAAATGGCATGATGTAGAGTTTATGACATCAAATGAATTATTAGATATTATAGAACAAGAAAATTCTCTTTTATAGTATTTTATACATAATCACAAATAAAACAACTTTGACGAGAAAATAAGATAATAAAACTTGTCAGCAAATGATAAAGAATGAGTAAAATTTTAGTAACAGGCGCAGCAGGCTTTATAGGATTTCATGTTAGTAAGAAATTAATTGATTTAGGTTTTGAAGTTTATGGTATTGATAATTTGAATGCCTATTATGATGTAAGATTAAAACTAGATAGATTAAAAGAATTAGGTATAGATATACAGTCTGAATTATTCATGAGACAACAGGAGGTGAAAAGCGGAAGCAATGAAAGTTTTCGTTTTTCTCAAATGGATTTGGTAGATGAACACAGATTAGACCACCTTTTTCTTAAAGAAAAATTTGATGCGGTTATCAATTTAGCAGCACAAGCGGGAGTAAGATACTCCATAGAAAACCCTAAAGCATATATTCAAGCAAATGTAGTAGGCTTTATGAATATATTAGAAGCCTGTAGAAGCAATCAGATTAAGCATTTAATCTATGCCTCTAGTTCTTCGGTGTATGGCAATCAGCAAAAAGTACCATTTTCTGAGAAAGATAGAGTAGATCATCCTATAAGTTTATATGCGGCAACCAAGAAGAGTAATGAATTAATGGCACATGTTTACAGCCATTTATATGGACTAAAAACTACAGGACTCCGTTTCTTTACCGTTTATGGACCTTGGGGAAGACCAGATATGGCACCATTTTTATTTACAAAAGCCATTTTGAGTGAAACGCCAATTAAGGTGTTTAATAATGGAGATTTAATGCGAGATTTTACCTATATAGAGGATATTGTAAAAGGAATTATAGAAGTATTGATTACAGATAAAATTCAAGAGAATTATAATATTTATAATATTGGAAATAATACTCCTGTAAAACTATTAGATTTTATACAAGCTGTAGAAGGGGCATGTAACAAAAAAGCCCAATTGGATTTTTACCCAATGCAAGATGGAGATGTATACCAAACCTTTGCAGATATAGAGGATTTAAAGGCAGTAACAGGATATATTCCCAAAGTAAAAATTAATGAAGGAATACAAGAATTTGTCAATTGGTATAAAGCCTATTTTAAAAAATAAATCATGAAAGTTGCGATTGTTATTCCCTCACTGCATGCAGGAGGCATGGAACGGGTGATGTCTGAATTGTTAAATGAATTTTCTAAAGATAAAACTTTAGAAATACATTTAATACTTTATGGTATAACTAGGGAAATTTTTTATTCTGTACCCGAAAATGTTACAATTCATAAACCTTCCTTCGAATTTAAAAATAAATATCGGTTATTTTATACACTAAAAACTTTAATATTTTTAAGAAGACAAATAATAAAAATTGCTCCTAAAAGCATTCTAAGTTTTGGGGAAAGATGGAATAGTTTTGTCCTTATAGCGTGTTGGGGGTTGAAATATCCTATTTATGTATCAGATAGGTGTCAGCCAAATAAATCATTAGGAAAGTTGCATAATTGGCTTAGAAATAAACTTTATCCAAAGGCAAAAGGAGTAATTGCACAGACTGAAAAAGGTAAAGCAATATTCGAAAAAATGTATAAGCATACTAATATTCAGGTGATTGGGAATCCTATTAGACAAATAACATCAGAAAAGAAAATAGATAAAGAAAATATTGTTTTAACAGTTGGTAGATTGATTGATACAAAGCACCATGACGAGTTAATTCGTTTATTTGTAGAAATTAATGACCCTAATTGGAAACTAATAATTGTAGGTGATGATGCTTTAAAACAAAAAAATAGAAGTAAACTAGAAAGGTTAATAAAAGAATTAAGAGCAGAAGATAAAGTGGTTTTAGTAGGTAGTCAAAAAGAAGTGGAACCCTATTATTTAAAAAGTAAAGTTTTTGCTTTTACATCTAGTTCTGAAGGCTTTCCAAATGTAATTGGTGAAGCCATGTCAGCAGGTTTACCTGTTGTAGCTTTTGATTGCATGTCGGGCCCTTCTGATATGATAGCCAACGAAAAAAATGGATATTTAATAGAATTGTTTAATTATGAGTCTTTTAAGAAACACTTACAAATTTTAATGTCTGATGAATCTTTAAGATTGAAATTGGGATTAAATGCTGCAGAAAGCATTCAAGAGTTTAAGATTGATGAAATCTCTAAAAAGTACAAAAAAATGATTCTAGAATAATGAGAGTTTTACAAATTAACGCAACTGTAAATTCAGGGTCAACAGGAAGAATTGCTGAAGATATAGGCCTAGTTTTAATTAATGTTGGGCACAAAAGTTATATTGCTTACGGAAGAGGCAATCAGCCGAGTAAATCTAATAAAATCATAATAGGAAATCAATGGGATGCCAATTGGCATGGTGTAGTTTCACTTTTATTGGATAGACACGGTTTTGCTTCTAGAAAAGCAACTAAACAGTTGATTAATAAAATTGAAGAATTAAAACCAGATGTTATTAATTTACATAATATCCATGGGTATTATGTAAATATTGAAATACTATTTGATTATCTGAAAAAAATAAATATCCCAGTAGTGTGGACTTTTCACGACTGTTGGCCTTTTACAGGGCATTGTAGTTACTTTGACTCTGTAGCATGTGAAAAATGGAAAACCCATTGCCAGAATTGTCCAAAGAAAAGTTTCTATCCTAAATCTTTATTAATAGATAATTCCTTTAAAAATTTTTCTGATAAAAAGCAGATTTTTAATCAGTTAGATAATCTTCATATTATTACACCATCAAATTGGCTGAAAAATCTAGTAAAACAATCATTTTTATCGAAATTTCCAGTAAGTTGTATTCACAATGGGATAGATCTTTCGAAATTTAGTCCTGTAGAAAATGTAGAAAAATTAATTCAAAAATGGAATCTAAAGGATAAAATAATTGTTTTGGGAGTAGCCAGCATTTGGGATCGCCGAAAAGGATTGGATGATTTTATCTCTTTATCAAATAAATTATCAGATACATACCAGATAATTTTAATAGGTTTAACTAAAAAGCAAATAGCACAATTACCTAAAAATATAATAGGTATTGAAAGAACAGAAAGTATTGAGGAATTAGCAGAATATTATAGTTTGGCAAAGGTATTTGTAAATCCTACTTATCAAGATAATTTCCCTACTACAAATATTGAAGCTTTAGCATGTGGTACTCCCGTAGTTACTTATAATACAGGAGGAAGCCCCGAAGCAATTGATAAAGAAACAGGGATAGTAGTAGAAAAGGGAAATGTAGATGAATTAAGAGACGCTATTGAAAGAGTGACAAGTGCTAAAACGGAATATTATGAGAAAGAAAAATGCAGAAAAAGAGCGGAAAAGCACTTCGATAAGAACGAAAGGTATCAAGATTATTTACAATTGTTTAAAACTCTAGTGAAAGAGAGCTAATATAAAATAGAATGTACACAGGTAACAAAAAATCAGAACTAAGAATATATGTAAGCAATCTTTTTGGATGGCGAACCAATAGAAAATTAATCGTAATAGAAAGCGACGATTGGGGCTCTGTTTATATGTCAGACAAAAGGGCATTAGAGGAAATGAAGACCAAAGGAATTCCTTTACATTCTCATTATCTGAAAAATGACACTTTAGAGTCTAATGAAGATATGGAAATGTTGATGGAGGTTCTTAGAAAACATAAAGATTCTTCTGGTCGTCATGTAGTTATGACTGGTGTAAATGTGGTAGCCAATCCTAATTTTGAAAAAATAAAAGCCAATGGCTTTACGAAATATGAATATGAATTGTTTACTGAAACCGCTAAAAGATTCCCGCAGAGTAATAAAATCCACACATTATGGAAACAAGGAATTGAAGAAAGACTTTTAGTTCCAGTATTTCACGGTAGAGAACATCTTAATGTACAACGTTGGATGAAACTCCTTCAAGAAGGAAACGAAACGGTAAGAATAGCCTTTGAATATGGAGTAAGTACATTACCAAGAGAAATGAATGGAGATGAGCTCCCTGATTTACGAGCAGCATTTGATATTGATACCCAAAATGATTTAAAATATTTGGAAAAGGTAATTGATACAGGATTAGATGAATTTGAAGCTTTATTTGGTTATAAATCTACTTTTTTTATTCCAACGAATGGTCCTTTTAATAATAATTTAGAAGAATTGTTAAGCAAAAAAGGGGTGAAATACATCGGAACAGGAAAAATACAAAGCGAACCATTAGGAGAGGGTAAATATAAAAAGCATTTTCGTTACTTAGGGAAAAAGAATAGATTGGGACAAATGTACTTGACTAGGAATTGTTTTTTTGAACCAAACAGTGAAGGATTTCCCATAGAAAGAGATTGGGTATCCTCTTGTTTGAAAGAAATAGAAGTTGCTTTCAACTGTCGTAAACCTGCTACCATTAGTTCTCATAGAGTGAATTATATGGGAAGCATTAATCCCGAAAATAGAGAAAGAGGATTGAAAAAACTTGATAATTTACTCGTGCAAATAATTAAAAAATGGCCTGAAGTAGAATTTATAACTTCTATGGAGCTAGGCGATATCATTACAGGGAAAACCCAAGAAAAATAATGAAATCTAAAAAGATTTACATTGCAGGTCATAAAGGAATGGTAGGCTCTGCAGTTTGGAGGGCACTAGAAGCTAGAGGTTATAAAAACGTATTGGGATGTTCAAAACAAGATCTTGATTTGAGAAACCAACACCAAGTGAATCATTTTTTTCAAAACGAACAACCCGAAATCGTAATAGATGCCGCAGCATTAGTAGGCGGGATAATGGCAAATAAAAATAATCCATATCCTTTCATTATGGATAATTTACAAATCCAAATGAACTTAATGGATGCTGCACACCAAAATAATGTAGAGAAATTTATTTTCTTAGGTTCCTCTTGCATATACCCTAAACATGCACCTCAACCTTTGAAAGAAGAGTATTTGCTTACTGCTCCCTTAGAACCTACCAATGAGTGGTACGCAATTGCTAAAATTGCAGGAGTAAAAACAATAGAAGCAATAAGGAAACAATACAACAAAGACTTTGTGAGCTTAATGCCCACAAACTTGTATGGGATAAGAGATAATTTTGACTTGCAAACCTCTCATGTATTACCTGCCATGATTCGAAAATTTCATGAAGCTAAAGAAAAGTCAGAAAAAAAAGGCATAAATGAACCCGTAGAATTGTGGGGAACAGGAAATCCTAAAAGAGAATTTTTATTTGTAGATGATTTGGCAGAAGCTATAATTTTTGTTATGGAAAATAAACTCGAAGAGAGTTTATACAATGTAGGATCTGGGGAAGATTTATCTTTAAAAGAACTAGCTTTATTAGTACAAAAAGTTATAGGCCATCAAGGAGAAGTTATTTGGGATACCTCAAAGCCAGATGGAACACCCAGAAAAGTGATGGAGGTGAGTAAATTGAAAAAAATGGGTTGGTCTCCTAAAATAACATTGGAACAGGGAATTGAAGAAACATATCAATGGTTTCTTGAAAATAGAGAGAAAATAAAAGAGATGAAACTGTAGAATAAATGAAGCAATAGAATGCCAAATTTCAAAAAAAAATGAATGTGGCGCTATTAGCAATTTAAGGAAGCAGATGATTATTTTTTTAAAAATAAATTTCTAGTGACTCAAAATAGTGAGTAGAATAATAAAGAGATGATAAACAAGACTAAAGAGTAAAATAATCATTCAAATAAATAAAAAAATATTTATTAAATATGAAGATAATATGAATTAAATTTCAAAAAAATCAAGAATTAATTAACGAATGTTAAAGCTAAATTCTTTCAAATTTTATAAATTTGTATCCAATTAATGAATAAAAAATAATAGTTAAAAATAACAATATGAAAAATGCACTAGTTTTAGGTGGTGGTGGTTTTATTGGCGGTCATCTAGCTAAAAGATTAAAAGAAGAGGGGTTTTATGTGAAAATTGTAGACATTAAGCCAAATCACGAATTTTGGGATCACAATCTAATTTGTAATGAATATGTACAAGGGGATTTAAGAGATCCAAGAATTGTAGAAAAAGCTTTTGAAGGTAGAGTTTACGATGAGGTATATCAATTAGCCGCTGATATGGGAGGTGCAGGATATATTTTTACAGGAGATAATGATGCAAATGTTATGCATAACTCCGCGCTCATTAACCTAAACGTAGTACATGAATGTGCAAAAAATAACGTAGGAAGAGTATTTTATTCTTCATCTGCTTGTATGTATCCAGAGCATAATCAGCAAGATCCTAATAATCCAAACTGTGAAGAAAGTTCTGCTTACCCTGCAAATCCGGATTCTGAATATGGTTGGGAAAAACTTTTTTCAGAACGTCTTTATTTAGCTTTCAATAGAAACTATAAGTTAAACGTAAGAGTAGCAAGATTCCATAATATTTTCGGTGAGTTTGGAACATGGATGGGTGGTAAAGAAAAAGCACCAGCAGCAATGTGTAGAAAAGCTGCAGAAACAGAAGATGGTGGTACAATAGAAGTTTGGGGAGATGGACAGCAAACACGTTCTTTCTTGCATGTAAATGAATGTGTAGAAGCAGTACTTAGATTGATGAGACAAGATGATTTCTTAGGGCCTGTAAACATCGGTTCAGAAGAAATGGTAACCATCAATCAATTGGCAGAAATGGCAATTAAACTGTCTGGTAAAAACATTAAAATTCACAATATCGGAGGACAAGAATTCAAAGATAAATACGGATTCTCTTGCCCAGTGGGAGTAAAAGGACGTAATAGTGATAATAAATTATACAGAGAAAAAATCGGTTGGGAAGTAAGCATCCCATTAATCGAAGGAATGAAAACTACCTTTGATTGGATTAATGAGCAAGTAAAACTTCAAAAAAATAATGGCTAAAAATAAAACAGTAGTCATTCTAGATCAAGCATCTGGCTATCTTCAAATAGATATGCTGGATGCTTTATCTACAAAATATGATAAGTGCGTAATCATTGCGGGTACAATTGTAGAAAGAGAAACGAAACTCTCTGAGAAATACAAGTGGCATAAAATTACGAAATACAATAAATCTACGGCATTCAAAAGAATTTACACTTGGCTCGCAGCTACCATTCAGATGTTTTTTATTGTATTATGGAAGTACAGAAACGCTAGAATAATCGCGATTACTAATCCGCCAAGTGCACCTTTGGTTCCTTACCTCTTAAGAGCAAATTATGATATATTAGTTTATGATTTGTATCCAGATGCATTGGTAAATTTTAATTATATTACCAAAGACGGTTGGGCAAATAAAGTGTTTACCCATTTTACCAAAAAAATGTTTAAAAAGGCAAATACGCTTTACACCTTAACACCAGAATTAGCTAAAGAAACTTCTAAATATGCAGAGGGAAAAGAAATAAAAATAGTACCGATATGGACCAATAATGAATTTTTCCCTCAGATTGATAGAAATGAAAATCTAATTTTCAAAAAATTAGGAATCGCAAAAGATACCTTTGTAATTTGTTACTCAGGAAATTTAGGAAAAACACACCCTATTGAAAAATTAGTTGACCTAGCGCATGCATTTAAGAATGAGCCTAATTTTTATTTTCTCGTAATTGGAGGAGGTCATAAATACGAACTGATTCATAAATTGATTGAAGAGCAAAAATTAACCAATATTCAATTATTGCCTTGGCAACCTATTGAACTACTCCCGCACAACATGCAGGTAGGAAATCTAAACGTGGTAACGCTAGATGAAGGAGCAGCAGATTTAAGTATACCGAGTAAAACGTTTAATTTGTTGTCAGTAGGGAAGCCCATTTTAGCCATTTGTTCTAAAAGGTCTGCACTGGCAAATTTGTTAGAAAGAAGCAATTGTGGGCGCGCATTTGAAGCCAACGAAGTAAATGAAATTAAAAGTTTTATTTATCAGCTTCAAAACGAACCAGAGACTTATAAAGCATACAGCGAAAATGCAAAAAAAGCTTCTAATAATTTTACAAAAGAAAACGCAATGCAATTTTTATAATGTATAAGAAAGGCTTTAAAAGACTAATAGATGTAACAGCTGCAGTGCTGGTTTTAATATTTTTTTCACCCCTATTTATAGGGGTTTACCTATTATTGATACTGAGTCAGAATTCAGCATTCTTTACACAGGATAGACCAGGGAAGAACGGAAAAATTTTTAAATTAATTAAATTTAAAACCATGAGCGACAAGCGAGATGCACAAGGAAATTTATTGCCAGACGCAGAACGCATAACGAAGGTTGGGAAATGGGTAAGAAGTACTTCATTAGATGAATTGCCACAATTGATTAATGTATTAAAAGGGGATATGAGTTTAATAGGACCTCGTCCCTTATTAATTAAATATTTACCTTTGTATTCAGAAACCCAAAAACGCAGACATGAAGTAAGACCTGGAATAACAGGATGGGCACAAGTAAATGGCAGAAATGCCATTTCATGGGATAAAAAATTTGAATATGATGTATGGTATGTAGACCATTTAAGTTTTTTATTGGATTGCAAAATCGTATGGAAAACGATAAAAAAAGTGATCATAAGAGAGGGAATCTCAAGTGATACAAGTGTAACAATGGAACCTTTTAAAGGGAATAACTAAATAAAAACATAAAATTATGGAAGCAGAATTTTTAGAAATGATTACAGAAGTATTAGAAATTGAAGACAGAGAGATTCAATTGGCAGATGCTTTCAGAGACTATGATGAGTGGGACTCATTAGCAAGATTAACATTAATCGCAGAAATAGACGATAAGTATAACATGGTAATCGAAGAAGAAGCATTTAAAAATGCAATCACTTTAGGAGATTTACTCAACGAAATTATAAAAAGAACGCAAGCTTAATCCATTTTTATGGCAGATTTATCTTTTAAAAACGTTGGGATTACGGGTTTAGCAGCAGCAGTACCAAAGAATACTATTGATAATTACAATTACACCCAATTTTTTAATAAAGAAGATGTAAAAGATATTGTAGACAAAGTAGGGATTAAAGAACGCAGATTTGCCCCAGAAGGAATGTGCGCATCAGACTTATGCTTCGCAGCTGCAGTTAAATTAATTTCGGATATGAATATAGATAAATCAGAAATTGATTTGCTAATCTTTATCTCTCAAACTCCTGACTACAGAATGCCCGCAACATCTATTCTCTTACAGAACCGTTTGGGGCTAGGAAAACATACTGCTGCATTTGACATCAGTTTAGGGTGTTCAGCTTTTGTGTATGGACTATCAGTTGTCTATGGCTTAATGCAGTCGGGAGGCTTTAGAAAAGCACTTTTATTAGATGGCGAGACCCGTTCTAGAATATATTCTCCTAAAGATAGAAAAACAGCCTTTTTATTCGGAGATGGAGGAATTGCAGCCCTAATTGAAAGAGATGAAAAATTTGGAGAAAGTTTTTTCTCACTGAATTCTAATGGCGCTCTCTCAGATTTAATTAAAATGGATGCAGGGGGCTATAGAAATCCTAGTTCACCAGACACATTAACAGAAAAAGTGGTAGATGAGTATGGCAACATAAGAACAGATGAACATGGGTACATGAATGGTGCAGAAGTTTTTAATTTTGTCTTGAGCGAAATTCCAAAAAATTTCAAATCGGTACTCGAGAAATCAGGAAATACCAATGATACAATAGACTTTAATTTGTTTCATCAAGCCAATGACTATATGAATGCTTATTTAGCCAAAAAATTAAAGTTAGAGAAAGAAAAAGTGCCTTCATGTATTGAAAGTTTCGGAAATACATCTTCTGTTTCTATACCTTTAACTATAGCATCTCAATTGCAGAATAAGCTTCAAGGCAATAAAAAATTAATGTTATGCGGTTTTGGTGTGGGGATGTCTTGGGCTACCGCTCAAATTAATGTGCAAGATTGTTTTATCAGTAACTTAGTAGAATTAGAATGAGTATAAACCCTTTTACCCTACTAAATAAAACCATCGTGGTTACGGGAGCATCTTCTGGAATCGGAAGACAATGCGCTATTACCCTAAACCAAATGGGAGCTTTTGTAATTTTATTGGGGCGATCAGAGGAAAGATTGTTAGAAACAGTAGGGAATTTCGAGAACGAAAATTACCAAATCCTAGTGGCGGATGTTACAGATTATGAGCAAACTGCTGGAAAGTTAGAAGATGCTCTTAAAACGGTAGGGAAAGTAGACGGAATTGTTCATGCAGCGGGAATTTCTACTACATTGCCACTTCGTAACATTACGCCAGAAAAATTACAACCTTTTTTTGAAACCAATGTTTTTGCTCCTATTGCCATCACTAAGCTTCTTACTAAATTAAAATATGCCAATCCAGATGGGATGAGCATTGTGTTTTTAGCCTCAGTAATGGGAATGGTAGGGGAATTAGGGAAAACAACTTATAGTTTAACGAAAGGGGCTCTCGTTTCAGGAACAAAATCTTTAGCTTTAGAATTAGCATCAAAAAAAATAAGAGTAAATTGCGTAGCTCCAGGAGTTGTAGTAACTCCAATGAGTTCTAATGCAGTCTATGCTCAAGATTCTTCAGCTTATGAAAAAATAAAAAGTTATCATCCGTTAGGACTTGGTAAGCCAGAAGATGTAGCCAACGCTTGCGCTTTCTTGTTATCAGACGGGGCATGTTGGATCACGGGGACTACATTAGTGATAGACGGAGGATATACAGCAAGATAATTTAATATGAAAAAAGTAATAATCATTGGAGCAGGCGGCCATTCCGCTGAAATCACAGACTATATCACCCATTATAATAATTCGGTAGCACGAGAACTCTGTTTTGATGTAGTAGGATATATTGATGATAACAAAGAAAGTTATAATAATTACAGTCTCCTAGGTCCTTACATAGGAACCATAAAAGACCATGAGGTATCCCAAGATGCAGAATACATTATGGGAATAGCCAATATACAATTTAGAAGAACAATTATTCAAAATTTCCTAGAGAAAGGTGCGAGATTTGCTACCCTCATTCATCCTACAGCAATAATTTCTCCCTCTGCTATAGTAGGAGAAGGATGCTTGGTAGCTCACAACGCTTCGATTGGTGCAAAAGCAAGGGTTGGTAATTTCAATATGTTAAACTCTCGTTGTACTGTAGGGCATGACTCTATTCTAGGAGAATTTAATTTTATTGGACCTCAGGTGGTATTAAGTGGTTTTACAAAAGTAGGAAATAACAATATGTTTGGGGTGAATAGTGCTACTATTCCCTCCATTGAAATCGGAGATAATAATACCATTGCAGCAGGGATGATTATCACAAAAACAGTAAAAGATAATGAAACTCACTTTTATCGTTTTAAAGAAAAAGTAGTGATAACTTAGCAAATAAATGTAGAATATAATTTATAAAATTAAAATGATAATTGATTGAAAAATCAAAAAGTAAAAACAATAAAATGAAAATAACAGTTGTTGGTACAGGATATGTAGGTTTGTCTAATGCGATGCTATTAGCGCAGAATCATCAAGTGGTAGCATTAGATATTGTTCCGGAGAAAGTAGAACTTCTAAACAGTAAAAAATCACCCATTGAAGATAAAGAAATAACGGAATTTCTATCTACAAAAAATTTGAATTTCAAAGCAACTTTGGATAAAGAAGAGGCTTATAAAGATGCGGATTTTGTTATTATAGCTACACCTACAGATTACGATCCGCAAACCAACTATTTCAATACAAAAAGTGTAGAGAGCGTTCTTATAGAAATGAATCAATACAATCCTGCAGCAGTAGGGGTGATAAAGTCTACGGTTCCAGTAGGATTTACGAAAAAGATAAAAGAAGATTTAGGAATAGAGAATGTAATGTTTTCTCCAGAATTTTTAAGAGAAGGTAGAGCATTGTATGACAATTTATATCCTTCTCGCATTATTGTGGGAGAGAGAAGTGAGCGTGCAGAAATTTTTGCGGGTTTATTGAAAGAAGGAGCCATCAAGAAAGATATTCCAGTACTTTTTGCCGATTCTACAGAAGCAGAAGCGATAAAACTATTTTCAAATACCTATTTAGCATTGCGTGTGGCTTATTTTAATGAATTAGACAGTTATGCTCAAGTTCATCATTTAGATAGCAAACAGATTATAGAAGGAGTAAGTTTAGACCCTCGTATCGGTTCGCATTACAATAATCCATCATTTGGATATGGAGGCTATTGCTTGCCAAAAGACACGAAACAACTATTGGCCAATTATGATGCTGTGCCTAATAATATTATCAAAGCCATCGTAGATGCCAATAGAACACGTAAAGATTTTATAGCAGATTCTATAATAGAAAGAGCACCGAAAAAAGTAGGAGTATATCGCTTAATAATGAAGGCAGGTTCAGATAATTTCCGAGCGTCTGCCGTTCAAGGGGTGATGAAGAGAATAAAAGCTAAAGGAATTGAAGTAGTAGTTTATGAACCCGTTCTCAAAGAAGAAACATTTTTTGGTTCAAAAGTTATGCACGATGTAGAAGCTTTTAAAAAAGATTGTGATGTCATCATCTCTAATAGAATGACTCCAGAATTAGAAGACGTAGCGGCTAAAGTCTACACCCGAGATTTATTTGGTAATGATTAAAATTTATGTACCAAGTAGATTAATATTTAAAATATAAAGATTTTTTTTATAATCAGTTTTTATTGCTAATAATCAATTAAAACTCGTTGTTAGAAATGAGTAAAATAAATATATTTAATCCATGAAAACAATCTTAATCACTGGAGGAGCCGGATTTATTGGTTCTCATGTCGTTCGCGAATTCGTTTTAAAATATCCAGAATATAAAATTATCAATCTAGATGCTTTAACCTATGCCGGAAATCTAGAAAATTTAAAAGATATCGAAGATTTACCCAACTATCATTTTATAAAAGCAGATATTGTAGATGCTATACAAGTATTAGATATTTTCGAAAAACATCAGCCAGAGGGAGTAATTCATCTTGCTGCAGAATCACATGTAGACCGTTCTATTACCAATCCCTTAGAATTTGTAATGACTAATGTAATTGGGACGGTTAATTTATTAAATGCAGCAAAACACATCTGGAAAGACAATTACGAAGGAAAACGTTTCCATCATGTGTCTACAGATGAAGTCTTTGGAGCACTAGGAGATGAAGGTTTTTTTACAGAGACCACTAAGTATGATCCACATTCTCCTTACTCTGCTTCCAAAGCATCATCAGACCATTTTGTAAGAGCTTATCATGATACATATGGCTTACCCATAGTCTTAACCAACTGCTCTAACAATTATGGACCCAACCATTTTCCAGAAAAATTGATTCCACTGTGCATTCATAACATTCTAAATAATAAACCATTACCTATATATGGAGATGGTAAGTATACTCGAGATTGGTTATTTGTTATAGACCACGCCAAAGCTATTGATTTGGTTTTCCACGAAGGTAAAAATGGAGACTCGTATAATGTAGGAGGATTTAATGAATGGAAAAACATAGATTTAGTAAAAGAGTTGTGTAAACAAATGGATGAAAAATTGGGAAGACCCACAGGTACGTCAGAACAGTTAGTTACATTTGTAAAAGATCGTCCAGGTCACGATTTGCGTTATGCTATTGATGCCACTAAAATGAATAAAGAATTAGGCTGGAAACCTTCTGTAACTTTCGAAGAAGGTTTATCTATAACCATAGACTGGTTTTTAGCCAATCAGAAATGGTTAGATAACGTAACTTCTGGAGATTATCAAAACTATTACAATAATCAATACAGTCACTAATATGAATGCTATAGAAACAAAACTGAAAGGATGTTTTATTCTAGAACCAATAATAATTACAGATGAAAGAGGTTACTTTTTCGAAGCATTTAATGATAAAAAACTTGAAGAGATTTTAGGCTTTGACCCTGGATTTGTTCAAGACAATCAGTCGAAATCTTCTTATGGAGTTATTCGTGGTCTGCATCTACAAAAAGGAGAATTTGCTCAGGCGAAATTAGTGAGAGTTTTAGAAGGCACTGTTCTTGATGTAGCAGTAGATGCTCGTCCAGAGTCTGAGACTTTCGGACAATTTGTAATGGTAGAATTATCTGCAGAAAATAAACGTCAATTGTATGTGCCTCGCGGATTTTTGCATGGTTTCTCCGTAATATCAGAATCAGCTACTTTTTTTTATAAATGTGATAATTACTATCATAAATTATCAGAAGAGGGGCTTCATCCATTAGATAAAACTATTGGAATAAATTGGCAAATTCCAGAAGAAAAAATGATACTCTCACAGAAAGATAAAGAATTGCAATCTTTTGAAAATTTTAAAAACAAACTGATATAAATATTCAAAAGATAAAAAAAATATAGTTTACAGAGGCAAAATGGACAGTTAGGACAAGCCTTTTACGAAATTGGATATGGGAAAAAAGTTTATAGAAAGAGAACTAAAAATCATATTGAAAAATTAAAAAAAATGAAAGGAATTATTTTAGCCGGAGGTTCTGGTACACGTTTGCATCCATTAACTTTAGCAGTGAGTAAACAATTAATGCCAGTTTATGATAAACCGATGATTTATTATCCCTTATCAACACTAATGTTGGCTGGAATTAATGAGATTTTAATCATTTCTACTCCTCATGATCTGCCCCATTTCGAAAAATTACTCGGAGATGGCGCTCAGATAGGATGTAAGTTTTCTTATAAAGAACAGCCAAGTCCAGATGGATTGGCACAGGCATTTATTCTAGGAGAAGAATTTATTGGAGATGATAAAGTTGCCCTAATCCTAGGAGATAACATTTTTTATGGCTCTGGAATGTCTCAGTTGTTACAAAATGCGGCTCAGACTGAAGGAGGCGTAATATTTGCCTATCAAGTGGCAGACCCAGAAAGATATGGCGTGGTAGAGTTTGATGAACAGAATAATGCAATTTCAATTGAGGAAAAACCACAAAACCCTAAATCTAATTTTGCTGTTCCAGGGCTATATTTCTATGATAATTCTGTAGTAGAAATTGCAAAAAATATCAAACCTTCTCCCCGTGGAGAATTAGAAATTACAGATATTAATGCAGAATATCTGAAACAAGGAAAATTGAAAGTTGGTGTTTTTGATAGAGGAACGGCATGGCTGGATACTGGTACCATTCAATCTCTTATGCAGGCAGCTCAGTTTGTACAAGTGATTGAGGAGAGACAAGGTCTTAAAATAGGGGCAATAGAAGAAGTAGCTTATCGTATGGGCTATATCTCAAAAGAAGAACTAAAACAAATAGCAGAACCTTTACGTAAAAGTGGATATGGAGAATATTTGTTAAATTTATTTAAATAAATGATAAAAAAAAAACTAGATAAATTCCTTCATTCTGAGCACGAAAGAACTCAAAAAGCAAAAATAAATATTTTTTATTCATTAGGAATCAAAGCGGTTAGTGTTTTGATCTATTTGTTATTAGTGCCGGTTACTCTAAAATGTTTAAATACAGCCGAATATGGGGTGTGGCTTACTCTTAGCTCTATTTTAATGTGGATTAACACCTTCGATATTGGGTTAGGAAATGTTTTAATGAATATTTTAAAAATAAGAACGGCTTAAACTAAAGGGAAGGAACAATAATGGGAGCCATTTTTTGGACAGTTAAAATTTTAATAGAAATTAAGAGCCTGTTTAAATTTTACTGCTGAAAATTTTTATAGGAATTTTGAGATGAATTTTTTGCATCATGTTTGAAGATTTAGCGGGCTAAATCGAAAAAAGGAAGTGAAAAAGGCGCTCAAAAGAACATAAAAATTCAGCAAAGACAAATTATAAAGATCAAAAATTATTTTTCGGTAAAATTTAAACAGGCTCTTAATTATTTGATACTTTCAAATCTTATTTAGATTCAATATTTCATTCATTTAAATAGGGAATTGCAATATAATTACAATGAAAGATTGGCTTTTAACCATATTTACCATTCATAACTTATTTTTATTGTCAGGAGCTTTTTTGATATATAAATACAGCAGAACTCGTAAAATATATTGGGGACTAACCTTAGCTATTGGAGTGCTTTGGCTAGCCACTTCTACCTATTACTTACCAGCAAAATGGATGAAATATGAAGAGAGCCGTCAAAAGAGAATTTTGCCAGCCAATCATAAAGATCAGGTCTACATTCATGTTTTTGGGGCAGGATATATTTTAGATAAACGTTTGAATCCATCACAGCAGTTATCTCCTACATCTCTTACTCGTTTGGTTGAAGCGGTTAGATTAATGAAATCTTATCCCAACGCTGTTTTAGTAACTTCAGGACACTCGAGATATGGCGTAAAATCTCAAGCAGAAGTGGCTAGAGATGCGGCTATTTCTTTAGGAGTTCCTTACAATAGAATAAAAGTATTGACTACTCCTGATAATACCTTTACAGAAATTCAGTCTTTTACTCAAAAAATAGGAAATGATGTTTCTGTAATTGCGGTTTCGGATGCTTTACATCTACCAAGGATTCATTTTTTATACCATCAATATCCTCACCTGAAAACGTATTATGCTCCTACTAATTATCAAATAAAAGAAGGTCAAAATGGGAGTGTAGGTGTAGATTTTCCCAGTGTAAATTCCATAGAGATGGTAAACGAAATCATAAAAGAGAGACTGAAATTCGCAAAAGATAAAGCAAAAGTGTATTTTCTGAAATAGACTTCTTATTAACTGCACAATCTGAAAAGATATTCCTATAATTCCAAGCATTTACATCCTTCCCCTATTCTCCGTTCTAAAATTTCCCCTTTCTTACTTTTAAAATTTTACAGTTTTATAACTTTCCAACTTTACCTTATATCCTTATATCTACAATCTCAAGTTTCCATTCTTAATTCTTAATTCTCTATTCTTGGTTCTTGGTTCTTGGTTCTTGATTCTTGGTTCTTGATTCTTGATTCTTGGCTCTTGGCTCTCGGTTCTATATTCTCTATTTAACATTCAATTCACAATTCGTTAATACAAATAACTACAAAACAAATTTGAAAATCATTCAGATTTATGTAAATTTGCATGTCTACTTTTCAGTAGACAAATACACAAAGATTAAAAGCACCCATGATGACTCAGAAAAATGAACCAGAAAACAAGATGAATGAGGTAAATGTTTTACTTACTTTAGCTAATATAAGATATTTACCAAGATATATCATCATCGCAATAGATGTTTTTTTAATTGGAATTTCTACTTTTTTTTCATTCAAAATACTAGAAAAAGTTTTAAATCAATCAGATTTTATAGCAGAAAGTTTTGCAGGTTATGCTTTAATAATAGCAGTAAGTCTTTTCTATATGTATGTTTTTAAAACATACGCAGGTATTATAAGACACTCTACTTTTTATGATTTATTGAATCTTTTATGGTCTATTGTAGCCACTTCATTTACGCTTTGGGCGCTTTCTGGAGCTTATAATATGATGTATGACCATTCGGTTCCTGTAAATGTATCTTTTTTTATCGTTTTTTTCTTCTTTTCATTCAGTACGTTATTTATGTTTCGTCTTTTTGTAAAAGAAATGTTTCGCTGGATAAAGGAGTACAAAGACAATTCTCTTAAAAAAAGAATTTTAATTTTAGGAATTTCTGATTATTCAGTAGCAATCGCAAATTCTATCATAGAAAGTCATAATTTACAATATAAATTAAAAGGTTTTTTAACCAAGAGAAACGATTCTAGAAATGCCAAAATTTTTGGACTAGATATCATGACTCAAGAAAAATTTATTAAAACCCCAAAAGAAGAGCTAGAAATAGATGGAATCTTAATTCTTAAAGAAAATTTATCTGCCAATGAATTAACAGAATGGGTGAATTTGTTTTTAGAAAAAGAAATGGAAATTTTTCAAGCTCCTTTGGTGGAAGAATTCAATCCTGAAAAAATTCATACCAATATTCGTAGCTTTCAAATAGAAGATTTACTCAATAGAGAACCTATTTGTATTGAAAACGAAGAAGTAAGATTAATTCATGAAAATAAATCAGTTCTAGTAACTGGAGGTGCAGGTTCTATTGGGAGCGAAATTGTGAGAAAAGTAGCTTCATATAAACCCTCTAAAGTAGTAGTAGTAGACCAAGCGGAAACACCGCTGCACGAAATCCAGTTGGAAATGAACGAAAAATTTCCAGATATAGATTTTGAATTCATTTTAGCAGATATTACCAATAAAAAAAGACTCGAAAGCATCTTTACAAAATTCAATTTTGATTTGGTATATCATGCAGCGGCCTATAAACACGTTCCCATGATCGAAAATAACCCTCACGAAGCAGTTTGGGTAAATATATTGGGAACAAAAAATCTGGCTAAACTCTCTGTGCAAAATAAGGTGAAAACATTTGTAATGGTTTCTACAGATAAAGCGGTAAATCCTACCAATGTAATGGGAGCCTCTAAGAGATCTGCAGAATTATTAGTACAATCTTTACAATTTTTACCTGAAAATAAAACCAAATTTATTACCACCAGATTCGGAAATGTTTTAGGGAGTAACGGTTCTGTAATTCCACTTTTCAAAAAACAAATTGAAGCAGGAGGGCCCATTACCATTACCCACCCAGATATTGTTAGATATTTTATGACCATTTCTGAAGCATGCGAATTAGTGCTGCAAGCTTCTACTATGGGAAAAGGAGGCGAAATTTTTGTCTTTGATATGGGTAAGCCGGTGAAAATAAAAGATTTAGCAATAAAAATGATTAAGCTTTCAGGAAAAGAACCTGAAAAAGATATTCTATTAAAATATACAGGTTTAAGACCTGGAGAAAAATTATATGAGGAGTTATTAAGTGATGATGCAAAGAATCTTCCAACACCTCATCATAAAATTATGGTTTCTATGGACCCGTATAAAGAATATAGTGAAATAAAAGATTTAATAGAACAAATAGAAAACGCTGCACTATCTCACGATAATAATCAAATTGTGAGAATCCTTAAAAACATGGTGCCAGAATTCATCAGCAATAATTCGATTTTCGAAAAATTAGATCGTTAAAATAACACTAAGATTACTTTAAATAAGGTTCTTCTTTAAAATTAATAAACACCTTATAAAATCCTTCATTTGAATGAATATAACAATGCTGAGGAATATTATTGCAAACTATTATAAAAGCTATGTTTTTTAAATCAGTAATAAATTTCATGACAAAATCATGAGATTTTTTTACATGTTAGAGAATATAAAAAATAATGAAATAAAGGCTTTAAGTCTTTATAGTATAGAAAATAACATTTCACCAATTAAAAATAGAGATGGGGCATACAAAATTTACTATTTTTACGTTGGTATAAATGAAAAGAATGATAATAAATTACAATAAAATAAAGTGGGTGTTAAAATATGGGACTCACGTAGCGAAGCTGTAAAAAAAATATAAAAATTATCATGCAAAATTGTATTATCAAAGGTTTTTGACAGTATTAAACATCTATTATTTTATAAAATAAAACCTATATTTGCATCCTAAAAAAGACACTGTTACAGCAGTACTGTATATTTTTAATTATAAATTTAATAAATGAAGAAAAATATTTTTATTTTATTAATAAATCTAGTATTTATTTTTCTAAATTCTTGTACTAGTCAAAAAAAACTAGATTACCTGCAAAACATCGAAAATGTAGCATTAGAAACATCGATAAAAAATGCTAAATCTACCATCCAGCCTAATGATCAACTGGTTATTTTGGTAACGGCAAAAGATATGGACGTAGTGAGACCTTTTAACCAAAATTTTTCTTCTGGGCAGATCTTACAATATTCTACAGCTAGCAATAATATGCCTACTCAAAATCAGACCTCTACCTCTGGACCTACATATATGGTAGATTCTCAAGGAAATATAGAATTTCCCGTTATTGGAAAGGTCAATACAGAAAATAAAACCACGGAAGAATTAAGAGATATATTGAAAAAAGAAATCTCAAAATATGTGGTAAATCCACAAGTTTCTGTTAAAAACACCAATTATAAAATTACAGTCTTAGGAGAAGTAAATCGTCCTGGAACATATAATATTCCCGAAGCACAGACTACTTTGTTAGAAGTAATGGGTTTAGCTGGTGATTTAACAATTTACGGAAATAGAAATGATGTTTTGGTCATTAGAAATGTAGATGGCGTAATAACGAAGCAAAGATTAGATCTTACAAAGGCAGATTTTATAAATTCTCCATATTTCTATTTGAAACAAAATGATGTAATTATTGTATCTCCTAATGAAACAAAACAAAAAACGTCTAGATTAGACCCTAATACAGGTATTTACATTTCAGTAGCCTCAATCGTTGTAACAATTTTAGCCTTGATTTTTAAAAATTAGAAAATGAACAATAATAGTTTCCAAAAAGAAGAAATTCACATAAATGAACTCATCAGACCATTTATTAAACGATGGAAATGGTTTGCGTTGAGTGGAATTTTTACATTACTAATTGCTTATTTTTCTATAAAAATACAAAACCCAATTTATGAAGTAGTATCTACGGTATTGATTAGAGATTCTAAAAAATCAATGGGTGGTCAAGACTTTGAAATGCTTAGAGATTTGTCTGGACTTGGTAAAATGAGTTCTGATGGAGTAAATAATGAAATTGAAGTTTTAAAGTCTAAAAAACTCATTACAACTGTAATTAAAGATTTAGGTTTAGAGACAGATATTTATAAACCAGGATTATTTAAAGACGCTGAAGTATTTGGTAAAACTTCTCCTATTATTGTAAAAATAGTAAATGAAAAAAGTACTGAAAAGAAACCAGAACCATTATTTCTTTCATTAAAAGGAGAAAAAATTACCATAACCAATAAAGAAGGTTTTACTACAGTGACTACTTATAATAAGGTTGTATCATTGCCGAATGCTAATGTTATTTTTTTTAAAAACAAAATTTATGAACCTAGTAAAGAAAAGTTAGATGAACTTATCATTAATGTTTCTAATATTGAAAACAAAACCATAGACTATCAAAAGCTAATTAATGCCTCATTAGTAAATAAAGATGTTACCGTGATTAAATTATCAATGAATTATCCCAATATTGATAAAGCAAAGGATATAATTAATCACTTAGTTGAAGTCTACAATGCAGATGCTATTAATGATAAAAATGAAGAGTCCAAGAAAACAGCAGAATTTATTGAAGAAAGAATAGCAAACGTAGGTAAAGATTTAGGAAATGTAGAAAGTCAAAAAGAACTATTTAAAAGAAAAAATCAAATTACTGATTTAGCTGTTGAAGGAGAACTAGGTCTTAAAACCTCTGCAGAAGCTAGAGCCAAAGAACTAGAGCTGGCCTCACAATTAGAGTTAACTAATAGCTTAATCTCTTTTGTTTCCAGACAAGGAAACTATCAAGTAATTCCTAATAATATTGGATTAGATAATCCAGGAGCAGTAGCTAATATTACAGCTTATAATCAATTAATTCTAGAAAGAAATAGGTTACTAGAGAACGCAACACCTCAAAACCCATTAGTGATAGAACTTACGTCTCAAATTAATAATTTAAAACCAACTATTTTACAAAATCTTCAAAAAAACAAAAACGGATTGCAGCTGGCTGTAAGTACTTATGAACAAGAGCAGAATTTAGTGTCTGGTAAAATTGCAAAAATACCTGCGCAAGAAAAATTGTTTAGAAGCATAGAACGTGAGCAACAAATTAAAGAGTCGCTCTATTTATTGTTATTACAAAAAAGAGAAGAGACTCAGATATCCCTAGCGGTTACAGCTCCCAAAGCAAGAATTGTAGATAAAGCATTTAAAAATGCTCAGGTAGCACCTAAATCTTCAATTATTCTATTAGCAGGTTTGTTTTTAGGATTATTAATTCCTTACATTTTTATTTCATTGTTAGAAAGATTTAATAATAAAGTAAAATCAAAACATGACATTGAAAAAATTTCTAATGGGAAACCTATCATAGGCGAAATTCCTCGTCTAGAAAAAGGAGACCATGATCTAGTGAAGGTAAATGATAACTCTCCTTTAGCAGAGTCATTTAGAATTCTAATTACCAATATGAATTTTATGACAAAGAAAAAGAAAGGAAAGGTGGTAATGGTTACTTCAAGTGTAAAGGGAGAAGGAAAAACATTTATTTCTGTAAATCTTTCATTAACCATAGCGAGCCCTACCAAAAAGACTATTATTATTGGAGCAGATATTAGAAATCCTCAACTTCAGAGATATAATACAGAAAGAAAAGGTCTAAGCGGGCTTACAGAGTATTTACATAATGAAAGTATGGATATTGAAACGTTAATACATAAAAGTATTTTTAATCCTCATCTTGATGTAATGTATTCTGGAAGTATCCCCCCAAATCCTACTGATTTACTTTCTAATGGAAAATTTGAAGCCCTAATCAATATTCTATCTCAAAGTTATGACTACATAATTCTTGATACAGCTCCATTGATGTTGGTTACAGATTCATTCTTAATCTCAGAATGGGCAGATGTAACATTATATGTGGTAAGATCACAATACACAGAAAAACTTTTAGTAGAGTTTGCAAACAAGAATATAGAATCTCATAAAATTAAAAACACAGCTTTTGTCATAAATGATGTAAATAGTGATTATTTCGGGTATGGTAATAAATATGGCTATGGATACGGCGCTAAAGAAAAAACATTTTTTGAGAGAATAAAAGAAAAACTAAATAACTAATCATCTATGAAAAAAAATTTAATCATATTTGGAACTCGTCCAGAAGCAATAAAAATGGCTCCTTTAATTAAGGAGTTTCAAAAACGAGACCAATTTCAAACAAAAGTATGTGTCACCGCTCAGCATAGAGAAATGCTAGATCAAGTACTAGATTTTTTTGAAATTACTCCTGATTATGATTTAAATCTTATGAAGCCTAATCAAAATTTATATTCCCTAACTTCTGATATTATTACAGGACTTCAGCCCATACTTGAAGAATATAAGCCCGATTATGTCTATGTTCACGGAGATACTACTACTACTATGGCAGCAAGTATAGCTTCTTTCTATGCAGGTGCTAAAGTTTGTCATGTAGAGGCAGGATTAAGAACTAATAATAAAAAATCTCCTTTCCCAGAGGAAATGAATAGACAAATAGCAGGTCGCGTAGCTGATTATCATTTCGTGCCTACGGAAAACTCTGAACAAAACTTAAGGAAGGAAAATATTAAAGAGAATAGTATTGTAATTACAGGAAATACAGTTATTGATGCATTACTTTTTAGTTCCAAGAGAGTCCAAAATTTTGAAAATTCCGAAATTTTAGAGCTTAAAAAAATAATAGATACGGAGAAGAAAATTATTTTAATAACTGGTCATAGAAGAGAGAATCATGGTTTAGGCTTTATTAATATTTGTGAAGCACTAAAAGAGGTAGCCTTAAATAATAAGAATGTACAGATTATTTATCCCGTACATTTAAATCCTAATATTAAAGGTCCTGTTTATGAATTACTTTCTGGAATAGAAAATATAAAATTAGTTTCCCCATTATCATATCCCGCATTTGTTTGGTTAATGAAAAATGCATATTTAATTATTACAGATTCGGGAGGAATTCAAGAAGAAGCTCCTAGTTTAGGGAAACCAGTATTAGTAATGAGAGATACTACAGAACGCCCTGAAGCAGTAGATTCTGGAACAGTAATTCTTGTAGGTACAGATAAACAAAAAATTGTAAAAGAAACTAATATTTTATTAGAAAATACTGAGAAATATTCTTTGATGAGTGAATTACATAATCCTTATGGAGACGGAAAAGCAAGTGAAAGAATAGTAGATTTTATTGCAAATCTATAGTGGTTTATGCGAAGAATTATACGTGAAAAAATAGTAAAAACACTATCTTCAGATTTAAACAGAAAAATTTTTAGTCAGAGTTTTTGGATTGTTTTAGGGAATGTAATCTCTAAGTTTACATTGTTAATTGCTACTATCTTTATGGCTAAATATTTAGATAAAGAAGAGTATGGGCAATTTGGAATCATAAAATCTACAATTTTAATGTTTGCCATGTTTGCTGGTATGGAGCTAGGAATGACCGCAACTAAGTTTATTGCACAATATCGTTTTTCTCAAAAAAGAAAATTAGAGAGAATTGTAGGGATGTCTACTTTTTTTGCAGTAGTAATTAGCATTCTCATTTCCTTTCTAATTTATCTGTTTGCTATACCTATAGCGCATCAAATAAATGCTCCGAATTTAAATACAGAAATTAAAATAAGTGCTTTTATTTTATTCTTTTCTTCGGTGAATGGTATACAGAATGGAATTTTAGCAGGAATAGAAAAATTTAAAGAATTATCTATCAATAGTGCGATGAGCGGAATTATTTCTTCTGTTCTTTTGATATTAGCGGCAAGATTTTATACTTTAGATATTGTAATCATCGCATTTGGAACTAATTACGTTTTATTTTTTATTTTCAATTTTATCACTTTAAGAAAAAAATTCTATTCAGAATTTAAAATTGAATTTTGGAGCAAAGAGAATTTTAAAGAAATTAAAATACTATGGGATTTTAGCTTTCCAGCTTTTTTAGCGGGATTAATGGTTGCACCAGTGGTTTGGTATGCTAATTATGTTTTAGTAAATCAACCCAGTGGATATTTACAAATGGCTAATTTTGATATTGCTAGCCAATGGAGAAATACCATTTTATTCATTCCTGCCGCTTTATCGCAAATAGCACTTCCTCTTTTATCTTCAAGAGTAGAAGACAAGGCGCAATACAGAATGGTTTATAATAAAAATCTTAAAATAAATATTGTTCTAGCTTTTTTTTTAGTAATCGTTTTTGTGATACTTTCTCCATTAATTGTAGATTTTTATGGAGCAAAATATAATGATTTATTATGGCCAATAATAATTATGTTCATTACAACAGGATTAATTTCTATAAATAATGTAATTGGTCAGGCTATTGCAAGCCAAGGGAAAATGTGGTTAGGTTTTTATGCTAATCTCATGTGGGCAATTATACTTACTGTAAGTACTCATTTTTTAGTTGAAAAAGAAGCTCTAGGTGCTATAGGATTATCATTAGCTTATCTTATAAGCTATTTTTGTCATGCAATCATTCAGTTTTTGTATATTAGAAGATATTTAAATTAACATGTAATCTTAAGAGTAATGACGTTTCCTGGATTTTTTGCTATCTTTTTTGCAATAATGATAATTATTAAAAAAAAATATAATTTCATTATTGATCCTATGTTTTACATGTTAATGATTTTTATCCTTTTTTTTGGACAGACAAAAGAAATTGTGCTCTCCGAAAAATCTGAACTAATTTTAACATTATCTTTTTTTATTTTCTTTGGAACCACATATTTTATCCGAAATAGAGAATTAACATTTTTGGTAAATTATTTTCAAAGAAAAAGCACTGTGCTTAAATCCTTGGACATTAAACCATTAACCGGAAGTCAACAATTTTTCCTTTTTTTAATTGTACTTACTTATATAACTTTTGATTTGTCATTGAATATATGGTTGTATGGTTCTTTTGAAAAAGCGGTCACTAGATTTTATTTTAGGTTGCCCGAAATAGAAGATGCTCCTACTTATTTAAGTATTATTCAGTTTTCACTTTATTCAGTTTCTTCATTAATTTTATTTGTTTTAAGCTATAATAACTCGAAATTTAACACTTCTTCTTTTTATACCAATCTATCTTTTCTTGCTCTAGCACTTGTCGCTTTTCCAAGAGGAACCAGAGGAGCTATAATTGTGCTATTGATTATTATTATTTTAGCCAAAATTATTTCTAATTTTTCAAGTGGATTATCACCATTGAAAGGAATTTTATTTTCTCCTAAAGTTTTGTATCCTGGTTTAATTGTGTTATTAATGTTTTTAGCTCTTTCATCTATTCGAAATAAAGAGATTGATAATTTGGACATGTTACAGAAGACGATAACCGAAATGGATTTTTCACAATCTCAAAAAGATTATAGTTCTACAGAAGGAGACCTTTTACTCAAAGATTATGAACTATCAGTAAATAAATTTGGAAATACAGTTCCTTATTTGCCTCTAAATTATACTTTAAAAGCAGTATTACTTAATCCTATTCCCAGAAGTGTATG
Organism: Cloacibacterium caeni; assembly: GCF_907163125.1. Lineage (NCBI taxonomy): Bacteria > Pseudomonadati > Bacteroidota > Flavobacteriia > Flavobacteriales > Weeksellaceae > Cloacibacterium > Cloacibacterium caeni. The sequence continues at coordinate 113,113 of NZ_OU015319.1, forward strand.
GAAAGAAAAGCCAGTAGGATTTGGCGTAGCTTTAACCGAAGTGAAATGGGGGGGGCAGAACTTTAATCCTCAGTATCTAGCTGATCTTAAATGGTCTAATGCAGCTGGTATAGCTGGAGAAGGATGGGCAAATAATGGTATATATGGAGTTATACTATACTCATTTCTTATGGGATTTTATGCCGGAATTTTATTAAGATTAGTAGATGCTTTTCTTTTATCTGATAATTACTTCACACTACTTATTAGTCTTCTTTCATTTTTGGCAACCTTACTCACTGTAAGAGGTGATATTTTATCAGGAATAACTCAAGGTCTTTACCCAATGATATTTTTTTTACTTATTATTTTTTTTATTGAACCATTTATAAGGTATAAGTGGAGTTTTAATTAAACTTTTTTATTTATGAGGAAAGTAATTATTATTCATAAAAATACAATTGAAAAAGAACCTCCAACTCAGATGGTCATCCAGCATCTAAGAGATTTAGGAGTAGAGGTTACCGTAATTACATTAGGACTTAACGAATTTTGGAAAGACCGTTTTAGAAAAATAAATGTTAACTATATTGAATTAAATTTAGGGAGTTTCGTAGATCTAGAAAAAAGATCTCTTTTTGTAAAACTAAAAACTTGGTACAAATATAGAAAAGCAGTTCTGGCTCATTTATGGAATAAAGAAAATACTAATGCTCTAATATGGTTTGTAGATGCAGATAGTCTAGCACCATTATTATTTTCTTCATTGCCTAATAAATTATCATATGTAATGCATATTTTAGAAATGTATGATCATTCTAAGTTTTACAGATATGTTATTAATAAATATGTGAAAAAAGCGAAAAGACTTATAGTGTGTGAGGAAATCCGAGCAGCAATTTTTAATGTTTGGTTTCAACCCAAAAAAATTCCATTAGTTTTACCTAATAAACCCTACAGTTTAGAAGAGAATTCTCTGGCTTTGAACTTTTTGAAAAACCACCAGCCAGAACTTTACCACCAAATAGTTAATCTCAAAAGAAAAGTAATCCTTTATCAAGGATTAGTTTCTCCAGAAAGAGACTTGTCTTTTATTTTAAAAGCAGTAAATAAATTAGGAGAAGAGTATGTACCAGTAATTATGGGACGAGATTATGGAATGATTGAAAAATATAAAAAACAATGTCCATCACTTATACATATTTCTTTTATTCCTTCTCCTCAGCATCTCTATATTACCTCTTTAGCAAATATTGGGATATTAATGTATGACCCTATATCACTTAATCAGATATTTTGCGCTCCCAATAAGATATTTGAGTATTCAGGGTATGGTATCCCCATGATAGGAAATAATATTCCTGGTCTCAAAATTCCTTTCGAAAAGTATAATTGTGGTAGAATTTTTGATAATGGTAATATTGATGAATTGTGTCAAAATATTTTAGAAATAAATGAAAACCATGAACAATTTTCTAAAAATGCAATCAGATTATATAATTCAGTAGATAATAAAGCATTCTTAAAAAGTGTTTTAGAAGAGCTAGACTATTCCTAAATTAATATATGAAACTAATAATCAATACTACAACTTTAAGTGGGACGGGAGTTACTCAAGTTGCATTTTCTTTTATTCAAGAATGCAAATCACATCTGCATAATACTTATCATATATTTCTTAGTCCTACTCTTTCTAAAGAGATTGATAAAACGAGCTTCCCCTCTAATTTTTATTTTTATGATTTTAAGGGGCATCCTCTTTATGGATTAAAAGGTTTTTTTATTAGAAAAAAACTTAAGAATTTAGAAAAAAAAATAAATCCAGATGTTGTTTTCACTGTTTTTGGTCCAGCTTGTTGGACCCCGAGATCTCCTCACATTACTGGATTTGCGAATTCATATTATGTATATCCAGAATCTCCATTCTATAAAGTCATTCCTTGGAAGGAGAAAATGAGAATACAACTGATGAAATGGGCACATAGATTTTTTTTAAAAAGAAACGGACAATATTTTATCTGTGAGACCCAAGATATGTCGCAGCGCTTAGTGAAATTTTTGAAAATAAATAGAAATAATGTTTTTACAGTAAGTAATACATTTAATCATTTTTTTGAAAATCCTAATACCGAAAATTTACCAGTTCTATTGCCAAAAAGAGGAGAAGGAGAATTTAGAATAGTATCCTTAGCATCACTTGATATTCACAAGAATCTTACTGTGATTAATGATGTGGTTCCTATTCTAGAAAAAAAATTACCAGGGAATAAAGTGAAATTTGTTTTAACGGTGGATGAAAACAAGTTTCAAACCCAATTTAATACTTTGGCTAAATCAAAAATAGTTAATTTAGGAAGAATTCCAGTTAAATTTTGTCCACAATTATATGTAGAATCAGATGTCTTATTTCTACCTTCTTTAATAGAGTCTTTTTCAGCAAATTATCCTGAAGCAATGAAAATGAAAATGCCTATTCTTACCTCTAATTATTCTTTTGCTACTTCTATTTGTGGAGATGCAGCATCTTATTTTGATCCTACTAATCCTAATGATATTGCAGATAAAATCATTGAATTAATAGCGAATAAAGAAAAATATGACCAATTATTGGAAAAGGGAACTATTCAACTTAAAAATTTTGGAACTGCTAAAACAAGAGCATCAAAGTATTTAGAAATTTTTTCAATAATTAAAAATAAATATTAAAATATGTTGGTTACGGCTTCAATAGTATTGTACAATAATGATGTTAAAGTTTTATCTGATGCAATAAAAAGTTTTTTAAATTCTAATTTCCCATATAAAAAACATTTATATCTTATTGATAACTCTCCAAATGAGACTCTAAAGCAACTCGTTTCAATATCTCCTGAAAATATAACATATATTTTTAACCCAACAAATCCAGGATTTGGGGCGGCACACAATATCGCTATAAAAAGCGTGGAAAAACTAGGAGCTCAATATCATTTAGTTCTGAATCCAGATGTGTATTTCGGTCCAGAGGTAATGTCTTCTATTATTAAGTATATGGATGAAAATCCTTCAATTGGTAATATAATGCCCAAAGTACTATATCCAGATGGAAGCTTACAATATCTTGCAAAACTTCTACCAACTCCTTATGACTGGATTGGAAGAAGATTTAATCCATTTAAAAAACTAGTAGAAAAACGCAATCAAGTATTTGAACTTCGTTTTACAAATTATAATAAAATTATGGACGTTCCTTATCTATCCGGATGTTTCATGTTTTTAAGAATAGAGGCTTTGAAAAAAGTAGGAAGATTTGATGAGAATATTTTCATGTATGGAGAAGAAACAGATCTTTGTCGTAGATTAATTGATGGAGGATATAGAACAGTTTTTTATCCTGATGTTCAAATTTATCATCATTTCGCAAAAGGATCTCATAAATCATGGAGGCTTACAAAAATTGGTATTCAGTCAGCAATGTATTATTTCAGTAAATGGGGATGGATTTTTGATAAAAAACGTAATGTAATTAACAAAGAAACTTTAGATAAACTCTTAGACTAATGAAGATAATTTTATTTGGTGGATCTGGCTTTATTGGGAAAAATGTAATGAAGAAGTTTCCAAAGAATAGTATTGTGCCTATTAGTTTGCGCGAAGATGAATGGAAAAATAACTTACCATCTGATACCGAAGTGTTTATTAATCTTATTGGTAAAGCTCATGATCATAAGGGTGTAGCACGTTATGAAGATTATTATGAAGCAAATGTAGAATTAACAAAACAGATTTTTAATGAATTTTTTAAATCAAAAGCTACGTTGTTAATTCATATAAGTTCTATTGCTGCATTAGAAGAGTTTGCATCACTCCATCCTCTAAATGAAGAAGATATTAATAATCCGATTTCTCATTATGGGAAAACAAAAAGAGAAGCCGAGTTATGGCTATTAAGGCAAAAACTACCCCCAGAAAAAAAAATAATCATTCTTAGACCTCCATTGGTTCATGGAGAAGGAGATAAAGGAAATCTAGAACTTCTCTATAAATTTATTTCTAAAGGTATTCCTTATCCCTTAAGTGCCTTTCAAAATAGTCGTTCATTTCTTTCAATCGATAATTTCATTTTTTTTCTAAAAGAAATTATTAATAATCAAGATAAATTAGATTCTGGAATTTATCACATAGCAGATGATGAAGTCCTTTCTACAAAAGAAATATTAGAAATAATAAAAAGAGTAGAAAATAAAAAAATCATAGATCTATATATTCCACCTATCGTCATAAAAGTATTGGCTAAAATTGGAGATTTTTCCCCATTTCCTTTAAATACAAAACGATTAAAAAAAATGACGAGTAATTTAGAGGTAAGCAATCAAAAAATTAAATCTGTTTTAGACATAAAAAAACTACCCATTTCAGCAGAAAAAGGGATAGAAATAACCATTAAAAGTTTTAAATAATTATGGAATATCTAATTATTATCATAATACTTTTTGCACTAGAATTATTCTATTTTAAAATAGCAGCTAGGCATAATATTATTGATAAACCAAATCATAGAAGTTCTCACACAAAAGTAACACTTCGAGGAGGTGGAATCATTTTCCCCATTGCTTTTTTACTATATTTTGCCGTGAGCATCTTATACAGAAAAGATACGTTTATACCAAAAGAATATTGGGCTTTTGGTTTAGGCCTGCTTATTTTATCAATGATAAGTTTTCTAGATGATATTCTTGACTTGTCTACTAAACTTAGACTTTTTTTTCATTTCATTTCCGTTTCACTACTCATTTATTTTTTAGGAATATTATTTTTATTGCCTATTTGGTTATTACCAATAGTTTTTATATTTATTATTGGAGTACTAAATGCCTATAATTTTATGGACGGAATTAATGGAATCACAGGACTTTACAGCTTTGTAATTCTATCTACATTATATTACATTAATCAGTATAAAATTATTTTTACAGATGTTAATTTTATTATTTATCCAGTTTTGGCGAGTTTAGTTTTTCTATTTTTTAATTTTAGAAAAAAAGCAAAATGTTTTGCAGGAGATGTAGGAAGTATGAGCATTGCTTTTTGGGTATTAGCACTTTTAGGACTACTTGTAATGAAAACCCAGGAGCTTACTTATTTACTCTTCATAGGAGTATATGGGATAGAAGTGATTTTTACAATTATTCAAAGAATTAAACTAAAAGAAAATATTTTTGAAGCGCATCGCCATCATTTGTATCAGCTATTGGTCAATAAAATGAAATGGTCACATCTTTTAGTTTCTACAATGTATGGAGTGATTCAATTGCTGATTAATTTTTCTATCATTTATTGGCAACTAAGTTTTATGGAAGGAATTTTATACCTAATATTTCCTACTCTAATAATGTATGTTTTGGCTAAGTTTTACATCTTTAAAACTACCGAGACATATTAATTTTAAAAAATATATAAGATAAAAAATAGTATTTAAAAAAAAATACAAGGATAAAATTAATAAATAATTAAAAAAATATCTTTTGTTCTAGCTGTTTTTGCGAAAAAATTCTTTATTTTTGCGTATAAACAAATTATTAAACGTGCTAATTAAATTAAACACAAATGAAAAATGAAATTTGGCTTTCATCTCCACACATGGGTGGTAGTGAAATAAATTTCATTCATGAGGCTTTTGAACAAAATTGGATTGCCCCGCTTGGTCCAAATGTTGGAGGATTCGAAAAAGATCTTAGAAATTACTTAAATCAAGATGTAGAAGTAGCTGCGCTTAGTTCAGGTACAGCAGCACTTCATCTCGCATTAATTATTTTAGGAATTAAGCAAGGTGACGAAGTACTGTGTCAATCACTTACCTTTTCTGCTTCTGCCAATCCTATCGTATATGTAGGTGCTACGCCTGTGTTTATTGATAGTGAACCCTATACATGGAATATGTGTCCCGATAGCCTGGAAATGGCAATTAAGGATAGATTAGCTAAAGGCAAGTCCCCAAAGGCTATTATTGTAGTTCACCTTTATGGAATGCCTGCAAAAATGAATGAAATATTAGAAGTGGCTCAAAAGTACAACATTCCTGTCATAGAAGATGCTGCGGAAGCACTTGGGTCTGCCTATCAAGGCAGAAAGTGTGGGACTTTTGGACTCATGTCTATTTTAAGTTTTAATGGGAACAAAATTATTACCACTTCTGGTGGAGGAGCTCTTGTTTGCAATACATTAGAACAGAAAAATAAGGCGGTTTATCTCTCTACTCAAGCCAGAGAAAATGCTCCTCATTATCAGCATTCTGAAATTGGTTATAATTACAGAATGAGCAACGTCTCAGCTGGGATTGGAAGAGGACAAATGGAAGTTTTGGATAAAAGAGTGGAGGCGAGAAGAAACAATCACTTTTTTTATGTAAAACTTTTCCAAGAAATAGAAGGAGTTACTGTTTTTAGTGAACCCAATGAAGATTTTTATTCTAATCATTGGCTCTCTGCAGTAACAGTAGATGAAACCATTACAGGATGGTCTAATCATGATCTTAGGTTACAGTTTAGAAACGAAAAAATAGAATCTAGACCGCTATGGAAACCTATGCATCTACAGCCTGTTTTTGAAAATTGCATCTATTATGGAAACTCGGTTGCCGAAGATTTGTTCAATAAAGGATTATGCTTACCTTCTGGTTCTAATCTTACAGAGGAACAAAAAAATAGAATAAAAGAAGTTGTTTTGAAAATGAAGTAAAAAAAACAACATAAATTAAATAATTGAAGAGGTTACAAAAAAATTGGGAAGGATTACCCACTATTAATCCCCAAAAGCACAGATTTTTCTGTGCTTTTTTATTTGTAGAATAATTATTTAAAACTTAAAAAATCACTCATTCTAGTGATAAAAACATATTTTCGTTAAATTATTTTAAATAGTCTATACCATTAAATTCGCAAATCCTTTGAGTCAATTTAAAATAATATATTATTCCTCAAACATAATGTTCTCATAAGCACAATTTTTTTAAGAATGAAGGGGCATATAAATAAAATAGGATTTATTAAATAACCTGTATAGTTATTTTAGGACGACACAGGGCGACACATGGTGTATAGATACTCCATAGATAAAGCATAGATAGTGCATGAAAAGTGCATGAAATAGATAGGCATATTTTACCTCAAAAAAACTCTTACCTAAAGTTCCTTTTTAATTTCATAAATTTGCAACCTTAATTAATTCAATACTTACCATCCATCAATTATCATACATGAGAACAAAATCTGTAGGCAAAAAGAAAATTAACATCGTAACCCTAGGCTGTTCAAAAAACATCTACGACTCAGAAGTCTTAATGGGACAACTCAAAGCAAACGGCAAAGAAGTAGTCCACGAACAACGTGGAGACATCGTAGTGATTAACACCTGCGGTTTTATCGATAATGCCAAAGAAGAATCCATCAATACTATTTTAGATTTTGTAGAAGCTAAAAATAGAGGAGAAGTAGAGAAAGTCTTCGTTACAGGTTGTCTTTCAGAGAGATATAAGCCAGATTTAATCAGAGAAATTCCAGATGTAGACCAATATTTTGGGACTAGAGATTTACCAATTTTGCTAAAACATCTTGGTGCTGACTATAAACATGAATTAGTAGGAGAACGTTTAACCACTACTCCAAAACATTATGCCTACCTTAAAATCGCTGAAGGTTGTGATAGGCCTTGCGCATTTTGTGCCATTCCTTTGATGAGAGGAGGTAATGTTTCTACTCCAATTGAAAACCTAGTCATAGAAGCACAAAAACTTGCAAAATCTGGCGTTAAAGAACTCATTTTAATTGCTCAAGATTTAACGTATTACGGTTTAGATTTATACAAGAAAAGAGCATTAGGAGATTTATTAAAGGAATTGGTAAAAGTAGAAGGAATAGAATGGATTCGTTTGCATTATGCATTTCCTTCAGGTTTTCCAGAAGATGTATTAGAATTGATTAAATCAGAGCCTAAAATTTGTAATTATATCGATATTCCGCTTCAGCACATCAATACAGAAATTTTAAAGGCTATGAAGCGTGGAACCACTTATGAAAAGACCAATGCTTTATTGGATAAATTCCGCGAGAAAGTTCCAGATATGGCAATTAGAACAACACTAATCGTTGGCTTCCCGGGAGAAACGGAAGAAAAGTTCCAGGAATTAAAAGATTGGGTTCGTACACAACGTTTTGATAGGTTGGGTTGTTTTACCTATTCTCACGAAGAAAATACAAGCGCTTATGTGTTAGAAGATGATGTTCCAGAAGAGGTAAAACAGGCAAGAGTAGAAGAAATCATGGAATTGCAGTCTCAAATTTCTTGGGAAAAGAACCAAGAGAGAATTGGGAAAACTTACAGATGTATTTTTGATAGAAAAGAAGGAAATTATTTCGTGGGAAGAACAGAATATGATTCGCCAGATGTAGATAACACGGTTTTAGTGGAAGCAAAAGATACTTATATTTCCATTGGTGAATTTGTAAATATTAAAATTACTTCCGCAGAAGAGTTTGATTTGTACGGTGAAATTGCAGAATAATATTTATTATTTCTTTGCGAAAAACCATAAAATTTACATTAAGTTAAGTTTAAATTAATGTATTTAAAAATAAAAAATCATCAATTAATTGGTGATTTTTTTGATTTTATTCAATTGTTTTCGTTGATAATAGTTTTGAATTGATAAAAAACAATGCGTTAAATAGTTAATAATGTTAACAATTTTAACATATTTTTTAACATTTTTTAACATTTCCTCTCGTTTACCATGAATAGGTAGTTGAGAGAGTTGTTTAACAAATTTTTAACATAAAATTAAGAAAATTTAACAACTTGGTTGTGTGCTAAAAGAGGTTCATGATAACTTTGCGCCTGTAAAACCCACAAAAAATATTCAAAATGATGAAAAGAGCAATTCTCGTAATCATAATGATGATTTCAACTCTTGGTTTATATTCATTCAAATATAATACCAATGATGCTAAAACAAGTTTTGCATCGTTCTACCACGATAAATTTAACGGTAGAAAAACCGCAAGCGGTGAAGTTTTTGATAATTCAAAACTAACTGCTGCGAATATGAGATTACCATTTGGAACGCAAGTAAAAATTACTAACTTAAGAACAGGAAAATCTGTTGTAGTTAGAATTAATGACAGAGGTCCATTTCACAGAAGTAGAGCTTTTGATATGACTAAAGCCGCTTTTAATGAAATTGGTGATCATGGTTCTGGAACTATTCCTATAGAATATGAAATTGTCGATAACGATTAAAACCACCTGAAAAGGTGGTTTTTTTGTTTATAAAAAGATCTATTTTTAATCTTTTAGTTCAATATATACTGGACAATGGTCACTGTGTACCGCTTCTTTTAAAATCAAAGCTCTTTCCAATTGGTTTTCAAGGGATTTTGTGATGAAATGGTAGTCTAATCTCCAACCTAAGTTTTTCGCTCTAGAATTTTGTCTGTAACTCCACCATGAGAATTCTTGCTTATCAGGATGCAAATAGCGGAAACTATCAATCAAATTACATTCTTTTAGGAATTTTGTCATCCATTCTCTTTCCACAGGCAAAAATCCTGAAGTGTTTTTTAAACCTTTTGGATTGTGAATGTCTATTTCTTCATGACAGATATTGAAATCTCCACAAATCACCAAATTTGGTATTTCTTTCTGTAAGTTTTTAATGTATTCTAGAAAATCTTCGGCAAACTGAAGTTTAAAGTCTAATCGTTCAATATTAGAAGCACTCGGAACATACACAGAAAGCACCGAAAAATCCTCGAAATCTGCTCTTATAATTCTGCCTTCGTTATCGTAATGCTCAATTCCGCAACCGTATTCTACGTGTTTTGGTTCTATTTTGCTGGCAATTCCAACTCCAGAATAACCTTTTCTCACTGCAGAATGCCAATAACTTTTGTAACCAACTTTTTCCAGACTTTCGATGTCTATTTGGTCGTTTCCAGCTTTTGATTCTTGAATACAGATAATATCAGGATTTGCCACTTGCAACCAACCGATAAAATCTTTGGTAAAAGCAGCTCTAATTCCGTTAACGTTGTAAGAGATGATTTTCATATTTTTTATTTAACCACAAAAGAGACAAAAGAAAAGATGAGGTTTTAAAGAATTTCAAAAGGGGCAAAAAGTAATTGTTCTCTCTTTTTTTACTTTTGAAAAACTTATTTTCAATATATTCTTTTGTGCCTTTTGTGGTTTTAAAATTTTACTAGATTTCGATTCTATTTTTATAAAATTCTTCCGTTTCTTCCAGTAATTGATAAAACTCTTCCAAACTTAAAACTTGTAAAAATTTGGTTTTGAATTCTTTAAAATGAGAAATTCCACGGAAATAATTGCTGTAATGTTGTCTCATTTCAATCAAGCCCAATCTTTCGCCTTTCCATTCTGCGCTCCATTCTGCGTGTTGTTTCACGGCAAGAAGTCGGTCAAAAATAGTAGGTTCTGGCAATTTTTCTCCCGTTTCAAAAAAATGTTTGATTTCATTAAAAATCCAAGGATAACCAATGGCAGCTCTACCAATCATCATTCCATCACAAGCATATTTTTGCTTGTATTCTAAAGCTTTTTCGGGAGAATCAATGTCGCCATTACCAAAAATCGGAATTTCAATATTAGGATTTTGTTTAATTTTAGAAATATATTCCCAATCCGCTTCTCCTTTGTACATTTGACTTCTGGTTCTGGCGTGAATCGTCAACGCTTTAATTCCTGCATCTTGCAATCTCAATGCTACTTCTTCAATATTAATTGTATCAACATCCCAACCTAATCTCGTTTTCACCGTAACGGGAAGATGTGTAGAATTTACCACCGCCTTCGTTAAGCGAACCATTAAATCTACATCTTTCAAAACTCCAGCTCCAGCTCCTTTTGCAACCACTTTTTTCACAGGGCAACCGAAGTTGATGTCCACAATATCAGGATTTACCGTTTCTACAATTTTGGCAGAAAGCGACATCGCTTCTTCGTCTCCACCAAAAATCTGAATTCCTACAGGTCTTTCGTAATCAAAAATATCGAGTTTTTTCCTAGATTTCATCGCATCACGAATCAAGCCTTCAGAAGAAATAAATTCTGAATACATTAAGTCTGCGCCGTGTAATTTGCACAATCTACGGAAAGGAGGATCGCTCACGTCTTCCATAGGTGCCAATAAAAACGGAAAATCAGGAAGTTCTATGTTGCCTATTTTTACCATTTTGCAAAGGTAGTTTTTTTTGTAAAATCGTAAAGTTGTAAAACTGTAAAATCGTGAAACTGTTAAGTTGTTAAACTGTGAAATTGTAAAATCGTGAAATTGTTATTAATCAAATAAAAAAAATCCGATAATTTTTTTACAATATGCAACTTTATGAGCTGATTTTTGCTTTTCAACAAATAAACCATTTAACAGTTTTAAGATTTAATAAATTCACTGTTATTCTAAAGACTTATAAAATGAGTTTAATTGATTGGTAATTAATTCAGTTTTTTCTCTTAATTCAATATATTTTTCTTCTGAAATAAAATCTAAATCCCAAGAAAGAATTAGAAAATTAATGACTTCAATACTAGTGCTATATGCAATATTAATAAATTTAGATTTATCTTTATTGGTATTTCTTGAAACTCCTTCTGCAATATTAGCAGTGATACTTGTACAAGCTCGTCTAATTTGATTTGTAATTCCAAATCTTTCTTCATCAGGAAAGTTTTTGGTAACTTTATAAATTTCTTTGACCAATTTCCTTGCATTTTGCCATACTTCTAATTTCTCAAAATAAAATGTGTACATAGTTATAGTTTTTATAATTATTATTTGATTTTTCAGAACTTCATAACCCAAGATTAAACAGTTTCACGATTTTACAGTTTAGCAGTTTCACATTTTTACGATTTTACAATTTCACAACTTTGCAATTTCACAAATCAAAAACTCGCTCTCACTTGTACACTTCCAATATGAATTGTTCTTTCGCCAGAATTTCTACCTTCGTAATTCACGTTGAGTTGAAGGAAAGAGTTTAATGCTTGTTGAAGAATTACACTCCAAACTTGATTTTTGCCAGCTTTTAAACCATCGAGCATTTGATTTCCTACAATACTGAAAGCATTTCCCGTAAAATTGTTGTTGATAAAACTGAAATTTCCTCTAATAGACGTTTTTTTATTTTCCCATTGCACGGTTCCTGTTGCATCGAAGGTTTTTAGATATTCGTCGCCATCTTTTCGGTCTTTTATTTTGTAGGCGGTAGAAACTTCGGTTTGCATACTTTCCGAAAGTTTGTAAATTAATTTTGGCTTCGTTTCGTAGATGTTCAAAATGTAATCTCTCGTAGAAAATAATTGTGATGAAGATTGATAATTTTGCAACTGATTTTCCCAATCTGCACGGAGATTTTTATTAAACCAATATCCAAAATTGACCAAATGAGTTTGCGTATTTTTCTTTTCGATGCTGAAGTTGGCATTCACCAAATTTTGATTGTCGATGAAACGATAATTTCCGTTCCAACCAGACTTTTCGGTGGGATTGAAAAGTACAGAAAATAGCAAATTCTGATTTTTTAAGATTTGATTATTTTCGGTTTTAAATGGATTAAATTCTAAAACTCGGCCTTCTTTATAAAACGAATTTTGAGCGTTCAGCGAAATATTGAAATTCCAACGTTTCAAAAACTGATTTTCGGAGTTGAAAACGATAGAAGGATTCACAAAAAGGGAAAGTTGTAACTTATTTTTGTTCGAAGGAATGTATTTCACTGTGTTGGTATAAACTCTGATATACTGCGCCAAATCTACATATTCTGCAATTTCGAATTCATCTAATTGCTGAATTCCGTCGCCATTATAATCCGTCCATTTGTAAATTCCTTGCCCGTCTGTTACTTTCAGATACTGGAATTCTCGCTGCGCTTCTTGTCCGTTTCCGAGTTCATAAAACGCTTGCAAACGCATTCCGTTTTTGAAAAATTGTTGATTGTATTGAATATTTCCAATCACAAAATCTGAATTAAATTGCGTTTTTAATTCATTTTCGTAGAAAAATTTTCGGTAATGAACGAGTGTGGAAAGTTGCGTTTTTTCAGTTCTAATCAACTGACTTTCGAGCATCAATCCGAGAATGTTATTCATTTTTTTCAAAGAATTATCTCGCACAGAATCATTGGTTCTGAAATAAGATTTTGCCAATAATTTGGTGCGTAAACTGTCGCCAATTCTCTTTTGAAAAAAAACTTCTTTCCAAGAAAAACTCGTCACATCAAGTGTTTTGGTTTGGTTAAAATTCTTAAGATTATGCTCGAAGCTTCCGCCGAAGCTCCAACTTCCCTTTTTGCCCAAAATTTCAGTGGAAAAATTTCCTCTTGCAAATTGGGTGTCTTGAAAATCTGATGTGGTATTTAAGTAAGAAACATTTCCTCGGGTTTCTGTGTTTTTCTTTAAAAATTTAAAATCTAAATCGTTTTTTATGCCGTTATAGCTTTGTTTTTCGTTGAGGTAATTCAGTTTGTAATTGATAAAATTGCTGTTTTTCCAGCTGTTTAAAAAACTGAAAATCAATCTATTTTGAGTAATTTGGTTAAATTCTTGAGTTAAATTAAAATCTCTCGAAAATTCCACATCATTAATTCGGTCTAAAATATGAAACTGCGAAGAAATTCTCTGGAATTCTGCGCCAACTGTTCCGTTCCAATTGTTTTTGGTAAAGATTTTATTGCCGAAAATTCTTCCTGCAAAACCTGTATTTTGGTCGTTGTTTTTAGAAGAAAATAGATTGATGTCATAATGGCTTAATGAAAAATCTCCGCCAATTTTTCCTTTGTTAAAATTATATTCCGCACTTGTAGAAAAAACCTGCGATTTCTGCGGAGAAGGCAACTTTCTAAGTGCAGAATAATTGCCGTTTCCAGCGCCTACAAATTCAAAAACTCTTCCGTTATTGGTAGATTGTTTCAGTTTGTAATCTCCTTTTCCTGAGCCAAAATAAGTGAAAGAAACATTGTATAAAGTTTCAGTTTTGTCAGTAGAAAATTCGTAATAATTTCCTTGTGGATTTTGCACCAATTTGTACAAAATTTTGTTCACATCGTATTCTGTAACCACAGCAGAAGGAGCCAACATTAAGTCTTGATTGTTTCCTGCATTGGCAAGAATTTGCTCGTCTTCTTTAGATAAATTCAAGGAAAGTGGCGCTTTTTTATTGTCATTTTCGAGAAAAGCATCAAAGGAAAGTTTTAGTTTCTCTGTTTGATGTTTCACAGATGAAGTGACGATGAAACGGTTGTAGTTTCGGTTAGTGTAATTGTAGGAAATGGTGATGAAATTCTGTTTAAAAATGGGTCTGAAACTTGTGAACGTGATTTCTCCCGTGTTGTAATTAATGGTGTAATCTTGATTTTCGCCACGTTTCATCAAAATTCCATCAATAAAAACTTGTTCAGAACCGCTCAAAATGGTGATGAAATTTTCTCCGTTTTTTCCATTTAAACGATACGGCCCTTGATTTCCTTCTACACCTTGAAAACGAATTCTGTGAAATTCACTTCTGGCAACTCCTGCTGAAAAATCCAGAAAAGTTTTGTGGTCTTTCCCAAAATTCGTCTGAAAACCAATTCCCATGCTTCTGCGTTGATACTTTCCAAAGTAGGTTTGATCGTCTTGCAAATCGAGATGTCCTGCTTTTAAAATGCTTTTGTCTTTAATATTGAGTTGAAGGTAAATTTTATCAAATTCTTGCAAAGTCTGCGTATAACCATCCGCTTGAATCGGCAGATTATGGTCTGAAATGCTGGCGAGAATAGAAACATCTTTGCTGAGTTTCCCAGCAATTTGCATATCCATAGAAGATTGCACAGATTGCCCTTGGTTATTACCGAAAGTAATTCCTCTAATGATGGAACCTTTAGCATTTAAATCGCCTAAAATTTGTGAACGAGAATTCTTCTTGACGAGAACTGATTCATCGTAGAGAATTTTCTTTTCTTTCCAGACAAAATGGGCGGTATCTTTTTTAAAAAACTCACTATTAAGTTTTTTTGAAACAATAGAGTCTGTTTTTAGTGAATCTTGAGCAGGTAAATTAGGGTTTTTCCATGTGAAAATCTGTGCTTTTGCCCAAAAAGCACTCATTAAAATGAGTAAAAAAAGTAATTTTTTGGTCACCGAAATCTTTCTAAAACCGCTGTGTAAAAGTAACTAAAAAAAATAAGGATTATTGTGGAGAAAAAATTAATACATAATTAATAATGATTTACAGTTTATTATTAAAAAAAATGTAATTTTGAATTATTAATTTAAAAATAAAATATTATGAAAAAAATCTTTACTATTGTATCAGTAGCTCTTGCAGTTTCTGTGTCTGCACAAACCAATTTATTCAAAGGTTCTGATTTCAATAATTGGACTGACTTTACAAACGGTGTTACAGCTTCGGGATATTCAGTTAACGCAATTGCTACTTCAAGCCCAACTGGTGGTGTAGGTGGTAGCGGAGCTTTACTTTTAGGAAACAATACAGGAACAAGTAATGCTTATGTTTTTACATCAGGCGCAGATTTTAATATCGCAGGTGCTAAATATATTACTATAAAAGTGAAAGGAACTTCAGGTGGTGTTTCTTTTAATTTAGGTGAAGTCGGTAGTGGTAAAACTGGTGTTACTTATAACGTGCCAGCTGGAACTACAAGTGATGTTACTCTTACGAATAGTGGTTCTACCAACGATTATAAAGGTAGTATTAATGCAGCAAATTGGATTACAATTAAATTAGATTTAGCAGGTGTAGATATTGTTAACAATAAAGTATTCAGTCTTAAAATTCAGAAAGGTTCTACTAATGCTTTATATGTTGATGATATTCAATCTGATGCATCTTTAGCGGTTATTGATACAAATAAGTCTAAAACAACTCTAGTTAGAAATACTAAAGTAAATAATGAAATTAGTTTTGGAGAAAAAGCTAATGTAAAAATCTATAACGTAAGTGGATCTTTAGTAAAATCTGCTTCTGTTGAAAAGAATACTTCTCTTAATGTTTCTTCTTTACCAAAAGGAATTTACGTAGTAACAGGTGAAGTAAATGGTCAATCTGTTTCTCAGAAAATTGTTAAAGAATAATAATTCTTAGAAATAATAATGATAAAGGTTGCTCAATTGAGCAACCTTTTTTTATTTAATACCAGCCTCGTCTGAAATATCCAATCAGAGCGCCTATATTTAAGTTAAAGGTAAATCGTATTCTATTGCCGTAATCTTTGAACTTCGGTTCGAAACCAAGGCTTGATTGCATAGGGAAATAAACTTCTATAAAATCTGGAATGACCTTAAATTTAATGCCACTGTCCCAAATAAATTTAGGAGAATGCGCACGGTTCTTATATACTCCAAAATCTGCGTAAACGTCTATCATCTTCCAAACGTTGGCTTCTACATTATGCGTAATTAACCATTGGTCTACGGTTCCGTTAATATAAGATTTAAAACCTCCTTCAGCCATGATAAACTGTTGAGAAAGGATTCCGCTTATTGCACTTTGAGCTAATAGATTATAAGAGAAAGCGTAGTTGGAAACTTTAGAAATCCCTATATCGAAATTATTATTTCTGGTATGATTTCTTAAAAAATAACCGCCATACAATCGTAAGCTCAGTTTTTTATTTTTGGCATATTCTAGTCTGTAGTAGCTTTCTGCAGTAAGTTTTGCGTAATCTTCCATGTATTGGAAATTCCCGAAAACATACTTTTCTCTAATCACATTATTGTCTGAATACACGAAACCAAGATTCCAAATATTGTATTTAGCATAATCGTTTTCTGCAATCATTTTGGGGCTTAAATCTCTTTCGAAGAAATTGTAAGAAGCAGATAAGCTTCTAGAAATCTGACTCCTTGGGTTTTTGTTAAAAGACATTTGACTGGCAAAACTCATTTTTTTATAAGACAAACCAAAATCATAATTGAACTTAGCCGTAGAAAATTCTAAAGTAAGCGTTCGGAAGAAACTTTCCGCAGGCTGAATTTTATAGACTGCATTAAGAGAACCATTAATATCTTTACTTCCTGTACTGAAAAACGGCGAAATAAGATATTGAAACCTCTTGTCAATCAGTGATTTATTTTTAAATCGGATTCCCAATAAAAATTTGTCATAATTATTCCAACCGATTCCCGGACTAAGATAAACTTCGTTAATTTCTGCATTTGGATTGTCTGGAATGAGTTTAAATCTTAATTTTTTGGCATTGTCTTTAATTCCTTTGGTGTAAAGATAATTGTCTCTAAAATTATTTTCTGGGAAAGCATATAAATCATTAATGACAATTTTTACCGCTTCATTATCTGGAATCACATAACCACAAGAACTGTCCTGATAATTCGTGTCATACCAAAAAGTTTTTTTGCTGCCATCTTCATGGAAAGTTTCTAATTTAAAAGGAATATTCTGCGTTGTATTTTTAGAAACATTAATGTTGATGACGTTGTCTTTTCTCTCGAAATCATCGAGTTTAAAATTAATTCTTTGTTTTCTTTTGACGTATTTTTCTAAAAATTCAGAAGAGTAACCAGAAGCTACCGTGAGTTGGTCTAGAAAATCTCTTTTGTCTAATTCTGAAGTGTGATTTTTGGAGATATAACCTTTTAAGAAATTGTCAAAATAAGAAGTTCCCATTTTTTCGGCAATCAAGGTAAAAAGACTTCCTGTTTCGAACTGACTAATCGCCATTTCATTAAAATTACTTAAATCCGAAAATTTTTCGTCTATTTTTTGGTCAAGGTTTTGCGCCGTAATGTATTGATAAGCGAGACCGTATCTTTCAATCAACTTCAATCGAGAAGCAAATGATAGTTTTAAGGGTTTTATTCCCAGTATTTTGTAATCTGAAAGCGCGCCGAGAATTTTATGGTCTGGATAATTTTTTTTCAAATACTGAATTTCTAAATATGTTTTAAGTCCATTGGTAATCCAGTGATTTTTTTCTTTATCAGAAACAAATAATTGCTCTGCAACTTGCTGAGAAACAATGCTAAAATAATCCATATCTATTTTTTCGGCATCGGTAAACATTTGGAACTTAAATTTCCAAAATTTAATGTCATCATTTCCGAAGAAATCATTTTTGGACTTAAATTTTTCGCTGATGAAGATTTTTTCTGGCAAAAATCCCGTTTTTTCTTTGATGAAATGAAGATGAAGCGGAATGTAAAACGCTATCAATTCCTTTTCTTGCTCTGTGACAGTATAGCCCAATTCTACCAAATGTTTTTGTCCGTCTACGATGGTTTCTAGCTGATAATTTTTTTGGTCAGCAATCAGAAATTCTACATCTTTATTGAGTTTTCCTTCAAAAATATTGGGAGCAACTTCAGTTAAATTACTGCTGATATTTTGAGCGGAATTTTCAAATTTTACTCGGTAAAAAGTATTTACATTTACGTTTTCTTCTAAATCTTTGTAATATTTTTCAAGGAAATTATCTCGGTCAAAACTGTCTGGAACCAAGAAAAAATATTTGAGCAAAGTATTATTTTTCCCAATTCCATAACCTGTAAACTGAGCACTCGGCAAAATTACAGAATATTCCAGCGAAAGTTCAGTAAAAGCATTGGGAGCTAAAGGTTTTGGGAGTTTTATAAAAAGATTTTCATCATCTAAAACACCTTCATACGGTTTTTGGTCTATCATCAGATAAACCAATCTGCCTCTTTCATTGGATTTTGCGTAATATAAATCCTTTTTTCGGTCTTCTAATTTTCTTCTGACTAAAGGTGTATTTCTGCTTTTATAAGCAGCCGTGAAATTTTGAAGTTTAAGATGTGTTAGTTCACTCTCAGATTTGTTTTGATAATAGATTTTTTCTCTTACAGAAAGCGTTCCTGCTGAAATTTTTGCGTCAATAATGATGGAATCTTTTTGCGAGAAAGCAAAAAGATTAAGCAGTAAACACAGTAAAATGATGGTCTTCTTCTTCATTGATTTTAGAAAATCAAATATAGAGAGAAACTATTAAAATTACTTACATAAATCCGAAAAAATATTACATTTTATCAACAATTTTTGAATTTTATTGACAATGGATTTTGAGAATGATAATTCCTTTCTCGGATGAATATTTTCTTCGAAATAAATCGGAAGTTTTTATCTTTTTAAATTATAAAAAAGGCAATAGTAGATGCCAAATTCCCACAGTAAGGATAGATAGAGGAATTCCTACGGCAACCATCAAGTTGCAAAATTTAGGTTCTAAATCATGAGCCGAAGCAATAATCGCCGCTGTAATCATAGGTGCCATCGCGGCTTCTAAAATACAAATGTCTATTACGTCTCCATTTTGATGGAAAATATATTTGTAAATCACCAAAATAATGAGTGGCAAAAGAACTAGTTTGAAAAGTAAACCGATGAAAAGGTGAAATCCTTCTTTTTTCTCAATTTTTTTCCATTGCATTTGACTTCCTACAGAAACCAAAGCGAGTGGAACGGTAGTTGCGCCCAATTTCATTAAAACTTCGTCAAAATCTTTTGGAATTTCTATGGAGAAAATATTCAACAACAAAGCAATTACAAATGCAATAAATGGAGGAAATTTTAAAATTTTAGAAAGATGTTTGAGTAGAGAATCTTTGCTTCCAGAATAAAAATTGGCGACTAAAATTCCTACCGTAGAAAGAGCAACAAATCCAGGTTGGTCTACCAACATCACGGTTTTTAAACCTTCTTCTCCATACATTGCTTGAATTAAAGGAATGCCTACAAAAGAAGTATTTCCGAAACCTGCACACATAATTAAAGCGCCAATTAAAGAAGATTTCCAACCGAAAATTTTTCCTAATCCTGCAAAAAATAAAATCGCCGCAAAAATTCCTATCCAAACCACTAAAACGGGATAAATCACCGAACTGTTGAGTTCTATTTTTGAAATATAATACAGTGAAAATGCAGAAAGCGAAATGTTAATCACAAAAGCATTCAATGAGGTGTGAAAATTATCGGGAATTATTTTAGATTTTTTTAAAACAATTCCTATGATTAGGCAGACAAAAAGTAAAATTAGGTTGCTCAATTTCTTTAGCTAGACGTATAAATAAATCGATAAAAAGTGACAGAAACTCCCTGCTAAAACAAAAAAATGGAAAATAGCATGATTGAATTTTATTTTCTTAATGCTGTATAAAATAGCACCAATCGTATATAAAACTCCGCCAAGAATTAGGTAAAATACTCCTTTTTCATGTAAATGAGCAGTAAGATCTTGGAAATAAAAAACGATCAACCAACCCATCAAAACGTACATTGTTGTGGAAATAACTTTAAATCTTCCCGTGAAAAATAATTTGAGAATAATTCCTGTAAAAGCCATCACCCAAACCATCGAAAAAATAAGCCAACCCGTTTCTCCGTTTAAACTGACCAATGTAAAAGGCGTGTAACTTCCTGCGATAAGAACATAAATAGCAGCATGGTCGAAAACTTTGAGCTTAAATCTCTTTTGAGGTTCCTTTGAAGCATGATAAAGTGTAGAAGCGAGGTATAATAAAATTAGACTCACCCCAAAAATTGGGAAACTTATCATCATCCAGATGTTGTCTTGCTGAACCGCCTTAATGATTAATAGAACCAAAGCGATGATGCTCAAAAAAATCCCGAAAGCATGAGACCAAATGTTTAATTTTTCTTCGGTAGGCGAATAGAATTGTATGTTCGTTTTTTTCTCCATTTAGAGCGATTTTAGGTAGGCGTTCCAAGATTCTAACTTGTAGAGTTTTGCAGATTTTTCTACATTTTCGGCTTTATAAATTCCGCGACCTACAATTACGAAATCTGTATGTAAATTTTTGAAAACATGTTCTGGTGTATTGTACTGTTGACCTTTATCGTCTCCTTTGGAACTGATGTTTACACCTGGCGTAAAAAGTAAAACATTTGCAGGAACTTTATTTTGAGCTACACAGCCGATAATATTTGGATGTGTTTCTACTATTTTTAAAGCTTCTGTTCTGTAATTTTGGTCAGTAAGCGCACCTTTTGAAGACATAGAAAGAATGGCAATTACCCCAGAATTCATGAAACAATCAATGCTTTGATAGCCTGCAATCACGTGAGAAGTAACCAAATCTGCCCAATGCGAAATTTTATACATTCCGCCTCTGTACTGCAATTCCTGAGTATTCCCGATATCGCCAAATTTTCGGTCTTCCATCAAAAGGAAATTATGCTTGGTTGCTAAATCTTTTAGCGGAAGAATGGTCTTGTCACTATCAAAATCAGAAATAATGTCAATATGCGTTTTTAGAGCGACAATATGTGGCCCTACTTGTTCTGCAAATTCTAGCAACTCTTTGGTAGTGGTCACATCTGCAGAAGCGATAAGGTTAGATTGTTTAGAAATAGCAATTTCTAAGATTTTTTTGCCAACAGAATGTTCGCAATTTTCTAATTTTTGTTCGTAAGAAAGTCTTTTTTCTTCTTTGAATTCAATTTTGTTTCCTGCGATAAATTCATTAATTCTTAAAACTTCTTCTTCAGTAAGATGGTCTACTTCTTTTAAAATTTCTACCACTTCAGAAATGCTGAAAAGCGTATGAACATGATAACCTTTTTCTTGCAAAAGTTGCTTTCCGCCTTGTTCACGGTCTAGAACCACTACAATATCAGAAACTTTTAACCCTTCATTTTCTACTTCGGCGATGGTTTCTACCAAAGATTTTCCAGAAGTAATTACATCTTCTACTAGTAGACAGTTTTGTCCAGATTTATAAATGCCTTCAATGAGTTTTTTGGTTCCGTATTCTTTAGCTTCTTTTCTCTTGATAATCAATGGAATATAGCTTTCTAGAGACATGGCAGTTGCCATAGGTAATGCAGCGTAAGGAACACCGCAAATCACATCAAAATTATCTAAAGGAAGCATTTCTAAAAGATAATTGGCCAAATGTTTTAAGATTTTTGGCTCAGAAGCGAGAGGTCTTAAATCTACATAAAACGGGCTTTCGATGCCGGATTTCAATGTAAATCTGCCGAATTTTATAATCCCAAGTTTATAACATTCTAAGAAGAATTCTTTTTTACTTTCCATTTTACTTTTTTACTTTTTACAAAGGTAAGATTTTTATAAGTACGAAGAGTAAAGTTAAAAGTACAAAGTATGAGTTCTAGAGTGGGAGAATTGTAGAATGGGAAAGTGCTTAACTTTAAAATAAATATATCAAACCAAATTATAGATTTTGTTAATGAAAAATTGACCTATTTTCGGGAGTTTTTTGCTATTTTTGGGAAATTCAATTTTTTAAAATAAAACAATATTTATATGAAAAAATTAGTTCAATGGGCTTTTGTAGCCATCGCTTTTTCTGCGGTTACTTCTTGTGTAGCGGTAGTGGGAAATACAGCGCAACCTGTAGTCAATGTAGAATCTACAGATTATGGTAAACCTTCTGATGTTACTGCAAATGAAGGTGCTTTCAAAATAAAAACACTGAAACATAATTATGATGCTTTTTCAAAATATGTAGATGCGAAGACCATGTACATTCACTTTTCTAAGCATTATGTAGGTTATTTGAACAACTTAAATAAAGCGGTGGAAGGAAAACCACAAGCAAATATGACGATAGAAGAAGTTTTGAAAACGCTTGACACCAGCAATGCTGCGTTAAGAAATAATGCAGGAGGTTATTACAATCACAATTTGTATTTTGAATTAATGACACCAAATTCTATTGGAAAACCAAGCGGAAAATTAGCTGATGCTATCAATAGAGATTTTGGAAGTTTTGAAAATTTCAAAAAGCAGTTTTCTGACGCAGGAGCGAAACAATTTGGTTCTGGTTGGGCTTGGTTGGTTACAGATGCTTCAGGAAAGTTGAAAGTAGGAAGTACCGCAAATCAGGATAATCCTTTAATGCCGGGAATGTCTATTTCTGGAACTCCAGTTTTGGCAATGGACGTTTGGGAACACGCTTATTATTTAAAATATCAAAATAAAAGAGCAGATTATATAGAAGCTTTCTTTAATGTAATCGATTGGAATGTGGCTTCTGATTACTACGAAAAAGCAATGAAATAAAATTTAAAAAAAAGTTTATTTTTCTCGCTGATTTAACTGATTTGGCTGATTTTTATCTGCTTAATTTGCTAAATCAGCGAGATTTTTTTTTAGAATTATTTACCTTTACAGAAATTCAAAAAAATCAGCATGAAAAAATCATTTTCTTTGTTCTTTATTCTTTGCTCATTATTCTTTTTTAGCCAAATTTCAGAGCAGAAACTAGACGAACTCATCCAAAATACCATTAAAACTTTTGATGTTCCCGGAATGTCTGTTGGCGTGTTAAAAGACGGAAAAGTCATTTATTCTAAAGGCTTCGGAGTGCGTTCTCTTAACAATAATTTACCGATGACGCCAGAAACTTTGGTGGGAATTGCTTCTAATTCTAAAGGTTTTACTTGCACCGCTTTAGCGATTTTAGCAGACGAAGGAAAACTGAATTGGGACGATAAAGTGACCAAATTTTTACCAGATTTCAAAATGTATGACGATTATGTGACGCAAGAACTTACCATCAAAGATTTGGTGACGCATAGAGCTGGTTTAGGTCTTGGACAAGGAGATTTAATGTTTTTTCCAGAAGGTGGAACCATGACTACAGAGCAATTATTGCACAATGTTCGTTATTTGAAACCTGCGCATTCTTTCAGAAGTACAATGGATTATAACAATGTGATGTTTATTGTAGCAGGAGAAGTTATTCATAAAATTTCTGGAAAAACATGGGCTGAATTTATCGAAGAAAGAATTATGAAACCGGTAGGAATGACAGCAAGTTTCGGTTCTTATAACCGTGCAAAATCTATAGAAAATAAAATTGACGCTCATGCTCCAGTTAATGGAAAAGCAGTTGCAGTTCCTCACGATTGGAACGAAACGGCCAATGCAGCTGGTGGAATTTTGAGTAACATTACAGACATGACGACTTGGGCAAATTTCTTAATGAACGGTTTTGTAACCAAAGATGGAGTACGTTTGGTTTCTGAGAAAAACGCGAATCTTCTTTGGCAAATTCAACAACCGATTCCTATGGCTGCTAAAAATCCTTATGATACTAAATTTTACGGTTACGGTCTAGGTTGGTTTATTTCTGATGTAAAAGGTCACCGTCAGATTCAGCATACAGGTGGTTTAATCGGTACAGTTACGCAATTTACCTTAATTCCTGATTTGAATTTAGGAATTGTAGTGCTCACGAATCAACAACAAGGGGTGGCTTTTAACACGATTACCAATACGGTGAAAGATGTGTATTTAGGAATTGAAGACAGAAATTGGTTGAAAACCTACGCAGAAAGATATGCAAAAGGTAATGCTCAATATGACAAAGAAAAAGCCGAAACGTATGCAAAAGTTGCGGCTTACCAAAAAGGCAAAAGTGCAAAACTGGCACCTGAACAATTTGTAGGAACTTATAGAGATGCTTGGTTTGGTGATGTGGTAATTTCTAAAGAAAAGAAAGGTTTTAGAATTATTTGTAAATCTTCAGAACGATTAAAAGGCGAAGTTTTGCCTTATTCTAAAGATACTTTCGTAATCAAATGGGATGATAGAAGTTATGACGCAGATGCATTCTTCACGCTTATTTTTGACGAAAACGGAAAAGCAGTTTCTGCCAAAATGAAACCGATTTCAGATGTTACGGATTTCTCTTTTGATTTTGGAGATTTGGATTTGAAAAAAGTAGATTAGTTTTAAACCACAAAAGGCACAAAAGATTTTCTTTGTGTTTAAGAAATACAAAAGAGCAAAAAGTAAAAGACTTTTTGCTCTTTTTTTTTGCATTTGAATTGCTTATTTTTAAACTTTTCTTTTGTTTCTTTTGACTTCGTCGAATCTTCGATTTGCGGTAAAAACTATTTCAAATACAAGTCAAAATAATCCGTAACCTTTTGCATTAAATGTACTCTGTCTTTGCCTGAAACATTGTGAGGATGCCCAGGATAAACGAAATAATCTAACTGAACACCTTTGTCAACTGCAGATTTCAGGAATTTTACAGAATGTTGCCAAACCACTACATCATCTTGCGCACCATGAATCATGAGTAATTTTCCTTTCAAGTTTTGAACTTTGTCTAAAAGATTAGCTTTTGCGTAACCTTCAGGATTTTCTTTTGGCGTATCCATGTAACGTTCTGTGTACATAATTTCGTACATATTCCAGTCGATTACAGGTCCACCTGCAACTCCCGCTTTGAAAACTTCAGGATATTTCAGCATAAAACTTGTGGTCATAAATCCACCGAAACTCCAACCGTGAATTCCCATTTTTTCAGCATTTACAAAAGGCAAAGATTTTAAATATTCTACTCCTTGTAATTGGTCTTTCATTTCAGTTTCACCTAAATTTCTGAAAACTGCCTGCTCAAACTGTATTCCTCGGTTAGAAGAACCTCTTCCGTCCATCGTGAAGACAATGTAGCCATGTTGTGCCATATATTCGTACCAAAGATTTCCAGAAGCTGGGAAGTTATTGGTAACTAACTGTAAATGAGGTCCATTGTACAAATATACAATTACAGGATATTTTTTAGTTTTATCAAAATCAGTCGGCAAAATCAGTTTTCCATAGAGTGGCGTTCCGTCGTCTGCTTTCAGTGTGATATTCTGAATTTCAGGTCTTTGGAAGTTTTTCAGTGGGTTTTCTGCCGTTAAAATATTTTTGGTTTGAAGCGATTGCGTATTGATAATATTGGCAATTCTTGGAGTAGAAGCATTGGCAAAAACATCATATAAATGTGTTCCGTCTTTGCTCAAAATTCCGTTGTGAATTCCAGCGTCTTTGTCTAATCTGGTGATTTTAGTCGTTTGCCAATTTACTTTGTACAAATGTTTTTCAAGTGGCGTTTCTTTAGTGGAAGAGAAATAAATTTCTTTTTTCTTTTCGTTAAAACCTAAAATTTCGTTCACCAACCAATCTCCTTTTGTAATTTGTTTTACCAAACCTTTGTCGGTGTTGTACCAAAACAAATGATTATAACCCGTTCTTTGACTTTGCCAAATAAAATCTTTATTAGAACCAGGTAAAAAGGTCAATGGATGCTGTGGTTCTACATATTTTTCATCTTTTTCTTCGAAGAGTGTTTTAACTAAATTTCCTGTTTCGGCATCATATTGATTCAGTTTCATGTGGTTTTGAGCTCTATTAAGAACCGCAACGAAAATAGATTTAGAATCAGGGCTCCAAGTTACG
Source organism: Cloacibacterium caeni (assembly GCF_907163125.1). Lineage (NCBI taxonomy): Bacteria > Pseudomonadati > Bacteroidota > Flavobacteriia > Flavobacteriales > Weeksellaceae > Cloacibacterium > Cloacibacterium caeni. The sequence goes on from NZ_OU015319.1 coordinate 139,341, forward strand.
CTGGTTAAATATTGCTCTTTGTCGCCTTCGATGTTTAAGAATTTTTTGGTTTGAGTTTTTACATCAAAAATTCCGATGGAAACTTCGTGAGATTTATTTCCAGCCATAGGATATTTGATATTATGGTTTTCTGCAGGAGTTACGCTCCAATCGATGATTGGGTAGTCAGTAACCATGCTTTGATCCATTCTGTAAAATGCAATTTTTTGAAAATTTGGCGCTGCAAAAATACCTCCATCGATTCCGAATTCATTTCGGTGAACCGATTGTCCGTTGATGATATTTTCGTTTTGGTCATCTGTGATTTTCAAAGTCTTTCCATTAATATTTACAAATAAATTATTTTTAATGGTGTAAATAATCGTTTGATTATCAGGGAGAAGTTGAGCGTTTTCTGCCTCTTCAGGAATAGATGCGAATTCTGTTTTTTGCCAAGAATTTCCCGTTTTTTGAAGCCAAAAATATTTTCCTTTTTGGGAGAAATAAGCTTTAGAATTGTTCAAAAATTTCAGTGGAGAAAAGGCTTTCAGTTTTTGGTCAGCACTCAAATTTTGATTTACTTGATACAAAGAAACCAAAGTATCTGACTTGTTGGTCGCAATATCTGTGATGAGATAAGCATTTTTAACCATTTGAAGATAAGATTTGCCATCATTGCTGAAAGAAAAATCTCTGATGTTTTTCACGGCAAGATTGGTTCTAAGTCCTAAAACAGCGTCGTTCATGGTAAATTGCTGCGTTTGCGAAAAACCACAAACCGAAGCCAAAACCAATGTTCCTAATATTTTTTTAAAGTTCATAGATGTTGAAGAATTTATTGTAAAAATATGATTTATAAATTAAGAAAAATTATAAATGTTCTTTGTATAAAATCGTGAGATTATCTTTTTCTGATTTTTTGTTCCATTGATATTGATGCGTCCAATACGCGATTTTGGTGGATAAAATTCCTAATCCCGCTCCGAAAATCACATCACTCCAATAATGTTTGTCGTGAGTAATCCTCAAAACGCCCACTCCAGTTGCTACAGAATATGCAACATACGGAACCCAACGGTAATTTTCGCCATATTCCATAGAAAGCATTGTGGCGCCAGCAAAAACATTCGCAGTATGTCCACTCGGAAAACCAAATTTATTGCTTCCGTCTGGACGAGGTTTTTTAATGGCTTTTTTCAAAAGATAAGTGCTCCCAAAAACTATAATTTCAGATTTTGTCAAAATAGCAGTTCTGTTCCAGAAGTCGGTTTTGGGTTTCATTCCTGCCCATTCAAAAGCGTAAAGTGAAACATGAGGCGCAAATTGAAGGTAATCTTCGGGATAACCTCCAAAAGCCAAGAAATTTTTGTTTTCTGTAACGCTGAAATCTCTATTTTCTGTAGTTAAAACGATTGTTCCTGCTGTCATTAAAGTAGCTGGAATAATGAGTTGCTTTGAAGTGAATTTTGGTTGTTCTGAAAAAACTAAACTGTCTTTCTTTTGCGAAAAAAGAAGATTTGTGGCTAATATGAAAAGGAAAATAACTTGTTTCATTTTTCTGTCGTTCCTACGGAACTTTTTTACATACTTTATAATTTTCTACAAACGTATCGTTCCTACGGAACTTATAATTATTTATGGGACAAAAATCCTAAAAAATGGTTTAATATTTTCAGACATTATACTTCATACTTCATACATCATACTTCTATCTTCTTCTTTTCCAAAAATTTATACGTTTCTATTTGACTGCGGAATGGTTTTTTGTTGTTTTTGACATATTTATTGGTCAAATCTTCATCTAGAAATCTGGCTTTTACGTTGCCTTTCAATTGAAGTTCTAATAAATCTTTTAGTTCTTTTTTGAGATTTTTTTGATTCACTTTTACGGCAGCTTCTATTCTGTAATCTAGGTTTCGCGTCATCCAATCCGCAGAAGAAAGATAGACATCTTCACTGCCTTTATTGTAAAAATACATCACCCTAGAATGTTCCAAATATTCGTCTACAATACTGATGGCGTGAATTTTTTTCTTGAACGTTTTCTGTTCTACAGCACAGAAAATTCCGCGAACAATCATTTTAATTTCCACACCAGCTTCCGCTGCTTCATAAAGTTTTTTAATCAAACCTTTATCAGAAAGTGAGTTTACTTTTATTATCATTTCGGCTTTTCTGCCTGCTTTTGCTTCTTCAATTTCTTTATCAATATGCCAAACAATTTTTTCTCGCATAAAATGTGGACAAACTAACAAATGATTGCAAGATTTCAATGCTAAAACGGGGTCTATTTTTGGTTTTCTGAACACATTGAAAACTTTATTAATGTCTGCCATAATTGCTCTGTTAGAAGTCATGAGCAAATGGTCTACATAAATTTTGGCTGTTTTTTCGTTGAGGTTTCCAGTGCTTACAAATCCGTATTGAATGGTCTTGTTATTCACTCTTTTTTTGATGACACAGAGTTTTGCGTGTACTTTTTTATTGGGCAATCCTACTAAAACTTTTACACCTTCTTCTTCTAGTCTTTCTTTCCATTCTAGGTTGTTTTCTTCATCAAATCTGGCGCGCAATTCTAGCATTACGGTGACTTCTTTTCCGTTTCTCACGGCATTAATCAATGCATTTACAATTTTGGAATTGCTGGCTAATCTATAAGCCGTGATTTGAATAGATTTTACATCAGGATCCATTGCAGCTTCTCTCAACAAGTCAATAACAGGTGTAAAAGTGTGATAAGGAAAGGTAAGAAGCACATCTTTTTTTACGATAACATCTGTAATTCTGCCTTCGTGGTCGAATTCTGGATGCGTAAAAGAACTTCTTTCTATTGGTTTTTCATAATTTTTAAAAACATCTGGAAAATCCATAAAATGTCTGAAATTATGAATTTTTTGACCCGGAATAATGCTGTCTCTTTTGGTAAGATTGAGTTTTTTGATGAGAAATTCCACCAAAGATTTGTCCATGTCTTTGTCAAAAACAAAACGGGTAGGTTTTCCTTTTCTTCTGGATTTGATGCCTTTTTCAATTTTTTCTACAAAGCTGGTTCTGATGTCATTATCAAGGTCAAATTCTGCATCTTTGGTCACCTTAAAAGAATTTGCTTTGAAATCATCATACCCGAAATAGGAGAAAATGTGCGGTAAATTGAAAGCGATGACGTCTTCTAGAAGCATTATGTCAGTTTCCTCAGGATTTTCGGTGGGCAAAATGACAAATCTTCCATTCGCTTTCGCTGGAACTTCTATAATGGCAAATTTAGTTTCGAATTTCCAATCTTTTCTGCGCATTGCAATGCCTAGATAAAGGCTTTTTTCTCGCAAATAGGGCAGTTGAACATGGTCGTGAAGCAGAATAGGAATGACGTTGCTTTCTACTTCTTCATCAAAATATTTTTTTACAAATTCCTTCTGTTTTTCGGTGAGTTTTTTGGGTGTTTTAATGAAAACTTTTTGCTCTGCCATTTCTTCTTGGATTTTGTCCCAAGTTTTTTCAAAATCTTCTTGTTGTTTGATGACAATTTTATTGATTTTGTCCAGAATTCTTTGAGGCTTGTCAAAAAACGTTTCTACTGCAAGTTTATCTTTCAGCTCTAGAGCTCGTTTTAGTCCTGCAACTCGCACTCGGAAAAATTCATCTAAATTATTAGAGAAAATTCCTAAAAATCTAATTCTCAGGTGTAATGGAACGGTTTCGTCCATCGCTTCTTGCAAAACTCTTGCATTAAAACCTAACCAGGTAATGTCTCTAGGATTGAATTGTGGCATATCTGTAAAAAGTTTTATCCAAATATAATGATAAACATGGGAATAGAGAAGTGAAATGGAGATTTTAAAAGATGACAGTTTTTAAGAAAATGTCAATTTGTCACAATTTTCTCAATGGTATAAAATTGGAGAAATCCAAGTCAAATTAGTTAAGTAAAAAATAAAATATAAATATTATGAGCAAAATTATCGGAATTGATTTAGGTACTACCAACTCTTGCGTTGCGGTAATGGAAGGTAAAGATCCTGTAGTTATCCCAAATGCAGAAGGTAAAAGAACCACACCATCTATTGTAGCATTTACAGAAGATGGAGAAAGAAAAGTAGGTGATCCTGCAAAAAGACAAGCAGTAACGAATCCTACTAAAACTGTTTATTCTATCAAGAGATTCATCGGAACACAGTTTACTAAAGATAAAGAAGAAATTTCTAGAGTTCCTTATGCTGTAGTAGCTGGACCAAATGATACTGTAAAAGTAAAAATAGACGATAGAGAATATACAGCACAAGAAATTTCTGCCATGATTCTTCAAAAAATGAAGAAAACGGCTGAAGATTTCCTTGGTCAAGAAGTAACCAGAGCAGTAATTACGGTTCCTGCATACTTTAACGATGCACAAAGACAAGCTACAAAAGAAGCTGGTGAAATTGCTGGTCTTAAAGTAGAAAGAATCATCAACGAACCTACTGCTGCAGCTTTAGCTTACGGTTTAGATAAAGTAGGTAAAAAAGACTTAAACGTAGTTGTTTTCGACTGTGGAGGTGGTACTCATGACGTTTCTGTACTAGAAATGTACGAAGTAGATGGTAACGCATCTTTCGAAGTAAAAGCTACTGATGGTGATACTCACCTTGGTGGTGACGACTTTGATAACGTAATCATCGATTGGATGGCAGATGAATTCAAATCTGAAGAAGGAGTAGATCTTAAATCTGATGCTATTGCACTTCAACGTTTAAAAGAAGCTGCTGAAAAAGCAAAAATTGAATTGTCTTCTTCTACTCAAACTGAAATCAACTTACCATATATCACGGCTACTGCAACTGGTCCTAAACACTTAGTGAAAACATTGACCAGAGCTAAATTTGAGCAATTGGCACATGATTTAATTCAAAGAACCATCGAACCATGTAAAACTGCTCTTAGAAATGCTGGAATGAGCACTTCTGATATTGACGAAATCATCTTAGTAGGAGGTTCTACCAGAATTCCTGCAGTCCAAGAAGCGGTAGAAAAATTCTTCGGAAAAGCGCCTTCAAAAGGGGTAAATCCAGACGAAGTAGTAGCAATTGGTGCTGCAATTCAAGGGGGAGTTTTAACGGGTGATGTAAAAGATGTTCTTTTATTAGATGTAACTCCGCTTTCTTTAGGAATTGAAACAATGGGTTCGGTTTTCACTAAATTAATTGAAGCGAATACTACCATTCCTACCAAAAAATCTGAAGTTTTCTCTACAGCAAGTGATAATCAGCCTGCGGTAACCATCAGAGTAGGACAAGGAGAAAGACCAATGTTTAATGACAACAAAGAAATTGGTAGATTTGATTTAGTAGATATTCCACCTGCACCAAGAGGAGTTCCACAAATTGAGGTAACTTTTGATATCGATGCAAACGGTATTCTACATGTTTCTGCTAAAGATAAAGGAACTGGTAAAGAGCAATCGATTAAAATCCAAGCATCTTCTGGACTTTCTGATGCAGAAATCGAAAGAATGAAAAAAGAAGCAGAAGAAAATGCAGCAGCAGATGCGAAGAGAAAAGAAGATGTAGAAACCATCAATAAAGCAGATGGAATGATTTTCCAAACAGAAAAACAATTAAAAGAATTTGGAGAAAAATTATCTGCAGATAAAAAAGCAGCAATCGAAGCAGCTCACACAGAATTGAAAGCTGCTTATGAAACCAAAGATGCAGATGCGATTAAACCTAAGTTAGAAGCATTAGACGCAGCTTGGATGGCCGCTTCAGAAGAATTGTACAAAGCAACTCAAGAAGCACAACCGCAACCTGAACAAACACAAGGTAACGCTGGCGAAAATGTACAAGATGCAGATTTCGAAGAAGTCAAGTAAGGACTGATTAAAATCAATTAAAATAAATGAGTAAATCGCTGTAAATGTAATATTTACGGCGATTTTTATTTTTAACAATTTTTGAAAAATGCTTGTTTTTAATCGTTTTTTATCATATTTTCGTACCATATTTGTACCGCGCTTAATAAGTAGATAATGTGCGTCTTAAAAAGGTTTATTATATCTTAATGAATCTTAAAAGGCGATAATATTAAAAAAAATTGTTTTATGGGCTTTAGTAAATTGAAAATCCCAAGAATTTGTGAATTTTGTGAAAATCCGTTTGAGGCAAAAACTGTTACTACGCGTTTCTGTTGTAAGGCTTGTGCTGACAAATCTGCAAAAAAACAAAAGCGATTAGCTAAAGAAATGGAAGCTAGACAAAATTTGTTGGAGATAGCAAAAGCTAAAATTATAGAAATTCAGGCTCGACCTTATATTTCGGTAAGTGAAGCCGCTCAACTATTTGGTATGTCAAAAGATACGGTTCATAGGTTAATAAAAAGCAAAAGGATTTCCGCATATAATTTTGGGCAGAGGCTTACACGTGTTAGCAAAACTGATTTAGAAGAAATGTTTAGTAAGGTTTTGGTCGTTAAATCCTCTGATAAAGAAGTAATCAAAAAAGATTATAAAATAGAAGATTGCTACACTTTATCAGAAGTTTCAAAAAAATTTAACGCTAATCCATCAACTGTTACTAGTGTTATTAGGAAAAACAATATTCCAAAAAAGAAAGTTGGGAGTTTTGTATATGTTCCTAAAAAACTAATTGATGAAATATTTGACGGCAAATGAAAGAACTTTTAAAAACTAAAGTCACCGTAAGGTTAAGAAAAGCAGAAAACCGAAAAGAATGGTACATCTATTTGGAGAGTTATCCTGTGATGATTTCGGGAAAGAAAAATCCACAAAGAATTCGTGAGTATCTAAACCGAAGTGTAACAACAGTAGAATTTGATAAGAAAAGACCTGCAAAAACTACTCAAAATTCAATTTCATATAAACCTAAAAGAGACGATAATGGCATCATAGTTTGCAAAAGTGAAAACGATAGAGAAACTATGTTTTATGCAGATTCAGTAAGGAAATTAAGACAAAAAGAATATGATAATATTGATCTCTACAGCGAATTAGATAGTATTCAAGCAGAACAAAAAGAAAAATCACAGGAAAATTTTGTTAAATATTTCGAAGCATTAATCAAAAGACGACACAAAAATAATTCTGAATCAATTAAGATAAATTGGGAAAGAGCAATTGACTTTTTAATTTATTATGAAGGTTCTGAAATCCCTTTTTCTAAAATTGATATTAAATTTTGTGAGAATTTTAAAACCTTTCTTTTGAATGCACCTCGCGGTGGAAATAAAAATGGGAAATTATCTCAAAATAGTGCATCAACTTATTTTTCTGTTTTTAAAGCTGCGTTGAAACAAGCTTTCATTGATGGTTATTTTACGACAGATATTGCTGCAAAAATAAAAGGAATTCCAAGTGAAGAATCAAGAAGAGAATATTTAACAATTGATGAACTGAATACTTTAGTTGCTACTCCTTGTGAAAATGATATTCTGAAGCGTGCCGCACTTTTTTCTGCATTAACAGGTTTGCGACATTCTGATATTCAAAAACTGAAGTGGAATGAAATAAGTTTAGATAACAATCAACCGAGAATTAATTTCACTCAAAAAAAGACAAAAGGTGTAGAATATATGCCGATCTCTCAACAGGCTTTAGAAATTTGCGGAGAACCAAAATCGCCAAATGATTTGGTTTTTGAAAATTTAACCAATCCAGCATGGATTAATCGACCATTAAAGACTTGGGTTGCAAAAGCAGGAATCAATAAAAACATCACTTTTCACTGCTTTCGTCACACTTTTGCTACTTTGCAACTTTCAAGCGGTACTGATATTTATACAGTGAGCAAAATGCTTGGTCATACGAATGTGAAGACTACACAAGTCTATGCAAAAGTGATTGATGAAAAGAAAAATAGAGCGGCGGAAGCGATACAATTAAAATCTTTAAAAAATCAATCTGAATGAAAATAAAGTACTTTGAATATATCGCTATTTGTTTGTCAGTTTTTCTAGCTTGCATATTCATAGGTAATGCTGCTAGAGAATATTCTATTAGAAATGGAGCAGATGAATTTACAATTAATTTGTTTTTCTGGGGAGGTATTGGTTTGGGTGTATTAATATTCGTATTTGTAATTTTATTTCTTGAACCAATAGTAAATTGGATAGTAAAACGTTTTTTAAACAATTCAAAATCCAAATTAGTTGAAGAACAAGAAGACGATTCAAAGAATATCCAAATAGTTAATTCTACGGAGAATTTTGAATTTAATGAAAAACACATGCAAAGTTTCCCAAATATTATCGAAGAAGAACCAGCTTTTGAAGTTGAAAAAAAAATATCCGAAACAATATTGGAAAATGAAGAACCTATTGAAATATCTGATATTGAAAAAATAAGAATTAAGGCAAAATCTGAAAGTGAAAAAATCGTACAGGAAAAGCTGGGTTTTATTGTTCAATACACTAAAGAAAAATTTGCACCATACTTTTCGGATGAAGAAATCAATAGATTTAGCATTTATTTAATAGAATTTTTGAAAGATAGTAAGATTGATACTATTACTCCAATAAGAGTGAATACTCTTAAAACGATTGATCTAATGCATTTCGGATGGAATGTGTGGCATCATTATAGAGGAAACAATCAGAGAAAAGATGTCGCTAAATTTTTGAAAATTGTTTTTTCTGAAAGTTTTAAAGAAATGGAAGAATCAACAATAGAAAAATTACTCTCTTCGAGAAAAGAGGAAGGATTAATAAAAATTGAAGATAACCTCCTTTAGTAAAGGAAAATACAATTAATATTGAGCAGAAAACCATTTATGTTATTAGTATGATTTAAACATTCTTTATCATACAAAAAACATACATATAACATAAATTATCATTGCACTATAACAATCATAAACGATAATTATGGACGTAAATGAAATTTCTTTTGAAAACCTGCCAAAAGCAGTTGCTCACTTAACGAATGAAATTGCCGAAATTAAATCTATGGTTCAGAATGCGAAAATTTCTGAACCTAAAGAAAAACGCATTCCTATAGGAATTGAAGATGTATGTAAGATAATAGGGAAAGCCAAACCTACAATTTATACTCTTGTAAGGCAAAGAAAAATTCCGTGTTACAAAAACGGTAAAAAACTCTATTTTTTTGAAGATGAACTTTTGGAATGGATTTCTAAAGGTAAAAAGAAAACCTTACTAGAAATAGAATCCGAAGCTCTGAAATATCATAACCGAAATAGATAAGGTTATGAACGAAGAAAAATTCTTGTATCAATCTGATACACCTTCCAAAACGATTTACGATCGAGCGATGAATTATTTAGACGAAAAATACAACATTCGTTTTAATACCATTGCTTTGGAGTTGGAAATTCAGTTGAAAGAGCAGGTTGGAACTTGGACTGTTCTCAACATCAATTCTTTATTGATTGAGTTAGCACAGTCTGGAATTGAAATTAATATGAATAAATTGGAAATTCTAGTTAGAAGCCATTTGATTCAGCAATACAATCCAATTCGTGAGTATTTTGAAAATTTAGAAACTTGGGATGGTATAGATTACATCAAGAAACTCTCTCAATATCTTAAAACCAATGATGATGAAGCATTTTGTTATCATTTTGAAAAATGGCTAACAAGAGCGGTATTATGTTCATTAAATAGAGGTTATGTCAATAAACAGTCATTGGTTTTAGCATCACATCAAAATTCGGGGAAGTCCTCTTTTTTACGATTTTTAATTCCTCCAAAATTAGAAAATTATTACACCGAAAATATCTCCATTGACAAAGATGGTATCATTTCCATTTGTAAAAATTTGATTTGTAACCTCGATGAATTGGCGGTTTTATCAAAGTCTGATGTCAATACTTTGAAATCTTTCATCTCCAAAAGCAGTGCAAATATTCGTTTGCCTTATGCACGAAAAGCCGAATTTTTAGAAAGAATATGCTCGTTTGTAGGTTCTACCAATCGGACTGATTTTCTTACCGATGAAACAGGAAGCATTAGATGGTTGATTTTTGAGGTGTATTCTTTTGATTTTGAATATTCCAAAGAAATTGATATGGATAAAGTCTGGTCTCAAGCTTACTACAATGCTTTTGAAAGGAAAAATTACAATCCCGAACTTACTGCTTCAGACATCGCCGAAAACGAAAAGCGAAACGAAAAATATGCACAAGTTTCAATGGAGCAAGAACTGATTTCAGCTCATTTTGAAAAATCTGAAAAAATGGAAGAATTTCTCACGGCAACCGATATTATGTTGGCGATGAATAATGCTTTAGGATTGCGATTGAATAATGTGAAAATCGGAAAAGCACTCACCAGTTTAAAATATCAAAGGATAAAACATCCTCAACTTCAAGTGTACGGTTATCTCATCAAAAGAAAATCTGAATAAACAAACTTACCAAAGTTACCAAGTTACCTTAAATCTTTAAATGATTTAATAATCAATGATTTATAAAGGTAATTCAATTTGAAAAATAAGTTACCTAAAGTTACCTTAATTAAAAATTTATGGTAAGAAGGTAAAAACAGGTAATTGTAAAAATTTGCTTTAAATTATTGTTAATCAATAAAAAGGTAATTAGGTAAGAGGAATTAAAAAAAACAAAGAAAACAAAAACATTAAAATGAACTGCAACCAATTCAACTCTATAAAGTTGGAAGAAGTCCTCGTTTCACTCGGACACCATCCAACAAAGCAAAATGAAAAAGAAGCTTGGTATCTCAATCCTTTTTCCACAGAAACCCAAGCCTCTTTTAAACTCAATAAAAGAAACAACGTTTGGTATCTCCATTCCGAAGGAATAGGCGGAAACAATGTCGATTTTATGAAAAAATATCTAAACGAATCAGTAAAAGAAGTTTTAGAATGGGCAGAAAAGCAAAATTTTTCTTCTTTTCAACATCAAAGTAATTCTAATCCTAAGCAAGAAACTCTAGCAAATAATTATACAATAGTTGAAGTTAAAGACATTCAACATCCAGCACTTTTGGAATATTTAAAAAGCCGAAAAGTAGAAAATCAAACCACATACTTAAAAGAGATACATTATCAAATCAACGATAAAAACTATTTCGGAATAGGCTTCAAAAATGATTCTGGAGGTTACGAAATTCGCAATAAATATTCAAAAATTTGTTTGGGCAAAAAAGATGTTTCGACGATAAAAAATGATTCAGAAAATTTGAAAATTTTCGAAGATTTTTTTGATTTTCTTTCCTTTAAAAATGTAGAAAATTTTTTAGAAAAAGAACCTTCTGATTATATCATTTTGAATTCCGTTTCGATGATTCAAAAAATTAAAAATGTAGTTCAAAATTATCAAAAAGTAGAACTGTATTTTGACAACGACAATGCAGGAAACCGAGCTGTCGAAATGATAAAGAATGAAGGAGAAAACATAGAAGACTGTCGGATTCTATACAAAAACCACAAAGACCTGAATGAGTTTTTAATGAGTTGGGAAATGCGTAAAAGAGATACAGGCAGAGAATATGAAGACCTGAATAAAATAAACACACGCAAAATTGGCAGATAGTTAGTGCAAAAAGTACCCAAAGTTTACAATAAGCGTAGCCGCTAATTGCAAAATTGGGATTTTTGATTTCTTCCTATCGTCAGAAATGTCTTGAAAAACCTTTTTAAAAACCAACTAAAATTCAAATAAAAACTAAATGCACACCAATATGGAAAAAGACTTTTTAGAAGAATTTGTCAAGAAAGCCTTAGAAGAAAATGAAAAGAAAGAGGATGGTGAAAAGAGAAAAAAACACTTTCAGGAAATCGGCAGAAAAGGAGGCTTAAAAAAGAAAACATCACAACAATTTTCAAAAGTTATCTCCGTAAGATTAACCGAAAAAGAGTTTGACGAAATAGAAAAACAAGCCTCAAAATATCACTTGAAAATATCAAAATATGTAAGGATGATTCTTACCGAAAAAGAATTAAAAATCAATGAATTTAAAACCGAAGAAGTGCTGCTTCAATATGGAAATCATTTCATCAGAATTAAAAATTTATTGAGACACAGAACATTTTCTGAATTTGAAAACAAGAAACAAATCCTCCATGAAATAGAAAATGTCACCAAACTGATTTATCAATATCTGTATGAAAAACAAGACAAGCAGAAACCCACATAACTGAAATTCAAAAATGAATAACAGCGCAACCACCAGACGAATTACCAAAATCGCTATCGAATATAATGGCAATGACAAAGGGAAAGCAGAACGAGTATATCAAAATAATCTGTTAAGTCAGAACCCAGAACAACAATTTACAGAAATGAAAACCGTTGCAGACCGCAATAAAAATGTAAAAAACTGGGCATTGACAGGGTATATTTCTCCCGAAAAATCCATTGGAGACCAATTATCCAATGAAGAACTCACACAACTGGCATTAAGAGCTTTGAAGAAAATCGGAGTGAGAGATAACAACCAAATGGTTTTAGACATTCATTCCTCAACCAAACAAAAACATATACATTTTATTGTCAATAGAGTAAATATACACGGAGAGAATACCATTAAAGCCCACAACATAGGAGAACTCTTTGGTAAAGCCGTTCGTGAAGTTTGTAAAGAAATGAACCTGAAAACCGATATTGAAATTGGCAAAGAAAAGAAAAAGCAAATGTTGAAAGCACTCACAACTTCCCTTAGAATTTCAAGAAGCTTTGAAGAACTAACGAGTAATATGAAAAAGCTAGGTTATCGGGTAACACTTTCACAAAATGAAAAAGTAGGAATCTCGGGAATGAGAATAGTAAAGTTTGAAGATATAAACCATCAAACCGAGCGAGAATATAAACCAGGATATAAGCTCTCTGAAATCACCAATACATTAAAAATTAAAGACATCAAGCAGAAACTTCAAGAAAATCAGGAAAGGACAATCATTTTCAACTCAACAGCAACAGAACAAATCAATAAAGAGGAACAGGAAAATTCAACATCTGTGAGTAAACAGCTTGAAAATATAGCAAAAGAAATATTAAAGCCCACCTACGCTTCATCGCCAGAAGACGAACTATTAAAAAAGAAAAAACGAAAATTTAGATAAAATGGAAAATCAAGAACACAATCAAAACAATGGCTTAGAACTATTAAAGAAAGTCATTGAGACCAATGAAAGAAACACCGAACAAGGAATAAAAACAGAATTTGTGTATGAAGATTTATTGAATATAAAAGGAGAAACAGAATCTACGATGAGGGGATTTAACGCTACAATTTTAAAATTATCAGAATCTTTAGAAAAAGAAGCTCAAGAAAGGAATGAATTTATAGAAAGGATACCGAAAACCATTGAAATCGTACCCTCTGAAGATTATTTGAATCTAAATAAATCATTTGAAAAGAATTCAAAATTTATGAAAAATATTTTTTATGGAATGATTACAGCATTATTCCTTTCAGTTTTAACAGCAGCAGGAAACATCTTTTTTGCAAAGCAATGGTATGCAGAAAGCATTAAATCAAAAAGCGAAATCCGCCAAGAGATTTTGGATGAAATTAAAAAAGATGGTCAATCTATTTATAAAGATGAAGATTACCTTCAACTACAAAATAATACTGAGTTGATGAATAAATGGATAGAGAAAAACCCCAAAGATGCAAAGAATTTTTTGAGATTTAAAGATGGGTATGAGGCGAGTAGGGAATAAAAATAATATATTTTATGATTGTTATTTCAATCAAAATATGTATTTTTGTTCGAAATAACAATCACTATTGTAATGAAACAACAGGTAATCCTCCCAAAATTCAATCAACTATTAGGGCAAATGGGGGAAAATATTAAGCTCGCAAGAAAACGTAGAAAGCTCACTGCTGTTCAGGTTTCTGAAAGAGCGGGAATTGCTCGTTCCACATTGTATTTGATTGAAAAAGGCGATGCAAGTGTTTCTTTGGGAGCTTATTTTAATGTTTTAAGAGTTCTGGGATTGCAAAACGATTTTCTGAAATTAGCTGCTGATGACGAGTTTGGCAGAAAATTGCAGGATTTGGAATTACTTAAATAAACATCTACTATTATGAAGCAAGGAAAATTTGATATTTACGTTTTCGCTGATTGGAAAGGAATGGCAGCCCCGAAATTGATGGGAATTCTTTCTGCACATTACGGAAAAGGGAAAAAGGCGTTTGGTTTTGAATACGATAAGGATTGGATAAAAACAGCATCTCAACGTTTGATTGACCCAGATATTCAGTTTTTTTCGGGTGCACAATTTCCAAACAATAAAGAAAATTTTGGAGTTTTTTTAGACAGTATGCCAGATACTTGGGGGCGCACTTTAATGAAAAGAAAAGCCGCACAACATGCAAGAGAATTTGGAGAGAAGCCACAAACTCTTTACGATATAGATTATCTTTTGGGTGTCTTCGACAAAACAAGAATGGGCGCTTTGAGGTTTAAAACGTCTTTAGATGGTTCTTTTCTTGATGACGATCATGAAAATGCTACACCGCCTTGGTCGTCTATTCGAGAGCTTCAAGCCGCTGCGAAAAATTTGGAGGATGACGAAAATATAGATGTAAAAAAATGGTTAGCGATTCTTATGGCTCCAGGATCTTCGTTGGGAGGAGCAAGACCCAAAGCCAATATTGTAGATGAAAAAGGCGATTTGTGGATTGCGAAATTTCCTTCAAAAAATGATACGATTGACAAAGGAGCTTGGGAATTTTTAGCATATCAATTAGCTTTGAAAAGTGGCATTGAAATGAACGAATGCAGAATAGAAAAAATAGCAGGAAAACACCATACTTTTTTCACTAAAAGGTTCGACAGAGAAGGCGATGATAGAATTCACTTTGCTTCGGCAATGACAATGACGGGAAACAGTGAAGAAAATTTACGATTTCACACCGCAAGTTATCTCGATATAGCCGAATTTGTAATGAATAATGGCGTAAATATCAACGAAAATCTTCATCAATTATGGCGAAGAATTGTGTTCAATATTTGTATTTCAAATACAGACGACCATCTTCGGAATCACGGTTTTATTTTAACAGAAAATGGTTGGATTTTATCGCCTGCTTATGACCTAAATCCTTCTGTTGAGAAAGATGGATTGGCTTTAAATATTGATATGGATGATAATGCTCTGAATCTCGAATTAGCAAAAAGCGTAGGGATTTATTTTCGATTAAGCGATTCTGAAATGGATGCTATTATTGCTGAAATTCAAGATGCAGTCCGCAATTGGAAAAATATTGCAACAGAAATTGGGATTACAAGAGCAGAACAGGAAATGATGAAAGGGGCTTTTTTGTATTGAATATAAATTGTATTTTAACAGCTAATGGAAATCAATAGATTAAAAGTAATACTCGCTGAAAGAGAAAAAAATAAATACATGTTGCAAAAACTAAAATTCTAATTGTTTTATGTATTCAATTGCTTCATCAATATTATTTTTGAAGTTTTCAATTGAATAATCTATTTGAATATCTGGTTTGAGTGAACCAGAATAACCTTTCCAATTTTCCCAATATTTGGTTGAATAGCCAATAATTATTTTTGAATTTGGAAGATAAAAGCCTCTAGTTTCTCCATAATGATTTACATTTCCACTTGTTGGTTCACCAATAAGAATTGAGTTGTAATCTCTTTTCAAATCAATCGCATTCATTAAAGCGGAAGAAAATGTTTTCTTACCAATCAAAATGTATAATGAACCCTTTTTATTCAGATAGTTTGTTTTCAAATTTTCGAGAAAAGGTTTTAGAATAGCTGAATTTCCACCGCTATTATTTCTTAAATCAATTATAAGTTTTTCAGGTTTTTGAATCTCTATAGCATTGAATAATTCATTATTAAATATTTCGAAGGTCTTTCCATCTTGTTCTGCACAATCTTGATAATTGAAATACATTGTTTTATTATTCTCAATCAGTTCATACCAATAATTATTCTTATGTTTAAATCTTAAAAGTTGAGTGTTTTTTGTCAGTGCAGAATTTTCTTTATTTGTTGCTAAAATTGGAAATTCTTGGTTGTCTAAAATAAATTTGATTTCTGAATTTGATTTGGTGATATTTAAGCCTTTTAATATGCTCGGATTATTGATGAAGTTTAAAAAATTTATTTCAAAATAAGATTTATTATCATCTTTGATTATTCTTTTGTAATCATTGATTACACTTTTAATTGTGTGAGTTTCTATTCCATTAAGTTTTTTATACATTAGCTTAGAATGAATAGAATCTGTTTTTACAACAAAAATACCTTCTTTAAAAAAATCAAAATAAATTGGAAAAATGTTTCTATATTTTGGTTCTATTCTTGTGTGTTCATCCCCAATTTTTTTAATCAATTTGTATAATTCAATTTCAAAAGTTTCATTATTCAGAGATTGCCTTTTTTTCTCAATTTCTAATATTTTTTGGTTGAATTTTCTTTCAGAGATTTTCCCAAATAGATTTTTATGTCTTTTAGGTAATTCGGTTTTTAGAAATTCTAAATCTTCAATAAATTGTTTTTCGGTTAAATTCTGTGCATTAATTTTAAAAATTGATAATAGAAATAAGAGGAGAATATATGAAATTTTAATTCGGACTATATGTAACATTTGATCTTTTATTTTTTTAATTGTCTCTTTAAAGACAATTGAAATAAGAGTTTTGTTACATAACTTTCACAAACTGTACTGCGTTTTACTTAGTTTGCTAAAGAAGCAATGTTATTTAATTTTTAAGCTTACACAGATAAAGTAATTAGGGATTTAAAATACATCTTATCCTTCTTGTCTGTTTTCCTCTTCTCACAATCACTATTTCAGAAAAAAAAGAGACCCACGCCGTTGTATATACTGCTAGAGTATTTAGTGAGCGTTCAAGACCTCACCTTACGGGTGTACAAGCACCCTCGTTATGCTGCTTGCTGCTATCCTATAATCAATTCAATACCCGCTTTTTCAGCTTTGTATTTTATTTTGGCTTGCAATTCATAATAACTCCAATTGCGAAGTACAAATTTCTGTTCTTTGGCAATCCCAATTTTGTCCTCCTGATTTTTAAGAATAAGAGTCGCCGCCTGTTGCTCAATACAAAAATCAATAAGCTGTTTGCTGTACAAATGAAGTCGATGATTCACATACCTAATTTCAATATTTTCTCTATTGTAAAGAGCCTTTTTTTTACGTTTTGCCCCTTTTCCAGAACGGGCAGAAGCAATACCAGCTTGAATCCTTTTCAGGCTAGCCTGTAAAGCAAGTCTTCGGTAGAGAAACTCCTCTTTTGTACCAATATTGATGCGTACATTATTCGCTTTAGCTACAATAGGATGTTCCAGAGACAAAGAAGCTTCAGCAATGATTTCGGGTTTTAAATGATGCTCCTCTTTTTCAAATTCAAATACGGCAAGCCAATAGATTTTCTTGTCTTTCAATTGGATTTGTGAGGTACAAAGTTTTATTTCCCCTCTTAAAAGGCGTTCCATAATCAAACGCTTATCCGTAAAGTCTTTTCCCAAATACGTTTTAACAGGAATGGCAAATACATTAAAACAAAATGCTTTCGTTTCCTCATCATATCTCATTTTGCTGATGCATTTAACAGGAAGCGGAATAGGAATATCTTTTCTAAAGTTCCTCAAAGATTTTAAACCTCGCCAATAGTCGGATTTTTCTTTTGAAAAAACAGATTGAATCGTATTATTCAAACTTCCCAGTATATCAGTTGGGATTTCCCCTTTGAATTTGTCAAACACCATTCGTGCTGTAGTATTGGTTTTCGAGCGGTTAAACATTCCCATTTCATCTTTATTGACATCCGCCAACTTGTATTGAATATCTTCTGTAAAATAAAAGAAATCCTTCATCATTTCCTGAACATACAAATGAGATACAATAAAATTTGCTGCTCTATAGCACCTGTTCTGATAGCGATACAGTTTTTCCCACATCACTTTTTTCTCCTCACTAGAAACATCTAGGAGCAACTGAATTCTTCGGGTAAGAGTAATTGTAGATTTTTCCATATCAAAGAAGTGTTTCAGTGGTGTTTTTTTTACTTTGTAGAAATTGATAAGCAAATAGAAATTCCCGATGAACATCCTTTTCAGATAAATTGAGTTCTTGAGCAATCGCCGAGAAAGACGATTTATGCTCAAACCTTCTTTTCAAAATCTCAAGTTGTCGACTGCTGAGTTTATTGGGGTGCTTTTCATGTTCAGAAACTTTTGCTTTGGGTTGTTCAAAAGAACTTCCTTTAATAATGTCCCGAAGGTCATTGATGGCTCTGTTCACTTCATTGCTAATGTCTTTTACACTGCTTCCCATAGCTTCTGCGATAGGTTTGTACTGAAAGCCATATTCAAGGCAAAGTTCTATGAGGTGTTTCCTTTTAGAATCCAAAACGTTTAAAACTTTCTTCACTTCATCTAAATTTTTCTGTTCAGATTCTTGAAGGAGGAGAAGTTCTTTATCTTGAGCAGGGTCGTAACCCGCCAGATAATCCTGATAGTTTTCATAACGTTCTAAAGAATTAATAAGACGAGTGAATTTATTTCTTGGAGAACTGTAATAAGTGAGGCAATCTCTTTTTAAAACAAACCTTAAAAATCCCAAAATATGATTCGGCGTTTCAATAGAATCACGTTGCAACCAAAGTTTGAGAAAGACATCCTGAACAAGCGTTTCTACCACAAAATCATCCTCCACTATTTGTTTTCCTATCCAGAAAAGAAGTCTTTTGTAACGCAAATAAATATGTTCTAAAGAGTTTGGGTCGCCTTTTTTCAGCAGTTCATAGAGCTGAGCATCTTTCAGTATCCGAGGCAAAGAGTCTGTTCTTTTCATAAGCAGTGTGTTTTAGCTGGAAGGAACTGCTTCGATCATGAAGATGAATTCTTTTGTACCATTCAACATACATACTCACTACATTTTGCCCAATAGAAAAGGCGTGGAACTCAACTTACTGACTAGAGGTACTGGTATACCCGTGTACGATAAGTGAGCCCACGCCGCGGTCGTGAGCACATTTACTTATCTTCTCGTACACATAAAATTACCAGTTTTCTAGTCGAGAATCTAAGCAATAGCTTCTATATTTCTTTGAACTATTGCAAAATTACATATACATTGTAATTTTTACAAATATAAACAAAATAATTTAATTACGGTCGAACGACCGTAATTTTTTATTCATAAAGCATTTCTTTTGTTATATGATTGACATAAACGAGAAAATCTGTACTTATATAACTAAAAACTGGTTAATTCCATGGCTTAAAGAAAATAAGTCACAGAACTCATTTGCTAAAAATCATGATATTGAAGAAAGTACTGTAAGAAAGATTAAAAGTGATACTACTTATAGAATTCCAGTTGAAACTCTTTATAAAATCTGTAAGGCAAGAAAAATTACTCTTGAACAGTTTTTTAAACTCATAAACGAATAGAATACCATTGGTTTTTGACTTTTTTATTAATTCTCCTTTTTATGGCATAGAATAATTTAGCTACAGTTTTTAATAGTATAATTTCGAATATGTTATTTCATATAGTTCTGAAATCTTCTTATTCCATTTCTCTTGAGTTTTTTCAGTTTTCCACATCGTCTTCTCATAATCAGATTTTTCGTATCCTTTTGGAAATGGATTCTCAGAAATAAACTGCAATAACTCATCAAATTTATTGTAAACGTTATGATCTATTTTGTCACGATTATCTTTAATATAATTTAGATCGTTTAGAAATGTATTTCTTTTATTTTCAGAAATTATAAAAGATGGTAATGTAAATGAGTTTTTTAGTTTTTTTTCCATCTCAATATTTTCGGTTTTAATTACTTTATTAGTTTTTGTGTCGATTGTTTGTATAACTTTAATTGGCTGAATATATTCAATAACTTCTGTAATTTCGTACTTGTGAGTAAATTGCAATATTCTATTTAAATATTGATATTGTTCCTTTAATAGATCTTTTTGTAGTTCTACTTTCATTTCATAATCTTTATTTTGTTTGAAGAAAATTTGATTTACAAGGATTCCAATTAGTGCCCCGAAAATAATTAATAAAAGCTCTTTAGAGAAGCTACTAATTTCAATTTTTTTTGAAGTATTTTCTATATTATGTTTGTTGTTTGTTGTCATAAAATTGTAGATAACGGTTTATGGCTTTGCGAAGATTTCACAGGAAGCCTTGCTTCCATGAGAAAATTTTGCAAAATGCTTTTTGAGTTAGCTCAGCGTTCGTTTTTTTGTTTTGTGAAGTTAATAAAAAAATCAATCTGTTTTTTGTAAAATATTTTGTCGATAAAAAAGCTCCCGAAGCGAGCCTGCCCAGAGCTAGCCAAAGAATAGAATCCTGAGCGAAGTCGAAGGGCAGTTTTCATCTCGTGTCCTTCGGACAAGACGAAAACTTAGTTATTATGCCCAGTTTTTTTTATTTTATATAACAGAAAGATTGTGGTGCTCTTAAACCATATTTATTGAAAATATCAATAGGTTCTTTATAAATAACTAACTCAGATATTTCTATTGCATAACCTTTATCTTTGTTCATGAAATACTCATTAAAAAAATCTAATGTTATACCTGATTTATTACTTGTCTGTCTCCAAAGTTCTTTGGGGTTATTTACTAGAATGTTTTTTATTTTGAATTCACCTATCGCCTTTGAAATAGGTGAACTTGCATAAATAATGACAGTGTCTATATCTGCATTTTTAAAAATAGTTTTTCTGTATTCAAACTTTTTATTTCCTTTTTTAATTTCTTCAATAAATTTCGGCTTAATCGATAATAAAATCTTGTTTACTTTCGGTTTCGCTGATAATTTTGTTAAACTCATCTACACTAATTTTTTTTAATCCTCTCGGAGCGTCATCTATACTCTTAATTATATTTAAATCAATTAATTGTTTTAAATTTATTCTTTTTGGGAATGAATATGTATAAATGAAATTAATCAAAAATGGTCTTGATTTCTCATTATAATTCCAAAATTCCCAAAGTTTATTTTCTTTCAAAACGCTACGATTTTTACATTTACTTTTAAACTCATCAAAGGTATTAAAATTGTGAATTACATCTTCTACAATTGCTAAAGTTGTTATTACACTTTTAAAGTATCCTCCTGTTCTATAAAAAATAATTAGATCATTTTTATTTATATTTCTTTCAATTGATCTAGAAATATAAACTTTACTTAGCGCATTACTATGAGGTTTACTATCCTTGAAATTATGTATATTCTCATTATGCAATATAGAATCTGGTATCAGCTCAGTATGATATTCAGGATAAATTGGTACAAGGAAAATATTATTTTTTTTAAATAAAAAAGGATAGTTTTTTTTCGCGTTATATAAGTCTTTGTTTATTAAAGTTCTATTAAAGTTTTTTATATAAACTCTTTCCGTTCCATTTTTTATTCCATAAAACTCAAAGCCCCAATCTACAAGTAAATTTATTAGCCTTACTTGTTCTTCTCTTTTATTAAAAATAGTAACATAAATTTCTTCTACTTTGTAGTTCAATGCGTTATCAATAATTATTTTGATAAATCTTTCACCTAATCGCACGCCATTACTTACGACCTTAAAGGTGCCTATCTTAAGTCTTTTCTTGGGAGTAAATCTCGGTTCAATATTATTATAATCTTCACTAGTATCTTCAAGTTTTAAATATAAAAATGATAATAATTTGTTATTTGTTTTGTTTTTTGTGATGTAAACAAAATCATTAGCCTTTTTATTAAACCATTTTTCAAATCCGATATAATCTTCTTTAAGTGAATCGAAAAAACTATCATTTAAGTCAACTTCACCCATTCGAACTTTTTCAACACTTAATACTTTGTAATCTATTAAATCAGGATATTCAGTATATATATATTCTAAAAATGAATTGATAGTATACACTTTGTCAGCTATATTTAATAAGTCAGCTTTTATATGTATTTTTTTATCTTCAGATATTAACATATCAACACGACCATTAAATACTTCATTTAACAAATCCGTGTCAATAATATCATTTTGTGTTTTATCAATTTTGTTCGAAACATCTTTTACCTCTTGAGAAAGGGGTGCTTTTGTTTCAAGAATTTCATAACTATCTAATTTGATATTAAATGAATTCACAACATTTTTATTTTGATAGTTTTGAATCTCATTTACTGAAATTCTATGAATGCACTTCTGAATATTTAATTTATCTAACCATTTAAATAATATACCAATGTCTTGATTTGTTATCCGATTAGCTTCTCTATGGATAAGTATGTTAGTGTCTAATAAAGCTTTAATCATCTTTTAAGTATATTTTTTGGGTTCCAGATATAGATAACTGAACCGACAACAATTAAAAATATAATTATTAATTCAATAGGAAGGCTTAATATATTATTTATGAATGAGTCATTGTGATTGTAAGATTTACCACGATATGAAGGTAAGAAAAACAAAAATGAGCAAATCAAATTTAGAATTAGTACAATTGATATTTGTTTTAAACCAAAATGTTCCTTTGTATAAATAGTAAAATAAGAATAAGTTGAATCCGATTCTTGACTTTTACTAAAAACAACTAATAATTCCTTGTTTTCAATTTTTAGCTTATTAGCATTTATTAATTCTTTGAAATAATCTGTGAATGATTTATACTCTAAATTTCTAATACTCTTAAGATGTTTGTCTTCATATGTGATTTCAAAGTTGTTTTGAACTATATTAAAATTATAACATGTACTAATTTCAGGATAATGTAATTTTGCTATTTCTTGTAATAAATTTGAAGGAATATTTCGTTTTTCATTTATTTTAGTGTCATAAATTATAGTAGACTTTGCAATACCAGTTTTATGTATTGAAATATTAGATACGTTTGGCATAAAATAAAAACGTACATAAATGTTTTCATCTATACGCTCCTGATTAAAATGTGATAAATCAATTGAAAAGTTGACTAAGCTTTGTGATGAATTTAAAATAACTGGTAAAATACATAGCTTTGTATCATTACTAAAACTGTGAACTACTCCAAATTCAGAGTTATTGTTTAAATTTTTTTGTCCTTTAATTGATTCATTAAATATAAACCTGGCGTTTTCTTCTTTTTTAATTTCTTTAAATAAATCAGAACATTCTAATATCTTCCAAGGTGTATACATTGAAAAATCAATACATGGGAAATTATTTAAACATTCTTTGTTTACATCTATACCAATCTCTATAATTGGTTTATTTGAACCAATTTCCCACGTGCAGATATGAAATCTATCAATTACGATATTATTTTGTTTACATAAAATTTGAAAAGATATAGTTTCTTCCATACAATTCTGTTAAAAATTAGGCATAACAATTCTGCGGCTTTGTGAAGCTCCCTTTCAGGAAACTTTGCTTGAAAAAGGCTATTTTGCACAATCGCATGATATGCGAAGTCTTCGAAGCAGAAGATCCATCCGTGGTTATAATCCTAATCTCCACTACCGTAAAATTTTATGGTAAATGTATTATAGATTTTAAGCTTCAATTGATTAGTTTTATACAAATTTAATAAAATCAATGGATTATAAAATACGGTTTTATGTTTTTTTAATAAAAATAATATGCAAGACCTTGCACATTAGAAAATCCCCTGCTCTCCGAAGTTTGTAACTTCGGAGCGTGATAATAAAAATGTTCAACGTAATTTCAAATTTCTCAAATTTCTTAAAACCTTAATTCAAAACTCCCCAAAATTCCCCTCTTTCAGAGGGGTGGCATTCCTATGAAATAGGAATGACGGGGTGTTTAAAACAAAAAAATTCCAACACCGAATGAATCTTAAAAAAAACAAATATCCTAAAAATCGAAGAAGAGAATCCAAAGCAAAGTCGAAGGGCAACAATGTTTTTGCTAAAACAAGAGAAGAACTTTGCTTTTATAAAATATGTCTTTCCAAACATTAATAACTAATTTTAAGCACTCCAATTTTACGCATTTTGAATCTTAATTAAAAATAAACCTCTCTAAAATTGCTTCTAAAGAGGTCAAAATTTCATGTTTTTGAAAACTATTTTCTAAAAAAAAGGAGTTGTGCAACAGTTACCGATGTTATATGCCGTTTTTATTCTTCGTTCAACTCTTTTTGGACTTTTTTTGGTAATCCAGCAACAATTAAATTATAAGAATCGATAATCCACTTTTTAAACTGTTCTGTTGTGATTTTTCCGTTTGTGCTTATGCTGTTCCAATGTTTTTTGTTCATATAATAACCGGGATTTACTTCCTCAAATTGTTCTCGTAATTCAACCGCTTTTTCTGGGTCACATTTTACGTTTACAAGTTTAAAAGTTGTGATGTCGGTTGCACAAAACATTTTCCCTTTCACGGAAAACACAAGTGTTTTGTCGTCAAAAGGCAAGGATTCTTCCGCACCTTTCAACGACAAACAGAATGCTCTTAATTCTTCGATGTTCATTTTTATTCGGCTTTTTCGGCAAATCCAAGAATATATCCATTAAGGTCTTTTAAATAAAATTCCTGCATTCCGTACCAAGTTGTTTTCAGCTCGGTTACTTTCAGATTTTTCGATTTCATTTCTTGATGAAATTCCTTAATTCCTTCAATGTCCATATAAAATGAAACGGATGCTCCGATTGGCAAACCTTGTGCAAAAACAACATCTTCCTTGAATGTGTCGGTGCGTTGAAAAAAAATCTCCACATTGTCTTTTTGCATCATTGCATAGACATACTCTTTATTTTCAGCAAAGCCTTGTTCTATTGCGTCTTGTGTCGCTGGAACAGTCATTATCAATTTAAAACCGAAGTTTTCTGTATAATAAGCGACTGATTTTTTCACATCTGTTACTTCAAAATTTGGGGTGAGTTTCGTAATCTTCATTATAAATCTTTTTAGTTTATGATGCAAAATTACTCTTACTCTTTGGTTGCTAATTGTAAAAATCGGACGTTTTCGTTTTTGAATAATTTGCTTGGCGTTGTTCCTGTATATCTTTTGATTTCTTTGATGAAATGTGCTTGGTCAAAATAATTTTCGCTTGGGAAAAGATTGCCTTTAGAAATATCCTTGTAGGAAGAATTGCAACGAACAATATTTAAAAACGACTTCAAAGAAAATCCAAATTGTTGGTTGAAATAACGGTTTATTTGGCGACTGCTCCAAAATACATTCTCCGAAAGCTGCTCAACGGATAAGTTTTGTTTGCTGTAAATCAGTTCAAAAAGTTTGAGTTTTCTGTTGTCGATTTCTTTTAAATGTTTGATTGAATTTTCTAACCGATTAAAAATATCAAAAACAAATTTTTCAAATTCATCAGTTGTATAGATGTTTAGATTCCAAAATGTTTGTGGTAAATTTTTGGTTGTGTTCAGAATAGATTTTATTTCCTGCTGAAATAAATATTCAGTTGCCAAAAGCTTGAAACGAACAGCAAATATTTTTGTTGATTTTGGAATATTTACGTTAATAGGATTAGTCCAAACCCCTGTGAGTTTTACAAGGGTCAATTTGTTGTTTTCAAATTGGGCAATCAAGTCAAAATATCCGTCTGGAATAATGGTATGCTCAAAATCAGTTTCAAAAGTTTCATATTCCCAAAAACTTTGAATGAAGTTCGTCAAAAATCCCTTCGGTGCTATTTCTCTGTATTTCATTGACGTAACGTTGCTCTAAAATGGCATATAACGATCCGCGTGTTTGCGAAGGAGCGGGGTAGAAAGCAGTAAGTTTCAACTTTGCACCGACGTTAGCAAAACCATTTTTTTATTTGCTAATTTACATTTTTTTGCAAATAAAAAATGGTTTTTGCGGTGAAAAAAGTACAAAAGTTCAGGTTTGAACTTAACCCGCTCTTTCGCAAACACGATGTTGTAGGCAGTTTTTATTTCTCAATCGTTCTTTTTGCCCTTTTAATTATTTTTTCTGTTTCTTTTGTGGGCGATTCTTTTTGCCATTTTTTGCAGAGTTCAATTACGAAATCGGGTCGGGATTTACTTGCATCATTGAGCCAATTCCCAACGCTGTCTTGAACATATTTTGAAGTGTCGGATTTTAAGTTTTCCAGAATGGGCAAAGCGATTTCAGGTGTTTCTTTCAGTTGGTCAATGTGTTTGCACCAAACGCCTCTTGGTCTTGTTGCTTCGGTGGTAAATCGTCTGATATTTTCATCTTCATTTTTTGTCCAATCTGTTAGAAACTCAATCGATACTTCAAGATTTTTTTCAATTTCGAGGCGTAAAGCCATCCAAACTATTTCCCGAACACCAAAATGAGTGTCGGCAATCAAAGGTTTTGCTTGGTTTAGCTTTTCTTGAATTTCTAATTTTTCATTCAGCGAAATTAAATACGGAGCATAACAACGAATAGAATCGGACGGATGATTGCTTAAACTATCTAAGATTTTTTCAAACTCTTTTTTGTCTTTCAATTCTTTGTAAAGCATTTCGCCAACAACTTTTATGGTGTTCATTGTTGAAGATTTTTTCTGCTTTTGGATTTCGCCCAAAACCTTTTCTATGACTGAATTTGAAATTCCCAATTCCGAAAAATTGGTTTTGATGAGTTGAATATGATTTACAGCCAACCATTCCGTTAAATTCACGGTTTCTATTTTTCCGCTATTCAATAATTCCAAAACTTCGGTTGGAATATTCTCTGCCTTTAAAGCTCCTTTTCTGTTTAAAATCTGCGGTTCTACCATATTTTAGAAAGTTCGGATAATTGATTTTTAGAATGTTCAAAGTTAATCATTTTCATTTCGGTAGTTCCAAAGTCTTGGGCTTCTGTATTTACAAAAGTGGAATCGGAAATTCCCATAAACAGAAACACCGATTTTAGATAGCTTTCTTGAAAATCGAACGATTCCAAATTTTCATTTTTGCCGTAAAACATTGCACCTCTGGAAGTGATGACCAATAGTTTTTTATCGTTGAGTAAACCTTGCATTTCACTTTTTTCGTTTATGTAAAATGTGCGTCCAATTCTTACGATATTATCGATATACGCCTTTAATGTTGCCGAAATGGTAAAATTGTACATTGGCGAAGCAATCACGATTTTATCCGCCCAAAACAATTCATCAATCAACGCATCTGAATTTGCTAAAATTGATTTCATTTCGTCCGTCCTGTTTTCGGGCAAAGTGTAATTTGCTTTTATGAATTCATCGGTTGGAAATGCTGGTGGATTAATGCCTACGTCACAGATTTTTAGGTTAAAATTTTGTTTTGTTGAAAGTTCTTTCAGAAAAAAATCCGTCAATTCTCTTGACTTCGAGTTTTGTACTCTTACGCTTGAATCGATTCTTAAAATATTCATATTTTTGTAGTTGAATTTGAGCAAATTTATAGTAGTAGAAACGCTCTCACAATACCGCATTAATTAATCAATAGGGGATAAAAAAGTCAATTTTATGGGGATAAAGGTTTTAACGATAGAAGAAAAAATGTGTCCGTTGGAAAAAGCAGTAAACGCCATTAATGGAAAATGGAAAATCTCCATCGTTTGGCAAATCAACGAAGGAAAAAAACGACCAAGCGAGTTTTTGCGTGGCATAAAAAATGTTGACCGAAGAGTACTCAATCAACAACTTTCTGAAATGGTTGAAGATGGATTGCTTACCAAAACTTCTTTTAATGAGCTTCCTCCTCGTGTTGAATATGAGTTGTCGGATTTAGGAAATGGTTTGGTAAAAATTCTTTGGGATTTAAACGAATGGGGAAAATCTTTGGACGGTTCGGGCGGTTAAAATTGCCTACAACACGTAAATGTACGAAAGTTTTGTGAAACCACAAATATTTTTATTATTTATTGTAAGTGTTTATTTTATATACCTGTTGTGCATTTAGCACAAATTAATTTTTAATTTGTTCAAACTTCTTTTGAGTACGAAGAAATTTAGGTATTGAATCATCGTAAAAGAAGTTATTTTCGATACTATTCTTGTTGCTAAACCTTGAAATGTTTTTGCAAAGTTGGTGTTGATTGTGAACTGTCCGCACAATTGCGAGATATTGGTTTCAATCCTCTTTCTTATTTTTGATTTCATTCTTGAAAACTCTACAAAATTATGTTGGTTTTTACGCATCGGAACTGAAAGATTTATCCTAGAATAGTTGAATAAATCCATCTGAATTTCTTTGCTGACATATCCTCTATCTCCTATTAACAAGCAATTCTGAAAATTTTCCTTAACATCATTAAGGTAATTAACATCATGGACATTTGCAGGCGAAAAATCGAAAGAATGAAAGATTCCATTCTTGTCGCAAACCGCATGAAGTTTATAACCAAAATATCTTGACTTCTGTGCTGCACAATACCCAAAAGAAGGTTTAATTTCATCCGTTGCGCAGATTGCAGAGCGATTGGCTCTACTGATTTTGCATATTTCAATTGGTGTTGAATCGACAATAAATACATCGGTAAAATCTGCAAACTTGTTGCTTAAAGTTTGTCTGATTTTTTCAATGTAGGGAAAAAGTTTTCTCTTTCTTTTATTATAGACACTTCTTTCAATTTTTCCGTCCAAATCAGTTCCCGAAATACATCTAAATAACTGTAATTCAGAGTTAATTGACATATATTCTGCAGTAATATTAAGTGCCACAAGTTCCAAATCAGACATTTTTGGAATTCTGACTTGCTTGTTAGTAGTTATATGTTTACAGGTATTTGTCAATTCTTTTAAAATAATTTTGTAGTTTTGAGTGAGATTGTTCATGTATTTATTGACTTGGTAATCAATTAAATATACGATTTTTTAATCAAATGGACAATCTTTTTCTTTCTTAATTCCTAAATGCACAACAGGTTTTATATATGTTTTTTGTGTTTTTTTGGTTTCGTATTTTGTATAGAATTAGTAAGTTGTATGTTTCGTTCTGTTTTTTAATCTATATAAAATGCGAAGTTAAATTGCTGTGTTATGGCTATTAATTTATGAGATTTATAATAATATCATATTTTTATGATAAAAGAATACAAAAGGAATGTTTTTACCATTGTTTTTTAGCTTTATAACATGTTAATTTTTTTTTTAAAAAAACTAAATACAAAGCATATAAAACCTTTGCGATTAAAAGAACATAACAACGTTATCACTTTTTTTATCTTATCATTCTTAGCAGGGTCTCCCTAGCGCTCGTGCTTACAATAAATAAAAGATGAGCAGTAATACAAATTTTACAGATTAATGAAAATAGGTTATGCAGACACGGGCAAGATGCTTGTGCCAACAACGGAAACTCAAATTATACTACGAACGAAAAAAAGGAGAAGGCAAACACAGTTTATTAGCCTTAAATAATGTAAAATGCAAACTGGTAAGCCGCATTTTTGCAGTCATCAAACGAGAAACGCCCTATGTAAAAACCCATCAATTTGCCAATTGAAAATATTTAAAATTTTTCTTGTTTTTTGACATAGAATATGTTAGCTGCTGAGCAAATCATCTTTTTGTTCATAATAAGTATCAAATAGAAAGTAAGTTTCGTTAATTAAATCAACTATTTTTCTAAGAGACTCTGGTGTAAACTGCCAATAATGTTGTTTCAAACCATTTTTTTCAAAATTTAGTTTTACAAAAGTATAGCCTTTTTCATTCATATTATACCATTCAGCATGTACTACAGCATTTCTTAAAGTTGCACATCTCTTAAGTTTTTCAATTAATTCATTTAAAATTGGAATTTCATTATCACAACCTATTTCCATTGATTTAATTATTCTATTAAACAAATCAACTTTTGCGGAAAAATTCATTTTGTAAGTAATTAATGCTCCTATTTCGTCAGTTCTATCAGATATTATTTGCCAAATAGCGTTGTTTAAACTCTCATCAAGTTTATTAAAATCATGCACAATGTAACCAATTAATGGAGCGGTTTGTTGTAAGAATGATTCATATTCCTCATTATTTTCATCATAATAAGTGTGATTTTCATTTGAGTACTGACCAAATTGGAATTTTTCTTCCTTCATTTTAATTGACAATCATGGTTTTTGCTTTGCAGATAACGGTTTGGGGCTTTGCGATGGTGGGGCAATCGAAGAACGTTAGTTGATGATTGCACCAAAGCTCAATAGTAGCACAAATGTTGAGCCTTTAACTTTCAGCCCCACTATTGCAAAACCCTTGTGCCTGTTGCACAACTCAAATATAGTTAAAAACTGTTATTTATGATATGAAATTTTCGTAAATTTAAATATGCAAGGACGAAAACACTTTACATCACAACTGTTCTACGAACTCAGTCTAGATATGCTAGTTCCTGAGGATAATTATTATAGAAAATTGTTAACGGAGCTCGATTTACATTTTATATATAAATCAAATCAAAAATGAAGTGCAAAAATCACCCTTGTTTTGTTACGAAAATTTAGTAAATTTGGGTTTGTTTTATGATAAGAATGAATTTTAAACGACATATTTTTTGATGAGTTGGTTCAATGGAAAACGAGTTCTAATGCCATACCGTTGATACTAAGAGGAGCTCGACAAGTAGGAAAACGACCTTGGTTCGTAGTTTCGGGGAAAGTTATACCCATTTTATAGAGTTTAATTTAGAAAAAAGCGAAGATGCTAATCTCGTAGAACGGAGTAATAGTGTGCAGGAATTGGTCAATTTTTTGCATTAAAAAATGAAATCTCTCCAAAAGATTTTCCCTAGACACTGCTTTTTATTGATGAAATCCAGGAATCCGAAAAAGCTATTTCTTTTTTGCGGTATTTTTATGAGGACTTGCCAGAATTGAATGTCATTGCTGCGGGGTCTTTGCTGGAGCATACCTTAAAGAAAACTAAAAATTATCCAGTAGGTAGGATTAATTATCTGTATTTGTTTCCTTTAAATTTTCAGGAATATCTTGAAGCACAGGGGAAAAAGAATTTGTTAGAAAGATTTCGGAATGTTCCCGTTGACGACATTGCCCACGAACTTTTGATGAAAGAATTCCACACCTATTGTATTATTGGGGGAATGCCCGAAATTGTTGTCAACTATGTTGCTCATAAAGATTTATTATTCCTTCCACAGATTTATGAAAGTATTTGGAATACCTACAAAGATGATGTGATAAAATATGCAGATAGTAAATCGGAAGAAAATGTGATGCAACACATCGTAAATACCGCTGCATCATTTGTTGACCAACGGATTAAATTTCAAAATTTCGGACACTCTAATTATAAGTCGAGGGAAGTGAGCGAGGCATTCAATAATTTAGATGCCGCAAAGGTCATTCAGGTAATTTATCCTTGTACCAATGTAGAGCCGCCAATTCTTCCAGATTATAAAAAATCGCCACGATTACAATTTTTGGATACAGGAATTTTAAATTTTGATCAGAATATTCAAGCCGATTTGTTGCTAATGAAAGACCTTAACGAAGCATACAAAGGAGCGATTATCCCTCATATTATCAATCAGGAAGTTTTGTCTTTGAATACTACGGATTACAAAAAGACCAACTTTTGGGTTCGGGACAAAACGCAATCGTCAGCAGAGGTTGATTTGCTCATTGCTCACGGGAAATTCTTGATTCCTATTGAAATTAAATCGGGGAAAACGGGAAGTTTGAAATCCTTGCATCAATTTGTGAATCAAGCCCCTCATCAATTCGCAGTCAGAATGTATGGAGGGAAATTCAACATTGAAGAAACTGTTACACCAGAAGGGAAACCTTACTTGTTAATGAATTTGCCTTACTATTTAGGGACGTATTTAAAACAATATATCAATTACTTTATCACTAAATACAATGTCGAATAATTTTATTACCAATAATAAACAACAAAAAACACTAAAAGGAAGATTGAATAATTTGATTTCCATTAGTGATAAGCTGAAATTTCTGGTAGGTTATTTTTATTTTTCAGGATGGTCAGATATCTACTTAAGTCTTCAAAAAAATCCTCAATAAAAAATAAAATTGTTAGTGGGGTTACACCTTTGTAATTATTTAGGCACTCAAACGAAAAACTCCTAAAAACAATGAAGTTTATAATGTTGATACTTTTCATAGGCAACAAGAGTTTTTAGATGATATAGATTCGGATATTCAATTATTTAAAGATATTCAAAAGCGACTGAAAGACTTAAAATTAGTAGAGAATGATCCTAAGCAGGAAGAAATTATAAAAAAATAAAACGCCTTCTAGCTAATGAGCCGAACAGAAAAATTATTCTGTTTTCAGAATATGTAGATACAATTCATCATCTTGAGAAACGATTCAAATCAGAATTGAAGAATGAAGTATTGGTTTGCGATGGTAAAGTTTCAAAAGATTTAGCAAGACATTTAAACAGTGATTTTAATGCACAATATAATAGGGGTTAAAAACAGCTCATTTTAAAATATTATTAACTTCAGACAAGTTATCCGAAGGGTTTAATAGCATAAAGTCTTTATTTATTAGACAATGTATTTAATACTAAATTTATATATCTAATTGCATATAATTATTGCAAATTTAATTATTTTATACGTTTTTGCATATAATTTAATATATTTGCATAAAATAATTGCAAAAGCATATAATTATGTACGTTAACCTAGCCAATTTTATAAAGACAAAAAGGAAAGAAGCCAATCTTACCCAACAAGAATTTGCGGAAAGAGCTGGTGTTGCATTAACTGTGGTTCGGAAAATAGAACAGGGAAAAGAAAATCTCAGCTTGTCAAAAGTAAATCAGGTACTTCTGATGTTTGGGAGTAAACTTGTTCCTGCCAATTTAAAAGAAATTGAAAAATGAGACAGGGAAAAGTTTTTTATCAAAATCATTTTGCAGGAGTCGTTACGGAAACCAACGATGGAGATTACACCTTTGAATATGATAATGATTATATTCAAAAATTTCCGTATCAATTCATTACCTTTTCAATGCCTGTTTCCGAGAAATTATATAGAGAAAATAGGTTGTTCCCTTTTTTTGAAGGATTAATTCCAGAAGGTTGGCTTTTGGAAATTGCCTCCGAAAGTTGGAAAATCAACAAAAACGACAGAATGGGATTGCTTTTGGCGTGTTGCAAAAATTGCATTGGTGCAGTAAGTGTAGAACCTTTAATTGTGAAAAGTGATGGGTAAAAAATGTCTATATTGCTATCAAGAAGTAATGGGCGAAGAGGATTTTCATCCGCATTGCAGTCAGAAATTCTTTGGGACAACTAATCCTCCAATTTTAGATTATACGTTGCAGGAAATGGAAATTTTGGCAAAACAAGTCATTGAAACTTCCGTTGCAGTTCCAGGAGTTCAGCCAAAATTATCGATGGGCTTCATTAAAGATGTTCTAAAGGATGCAAACAGAGGTAGATTAACGGTTGTTGGTGCTTTGGGAGGTAACTATATTTTAAAACCGCAAAATTCCACTTTTTCGGAGATGCCCGAAAATGAACATCTGACGATGAAAATGGCTGAAATATGCGGTATTACTACCGTGATGTCCTCACTCATTCGTTTAAAATCTGGCGAATTATCCTACATTACAAAACGAATTGACAGAGACGATAATGGAAACAAAATTCATATGCTGGATATGTTTCAAATCTTAGAAGCATTTGATAAATATCGTGGTTCAGTAGAGAAGGTTGGAAAAGCGATTAAAGAGCATTCTGCAAACACTTTATTAGATTTAATGAGGTTTTATGAAATAGTAATTTTCTGTTACATTACAGGAAATAATGATATGCATCTCAAAAATTTTTCGCTCATATTAAATGGTGAAAATTGGGAAATATCTCCTGCTTACGATTTGCTCAACGTTCAACTTCATTTACCTGAAGATAAAGAAGAATCAGCATTAACTATTGGTGGAAAAAAGAAAAAACTTTCCAAAAGCGATTTTATTAATTTAGGATTAAAATTAGGATTAAACCAAAAACAAGTGGAGAATACTTTTAAACGTTTTCTAAAATCAGAGAAGAAAATGTTATCACTCATTCATCAATCCTATTTAAGTAAAGAACATCAAGAAAAATACATCAAACTGCTCCAAAATAGATTGCTAATCTTTCAATAAAAAATTATATTTTTTTTCACCGACAAATTTAATGTATGAAATAATACGCGTTAATCTTTAATTTTGATATTTATGAATTATTTTTCAAAAATTAATAAATTAAAGAAAACGGCAAAAAGAATAAAAAAGAAGACAATGTTCACGATCTTTTATCTGTACCTTATTTGTACCGTAAAATCATAACTAATTGATTATCATATATCGTTATTTTTGAAGAAGTGAAGTAAATCACGATAAATATTAATATCAAATCCCAATCAGTAATGGTTGGGATTTTTTTTGTGAAGTTTTATTAAAATTAAACGCCATGAATTTTCAAACGACTTCTTTTGACTTTTCTTCAGGCTTTCTTTGTTAAAAAAAAGTTATGGCACAAATTGTAGAATTTAACGGATTTACGTTTAAGATTAATCCAGAAAACAGAAAAGAATTATTGATTAAGAGAACTACTGCAAAGAACTTTACTTCATTTAAAAGTTTCGAAGCTACCATTCATTATTTGTTGAGTTCTAAAAATCTGATGGTAATTTTTACCGATAATGGTTTTTATGATTCACTGAATCCACTTTCGGGAAATTGGGTCAATTTCAGAGTTTAAGAAATGTTTTTATTCAAAATATGCCACAATATCGATTCACTACGATAAGAGATTTGAATACTTTTTCTACGATTCTTCAGAAGAATTGGGTAGTGGAAGTAAAGTGCATTGCGCAGAATAATCCTCTACTTTTATTAGAAGATAGAATGAAAATAGCGGCTGCAGTGGAAGAAAAATATGATACAGTTTGCAATCCGCTTTCTGTAAATCTTCACAATTTTAAAATAGAGAAATTGGAATGAAAAATTAAACGCTAATTAAAATTATTGTTCATAAAAAAAATTTTTCTCCAAGTCTTACTTTGTCTGAGTAAGGCTTTTTCTTTGCCAAGAAATATTGATTTCATTAAAATTAAAAAAATCCAATACCATGAAATTTTTCAACTATCATCACTTAGATATTTTAGAATATGAGCCAGATTTTCAGATAGATGAAGTACTAGAAATTTCGCAATGTTTAATCTATTATAAGGATGATTTTCGGGAGGTTTGGCTAGATGGAAACCAAAAAATCGTCAAAGAAAAACGATTTGAAAATGGAAATATTTTTTATTTTTTTGAATCCAATAAAATAGAAAACGAAACGGAAGATTACACCATTACCCTCTTTGATGAAAAAGGAAAAGTGACAAATTGTGATTCGTATAAAAGACCAAAATCTCTATTTTTCCAAAACAGTATTTTCTATGAACAAAACTTTCATCATTTTACATTAGAGGAAAAAGGTCAGTTGTGTTTTTATAAATATTTTTGGAAAGGTCAGCTTCCCGATGGTTGGTTGAAGACTTCTTTTATCAAAAAAGAAAATGATTTTGAAGAAATCATCATCACAGATAAAAAACAGAATGTAAAAGCTCAAATTTTGAAAATCAATGACTGTGTCTATTCCGAAAGACGATTTTCTCATTCATTTGATTGTGATTTTTATTTTCTAGGAGTTAAAAAAAGAAAAGCGTTTAAAAATTTCGATGAAGAAGGGAAATTGTTACTCCAAGAATTTGATGACGAAAAAGGATTTAACAGTCAATTATTTCAATATAGATTTCTAACCGATAGTTATACAGAAGTCAATAAGAAGTGTTTCTTGAATGATAAACTCGTGGAAGAAAAAAAATCACAATTTGTATTAAAACGACTTAAATTGACGTTCTGTTTGCTTAGCTTTGGTTCATAGAAAAAAATAATGAACCTAAAAACCAAATCTCATGGCCAAAAATGAACAAATGCTTCGCTTAGTTTTAATAGAACAATTATTAAGAAGAAGAAAAGATAGAGGCGCATCTTACGAAGAAATTTCTGATTTTTTAGAAGATAAATTTCAAGAAAAAGGTCTCACGCTTAAATTTACAGAACGCACTTTTCAGCGAGACAAAGTTGCCATTGCAGATGTTTTTGGGATACAGATTTCATTTTCTAGAAAGCGAAATGTACATTTTATAGAGCAAGAAGAACTAGAACTTTCTCAGGAAAGTGTTTTTGACCAATTGCTTTTGGTACAAGCCTATCGTGAAACGCAAGATAAAACAGACGTCATGTTCTTCGAGCCAAGAAGAGCCAGAGGTTTTGAATATTTAAACGGAATTGTGCATGCCATTACTCAGAAAAAAGTCATCACCTTCAGTTACCAAAAATTTTGGGAAAACGAAAAATCTTCCAAAGTAGTAACACCTTATGCGTTGAAAGAATTTAAAAACAGATGGTATCTTTTGGCTGCAGATTACAAATCAAAAGATGGTTCTTTTTTCTTGAAAACCTTTGGTTTAGACCGTATTTCGGACCTAGATATTACCACAGCAAGTTTTACAAGAGAAGAAATTAATATAGAAGAAACGTACAAAAATTCTTTCGGTATCATTAGTGCAGACGGAGCTTTGCCTCAAGAAATTCTATTGAAGTTTGATAATGAACAAGCCAATTATGTAAAAGCTTTGCCACTGCATCATTCACAAACCATCATTTCTGAAGATGAAAACGAGACGGTTTTTAAAGTTTTTGTAGTGCCTACTTATGATTTCCAGAGAGAAATTCTCTCTTACGGAAAACGGGTGCAAATTCTGGCTCCAGAATCTTTCAAAAAAGAAATGAAAGAAGAAGTAGAAATCATGCTCAAGAATTTTTTGTAATTGCTAAAAAATAAACTAATTATCTAACATTTACCAATAACCATGAAAACACTTTCTAAATCTCGTTTCGTTTCTGGCGTACAATGCGAAAAAAAACTTTGGTATTCCTATTACCGAAAAGACTTACAACTGCCTACTGATGAGCAGACTCAAGCAATTTTTGACCTAGGACATCAGATAGGAAATTTGGCACAAAATAGATTTCCTAATGGTAAAGATGCCACTCCAGAAGATTTTTCGGATTTTTCTCCTTCCATTGAAAAAACCAAACTATGGATTGCAGAAAAAGTAGAAACCATCTACGAAGCTACTTTCACCGCAAAAAATGCACTTTGTATGCTTGATATTTTACATCGAATGAATGATGAAATCTGGGCAATAGAAGTAAAAAACAGTACTTCTGTCAAAGATTATCATCTTACCGATGCATCATTGCAATATTTTGTGATGAAAGAAGCGGGTTATGTACCAGATAAGTTTTTTCTGATGCATATTAACAATCAGTACATTAAAAATGGTGAGTTAACAGATGAATTTTTTCATTTGGAAGATATTACAGATAAAGTTTTGTCTAAACAAACTTGGGTAGAAGAAAATTTGGAAAGATTACTTGTAATGTTAGAAAATAAACAGGAACCCAATATTTCCATCGGTGCACATTGTTCGTCTCCTTTTGCTTGTGATTTCGTACATCATTGTTGGAAAGACATTCCCGAAAATTCTGTATTTGAATTATATCGAGGTGGCAATAAAGCATGGGAATTATATAAGCAAGGAATTCTGAAAATTGAAGATATAGAAGATGGTTTTCCGCTTACACATTTTCAACATTTACAAAGAAAAGGACTGAGAAATCAAGAGCAGTACATCAATAAAGAAGCCATTAAGAATATGATTTCTTCTTGGCAGTTTCCTCTGTATTTCTTTGATTTTGAAACTGTTTTCCCTGCTATTCCTGTTCTGGACGGAACGAGACCTTATCAGCAAGTTCCGTTTCAATATTCCTTGCATATTTTAGAAGAAGATGGCAAACTTTCGCACAAAGAATTTTTAGCCCATCCTGAAGATTTTTCTAATGGTAAAAATCCACTGAAATTATTGGTAGAGCAACTCAAACAAGATTTCGGAAATGAAGGAAATATTGTCACATATAATCAGAGTTTTGAAGTGGCAAGATTAAATGAATTGGCAAATATCTTTCCCGAAGATGCTCCGTTTTTAAAAAATTTAGTGAGTAGAGTAGTAGATTTGTTGCCGGTTTTTCAAGGGGGATTTTGTTATTTTCCAGAGATGAAAAATTCTGCTTCTATTAAATCTGTTTTACCAGCGGTTGCCCCAGATTTTACCTAT
Organism: Cloacibacterium caeni; assembly: GCF_907163125.1. Taxonomy (NCBI): domain Bacteria; kingdom Pseudomonadati; phylum Bacteroidota; class Flavobacteriia; order Flavobacteriales; family Weeksellaceae; genus Cloacibacterium; species Cloacibacterium caeni. The sequence continues at coordinate 177,337 of NZ_OU015319.1, forward strand.
CGAAATTTGGTCATTCAAGAAGGAGGAACCGCCAGTTCGCTTTATCATCAATCAATTCTTCAACAAAAATTTGTAGAAGAAGATCTTGCAATTCATTTACTAAAATATTGTGAACTCGATACTTATACAATGGTGGTGATTTATCAGTTTTTATTAAGTGTAGCTTGAGAAAAGAATCAAAAATCAAGAGCCAAGAATCAAGTAAAAAGATTCAAGAGTTAAGAGTCGAGAATTGAGATTTAAGATTTTTAATTTTATCAATAGGAACGGGCTATTTATGCTGAGTTTAGTCGAAGTAAGTCCGTTTTTTATGGTTATGGAATGAGGATTTAGCCTAAATTTAATATCCATCATTCATCATCCAACTTCCTTCATCCAACATCCAACATATAATCATTCTTCACAAATATCAGCGAAAATTAGCGGTAGAAATTTGCGAAAATCTGCGAGAAACTCCACATCTATCACCACATCATCACATCATCACATTATTTCTCCACCGTCACATTCTGTCCGAGTACTAACCTAACTTTGATGTACAAAATTTAAAAAAAGACAATATCATGGAAAGAGAAATCGTTTTTGAAGTCCTTACAGAAGGCAGAAGCATCAGCATTGAAAGAGCCGAAAATCCAGAAATAGGATTTGATTATTTTCTAAAAACTCAAGAAGCTGAAATTTTTGAGGATGAGACACCCATAAATCAAACAAACGTTTTTGATAATTTCTACGAACCTTTTGACGGAATCAATCAAAAATATGCTTGGTATAATTTGCATTTGAACTACATAGATGAGGATTTTAGTGAATATGCAACAGAAGAATTGGTAAAAGTTCTTAATCAAAAACAAATAGAGACTTTGAAAAATCAAGAACTGTTGGAAGAAAAACTCCATTGTTTTTTGATTTGTAAAGAAATTCCTGAAAAAAAAGGCTTAAAGAGGATGAAAATCAGCAGTTTGGTAAAGGTAACCGAACATGAATTTATAGAGCGCTATTTTGAGGAAGACCAAGAAATTGATAAAAAATATCAATTGAAAGGAACGTATGAAATGTGGACTGAAGAGCAACCTTATTATCTGAAAAATACAGAACTCATTAACTCTAGAAATACCTTCGAGTTTTTGGGGTACCTAGAAATTTCGGGCAATAGCATTATTCTAAAAGACGAATGGGAAGAAATTTGCTGCGTTTTGCCTTCGGATAAATATTTTATCTCGTTACAACCAGCGCAGATAATTAGAGAATGGTCTGCAATCAACTACTAGTCAAATTCGGGTTTTCTATGGGGTTTGTTCGTGGTTTGTTCGTGTTTCCTTCGAATCAGCCTCGGAAAAGTACCATAAATTACGAACAAACCACGAACAAACCTAAAACTTGAGTAGAACTTGACTCAAAGAAAACTGCTAAAAAATACCTTTTTTTACGGTTTTCCTTAAGGGAGGAAATATAGATTTTCATTATTTTGATATTCATTTATGTTTTTTTAATCAAACTGCTATGTCTTAAAACTACCTCCATGCTTAACCTGCAAAAACTTCTTTTTATGATTGAAGAGTTACATAAAAGAGGATACGAAAGCCTTAAAGCAATTCCTTCTTTATCTCCTTCTGGAGCAAGTTGGCGTTTAGAACTATTTAATGCAGATTGGAGTCAAAGAGAATCAGCATTTAAGTGGTTAGAGTGTCATTTTAAAATTGAAAAAGAAGAAATAACAGAATCTAATGTAGAATTAGCCGATCTTTTTGAAAGAGAATTTTTGGTTTTTTACAATTATGTAAAGGAGAAAATAAAAAATATACCATGTGGTTTTCTTATATGTTAGCTGAATTAAATGAGGAAGAACTACCTTATGCTTTTTCTGATTACTATAATGATAGGGATTTTTGGCAAACCTCTCAAAAGAAAAAGATTATGAGTTTTAATGACAGTTATTAAGAAGCGAATTCAATATTCTTAGAACGAGTTTTTTTCTTTTTTTATTTTCCCTATTTTCGCAGCATGATTTTCACAGAAGAAACCACACTAGAACATCTTTGCATCAATTACGTAGGAAACCAAACGCATCAAGAAGCTTTGGTAACCACAGATTCAGAAGTTTTCATCACAGATGAGATGAAAGCATTGCTCAAAGATTATTTCCTTAAAAATTTTAAACCCGAAATCTTTTTCGAGTTTTTCCATAGTTCTAATATTGAGAACAACGAAGTGTTTACTTACGTTTCAGAGATTTTTGAACAACCAGAATTGCTAGAAAACCAATCCAAAAAATTGGCAAAACTGCTTTACGAACATTCTACCAATCCTAGAACCAAAGGTGGAGAATTCTACGTTTGCTTTTTCAAAGATTGCATCGTAAAAGGAGAAAGATATGACGCAGTGGGACTTTTTAAATCCGAAAACAAAGACACTTTCCTGAAAGTTTCTACCAAAAACGATGTCACACTGAGCGGAGTCGAAGTGTTTGAGTTAGAAACCTTACAAGGAATCAATTTGAATAAAGTAGACAAAGGTTGCTTAATTTATAATACCAACAAAGAACAAGGCTATCTCATGTCTATTATTGATGGAACGAGTAGAGCCGAAACCAGTTATTGGATGGACGATTTCTTACAGGTTCGTCAGCGTCAAGACGAATATTTCGAGACGCAAGAAACGCTTACGCTTTACAAAGAATACATCACGAAACAACTTCCGAAGGAATTTGAAATCACCAAAGCAGACCAAGCAGATTTCTTGAACAAATCGCTGAGTTTTTTCAAAGAAAAAGAAGAATTTAAGATGGAAGAATTCACGGGAGAAGTTTTGGGAGACCAAGAAGTCATCCAAAGTTTCAATGCCTTCAAAACCCAATACGAAGACGAAAGAGATTATGCTTTGTCAGATGAATTTGCCATCAATGATGCGGCAGTTAAGAAAAACGCTAGAATTTTTAAAAGCGTCATCAAACTAGACAAAAACTTCCATATTTACATTCACGGTGACCGAAAACTCATCCAGCAAGGACAAGATGAAAACGGAAAATATTATATGCTCTATTTCGAAGAAGAGAACTAAAAAAAATATCTCGCTGATTTAGCAAATTTAGCAGATTTTAAAAAAAAATATTCATCAGTATAATAAGCTAGAGTTTAAAAAATAAAGGACAAAAATTTACTTTTTTGTCCTTTTGAATTTCTTATTTTCAATCTTTTCTTTTGTCTCTTTTGCGGTTAATTAATTTTAAAAAACATCGGCTTAATCTGCACAATCAGCGAAAGAAAAAAAATCAAGGACAAAAATTTACTTTTTGTCCTTTTGAACTTCTTATTTTCAATTTTTTCTTTTGTCTCTTTTGCGGTTAATTAATTTTAAAAAACATCGGCTTAATCTGCAAAATCAGTGAAAGAAAAAAAATCAAGGACAAAAATTTACTTTTTTGTTCTTTTGAATTTCTTATTTTCAATTTTTTCTTTTGTCTCTTTTGCGGTTAATTAATTTTAAAAAACATCGGCTTAATCTGCAAAATCAGTGAGAAACAAAAAAACGCTCCAAATTTTTGGAGCGTTTTCAATTTATTTCAATTCAGATTCATTTTCTTGGAACAAATCTGGAACAGACCAATATCTTTCACCAGTGTCATAATTAAAGGTCAAAACTTTAGCGCCTTTTGGTAATTCTGGTAATTTCTTCGCAATTGCAGCAAGAGAAGCACCAGTAGAAATTCCTGCTAAAATTCCTTCTTGAGCCGCTAATTTTCTAGCAAAATCAAAAGCTTCTGCTTTTTCTACTTGAATCACACCATCTAGAATTTCAGAATTCAAAACTTTTGGTACAAAACCAGCTCCAATTCCTTGCAAAGGATGCGGACCAGGATTTCCACCGCTTAAAACGGGAGAATCTGTAGGTTCTACGGCATAACTTTTCAGGTTCGGGAATTTTTCTTTCAAAACTTCGGTTACGCCCGTAATATGACCACCAGTTCCTACACCTGTAATCACATAGTCAAATCCCTCAGGGAAATCTGCCAAAATTTCTTGAGCAGTGGTATTTTTATGAATTTCTGGATTCGCATCGTTTTCAAATTGCTGTGGAATCCATGAATTTTCAATCGTAGAAGCCAATTCGTAAGCTTTTTTCACCGCACCATTGGTTCCCAATTCTCTAGGAGTTAAGACAAATTCAGCGCCATAAGCAGACATGAGTTTTCTGCGTTCCACAGACATAGATTCTGGCATTACCAAAACTAATTTATAACCTTTTACTGCGCAAACCATTGCTAAACCAACACCTGTGTTTCCCGATGTAGGTTCTATAATCAAGGTGTCTTTATTAATTTTTCCTTCTTTTTCCGCCGTTTCTATCATCGCAAGAGCAATTCTGTCTTTGATGCTTCCACCAGGATTTTGGCGTTCTAATTTCATCCACACTTCTACATCACTCCCGAAAATCTTATTTAATTTTACCAATGGAGTGTTGCCAATCACTTCTAGTACATTATTAACTTTCATATTTTTAAAATTTTAATTTATAATTATTAATTATTTTGACATTGATTTCGGAGGTGTTAAAAAATTTTGAAATCAATTCGTTAAAAAATTCCTGTTGTCTGAGCGAAGCGAGTTTCAGGGATTTTAGAATTGATAAGAAATTTTAACCGAGAAATCAGAGTCTTGAACTTTTGGTTCTTTTGTTTCAAGACAAAAGAACTCAATTATATAAAATAATTTATCGGTTCATCTCCCGGAAATTTATTTCTCACCGTCACTTGACCTTTGTGAAAAACTACCGAATTTTTCGGTAGGCTGTCTGTAATCCAAACGTTTCCACCGATGATGCTGTTCTCTCCAATCACGGTTTCTCCTCCTAAAATGGTAGCATTCGCATAAATAACTACACCGTTTTCTATGGTAGGATGTCTTTTGGTATTGGCAATTTCTTTTGAAACAGAAAGCGCTCCCAAGGTGACTCCTTGATAAATTTTGACACCATTTCCAATTTCTGAGGTTTCACCTATTACAATTCCCGTACCATGATCGATGAAGAATGGCGAACCAATGGTAGCACCAGGATGAATGTCTATTCCTGTTTTGCTGTGCGCTAACTCTGTCCAGATTCTAGGAATCAACGGAATTTTTTCCAATTGTAATTCGTGTGCCAATCTGTAAATTGCAATCGCATAAAAACCGGGATAAGAAAAAGTGACTTCTTCTACAGAGGTTGCAGCAGGGTCATTTTCTAAGGCAAAAGCAGCGTCTTTTTCTAAAGTTTTATAAATTTCTGGGAATTTGGTGAAAAAATACTCTCCACATGCTGTGGCTTTTTCTTTGTCATCAAAAACAGAATAAAGAATCTTGATAAAATCTATTTTAAATTGCTGTAAACGCTTGGCGATTTCATCTTCTGAAGCACATCTTTGAAGTTCTAGAAAAAACACGAATCTAAAAAAATCATCGATAAAGGTTTCAATTTTCTTTTTATCTAAATCATATTTTCTGTTAGAATATCCGTCTTGTAAATGCTTCAAAAAATTTTCCATCCTTCAAAATTTAAAACAAAGGTAAGCAATGTCTCTGTTTTTGTCCTTGATTTATGGTAATTTTTACATCTATTTACACGATTGAAAAATTTTAAAATTAGGATGTAATTCATATCAAGAAAATTGTCTAATCCTCAAATAATCACTAAATTTGAGCAACTTAATTTTAAACTTTAAAAAAAATAAAAAAAATGAAAGTAACTGTAGTTGGAGCAGGAGCTGTAGGTGCATCTTGCGCAGAATATATTGCTATGAAAAACTTCTGTTCAGAAGTAGTTTTAGTAGATATTAAAGAAGGTTTTGCTGAAGGTAAAGCAATGGATTTAATGCAAACTGCTTCTTTGAATGGTTTTGATACTAAAATTACGGGAACAACTGGTGATTATAGTAAAACTGCTGGTTCAGATGTAGCGGTAATCACTTCTGGTATTCCTAGAAAACCAGGAATGACTAGAGAAGAGTTAATCGGTATCAATGCAGGAATTGTAAAAGATGTAACGGCTAACTTAGTAAAACATTCTCCTAATGTAACCATTATCGTGGTTTCTAACCCAATGGATACTATGGCTTACCTAGTTCACAAAACTTCTGGTTTACCAAAACATAAAATCATTGGAATGGGAGGAGCTCTAGATTCTGCAAGATTCAAATACAGATTAGCAGAAGCTTTAGAAGCTCCAATTTCTGATGTAGACGGAATGGTAATTGCAGCACACTCAGATACTGGTATGCTTCCTTTATTGTCTAAAGCAACTAGAAATGGTGTTCCTGTAACTTCTTTCTTGTCTGAAGAACAACAAGCGTATGTAGTAGAAGAAACTAAAGTAGGTGGGGCTACATTAACTAAATTATTAGGAACTTCAGCCTGGTATGCACCAGGTGCAGCAGTTTCTGTAATGGTTCAGGCAATTGCTTGTGACCAAAAGAAAATGATTCCTTGTTCACTTATGTTAGACGGAGAATATGGACAATCTGACATTTGTTTAGGTGTTCCTGCGATTATCGGGAAAAATGGAGTAGAAAAAATAGTAGAAATTGAATTAACTGAAGCAGAAAAAGAAAAATTTGCAACTGCAGCAGCAGCGGTAAGAGAAGTAAATGGAGATTTAAAATTCTAAAAAATCTTTTTTTGAAATAAATAAAAACGCATCATTTTTGGTGCGTTTTTTTGTTTTCTTTAACATTATTTAAAACTATTTGTGACGCACCTCCGAAACAAAACCAATAAATTTGCCATACTCAACCAAAATTAAATTCTATGTTAAAAAAAATTACAATACTTGCCATTGCAATTTTATCTGTTGGAAGTGGCTATGCGCAAAAATCTGATGCGAATAAGCATGTAAAACCTTCACAAGAAGCTATACAAAAACCTAAATTAGTAGTAGGAATTGTAGTTGACCAGATGCGTTGGGATTTCTTATATAAATATCAAGCAAAATACGGAAACGGTGGTTTCAAAAGATTATTAAATGAAGGCTACAGTTTTAATAATGTGATGATTGATTATATTCCTACGGTTACTGCATTAGGTCATACTTCTATTTATACAGGTTCTGTTCCATCGATTCATGGAATTGCTGGAAACGACTGGACCGATAAAGAAACTGGCAAAAATGTTTACTGTACCACAGATGAAACGGTAAATGCTGTAGGAACAGAAGCTAAAAAAATAGGTCAGCATTCTCCTAGAAATCTTTGGAGTACTACCATTACAGACCAGTTAGGAATTGCGACCAATTTCCGTTCAAAAGTAGTTGGTGTTTCTTTGAAAGATAGAGCTTCTATTTTACCAGCAGGTCATAATCCTACTGCGGCTTTTTGGTTTGATGAAACTACAGGGAATTTCATTACTTCTGATTATTATTTGAAAGAATTACCACAGTGGTTGAATGAATTTAACAAAGAAGAAAACGGTAAAAAACTAGTTGCAAATGGCTGGAAAACATTACTTCCTATTTCAGAATATTTCGAAAGTACAGAGGATAATGTATCTTGGGAAAGCCTTTTAGGAAGTGCTAAAACGCCTACTTTTCCTTATGAAAATTTAGCAAAAGATTACGATGCTAAAAAAGGAGTGATTAGAACAACGCCTTTTGGGAATTCTTTAACCCTTAAAATGGCAGAAGCTTCTATCAATGGTTACGGAATGGGTGAAGACCAAATTACAGATTTCTTAACGATTAATATTGCTTCTACAGATTATGTAGGTCATGCTTTTGGTCCAAATTCTATAGAAATAGAAGATACTTATTTAAGATTAGATCAAGATTTAGAAGCGTTTTTCCAGCAATTAGATAAAAAAGTAGGAAAAGGAAACTATTTGGTATTCTTGTCTGCAGATCACGGTGCTGCGCATTCAGAAGGTTATATGCAAGCCAATAAAATGGCAACAGGTTTCTTTGGCGAAGGTTTAGAAAAAACACTTAATGATGAACTTGAAAAAAAATATGCTGGGAGTAAATTGATTTTAGGAATTGATAATTACCAAGTTTATCTTAACCAAAATGTCATCAAGGAAAAAGGATTAGAAACAGATGAGGTAAAGAAAACGATTCTTGGTTTGCTGAATAAAGATAAAAGAGTTTTGTACGCAGTAGATTTAGAAGAAGTAGCAGAAACAGCAATTCCTGAACCGATTAAAACCAGAATTATCAATGGTTACAACTGGCAAAGAAGTGGTGATATTCAAATTATTACACATGACAGCATGTTGCCAACTTATGCTAAAAAAGGAACTACTCACAGTGTTTGGAATTCATACGACGCTCACATTCCATTAATTTTCATGGGTTGGAAAGTTAAAAACGGACAAAGTGCAAAACCATATCACATGACTGATATTGCACCAACTCTAGCTCAAATGCTGAAAGTTGAAAATCCAAGTGGAAACATAGGAAATCCTATTACAGAAGTTTTAGAGAAATAATAGATTTTTATCTATTACTATATTATAAAATCGGGAAATTTTCCCGATTTTTTTGTTTTAAAGTAAGAAAAAACGTACGGCGCGAGCTTTGCTCGCGCCGTACGTTTTTAAACAATAATATTCAAGTGAAAAGGATTTTTACTTTTTCACAGGCGGATAGTTGGCCATAATTTCTGCTACAATGGCTGGAATTTGTTTTTGCTTAGATTTAGGAGAATCTACATTGATTCCGCTTCCTACACCTTGCCAAACTAATTTTCCAGTTTTAGCATCTACGATGTCAATAATCAAACTTCCTCTGTTGTAATCGCTAGTCCAAGCTCTGCTCATTCCAACTCCCCAACCAAAAGGTCTTCCCCAACCATACATTCCGAAACTAGGTTCAATTCTCGTATCTTCTACTTTTTTATGAGAAGCTTTCAGGTTTACAACTAAATCGGGAGTTTGAGATGCTGATAAACCTTTCATTTGTAGGTTTTTAGCTACTTCGTTTAAAACACGGTCTTTGTCTAAATCATTCAGTTTTAAATCATCTACTCTAAACTGATATGTTTTATAAGAACTAAAATTGGCAGTTTCAGCGTAATCTGTTCTCACATTAAATGGTGAACAAGACGTAACAAAAAGTGCTGCTGAAGCCAACAAAAGGAAAAAATATTTCTTCATTTTTTTATGATTTATGTGGTTTTTTCTCAATTTTTTTAAAAGAATCAGTCTTTTTATCATAACCATAAGGGCAATGTTTACAACCACTTTTACAGCAATAACCGCGTTTTAAGTGGTATCTTTCGGTGAAAACTTTGTAGCCTAATTCATTATAATAAAAATCTTCGCCTTCTACTAATTCTTTATCAAATTTCATTCCATAAAATTACAAAAAATTCAATCATATTTTTAAATCATTGTGATAATTGCTCCTTTTAACTTTTCATATCTTTGTTCTATGATTATTTTGAGTTTACGCCTTCTCCGAAAGACTAGAATCAACGGAATTACCATTTTTCCGTTCATTTTTCTTCGTGAATCAGCTTTTAAGGAAAATAAAACACTCATTAATCACGAAAAAATACACATTCGTCAGCAATTAGAACTCCTCATTATTTTCTTTTATTTGTGGTATATAGTAGAATATTACTATTGGTATTTTAAGTTAAAAGACGAACATTTGGCTTACCGAAATATCAGTTTCGAAAGAGAAGCTTACGCTATGGAAGAAGATTTAAATTACCTCGAAACCAGAAAAATTTGGAGTTTTTGGAAGTACAGAGTGTGAATAGGACATGACTAATTCATTCACATTTTAATTTTAAAACGCAAAGATTTTTAATTATTTATTTAACGATTAAGTGAGCTAAGTCAACGAATAAATTCGTTTTTAAGCGTTCGCTTCATCAATTCGCTAGCGAACTCAATCTTTGCTTTCTTAAATTTTAGTTCCTTATTAATGTAACTTTGCGTTTCAAATTGGTAAATAATTGATTGCCTTTGATTTTTTCTTCTTACTGCTTTATTTAAATTTGTATTATGAATTTACCCAAACATAAAATTCCAATTATAGAAATTCCTATCGGAAAAAAAGTAAGACTTTTCATCAAAAGAGAAGACCTTACCCATCCCGAAATTTCAGGAAATAAATATTGGAAAATGTTTTACAATATCAAAAAATATTTAGAAAAAGAAGTTTCTGAAAGGAAAATCATTACTTTCGGAGGTGCGTTTTCTAATCATATTGCAGCAGCGGCTGCTTTGGGAAAAGAATTTGATATCGAAACTCAAGGAATTATCAGAGGAGATGAATTAGAAAACACTTGGCAAGAAAATCCTACACTTTCTTTAGCGCACCAAAACGGAATGACTTTCAGATTTGTAACCCGAGAAACTTATAGAGACAAGGAAACTTTGATGAAAAACCTTCAAGAAGAATTCCCCGAAAGTTTGGTAGTTCCAGAAGGAGGAACTAATGAAAATGCGGTGGAGGGAATTCAGTTTATGCTCAATGAAGAAACTCAAGATTTTGACTATCTTTGCAGCGCTATAGGAACAGGAGGAACCATTTCTGGAATCTCTAAATATGCAGAAAAACATCAAAAAGTGTTAGGTTTCAAAGCCGTGAAAGATGAATCTTTAGAAAAAAGGATTTTAAATTTTTCTAAAAGACAAAATTTCACCATTTTTGATGCTTCTGATGGCGGTTTTGGCAAAATAACAGACGAAAATATTCGTTTTATAAATAAATTTTATCAAGATTTTGGCATTGTTTTAGAGCCTGTTTACACTGGAAAAATGCTCAGGAAGATTTTTGAACTCATAGAAGAAGATTATTTTCCAGAAAATAGCAAGATTTTAGCTTTTCATACAGGAGGTTTGCAAGGAATAAAAGGTGCAAACGAAATGTTGAAAAAGAAAAACAGAAATTTAATTTTATTACATGACAAAAATTAATAACCACAAAAGAATCAAAAGAAATACTTAAAAAAGTATTTCAAGAGTAAAAAAAGTAAAACATTTCGCTTTTTTTACTTTTGAATAACTTATAAACAGGTGAAATCTTTTGTCGCTTTTGCGGTTAAAAATATAATTTAAAAAATTGTCATGTCCTAAATAATCTAATTAAAGTTTTTTAAATTTTAAAATAAGTTCCGTAGGAACGAAAGGTTTGTAGATAAAACATCATTATCAATAGGAAGTTCCGTAGGAACGACACATAAATATGAAGAAACTCATTTTAATATTTTCAATTGCCTTGTTTTCAAATATCCAAGCCCAAACTTGGAAAACCGAAGACCAATACATTCAGCGATTTGCACAATATGCTGTAGAAGAAATGGAATTATACAATATTCCCGCTTCTATTACTTTGGCGCAAGGACTTTTAGAAACAGGAGGTGGTCAGTCTAGATTGGCACAAGAAGGGAAAAATCACTTCGGGATTAAGTGTAAAGAAAACTGGACGGGCAAAACTATGAAACATACAGATGACGCACCAAATGAATGTTTCCGTGTGTATGAAGATCCTAGAGAATCTTACAGAGACCATTCTTTGTTTTTGGTGAATCGTCCTTTTTACAAAAATTTATTTCAACTTGACCCAAAAGATTATAACGCTTGGGCTCATGGTTTGAAAAAGGCAGGTTATGCGACCAATCCTAGATACGCTTATATTTTGATTGATAAAATTCAGAAATATAAACTTTTTGAATTTGACTATATCAAAAAAGAACAAGTCACCGAAAAACTTTTGGCTTTGTATCCTGATTTGGTGAATGATAAAGAATTTTTAGCTAAAAATTTGCCAACTCCTAAAAAAGAAGAGGCTCCAAAAGTCGTAATCGATGCTCCAGAACCTAAAAAATTGACTAAAGAAGAAGTTTTATTATCGGTTCTGATGAAAGCACATCCTAATGAAGCTTTGAGATATATTGTAATTCCGATGGAACCAGATTATGACGATGCTTCGGAAGTAAGCTTACAAGATATTTCTAAAAAATATGGCGTTTCTACTTCTAAATTGATGAAATGGAACGAGCTTTCTTCTCAAACTTTAAAAGAAGGACAAATTCTCTTCCTCGAAAAGAAAAATTCTAGCGGAAGTGTAGAAACGTATCGCGCCGAAAAAGGAGATAATATGTATTCTATCGCTCAGAAATTTGCAATAAGACTCGATAAACTTTATGACAAAAACCGCATGGAATATGGAGATAAAGTAAAAGAAGGGCAATTAATTTATCTTAAAAACAGAAAACCTAGATAAAATTTTTTGTAAAGAATTTTGCGTGAGCGATTGAAGTGAAAATCCCGCAACCGCTGAAAGCGAGTGAGGAATTGTAACGAAAAGCGCGACCTGAAATAAAAATTTTTTTCATTCTGAATGGAATGAAGAATCTGAAATTTTTATGAAGGACACGCCCAAAACATTAAAAAAATAAATTCAAAATTATGTTATATCAAAGAAGTTCGGCTTTATTTGAAGAGGCGTACAAATATATTCCAGGAGGTGTTAATTCGCCAGTTCGTGCTTTCAAATCTGTAGGAGGAGTTCCTATTTTTATGAAATCTGCGAAAGGTGCCTATTTAACAGATGCAGATGACAGAACGTATGTAGATTACATCAATTCTTGGGGACCCGCAATTGTAGGTCACGCTCATGATGAGGTAGTAGAAGCGGTAAAATTACAAGCAGAAAAAGGCTTTTCCTTTGGTGCGCCAACAGAATTAGAAACAGAAATTGCAAAATTTATCATCGAAAATGTTCCGAATATTGATCAAATCAGAATGGTTTCCTCAGGTACAGAAGCTTGTATGAGCGCCATCAGATTAGCAAGAGGTTATACAGGAAGAGAAAAAATCATCAAATTTGAAGGTTGCTATCATGGTCATTCTGATTCATTTTTGATCAAAGCAGGAAGTGGAGCTGCCACTTTTGGGAACCCAAATTCTCCAGGAGTAACTTCTGGAACTGCAAAAGATACGCTTTTAGCAAAATACAATGATATAGAACAAGTAGAGGATTTGTTCCGTCATAATCAAGGTGAGATTGCTGCGATAATTGTAGAACCCGTTGCTGGAAATATGGGTTGCGTTTTGCCAGAAAATAATTTTCTTCAAAATTTAAGAAAAGTTTGTGATGAAAACGGCGCCTTATTGATTTTTGATGAAGTGATGACTGGTTTCAGATTGGCTTTCGGTGGAGCGCAAGAAGTTTTTAATGTAAAAGCAGATATTGTGACTTACGGAAAAGTAATTGGCGGAGGAATGCCAGTTGGTGCTTTTGCGGCAAGAAACGAAATTATGAATAAACTTTCGCCACGAGGTGATGTGTATCAAGCCGGAACTTTAAGCGGAAATCCTCTAGCAATGAGAGCAGGTCTTACAACGCTTCAACTCATCAAAAACAATCCTAATTTCTACGAAAAACTCAATAAAACTACAGAAACGCTTGATTTTGAAATTGGCAAAATTCTCAATGCAAAAGGAATTGCCCATAAAATCAATAGAAAAGGAAGTATGATGAGCATTTTCTTCCATACGAATAGGGTTTCTAATTTTGAGGAAGCTGCAGATTCTAACCATTCATTATTCAATAATTTCTTCCATCAATTGTTGGCTCAAGGAATTTATCTTCCGCCAAGTGGTTACGAAACGTGGTTTATTTCTGATTCGATTAACGAAACCGAAATTGATAAAACGCTTGAAGCCGTAAGAAATTTTGATTATTCAGATAAAGTTGAAGACTAATTTTTTTGCCACGAATACACGAATATTTTTAAAATTAATTTGTGCATTCGTGGCATAATTTATATTTCCAAGCCTAAAAGTTTCGCTTCTTTAATCACAAAATTTTTGGCTTCTTCTTTATCATTGGCAATTTCGCCTTCTAAAATCGCTTCTTTTACTTTTTCTTTTAAAATTCCAATTTCACGACCAGGTTTCAATTGGAACATTTCCATAATTTCTTCTCCAGAAATCGGTGGTTGAAAATTTCTAACATGGTCTTTTTCTTCCACTTCTTTTATTTTCTTCGCTACATATTCAAAATTTTTCTTGAATTTTTCCTGTTTTGAAGAATTTTTTGTGGTAATATCAGCCTTACAAAGCGTGAACAAATCTTCTAAATCTTCACCAGCGTCAAAAAGCAATCTTCTCAAGGCCGAATCCGAAGTTCCATCATCAATCAAAGCAATCGGTCTAGATGAAAGTTTTACCATTTTTTGAACATATTTCATATCAGTTCCTAAAGGTAATTTCAGTCTTGTAAATAGATTTTTCACCATTTTAGAACCTAAAAATTCATGTCCGTGGAAAGTCCAACCAATTTTTTCTACAAATTTTTTAGTCGGAGCTTTTCCGATGTCGTGCAATAAAGCAGCCCATCTTAACCAAAGATTATCGGTGTTTTTAGAAATATTGTCCACAACTTCCAAAGTATGCCAAAAATTATCTTTGTGCGTTTGTCCTTCTACTTCTTCAATGCCTTTTAGCGCTGTTAATTCTGGAATTATTTTTTCTAAAAGTGTGGTTTCTTCCATCAATTTTAAACCAACCGAAGGTTTTTCGCTCAACATAATTTTGTTGAATTCTACCATAATGCGCTCCATAGAAACAATTTTGATGCGTTCTGCTTCTTGTTTGATGGCTTCTAGAGAATTTTTCTCAATTTCAAAATGTAAAACCGATGCAAATCTAATCGCTCTCATCATTCTCAAAGGATCGTCAGAATAGGTTTGAGCTGGTTCTAAAGGCGTTTTCAGAATTTTATTCTGCATGTCTTCTCTTCCGTTAAAAGGATCAATCAGTTCCCCGAAATTTTCAGCATTCAGAGAAATAGCGAGTGCATTTACGGTAAAATCTCTGCGTTTTTGGTCGTCTTCCAAAGTTCCGGTTTCTACCGCCGGTTTTCTAGAATCTTCGGAATAACTTTCTTTTCTGGCACCTACAAATTCTAAATCTAAATCTTGGTATTTAATCATGGCAGTTCCATAAGTTTTGAACACAGAAACTTTCAAATCTCCGAGTTCTTTTCCTACTGCTTTTGCGAGTTCTATTCCGCTTTGTTCGGTTACAAAATCGATGTCTGTTGGTGCTTTTCTTTGCATCAACAAATCACGAACGTAACCGCCAACAATATAAACCGTTTGGTTATTTTCTTGGGCGACTTTAGAAATGATTTTAAAAAGTTTGAAATTTTTATTTTGGGTTAAATTGATTTTCATTTTTGTATAAAAACTCTCGCAGATTGAGCCGATTTTGCAGGTTTAATCTGCGGTTTCTACTAAATCTGCGAGAAATTAATTTTTTGCAAAGATAAGATTAAATATAGTTTTTCAAAAACTTCTGAATTTAATCACTCTCTTAAAACTTTTACTCTTCCGTCACTCCAGACTTTTATCACAGAAGAACCAGAATATTTGGAAACGCTTTCTCTGTTTTCTTCTACGGCGTAATCTACCGCATCAACGAGTTCTTGAGAAATGTCTGAGAATTTCAATGGTGATTTGTCTCCGCTAAAATTGGCAGAAGTAGAAACCAAAGGTTTATTAAGTTTAGAAATCAATTTTTTACAAAAATCATCTTTCACCAGTCTAATGCCAATACTTCCATCTTCAGCTAAAATTTTTTTAGGCAGATTTTTAGGATTTTCATAAACGATAGTGACAGGTTTTTCAGACAAATCAATAATTTGCCAAGCCATTTCTGGAACATCTACCAAATCTTGTAATCGGCGTTCGTTTTCTACCAAAATAATCATAGATTTGGTTTTCTCACGCTTTTTGATTTCAAAAATTTTGTTGATGGCTTCTACATTGGTTGCGTCACAACCAATTCCCCAAATGGTATCAGTAGGATAGAGGATAACGCCGCCGTTTTTTAATATTTCTAATGCTTTTTCCATAATTATTTAGAATTTTCTTCAAACTCTGATTTTAGTTCTATAATATTAGGATTTCTTGATGAAAAAATGATGGTTTCAAAATCTCCAACATTTTTTAAAGTATCTTTCAAAAACAACATTTTTGAAATCTTTTCATTATTAAACTCAAAATTTATTTTTGCTCTTTTGTTGCCTTTATAATATGAAATATCTTCAATTTTAACTGATTTTTCAATTCCATAATAGGTTAAATCTGTGTACTCTACGAAATTTACAATTTTATAAAATATGAATATTGTTAAAATTAAAATGGCAAATGAGAATATTGTTAAAGTTTTTCTGAATTTTAAAAAATTTTCTTGAGACGTGAGTTTGTTTAAATTTAATAAACCAATAAATCCAAAGTTATCATTCTTAAAATTTATTTTTCTTGAAACTAGAATTCCTATGTGCAAAGTACCAAACCAGCATAATCCTAAAATGAAAAATAGTAAAAAGAATTCTCCAGAATATAAATCAAGTTTCCACCAAAAATTATAAGCTAATAAGAATGAAACTCCAATTAATAGAACAGAAATTAATAAATATTGTATGGTAACTTTATAATTCATAATTGTTTAGATTCCTTCGGAATGACAAACGATGTGATTTATTCTATTTCAAATTCGGTAAATACCTCTCCTCAACTATTTTTAAATGATGGAAATTATGTCCCACGATTAATCTTCCGATGGTTTCTACAGAAATTTCGTTTCCATTAGCTTTTCCAGTGTTGGTAAGTGCTGCATTTTGTAAATTTTCGAAGAAAATGATAGACGTTTGTCTCACAATTCTGAATTCTTCTAACAAACTTACCAAAGTTCTGTCATTGGCAAAAGAATTCGCTACGAAGAAATCTTCATCAAAACCAGATAATTCGGTTTGGTCTTTTCTGGCAAAGCGAAGCGCTCTGTATTGGAAAATCTTTTCGGTATCTATTAAATGAAGAAGCAATTCCTTGAGCGTCCATTTTCCTTCTGCGTAAGCAAAAAGTGATTTTTCATTGTGTAAACCAGAAAAAATCTGAATGGTTTCTGCTCCTGAATTGATCATTTCTTCCAACCAATTATCAGATGGAATTAGGTCTAAATATCTTTGAATATATTTTTGAAATTCAGTCATAACATTTGAGATTTGAGATTTTGGATTTAAAATTTAACATTATTCTGTTAGAAATCGTAAATCCAAAATCAAACATTAAATAGGATTAGTCCATTCATAAAAATTGGCGTGATTATAATGTTCAAAACCACAACTCGGATAAAGTTGGTTGCCAATTTCGTTGGTTTTATCGGTTTCTAAAAGAATTCCGCAAGCTTTTGTTTCTCTACAAAGTTCTTTTGCGCTTTCTATCAAAGCTTTAGAATGCCCTTTTCCTCTGTGATTTTCGTTGACGAATAAATCGTTCAAAAGCCAATATCTTTTCATTCTTGTAGAAGAAAACAATGGGTACAATTGAGTAAAACCAGTCAAAATTCCGTTTTCTTCTGCTACGAAAATTTCAGAATCTTGGTTTTCTAATCTTTCTTTTAGAAAATTTTCAGCACCTTCAATATCACTTTCCTTATGATAAAAACTTCTGTATTGGTCAAATAAATTTGACAGTTGAGGTAAATCTTCTAAAGTGGCTTTTCTCGTCAACATAGATTTTTAATTAAAAGCTTGTTCTATATCTGCAATTAAATCTTCTACATCTTCAATTCCGCAACTAAGTCTTACCAAATCATCGGTAATGCCTAATTCTGCACGTTTTTCTGCAGGAATAGAGGCGTGAGTCATCAATGCTGGATGATTAGCCAAAGATTCTACACCGCCCAAACTTTCTGCTAAAGTGAAGACTTTCAATTTTTCTAAAAATTGGATAGAATCTTCCTTTTTACCTGATTTGAAAGTAAAAGAAATCATTCCACCGAAAGTTTTCATTTGTTTTTTCGCCAATTCTAACTGAGGATTGCTCGCTAAATTAGGATAAAAAACTTGATCTACTTTTGGATGATTTTGTAAATATTCTGCAATTTTTTGTCCGTTTTCAGAATGTCTTTGAACTCTTAAAGCCAAAGTTTTAATACCTCTCAAAACCAAATAAGAGTCGTGAGGTCCTAAAATTCCGCCACTTGCAAACTGGATGAAGTGCAGTTTTTCTCCTAATTCTGGAGTTTTTGCAATTAAAGCTCCTGCAATAACATCAGAATGTCCACCCAAATATTTGGTAGCAGAATGCATCACAATATCTGCACCTAAATCCAAAGGTGTCTGAATATAAGGTGTTGCAAAAGTGTTATCCACCGCTAAAAGAATGTTTTTTCCTTTGATGAGTTCTGCAACTTTTTGAATGTCAACTAATTTCATTAAAGGATTGGTTGGAGTTTCCAGCCAAACCAATTTGGTTTTTTCGTTGATGAGCGGAAGAATGTTTTCAGGATTTTCAAGATTTACAAAGTGAAATTTGAGTTGATATTTCTCAAAAAGTCTGGTAAACATTCTGTAGCTTCCTCCGTATAAATCGTCTACAGCGATGATTTCGTCTCCTGGATTTAATAATTTCAAAACGCAATCTATTGCTGCTAAACCAGAACCAAAAGCCAAACCTCGAGCTCCGTTTTCTATAGATGCCAAAGCGTCTTCTAACGCTTGTCTTGTAGGGTTTGCCGCTCTAGAATATTCGTAACCAGAATGTTCTCCCGGAGATTTTTGTGCAAAGGTAGAAGTAAGAAATACAGGAACATTTACAGAACCTGTTACTTTTTCGTGGCTTTGATTGCCGTGTATTACTTTGGTATTGAATTTCATTTGTTGATGTGTTGATTAGTTGGTTTGTTGATTTGATGATGTATAAAATTAACACATCATCTCATCATCAAATTATCACATTATTTAATTTTACTCATAAAAGCGAAATCTTCCGCAAATTCTTGAATTTTTTCGGCTACATCATCTTCGCCAGTTGCTCTTTGATAAGTATGACCAAGAGAAACAAAAATCTGATGAAGGAACATTTTCATTTGATCTACAGGCATATCTTTAGTCCATAAATCGATGCGTAATGCTTCCATTGCTTTTTCGTCCCAAACTGAAATCATGGTGGCTTTGGTTTCTTGATTTTCTACACCGCCATCTTGAGCATTCCAAGTCATTTTTTCTGGAACGTGGTTTTCGTCTAATTCTACGTTGATTGTTATCTGTGTTTGTCTCATGTTGATGTGATGATGTGATGATATGATGATGTGATGAAGAATTACTAAATTGGCAAATCATCACATTATCTAATTAACACATCAGTTTTTAGGTTTATAATTACTGTTGTTAAATATTTCTGTTGCAGGTAAATGCAAGAATTTTTGCAAAGTTACCTCAGGATTTTTTTCTAAATATTGTCTGCAAATTTGCCAACCGATAAAAGCGCCCACTCTTGGTGAAGATTTTGGGTCTATTTCGGTATAGAATTTAGAAAAAGGAGCTTTTGCCAAAAATCTTTCATCTAATCTATTGTCATCGCTGAAAAGCAAGTCGTTTTCTACAAAATAATTCCAAATATTTTCTTCATTAGAAATCGCCCAAGATTGTTGGTCTTTAGAATAATGCATTTTGAATTGATCCATCGTTTCAGGAAGAAAAGCGTCTTGGAGAATCATTAATTTTCCAAAATTGATGATTTTGTCCAAAAATTTATTGTGGTCTGGAGTTGCAGGAACATAATCTGCAGCTATGGTTTCTGCTACTTTTGGCAAAACGTTTTGAGGCGTCATTTCTTTTCTCATGTAAACATCTATTCCTTCATAAAATTCTGATTTTTCGCCTAAAAATGCAGATAAATCTATGAACAGTACACCTTCATTTGGAACATATAAAATAGGTTCTTCATACAATTCCGTAGCCGAAGAAAACACATACACCTGTGGATTTTTAAATTCAGGGAAATAGTATTTTATATGTGCAAAAAGTGTAGCCAATTGTTTTTCTAAATTTGCCAGATTATTTTTATTTAAAGCGTCTTTATAGACTCTTTTTTCGATGGCATCTGCACGTTTTTTCTCGTAGGTAGCATCTGGAACTTGTGGTGCCAAGAAAAAACCGAAATCTTTCTTGAAATTCTGAAACGGAATTTTATCATTATAAAAAGCTGCAGAAATATCAGTGATTTTTACAGGTTCAGTAGTTTTGATTTCTATATTCCAACGGTTTTCTGCCTCTTTATTACAAGAAAAAAGAAGTAGGAAAAAACTGTAAATAAGAGTGTATACAATATATTTTTTCATGGGCTAAAACATTTGACCAAACTAATCTGTGAGTTCGGCAAAAATTTAATTATTTTTACAAAAAATTAGTTTCGCAAAAATACAATAAAATGCAATCAGAAAAAATAATTGAAAGAATAGTTTCTTGGCTAAAAGATTACGCTGAAAAAGCAGGTGTAAAAGGTTATGTAATTGGAGTTTCTGGTGGAGTAGATTCTGGTGTGGTTTCTACACTTTGCGCCATGACTGGATTGAAAGTTTTGGCTCTAGAAATGCCGATTCGTCAACAAAAAGATCAAGCTTCTCGTGCTTTAGAGCATATAGAATTTCTAAAAAATAAATTTCCAAATGTGGAAGGTTTTTCGGTTGATTTAAATGAACCTTTCGAAGCGTTGTACAAAACTTTTGATGTAAAAGATAATGAATTTCCTGCCGAAAAATTGGCTTTTGCCAATACCAGAAGCAGATTGAGAATGCTAACTTTGTATTATTACGGACAAATCAATGGACTTCTCGTTTGTGGAACTGGGAATAAAGTGGAAGATTTCGGGATTGGTTTTTACACGAAATACGGAGATGGTGGAGTAGATGTTTCGCCGATTGCTGATTTGTACAAAACCGAAGTATATGCTTTGGCAAGAGCTTTAGATTTGCCAGAATCTATTAAAAATGCGATTCCTACAGATGGACTTTGGGATGTGGATAGAACAGATGAGCAACAAATTGGCGCAACGTATCCCGAATTAGAAAAAATTCAAAAAGAATGGGGAACCAAAACCGAAGCAGATTACAACGGTAGAGATTTAGAAGTTTACCAAATTTTCAGCAGAATGCACAAAGCTGCGCAACATAAAATGAACCCAATTCCGGTATGCGATATTCCGGAAGAGTGGAGAGATTGAATTAAAGTGGGAGCTTTGGAAACTTAAAACAAAATTTATGGAAAAAAATAAAAATTTAATCTATATAGTCCTTGCTTTTGTGGCAGGATTATTATTGATGTATCTTTTCAATAACTACAAAATTGAGAAGAAAAATGAAGTAAATAATCAAGAAGTTACCTATCAGAAATCTGAAAATAAAGATAAAAACTATATTGATGATTATACAATAAAAAATTATGAAGATAAGAAGAATGAATATTCCCATCCTTCTGATAATTCAGAAAATATTGATGAACTTACCAATGATGAATTGGTGGTAAAATATCTAAAAGAACACGGCGAATTACCCGATTATTACATCACAAAATCCGAAGCAAAATCTTTGGGTTGGGTTCCGAGTAAAGGAAATCTTTGCGAAGTTGCTCCCGGAAAAGCTATAGGTGGTGATATCTGGACAAACCGTCAAAAATCGCTCCCAATAAAATCTGGAAGAAAATATTTCGAAGCAGACCTTAATTACAATTGCGGCAATAGAAATGCAGATAGAGTAGTGTTTTCTAATGATGGTTTGGTTTTCGTGACGTTTGATCATTACAGAAGTTTTGAGGAAAAATAAATTTGCTGGAAGTTGGATGTTGGAATCCAGATGTTTACTAACTTTGAAACTTGAAATAAAATTATGGAAGTATATATAGATTTTTTAGAAATTGGAGATTACGAGGATTTTTATGCTCAACTGAAAGAAAAATTGACTTTACCAGAGCATTTCGGGGATAATCTCGATGCGCTTTTTGATGTGATTACAGGCGAATTAGAAATGCCGCTTCATTTAGAATTTGTCAATATGAGCGTAGAGCAATTAGAAATTTTCGAAGATTTACTTACTACTTTAGAAGATGCGGAAGATGAGGTAGAAGATTTTACTTTTGCCTATTATCTAGAGCAATATGAAGATGAGGAATAATTTTGATATAAGAATTACGATTTTAGATTTACGATTTAAAAATTTAGATAAAAACCGCGCCCCGAAAATTTTTTCGGGGCGTATTCGTTAAAATCAAAAAAACGGTTTTTAAATAAGAAGAAATTATTTAAGCGCTGTTAATAAATCTACACCATTTACATTAGCCCAAGCTCCTGAAGTTAAAGAGATTTTCTTAACAGTGTTATCATTAGTGTACGTTTTTGGCTGAGTAGAAGTAAACGCATAGCCCCAATTTCCTAAGTTGTCTGAATTCTGAACAAAAATTGGAGAAACTTTTACCTTGTTTGTTAAAACTTGAGCAGTTTCTGTTCCTGCATCTTGAATAAGAACGGCAAATGCATTTTTACCGCCTAAGTTTTTATAACCATCGATAAATACATTCGTGAAAATTCCTGAACCTTGTTTCTTGAATTGGATAGCAGAAATTTCTGCAGAACCTGCCACTTCTGGGTTGGTTCCAGCTTCTCTAATTAAGGTAATTCCAGAGATTTTAGGAGCAGTATTGTCTGCATTAGAAGAAGATTCTATTTCCATCCCAAAGTTACCAATAGAAGTTTGATACGCAAACCAGTTGCTATTGTTTTGTCCGCTCCATGAATCTTGCCAGTCAAAAGCATCATCATAATTTCCGTAAGATACTAAATTGCTTGCAGAAACCGTACCTCCGAAAAATTCATAACCATCATCAGTTCCTTTGTAAGCCACTAGATTTTCTAAAATTGTACCTGCACCTACTGCATAGAAAGTCATGGTATTGGTTTCAGAAGTTCCATCTCCAATCTTTCTTCCTCCGTATTCTACTCTTACATATTTCATTACACCAGAGTTATCATTGGCATCATTTCCGCCATAAGTTTGGTTGTTTCCGTCTTCAGATAATGCAGTAGAAGCACCGTTTGCAGCTTTTATAGGCGCATTTCCGTAGATGGTAATTCCTCCCCAATCTCCTGGTTTTTTATTGTCTGAGGTAAAAATAATGGGTTCTGTAGCAGTTCCTTGAGCATCAATTTTTCCACCTTTTAGAACCACTAAACTTGTACCTACGCTAGATTTAGCTGTAAAAACTGCGCCTGGTTCTATGGTTAAGGTAATTCCGTCTGCTACTTTTACAATTCCTTCTAATGTATAATTTCCTTTTTTGATGGTAGTATTTTTAGTAATGGTTCCAGAAATGGTATTTCCTGTGAAAACATTGTCAGATTTTGGGATGTCATTATCTTCTCTTACTTCTATCGTACAAGAAGTAATGCTTAAAAATAAAGTAAGAGATGCGATTGCTAGAAATTTGTTTTTCATTTTATTATTTTTATTGAGTTACGAATAATTGTGTTGGTTTAAGGATTAAAAACTGTATCCTACGGTTAAGCTATAAGTAGTTCCGCGTTTGAAATCGGTCATGATTAATGAATTACTGTCTACAGTTACTAAGCTGTTTTCGCCTAAATCTAGTTTGTACGTATCATTTAAGATATTCTGTACAGAGAATTTATAATTCCAGTTTTTATTAATCTGATTGCTGTACACAAAATCTAATTGATGGAATGGTTTTTCGTAGATGTTATCTAATTTACTGAAACCTACCCCATAGATTTTTTTCCCTGTAACGTTATATACTAATGAAGCCGTTCTAGAGAAATTGTTTCTGTTTTTGGTTTCATATTTTATATCTGCGTTAATGGTAAAAGGAGCTGCACCTTGTAAAGTTCTTTTTCTATTAGCTTCTGCATCTGTTTCACCAGATTGTGCTGCACTTCTTTTTACTTCGGAATACATTAAAGTAGCATTAGCTCCCAAAGAGAATTTTTCTAAATTTTCGTGAATTCTTTTCAGGGCAAAAATTCCTTCTAATTCTATTCCTGCAAGAATGGCGTGTTTTGCATTGTAGAAGGTGATGGTTTGTCCGTTAGAGTTTCCAGAAGCTACGAAAGATCTCTCAATAGCGTTGTCTATTTTTTTAGCAAAAAGGTTTACTGCAAAAAGTTCTTTAGATGTAGGGAAAACTTCATATTTTAAATCTAAATTGTAGTTTTCTGAGTTTTTTAAATCTTTGTTACCAATAATATTTTCGTTGTCTGGATTGATATATGTAATCGGCATGTATTCAATCAAGATAGGTCTGGTAATGGTTTTACTTGCAGAAAATCTAATGTTAGAAGAATTGTTTAAGGTTTTCTTTACCGATAAACTTGGGAGAATGAAGGTTTGGTTTCTTTCTAGGTTTATGAATGGCGAATTAGGCAAAGAATCTGAGTTTTTATAACGGGTAAGATTCGTATTGCTTTCTGCTCTCATTCCTAGTAAAATATCCCAATTTTGATTAGGTTTATAGTTGAATGTAAGATAACCAGCATTTACCAATTGATACATAAAACTTCTGTATTCAAAATTCCAAGCACTTTCTTGGAAATAGATTTCATTGTTTTGAATGGATTGATTAAGAGTGTCTTGTATTCTATCAATATCCACCATAATTCCTGCAGCATTGGTATTATTTCTTCCGAAGATGAAACGGTAGGAATTAGACCTTTTGTCAAAAAATCCGTTGTAACCTACAGTAAAAGTATAAGGATACTCTTTACCAGATTTTTCACCAAGATTTAGCACATATTCTGCATATCCAGAAAAATAGTTTTTACCGTTTACATCTAGATATTGTCTGATGAAGTTATTGCCACCATAAGAAATTTCGGTTTCATTATTTGCATTAACTGGAGTTCCGTTAAAGATTTTTCTATCTGGCTGAGAAAAATGGTTATTTACCCAACTTGCACCACCTCTAATTTGGTTTCTTTCATTGATTTTGTGAGAAGCAAAAAGCTGCACATCTGTAAATCTAGAAATATCTAACTGATTTACACGGAAGAATTCTGGCGCTTGGATCTGGTTGTTTCTATATCCACTAAAATCCTGAATCATATTGTCTGCATTCTGTAAGAAAATTGCATTCAAGTTGATTTCTGTTTTTTGAGATTTAAATCCTAAACCAAGTAAAGCCGAAGATTCTATTTCGTAATTATATTGGGTTTTATTTAAGTTATTGTTCAGAATAATAGAGTTCCCATTATACACAAACTGGTTCTTTTTACCATTTCTGTATTCATAACTGCTTCCTTGGTTAATAGAAAATAGTAAACCAAGGCTAGAAGTATCATTTACTCTAAATTTTTGAGCAGTAGTAAAACCAATGCTGGTATTAGGTAAAGATTTTACCACATCTACATTCCAAGAATCTTTAAAAGAATGAATAGATTCATCCTTAGTAAATTGATAGTTTTCTGGGATGTAACCTCTAACTTCTGATGGTAATTTACGATCTTCTGAATTGAGACCTATATAACCTTTCATGGTATTAGCGTTTTCAGAAATTCTGAAATTTCTAAAACTACTCACGGAATTTACACCTACAGAAAATTCTACTTTGCTGAAAGGCTTTTCGTAAGTGAGGGTTTCTATGTCAAATGTTGCTCCTGCAAAATCTGCGTATAAGTTAGCATTGAATGTTTTATAGATATTTAATTTACCTACTACATCTGTAGGAAATTGTTTTAGGGCAATAATTTTTTGGAAAGGGTTATTAGATGGAGAGCCTAAATTATTGATAAGTAGTGTGTTGTATCTTTCTTCTAAGCCGCGTACAAAAATTCCTCTTCCATCTACAGTGTTTATTCCCGTCACTTTAGTAAGACCTTGTTCTACATTTGAAATTCCTTTTCTAGAAATTTCTTCTGTTCCCATACTTTGCTTTTGGATGATGGCTTTTTTCTGTTCTACTAAAATTGCGCTTTCAGATTTTTTATTGGCATTTCCTCTCAGTTGAACTCCTTCTATTACTTTTTCGTCTTTGGTTTTTACCGAATCTGTTTTGGTAGCTTGAGCGAAAACCACTTGTTGCGAAGTCAATAAAAATAGGGCTGCTAAACTTATTTTTCTATAATTCATTTTTTTACTTCTTATTTGGCGCAAAGAAATAAAGAAACACGTGCAAGTCTGGTTTAGCAAAAATTAATTTTGTTTTAATAAATCTTTACCAAAAATTATTTTATGTTAAATTATTGTGAAGTTTTAAATATTCGTGTTTCCAATGTAAATTTTCATTAATTTTGAGAGGTTAAAATGTATAGATGAAAGGAAAAAAGATTCTTTTAATAGATGATGAACAAGATATTTTAGAAATCTTGTCATACAACCTCGAAAAAGAAGGATATCAGGTTTTTACAGCTAATAATGGCAATGAAGGCATCGTAAAAGCCAAAGAAATTATCCCAGATTTAATCTTACTAGATGTAATGATGCCAGAAAAAGATGGGATAGAAACGTGCCAAGAAATGCGTCAAATAAAAGAGCTTCAGAAAACATTGATTGTTTTCTTGTCTGCTAGAAGCGAAGAATTTTCTCAGTTAGCAGGTTTTGATGCAGGAGCTAATGATTACATTGTGAAAATTATCAAGCCAAAAGTGCTGATTTCTAAAGTTAATGCACTTTTACAACTCACTACACAAGTAGCAGAACAGTCTAAATTAATAGAACTAGGCGACTTAGTGATTGATAAAGATAATTTTAAAGTCACCAAAAACGGCGAAAATTTCCTACTCCCGAAAAAAGAATTTGATTTGTTATATCTTCTAGCTTCTAATACCCAAAAAGTTTTTAAAAGAGAAGAAATTTTAGACAAAGTTTGGGGAAATGATGTGATTGTAGGAGAAAGAACCATAGATGTACACATCAGAAGATTGAGAGAAAAATTAGGAGATAATTCTATACAGACTCTCAAAGGAATTGGCTACAAATTAGTAGTGTAATTCTACCTTTTTCTCAGAAAATGTAATATGAAAATTCATAGACTTTCACTTTTTGCAGCATGTATTCTTACTTCTGCTATGGCAATTGTAGCCTTGGCTTTCAATTATGTGCAACAAAAAGTGATTGCAGATACACAGTCTTTTTACTTTTATTTAAGCATCAGTCTCGTTTTTATTGCACTGCTTAATTATTTCGTGTTAGAATTACTCTTTAATTCTTATGGAAAGAAACAAATCAAGCGAATTTCTGATATTCTCCCCGAAAATATTCTTCAAGAAGAAGAAAATGTAAATTTCCAACAATTAGGTGAGAGAATCCAAAAAAACGTTTCAGAAATCGACATGATGAAAGAAATGGAAGATTACAGAAAAGAATACATCGGGAATGTTTCTCATGAGCTTAAAACACCACTTTTTTCCATTCAAGGTTATGTAGAAACACTGAAAGATGGCGCGGTAGAAAATCTTAACATTAGAGATAAATATCTAGAACGCATCGGGAATTCTGTAGAACGATTACTGAACATCGTCACCGATTTAGACCAGATTTCTAAATACGAAGCCGCAGAAATTTCCATCAATTATTCTGTTTTTGATATTAATGCTTTGATAAAAGAAATCTTTGATTTATTAGAAATCGAAGCCCATAAAAAATCCGCAAAATTAGTTTTGCAAACCTCGCAAAATGCTATTATGGTAAGAGCAGACAAGCAAAAAATTTCTCAAGTACTTACCAATCTTATTTCAAACGCCATTCATTATTCTAATAGAGAAGAAGCTTTGATTAAAGTAATCACCAAAACTGAGCAAGAAAAAGTGAAAATTATCGTGCAAGATAACGGAATGGGAATCAAGCCAGAAGTCTTGCCTAGAATTTTCGAAAGGTTTTATAGGGTAGAAACCAGCAGAAACCGTAAAGACGGCGGTTCTGGACTAGGTCTTGCCATCGTAAAACATATTCTAGAAGCTCACCATCAAAGCATTACTGTAGAAAGCAAATATCTGGAAGGAACGCTCTTCACTTTTTATCTAGAAAAAGCTTTGTAGTATTAATTATTTCTGTATATTGGCCCCAGAAAACGCTGGGAATTTAATAAAATCTTTTTTGAATAAAAATTTATTTTTTTAGAAAGTCAAGTTTCTTTTGTTTTATCTTTGTAACCGAAATTTTAAACATCAAAATCAATAAAAATACTTTAATACAATTAGCTTCTAAATATTAGTAAAAAGTAAAATATGGTTTATAAAATTAGAGTAATTCTAGATTCAAAAGACAATATTTTTAGAGATATTGAAATTAAAGAAAAGCAAACCCTTTGGAATTTACATAACGGGATTAAAAGTGCTTTCAGTTTGCAAGGTGACGAATTGTCTATGTTCACTATTCTAGACGAAGAAGGAATGGAAGTAAAAACCGTTCCACTAGAAGACATGAGCGATGATGGCGACGGAGAAATTATGTCAGATGTTTACCTGATGGAAGCCTTCGAAGAAGTAGGTGATAAAGTGCAGTTTCAGTATGGTCTAATCGATTTATGGGAATTTTTCTGTGAATTGGTAGAGATTATAGACGAGAAACCTGCTGTAAATTATCCTATTACCGTTTTTAGATTTGGTAACGTTCCATTAAAGGCTCCAGGAAAATCTGGTGGCGCTTCTGGTAAAGCATCAGTTGCTGCTGCTTTCATGGATGATGATTTTGGAGATTTAGACGCAGACTTCAAAGATGATTTTGATGACGAGTTTGCTACAGAAGACGAAGAAGAAGATGATGGTTTTGGCGATGATTTTATCGATGAAGGAGGGGAAGATGATTAAATAATATTGAAATTTATGATAAAAATCCGGAAAAATTTTCCGGATTTTTTATTGGTTTTAGCATACAATCACTACATTTGTTTCGCTAAAATTTTCAACTATGAAAAAGCTATTTTTATCTGCAATGTTAGGCTTGTCACTAATCTCTTGCAGCGCTTTACAAAATCAGAAAACAATGACAACTGACTGGAAACACACCACCAACATTTATGAAGTAAACGTAAGACAATTTTCTAAAGAAGGAACCTTCAAAGCTGTAGAAAAAGAATTACCAAGACTTAAAAAAATGGGCGTAGAAACACTTTGGTTTATGCCAATTACACCTATTGCTCAAAAAAATAAAAAAGGAACACTTGGTAGTCAATATGCTGCGCAAGATTATACCTCTATCAATCCAGAATTTGGGACTTTAGAAGATTTCAAAAGTGTAGTAAATGAAGCTCATAAAATGGGTTTTAAAGTCATCATCGATTGGGTGGCGAATCATACGGGTTGGGATCATGTTTGGACCAAAACGCATCCAGACTTTTATTTGATGGATCCTAAAACCAATGATTTTCAAATAGCTTCTGGAATGGATGACATCATAGAACTCAATTATCGAAACCCAAAAATGCGTGAAGCCATGATTGAAGCCATGAAATATTGGGTAAGAGAAACGGATATTGATGGGTTTAGATGTGATTTAGCTTCTTGGGTAGAAGTAGATTTCTGGCAACAAGCAAAACCAGAAGTTGAAACCATAAAACCACTTTTTTGGTTAGGAGAATATGATGAATTAGACAATCCAGATTATGCTACAGTTTTTGATGCGAGTTATAGCTGGAAATGGATGCATCTAACCAAAGAATTTTATCAGAAAAAATTACCAATTACGGATTTAACGAATCTTTTGTCACAGTATTCTGCCATCGGAAACAAAAGCATGAGAGCTTGGTTTACCACTAATCATGACGAAAATACATGGAACGGAACAGAATATGAAAAGTATGGTGAAATGGCGAAAACTCTAGCCGTATTTTCTGCAACTTGGAACGGTGTTCCTTTGATGTACAACGGTCAAGAACTGCCATTGTTAAATAAAAGATTAGAATTTTTTGAAAAAGACCCAATTCCTTGGAATGGCGAAAATAAATTAGAAAATTTCTACAAAAAGTTGTTCGAACTTAAATCTAAAAATCCTGCATTGAGAGGTGGCGATGACCAAGCAACTACTCAAATTTTGAAAACCACCGCCCCAGATCAAGTTCTGGCTTATCTTAGAAAAAATGGAAATGACGAAGTTTTGGTAATCCTTAATTTATCAGATGCTCAACATTTGAAAGTGCAGATTTTAGACGAAACGGTAAAAGGAAAATTCAAAAGTATTTTCTCTGGTTTGACCACAGATTTTGATGCGAAACCTACCATAGAAATGTACAAGTGGGAATATATTGTTTTCGAAAAATAAAAATTTGTCAGATGTCAGAAGATGGATGTTTGATGTGATAATAAAATCAATAGAGTCGGGCTTTAGCCCGACTTTTTAATAAATAATTCATTTAGACTTTAGTCAAAAATTATGTTATGAACAAAGCTGAACTTTTAGAACTGGTAAAAAAAAAAATTTCTGAAAAAATTCAGAAATTAGAACAACTCATTGCCGAAACCAGAGCTTCTAATAATGATACCAAAAGTTCTATGGGAGACAAGTATGAAACTTCCCGAGAAATGCTTCAGCAAGAAATTAATAACCTTCAGCTTCAACTGAATGAACAACTGAAATCTCAACAGATTCTTAAAAACATTCAGTCTATTTCTCATAAAACCGTCAATTTAGGAAGTTTAGTGGAAACAGATAAAGGCAAATTTTTTATTGCCGTTTCTTTAGGCGAATTGAGTTTTAACCAAGAAAAAATATTCATCATTTCGGCAGAATCTCCTTTAGCAAAAGCGATGAATGGTAAAAAAGAAGGCGATGTATTCATTGTGAATAACTTAAATCAATTCATCAAAAATATTTGGTGAAAATTTCATTAATTTGTAGAAGTCAACTCAGAACTTAGAACCAAGAATATTGAACCATTATGCAAAACTACCTCGATTTACTCCAACATATTTTAGACCACGGAACCGATAAAACAGACAGAACAGGAACAGGAACCAGAAGCGTTTTTGGTTACCAATTGCGATATGATTTGTCTAAAGGTTTTCCTTTGGTAACGACCAAAAAAGTGCATTTGAAGTCTATTATTTATGAATTGTTGTGGTTTCTAAAAGGCGACACTAACATCAAATATCTCACTGATAATGGGGTTTCTATTTGGAATGAATGGGCAGATGAAAACGGAAATCTTGGTCCAGTTTACGGAGCACAATGGAGAACTTGGGAAGGCAAAGATGGAAAAGTGGTAGATCAAATTGTAGAAGTAGTAGAGCAAATCAAGAAAAATCCAGATTCTAGAAGACTTATCGTTTCTGCTTGGAATGCAGCAGAAATTCCAAATATGGCTTTAGCGCCTTGTCACGCATTGTTTCAGTTTTATGTAGCTGATGGAAAATTGTCTTTACAACTGTATCAAAGAAGTGCTGATGTATTTTTGGGCGTTCCTTTTAACATTGCGAGTTATGCGTTGCTTTGTATGATGGTGGCGCAAGTTTGTGGATTAGAAGTAGGAGATTATGTGCATACTTTTGGAGATGTTCATATTTACAACAACCATTTTGAGCAGGTAAAATTGCAACTTTCTCGTGAACCTAGAGCATTGCCAACCATGAAACTCAACCCGGAAATTAAAGATTTATTTGATTTCGATTTTGAAGATTTTACGCTAGAAAATTATAATCCATATCCTGGAATTAAAGCACCAGTTGCGATTTAAAAGATAATTTATTAAATATTTAAGAATCAAAATTTATTTCCTCTAAGATTTAGAGAGTAAATTTTGATTTTTTTTTAGGATTTTGCCAAAGTTAATTTGAGAATAATTTTAACTTTGGCAAAGTTTTTATACGTAACAAAGAGTACATAAATGGGACTAATTAACCGAAATACAAAATTTTAAAATGAAGAAACTACTCATTGCAGCCTTATTTTTAGGGCTTTTTTCTACTGACAATTTCACTTTTGCACAAACCGAAACTTCTGGCAGAACTGGTGTTTACAGAGCTACTCATACCAAATCTACAGAGTTGAAACACACCAAATTGCGTGTGAATTTCAATTTTGAAAAAGAACAAATGAACGGCGAAGCTTGGATTACCGCTTCTCCATTTTTTTATGCTTCCAATGAATTGGTTTTAGATGCTAAAGGAATGATTATTAATGAGGTCGCATTAGAAAAAAATGGTGCAAGAACTCCTTTGAAATATGATTATAAAGAAGATATTCTAAAAATTTCTTTAGATAAAACTTACCAAAAAAATCAAGATTATACCGTTTATATCAAATATGTAGCGAGACCAAATGAAGTAAAACAGAAAGGTTCTGCTGCCATTAATGATGCGAAAGGACTTTATTTCATCAATGCTCAAGGAAAAGATGCAGATAAACCTACGCAAATTTGGACTCAAGGTGAAACGGAATCTTCTTCTTGTTGGTTTCCTACAATAGATAAACCCAATCAGAAAACCACGCAGGAAATTTACATGACGGTTCCTAAACAATATGTAACCCTTTCTAACGGAATTTTAAATAGTTCTGAAAATTTAGGCGAAAACCTGAGAACGGATCATTGGGTAATGGATCAAAAACACGCTCCGTATTTATTTTTCATGGGAGTGGGAGAATATGCCGTGATTAAAGATAAATGGAGAAATATAGATGTAGATTATTATGTAGAAAAAGAATACGAACCGTATGCAAAACAAATTTTTGGGAATACTCCAGAAATGATAGAGTTCTTTTCTAAAAAATTAAATTATGATTTTCCTTGGCAAAAATACGCACAGATTGTAGGCAGAGATTACGTTTCTGGTGCTATGGAAAATACTACCGCAGTAATTCACGAAGAATCTGCACAACAAAAAGCGGGTGATTTAGCAGACGAAAACAAGTGGGAAGATGTAATCGCTCACGAATTATTCCACCATTGGTTTGGAGATTTGGTAACCGCAGAAAGTTGGAGTAATCTTACTGTAAATGAGAGTTTTGCAGATTATTCAGAATATCTTTGGAACGAATACAAGTACGGAAAAGACGAAGCAGATTATAAAAGATTAAAATCTCTTAGAAATTCTAAAGCAGACCCAAGAAATTTTGGAAAAGATTTAGTGAGATTCAACTATGAAAGCAGAGAAGACATGTTTGATGGCGTTTCTTATAATAAAGGAGGCGGAATTCTACACATGCTAAGAAATTATTTGGGAGATGATGCGTTTTTCGCTGGACTTTCAGATTATCTTAAAACCAATGAATATGGAACTGGAGAAGCGCATCAACTGAGACTTTCTCTGGAAAAAGTTTCGGGAAAAGATTTAAATTGGTTCTTTAATCAATGGTATTTCGGGAAAGGTTATCCTAAGTTAGAGGTTAAATCTACTTTTGACCCGATGAAAAAACAAGTCATCGTAAATGTTGCTCAGACACAAGAAGAAAAATTTGAGTTTCCATTGTCGATTGATGTTTTAGAAAATGGTAAAATTTCTAGAAAAGAAGTTTGGGTAACGGCAAAAGCTAAAAATGACTTCGTTTTTGATGTGACTAAAAATCCTGAATTGATTAATGCAAATCCTGAAGGTTTATTGCTGAGCGATATTAAACAAGACAAAACTCCAGAACAATTATTTTTACAATACACTACTGCTAAAGATTTGTACAGCAAATACACGGCTATAGAAGAAGCAAAAGACCAAGTTTCTAAAAATCCATTTGCAGACAAATTATATGCAGCAGCTTTGAAAGATAAGTTTTACAGAAATAGATTGTTAGCGTTGGAAGGTTTACCAGAAGATCCAAAATCATTTTTGGCAGATGTAGAAAAATTAGCGCAAAATGATGAGAAAAATTTGGTGAAAGGAGCTGCAATCGGTGTTTTAGCAAAAACTAAAAACCCTAAATATTTACCATTATTTGAAAAAGGAATCAATGCAATTTCTAATTCGGTGAAAGGAAATTCACTTTCTGGAATTGCTCAAGTTGCTCCTGAAAAAGTAGTAAATTATGCCGAAAAAATAGATTTAGAAAGCGCTTCGGAAGATTTAGTGATGACACTTTTGCCGGTGATTGTAAAAAATAAAATTACTGCTCAAATGCCAAATATTGCCTCTCTTGTAGCTTTTTATCCTTTTATTGGGTTTCAAAATCCTAAACTAGCAGCACCTGCAGAAGAAGGTTTCAATTGGATTATGGATTCTGATAATACAAAAGCAGTATACAATCTTACGAAAGTTTT
Source organism: Cloacibacterium caeni (assembly GCF_907163125.1). Lineage (NCBI taxonomy): Bacteria > Pseudomonadati > Bacteroidota > Flavobacteriia > Flavobacteriales > Weeksellaceae > Cloacibacterium > Cloacibacterium caeni. Next base: position 211,285 of record NZ_OU015319.1, read on the forward strand.
AGGACAAGCCAAAAGTCAAATTGGCGATAATGTACAAGCCAAAATGATGATTGTTCAAATGCTGAAAAAAGGTTTAGAAAGAAAGATGAAACTATTTAGAGAGAATCCTTCTAGCACCAGTCTAAATACACAAATAGAAATGTTGAATAAAGCGATTACTTCTTACAGCAACTAATTAATTTGTTTTAATAAATTGAAGCCCTTTTTACATTTTTTGTAAAAAGGGCTTTTTTGATGTTAAAAATTATTTAGATTTAAAATAAAAAACAAAATTCTTAGCATAATTCTTTTGTCAGGAATTTTCAACTCGTTAAATTCGCACAAAAATTGAGGAATTATGATGAAAATCGGAATCGAAGCGGCAAGTTTTTTTGTGCCAAGTTTATATTTAGAAATTAAGGATTTAGCCGAAAAAAGGGGAATAGAACCTGCAAAATTAGAAAAAGGTTTAGGACTGAAGAGGATGGCTTTTCCCGATGTACACGAAGACGCAGCCACTTTTGCCGCAGAAGCACTTTTAAAACTCATACAAGATTATAAAATAAATCCCAAAGAAATTTCTAGAATTTATCTAGGAACAGAATCTGCGCTAGATGCTGCAAAACCTACTGCTACTTATGCCATGCAAATGGTAGAAAAAGAACTAGAAAAAGAATTTGGAGCAAGATGTTTCAAAAATTGTGATGTAGTAGATATGACTTTTGCGTGTGTAGGTGCTGTAGATGCGCTGCACAATTCTCTTGATTTTGTAAGAGCGAATCCTGAGAAAAAAGCCATTGTAATTGCTTCTGATTATGCGAAATATGAATTGGCTTCTACTGGTGAATATACGCAAGGTGGTGGTGCAGTTGCAGTTTTGGTATCGGCAAATCCTACATTGTTGGAAATTGAAAATAAATTTGGAGTCGCTACAGAAAGCGTTTTTGATTTCTTTAAACCAAGAAGAGAAACCACTAAAAACTTGGTGCAGAATTTACCAGAAACCTTCGCCGAAAAAGTAGAAATTTTTACAGATGAACCTGTTTTTGACGGTCAATATTCTAATCAATGTTACCAAGATAGAATTAGAGAAGCCTACCAACATTACAAAGAAGAAAGTGGAAGAGAAAAGCCTTATGAAAATTGGCGATTTCTGATTTTCCACCTTCCTTATGCATTTCACGGGAAGAGATTATTTACTGAGATTTTTGGGATAGAAAACGGAATGAATGCCACCACTTCTGAAGATATAAAAGCCATCGCTCAAACCGATGAATATAAAAATTTAGTTGCTGAAAAAATAGAAATTACACAACGTGCAAGTTCAGAAATTGGGAATATGTACACCGCTTCTATTTTTATGGCATTGCTTTCTGCTTTTCAAGTTTCTTATGAAAATGGGGAAGATTTAGCCGGAAAAGAACTAGGGTTTTTAGCCTATGGAAGTGGAAGTAAATCTAAAGTTTTTGCTGGAAAAATAGGAAACGATTGGAAATCTGTGGTAGAAAAATGGAATATTTTCGAAGTGCTGAATCAGCGCAGAGCAATAGATTTTGATACGTATGAAAATCTCCACCGAAAAAAACTCAATACTTCGGTAAATCCAGATTGGAAAGGTTTTGGATTGGTAAAAGTAGAAAAAGAAAGCCCAGTTTTAGTGGGAGCAAGATATTACGAAAAAAGATAAAAAAACTGATAAATGTCTTTGTTTATTTATTGACTTAGGATTTAAAGTTTCGTAACTTTGAGGTATAAATGAATTTAATTATGTTTAAATATCATTTCATATCTGCTTTTACAATTTTGTTTTTTAGTGTTATTTTTATTAAATCTCAAAGTCAATCAGAGTTTTTTATATCAGATTCTAAAAATGAACAAAATGTTTTTATCGATTGTAATTATCCTTTCGTTAAAGATAATAGTGTACTGTTAAAATCTAATTATCCTTCTTTTAAGCTTACGAATAAGTACATCATTTCAGCTATTAATTATACCCCTTATTCTGTTTCTAATAAAGTAGTTATAAAAGATAATTTAGATGATTCTTTTTCTGAAATCATTGATTTACCATTCCAGTTCTGTTTTTATGGTCAAGCGTATAATCAGTTAGTAATAGGTTCTAATGGAATGGTAAGTTTTGATATAAATCAAGCAGGTCAAGCGAATGCACCTAATATATCTACAGCCTTACCTAGTGAAGATTTACCCAAAGCTGCAATCTTTGGAGCATTACACGACATGTATTTTTCTCTATCAGATGATTCCGAAATTAATTATTCTGTAATAGGTAGTGCGCCTTTTAGAAAATTTGTAATAAATTTTTATAAAGGAAGAATGTCTGGATGTGATGATTCAGTATCTACTTCACAGATCGTACTTTCAGAAGGAAGTAATAATATAGAGGTTTTCGTGGAAAATAAATCTCTTGCATGTGATTTAGCAAAATTCAAGAATTCTCTTATAGGAATAAATGATGAGATAGGAGACTCTGGACTTGCAGCTCCCAATAGAAATACTGGGATTTGGCAAGCACAGAATGAAGCATGGTTATTCACTCCAGATGGAGAAAATGTAGTGCCTAAATTTGCTTGGTATGATGGAAGTGGCAATTTAATTGGAAGTTCTAATGAGCAAATAGTATCTCCTAAAAAAGATGAAAATTATAGATTAGATTTTCTTTATACTATATGTAACGGACAGACCTATACATATACAGACGAAATTGACATTACTTTTTCTTCAGATTATCCAACAACAATAGATTATAGTAAAATAATATGTAATAGTAGTGAGCAAATAGTTTTATCAGATTATAAAAAATTTCTTACGACTAATGATTTTTCAAAATTTAGTTTTGTTTTTATAGATGCTTTAAGTAACCAAATTATAGATGAAACTATACCATTTACGGTTGATTCTAGCAGAGATTTCAACGTAATTATTTCCAATAAAGATAACCGTAATTGTAAAAGATCTACAACTCTTTCTTTTCAATATTTTTCTCAAAATATTTTAACCAATCAAGTTTCTGTGTGCGATTTATGGAAAGATGGAAAAGAAAACGATTATCTTCTTAGTAATTTAAATGTAAATTTAGTAGGCTCAAATTTCAAAGGTGAGATTTCTTATTTTTTAACTAGACAATCCGCGTTAGATAATATAAATTCTGTTACAACTTATAATTTGGAGAATAATACTCAGTTTTATATAAGAGTGTCACAAAATAATTGCTATAATGTATTTGGACCAATATCTATAAAACTTACATCTCCACCTCAAGTTGTTTCGCCGTTAAATCTTAGAGTACAAATATGTGATTTAAATTATGATGGAGTAGAAAATTTTAATTGGGGTGATTATTTAAAAGATAAAGTTACTACAGATCTTGGCGTTTCAATAAGAGTTTTTAAGACATATGATGAAGCATTAAGTGCATTATCTACTCAGTTAGGTCTAGATAAAATAACAAAAGGCAATTACAAAGTATATGCAAGAGTAGAATTTCCGGGTGCTTGTTTTTCGATTGCAGAGATTAATATGGATGTTGTTCTATCTGGAGTAGAGCTTAAAAATATAGATACTTATATTTGTTTTGATGGTTTTGAAGATATAACAGTAGATCTTCTTGCTATAGCAAATAATATGCTTGTAAATCCTAATAGTAATTTAACGGGTCCTTTCTTTTTTACAAGTAATAAGGCTGCAATAGATAATTTGCCAGCTAATATGATACCTTCTACTCAAGTTATTAAGGATGATGGAAATTATATTTCTAAAACATTTTATGTGAGATTTAATAATGGAACAGATTGTTATACTATAAAACCAATAAAAATTTATTTGGTTCATTTAGTGAAAAATAAAGATCAGTTTAATATTTGTGATGTAAAGAATGATAATTCAGAAACCATTACATTAAGTACTTATGCAAAACAAATAAATAATCAAAGTGGTTCAAAAGTATTTTATTTTAATACAGAAGCACAAGCATTAGCCAATGTCTCAGGAACAGATATTAAATCTCTTACAGTAACTTCTAGCCAAATTGTTTATGCCAGAATTACAATAAAAAAATGTTTGCTTATAATACCTGTTACGTTTACCTTAGTTAAAACTCCAGATATTCTTTCTGAATTAACAATAAACCTTAAAGATGTTTGTGATAATAATGCAGATGGAAAAGAAAATGTAGATTTAAGCTCTTATGCTACCGAAATAAATGTAAATAAAGAATCAGTAGACTTTACTTATTTTAAAACATATAATCCTGTAAATAATACCTTCGCTGATCCCTATTCTAATGTTTCTAATGTAGAAGTCCAAGATGCAACAATAATCTATGTAAAAGTAAAATTCAAAGATTCAGATTGCTTTTCTGTATCAAAAATTATTGTCAATATAGATTATTTACCTTCAATAAAACTTTCTAAAACAGTAACTTTAAAAAAATGTGATGATGATTTTGATTTTGGTGAATATTTTGATTTATCAGAATCTATTCTTCAATTATATGACCCAAACTTAAATTCTATTCCGCTGTCTGACCTTATTATTTCTTATTATGAATGTGAAGATGATGCAAATGTAGGAACAACGGTAGGCAAAATAAATTCTTTGCATCATACCCATACCGCAAATGCATTTGTTTATGTAAGATTTCAATCAAAAAAAGACGGTTGCTATTCTGTAGCTCCTATTAATTTACTGTCTTATTTTCCTACAAAGGCTAAAAACTCTGTTATCTCTATTTGTGATAACAACCTTGATGGATATTATGATGTAAATCTTCTAGAATACAAAAATTATATGGTACAAAATCCTGATGACCAAAATGTATATAAATTCTATCTCAGAGAAAGCGATATAAACATCCCAGGAAAAGAAATAAAAAACCCCGAAAAGTTTAAATTGAATCCTTACATCTCTAAAATTTGGGTATACGTAGAAAATTTAACCAATTGCGGAAGCATTGCAGAAGTAAATTTTAAAAAAGGAAATATTTTGACTTTGAATAAAAATCAATTCAGTATCAATAACATTTGTGATACAGGTAATGATGGAAAAGAGCAAATAAACCTTACGATTTTTGAAAATAATTTTAGTGCTTCTTATACTTATGAGTATTTTGAGAAAGATAGCGATATGTGGCAGAATCAAAATAAAATTCAAAATCCTGCTTATTATGCTTATGATGAAACTAAAGGAAGTTCTACCTTCTATGTGAAAGTTTCTCAAGAAGGTTTTTGCCCTAATTTTTACTCGATAGAAGTTCAATTAAATAAAATGCCAATTATAAACATAGCAGACTATTATTATTGTAAAAATGCTTCTCAAGGATTAGAGATAAAACCGAATTTTTCTACAATGAAAATTGCAAATTATAGATGGGAATTGCCAGATGGAACCATTATAGAAGGAGCAGACAAAAATTATCTTTCAGGGATAAAAACCATAGGAACATATACATTAAGTTTAACTACAGTTTACAATTGCAGTTACACTACGAGCTTTAGAGTGCTCAATGTAGATACTCCAGAAATCGTCTCACTAATAGAACAAGATAACAATTTTGAAGTGACTGCACAGGGAATTTCAGGAAAAAAAATTGTTTATTCTAAAGATTTACTTCATTGGCAAGATAGTAATGTTTTCTACATAGCAGCCGGTGAATATAATTTTTATGCAAAATATGCAGATTCTGACTGTTATAGTGATGCGAAGAAAGGCAAAGTTTTCACCGTTCAAACCGCCTTTACTCCAAATGGAGACGGAATAAATGATTATTGGGTGTTCTCTGGTTTAGATGTTTTTGGTGGAACTTCAACCTTGCAAATTGTAGATAAGTTTGGTAAAGTTGTTTGCCAGCAAACAAGCAATAAAGAATTTAGATGGGATGGTAAAATTCAGTCAAGAAGTTTAAATACAGATGCATATTGGTATGTAATAAAAGTAGGCAATGGAAGAATTTACCAAGGATGGATTTTTCTTAAAAATAGAAATTAAAGTGTTTTTATATAAATTTAGTTTTAATCTTAGGTGATTTTTTTTCGTTAGTACTTTAAATTTATTATTGACAACTATTAACCAAAAATAATAGTAACTTAACAAGAATTTTCTAACATCAATGAAATCTTAACATAAGTTAATTTTTTTATCCACTTTTAAAAAGAATTTTATTAAATTTGAATGCAAAATGAAAATAAATTTTAATGAAACTTAAAAAAAACTATAGCTTTTTTATTGCCATTTTACTAATTTCTTTCAGCTTTTTTAAAGCCCAAACCGCATCAGACTTTTTTATTTCTGATGCTAAAAACGAAAGAGAAGTCTTAGTAAACTGTAACTATCCTTTAGTTAATGGTAATTGTGTAGCATTAACTGCAAATTATCCTTCTTTTAAACAAACAGATAATTATGCCGTATCCTCTATTAACTATACTCCTTACGCTGTAGTTAATAAAACTGTTATTACAGGTAATTTAGATGATTCTTTCTCGGAAATAATTGATTTACCATTTAAATTTTGTTTTTATGGACAAGTTTATAAACAATTGGTTATAGGCTCTAATGGAATGATAAGTTTTGATACTTTTCAAGCCAATCAAGCCAATCCTGCCAATTTTTCAGAAGCTTTACCAAATCAAAATTTACCTAAAGAAGCCATTTTTGGAGTCTTTCATGATATGTTTTTTTCAGAATCAAATGGTTCTGAAATTAATTATGCGGTAATAGGAACGGCACCATATAGAAAATTTGTGGTTAATTTCAGAAATGGTAGAATTTCTGGATGTGATTCTGAGGCTTCGTCATCTCAAATCGTTTTATCAGAAGGAAGTAATAATATAGAAATTTTTGTAGTAAATAAACCACTTGCATGTGATCTTGCAAGTGTTAAAAATGCCGTAATAGGAATTAATGATGCTACTGGAGACTTAGGACTTGCAGCTCCAGGAAGAAATACAGGTAATTGGTCTGCGCAAAATGAAGCTTGGGTATTTACTCCAAATGCAGATTCATTAACACCAAAGATTAAATGGTATGATAGTAATAATAATATTATTGGGACAAATAAAGATTTGAAGGTTTGTCCTACCAAAAATGAAACGTATAGAGTAGAGATTATTTACACCAATTGTAATAATGAAGAAATAATTTATTCTGATACCATAAATGTTAATTTTGCTGCAGATTATCCACTCGTAAAAGACTATAGCAAAATTTTTTGTAATAATACGGAGCTAGTAAAATTGAAAGATTATAAAAGCTCCATTGTAACCGGAAATCCTTCTCTTTTTAACTTTGAGTTTATAGATGCGGCAACTGGTTTGGCGGTAGACGAAAATACTCCTTTCTCGATAAGTGCGAATAGAAATTTTAAAGTTACAGTTTCTAATAAGAATGATGCTAATTGTAAAAAAGTGGCTAATCTATCATTTCTTTCTCAGAATATTTACAATGACAAGCCAGTAATATGTGATTTTGCTAATGATGGAATAGAAAACAATTTTTTATTAAGTAATCTAAATTCACAATTAGTAGGAACAGATTATCAAGGAACAGTTTCTTATTTCACATCTTTTAATGATGCAAACAATGATCATAATGCAATTACAAATTATAACTTAAATAATGGAACTCAATTCTATATAAGGCTTGTTCAAGGGGGATGCGTAAATGTTTTAGGCCCAATCGAAGTTAGATTTAACTCATCTCCTGTTGTAAATAATGCCTCATTAAATGTGACAATATGCGATAATAATGATGACGGAGTAGAAAATTTTAATTGGGCAGAAAACTTAAAGAATAAATTAACTACAGAATCAGGAATGTCTATAAGGGTTTTTAATACTTATGATGAGGCATTCACTGCATTACCTAATCAATTAGGACTTACCCAGATCAGGGAAGGAAATTATAAAGTATATGCTAGAGTACAAAGTACTTCGGGTTGTTTCTCCATTGCCGAGGTTAATATGAATGTGACTTTTAATTCCATTGAGGCAATAAATGTAGATAAATATATATGTTTTGATGGTAATGAGGATAAAACCATAGATCTAAGTAATTACAAAAATGAAATGTTGAGAAATCCATCAGGAGAAGAACATGTTGATTTTTTTGGATCTTTAAGAAATGCACAAAATAATTCAAATAAAATTGATCCTATTCAGACAATTACTAATAATGGCGATTATATAAGCAAAAGTTTTTATGCTAGATTTAGTAATGGCGATTGTTATACCATAAAGAGAATAAGAATAGTTCTCGTAAAACTTACTGTAAATAAAGATAAATTTAAAGTCTGCGATATAAAAAATGACGGCTTAGAGAGAATTACACTAAGCAAGTATACTCGTGAAATAAACAATCAAAGCGGAACTAGAGTTGCCTTTTATCTATCTGAACCTGAAGCAAGAGATGGTTCTACAACCGGTTTAAGATTTTTAGATCTCAGATCAAGCTCTACAGAGTTGTTTGCTAGAATAAGTTTACCAGATTGTTTTTTAGTAGTTCGTATAACTTTCAACCTAGTACGTACTCCAAATATCGTTACCGAAATAGTACGAGAATTCCCTATTTATTGTGATAATCTTGCTGATGGAAAAGAAAATATAGACCTTACAAAGCTTGAACCATTAATTAATACAAATATTGAGCTGGTGGAGTTTTCTTATTTTAAAAGCTATAATGCACAAAACGGTACTTTTGCAGACCCTTATTCAGAACCATCAAATACAGAAGTTCAAGATGGAGATATTTTATATGTAAAAGTTAAATTTATAGATTCTGATTGTTTTTCTGTTGCAAAAGTTACGGTAAAATTACCCGTCATTAACGATGTAATTAATTTAAAAGAAAAAGCGGTTTTAAAAATATGTAATGAGGATTTTTCGGTCAGTGAAACCTTCAATTTAGAAGAGGCAGTCTCTCAACTATTTTACCAACAAAATAATAATGTTTTGTTAGAAAATCTTCAAATTACTTATTATGTAAACGAAAATTCTGCAAAACAAGGAACCTCGGCAGGAAAGATTTCTGCACCTAGCTCTTATGTTTCTACCGCTGCTAACACTTATGTTTACGCTAGATTTCAGTCACAATACGGATGTTATTCTATAGCTCCAATTAATTTATTATTTGTACTCCCAGCTAAAGCAATTAATTCAGAAATTACTATTTGTGACAATAATTTAGACGGAGCGTATGATGTAAATCTGCTTGCATATAAAGATAGTATGGTACAAAATCCTAGTGAGGAGAATATATTTAAATTTTATAAAGTATTACCTGGTAATAATTCTCCTGGAGAAGAAATTACAAATCCTGGACATTTTATACTTGATGCTAATACTTCTAAAATTTGGGTATATGTAGAAAATTTACCTAACTGTGGAAGTTATGCAGAGATTAATTTTAAGAAAGGGGAAGTATTGACTCTTGATAAAAAACAATTTAAAATAGATAATATTTGTGATATAAATAATGACAAAAAAGAAATAATAGACCTTACAGGTTTCGAAAGAAATTTTAGCTCGCCTTTCACTTATGAATATTATGGTAATCAGTCTGATTTATGGCTAGGTCAAAATAAAATTCAAAATCCTGCATCTTATGCTTATGATGGAAATAGTGGGGATCCTACCATTTATGTGAAGGTTTCTCAAGAAGGTTTTTGTCCAGATTTTTATACCATAAATGTTGTTTTGAAGACAACACCTATGATTGAAATTCCTGACTATTATTATTGTAAAAATGATGAAATAGGATTAGAAATAAGGCCAAATTTCAATGGGCTAAATGTGGAGAAATATCATTGGGAGTTCCCAGGCGGAACGATTAAAGATGGAGTTGATTATTTAACAAATATCAAAACCTTAGGAACATATACATTAACATTAACCAATTCACTAGGTTGTACATATACTACAACGTTTAAAGTTTTAAATGAAGAAACTCCTAGAATTGTATCTTTAACTGGAAAAAATGATTATTACACCATAAAAGCTGAGGGTATACCAGGCAAAAAAATAGTCTATTCTAAGGATTTGGAAACTTGGCATGACAGTAATGTATTTTATAATTTAGAGGCTGGTGATTATACTTTTTATGTAAAATATGCAGATTCAGATTGCTATGGAGATTCTATTAAAGGAAAAATTTTTAATCTGAAAAATGCTTTTTCACCAAATGGAGATGGAATTAATGATTATTGGGAGCTAACTGGATTAGATGTTTTCAGTAACAATTCTACGTTGCAGATTTTTGATAGGTACGGCAATATGGTGTACAAAGAGGTAAGCAATACTGAATTTAGATGGGATGGAAAATCAAATTCTAGAGTATTAAATTCAGATACTTATTGGTTTGTTATAACGGCTGGAGATGAGAGAATTTACAAAGGATGGATTTATCTTAAGAATAAAAAATAAAACTAAAAAAGCTTCACCATCGTGAAGCTTTTTCTATATAACTTAAAATTTTAATCAATTTTAAAACTATCTTTCAGCGTAACCGTTCTGTTAAAGATTAGTTGGTCTGCTGTAGAATCTTTGTCAGGAGTAAAATACCCAATTCTTTGGAACTGATAATGGTCTCCCACTTTTGCATTTTTAAGGCTTGGCTCAGCAAAACCTTGAACTTTTTTCAGAGAATCTTTGTTCACGAATTCCATGAAATCTGTTTCCTTTTCTGCATCTGGTTGCTCGTGAGTAAATAATCTGTCGTAAATTCTTACTTCAATTGGTAAAGCATGTTTTGCAGAAACCCAATGAAGCGTTCCTTTTACTTTTCTCATACTTGCTTCAGTTCCACTTCCAGATTTAGATTCTTCGTCATAAGTAGCGTAAATAGTAGTGATTTCGCCATTTTCATCTTTTTCTACTCCGTTGGCTTTAATAATGTAAGCAGATTTTAGTCTTACTTCTCCACCAATGGTTAATCTGAAGAACTTTTTCGGAGCTTCTTCCATGAAATCCTCTCTTTCAATGTAAAGTTCTCTGCTGAATGGCACTTCTCTAGTTCCTGCGTTTTCGTCTTCAGGATTATTTTCAGTTTCTAGCCATTCTTCTTTATCTTCAGGATAATTTTCGATGATAAGTTTTACAGGATTTACCACAGACATTACTCGGGTAGAAACTTTGTTGAGGTCTTCTCTTACGCAGAATTCTAGCAACTGAATATTGATGAGGTTTTCACGTTTTGCAACGCCCACTCTGTCAATAAATTCTCTGATGGCTTTCGGAGTGTAACCCAATCTTCTCATTCCAGAAATCGTAGGCATTCTAGGATCATCCCAGCCTGTTACTACACCTTCTGCTACTAATCTTTGTAATTTACGTTTAGAAGTTACCATGTAAGTAACGTTCATTCTCGCAAATTCTCTTTGTTTATTTCTTACTTTTCCATCTTCATAAACTTGGTCTAAATACCAATCATAAAGAGGTCTGTGGTTTTCGAATTCTAATGAACAAAGGGAATGTGAAATTTGCTCTAAATAATCAGATTCACCATGAGCCCAATCGTACATAGGATAGATTTTCCATTTTTCACCAGTTCTGTGGTGTGGTCTTTTCAGAATTCTGTACATAACAGGGTCACGCATGTTCATATTTGGCGAAGTCATGTCTATTTTAGCTCTTAGAGACATTGTACCTTCTTCGAACTCTCCGTTTTTCATTCTTTCGAATAAATCTAGAGATTCTTCTATAGGTCTGTTTCTATATGGAGACTCTATTCCGGCTTCGGTAGGATTTTTTCTTTGTTCTGTAATCACTTCAGAAGGTTGCTCATCTACATAGGCTTTTCCTTGTTTAATCATTTCTACAGCCCAATCATACAACTGCTGGAAGTAATCAGAAGCATATAGTTCTTGGTCGTATTTAAAACCTAGCCATTTAATATCTTCTTTGATGGCATCTACGAATTCTTGCTCTTCTTTTTCGGGATTAGTGTCGTCAAATCGTAAATTAACAGGAGCACCATATTTTTCTCCTAAACCGAAGTTGATGCAAATCGCTTTGGTATGTCCTACGTGTAAATAACCATTAGGTTCTGGTGGAAATCTAAAACGCAATTTAGATTTATCTAAACCATTTTCTAAATCATTTTCGATGATTTGTTCAATAAAATTGAGCGGTTTTTTTTCTTCTTCCATAATCAGTTCTTGAATCTTGCAAATTTAAGAAAATTATTAGGCTTATAAATATGATAATCTGCTTTAATTATACTATAAGCAGTATTTGTTTGTTTTTTAAGTTATTTAGTGTAATTTTAGTAATAAAGTTGAGATATTTCGATGAAAAATATTATTTTTATTTCTTAATTTGTGGTAATAACCTTAAAAATTAAGTTTCTGACTAGAGTTTTTCCTTTAAATTGCTTAAAAATGTCTATCAAAGTTGCCGTAGTAGAAGATGAAAAGCATTATAATAATGCACTAAAAAAAATTATTGACAACGATTCGGAGTTGGACTGTGTAGCTCAATTATATTCAGGGGCAGAATCTTTAGCTTTATTAAAAGAGATGAAACCAGATGTGGTTTTGATGGATATTAAACTTCCTGATATGAGCGGTATAGAAGTGGTTTCTAGAGTTATAGATAATATGTCAGAAACCAAATTTATAATGTGTACCAGTTTTGAAGATGATGCGCATATTTATGATGCGCTAAAAACAGGAGCTTCTGGCTATCTTATCAAAGGAGAAACGATGGATAAAATTATTGCTTCCATAAAAGATGTTTACCAAGGTGGCGCACCGATGAGTTTTGGAGTTGCAAAAAGAGTTTTACAATATTTTAGAGAAGAAAAAACAATTGTGAATCAACAACTGAACGATTTGTCAAAAACCGAATTTGAAATTTTAGAACTCTTGGCAAAAGGCTATTTGTATAAAGAAATCGCAGAAATAAAACAAGTGACCATAGATACTATAAAAAAACATGTGAGCAATATTTACAAAAAACTTCATGTGAATAATAAAGTTGAAGCCATAAATATTCTTAAAAACTTATAATAATTTCTTATAACTCAGCATGAAAAAATTAATTAAATTTCCATGGTTAGAAGGTCTTTTGCTTTGTTTATTTTTAATAGCTTGTGTAGATAAAAAACAGTTACCAAAAGAGGATGTATTACTTGCTCATGTTCCTATGCCTGAGAAATTAGATTCTGCAATGCGTCACAGTTTTGATAAGGAAACCTACAAAATTCTTAAAAAATTAAATGCTAAAAATGAGAAATCTTTTAAAGTAAATAAAGAAAATTATTTGCAAATGATTGAACAGATTCCTGCTGGTGCAGATAAAGTAGCATTTAGTTTTGTACAGTTTAATAAAGATAAGTTTCCTAATCAATATCAAGAGTTGGCTCAATTTGATGGGGAACTCTATATGCTATATTATTATATGGATAAATCTGGTAAAAACATTACTGGAAGAGCCTATGCAATGTTAGATGTAAAGCAAACCATAGAAATTGATGAAAAGGATTATAAAATAATGGAGAATGATTATATAAATAACATAAAACCTTATATTGACAAAGTAGTGAAGGGTACGCAAGGAAACACTCTTAGAGTGAAAATGATGAAAGATGAACTGCTGGCTTATAAAAATAGAGCGATGACAAAGAAGAATGTAAAAAATTTTAAAATTACTCTAGCTCAGTGGGTTAATTATGAATCTCTTCTCTCCAAGACAGAATCAAGTATACTTAGAAAAAAATTAAAATTATATACAGATGAAAGTGTAGGGCAAATGACCTTTATTACAGACTGTCAGAATCCTGAAAGCGGAGATGTAGAAAGTTTGTCTGGCTTTGATTTAAATCATTTTTGTCCTCAAGATTGCCCTTAATAGTATGTTATTCAAAATTTTATCGCTCATTTATGACACTGTAATTTTTACAGCAATGTCATATTCTATTTATCTGTGGCTCAAAAAAGGTTATACTCATAAACAAAGGTTTATGTATATATACCTTATTGCAGTTTTTTTCGTAGATGTTTTAGGGATTTATATCAGACAGGCTTTTCAAATAGATCAGTTCTATTTGTTTATGCCTTTTAATGTTTTATCTATTGTATATTTTAGTTATTTTTTTTTGGTAGATTACCAGAATAATTTAAATAAATATTTTCTTTACGGGATTTCGTTTCTTACTATGTTGGTAATAACTTATATACAATTAGAGACGCCTATTATTAAGATAGATACCCGAATATTTGTAGCTTTAGTTCTCTTTTTCCTGCTCATTAGTTTACAATGGTTGCTATATATTATTAATCATATTGATGAAGAGAACATTACTCATAAACAAGCTTTCTGGGTAAGCGTAGCTTTAATTATTTGGAGTGTTTTTGCATTGTTTAGGTTATTTCTTAATCAATGGCTCTATGATTATGATAGAGATATTTTTTCTATTATAGCCTATTTGTTCAATATAGCAAATATTACCATGTATCTTTTTTTCTTACAAGGTCTAAGAGTAATAGAAAAAAAATATAGCTAACTTTATAAAGTAACACATTTTGATTAGACATTTGCCAGACGCTGTTTTATTAGTTTTAATCTTTGCAATCGTTATTTTACTAATGTTTGTAGGGTTTATTATTTTAGTAGTCATGGTATATAGAAAGAAACAAATAGTTTTTATCAAAGAAAAATTGCTCCAAGAAATAGAATATCGAAACCAAATTCTGGAAAAAGAATTAGAAATACAAAAGAAAATTCAAGAAGAAAGGGAAAGAATCTCTCATGATATGCATGATGATTTAGGTGCGGGAATCTCTGCGCTAAAACTTCAAGCAGAATTTTTAAAACAAAAAATAAACGAACAACACCTCAAAGAAGATATTAATGATTTACTTAAGACATCAGAAGAAATGAATCTTTCTATGAGAGAAATGCTCTGGAGTCTTAATTCCAATAATGACACTCTAGGCAATTTTATTCAGTATTTGACCATTTATTCCGAAAATTTTTTCAAAAAAACAGAGATTGAGATTAAGATAGATAGAAAAGTAGACCATCCAGAGAAACAACTTAATGCAGAAACCAGAAGACATCTTTTTTTATGTGCCAAAGAAGCATTAAATAATATTTACAAACACAGTCAGACAAGAAGTCTTAGCATATTTTTTCTTTTAGAGAAAGATATTTTTACCTTAGAAATTATTGATGATGGAATTGGAATCCAAAATAAAAGGAAATCAGGAAATGGCCTGCATAATATGGAAAGAAGAATGAATGCAATAGAGGGTAGTTTTGAGATAAAACCCTCTAAAAAAGGGCTGCATCTCCTCTTTCAGGTGCAACTGTAAAATTACACAAAAGTGTAATAGCGTAGTAGAATTTTCTTTTATACATTTGTGCACGGTAGAAACAACCATGAAAACATTCTGAAAACACAAATTTAAACGCTGAAAAAATGAACGTCTTAACAATAAGACGTTTTTTTATGCCACATTTGGTCGCCTTCTAATTGCAAATGAGTTTCAAAATTATTCGTGAAAAGTGCGCCTGTTCCTAATCCTTGAGGTAAAGGATTTTTCTTGGTGTAAGTGTACTGGCAAATCGCATTCAAGCCAATATTGCTTTCTAAAGCAGAAGTAATCCACCAGTTGATTCCTAAACTTTCTGCAATGGCAATCCATTCATCAGAGCCAGAAAATCCGCCCACTAAAGCTGGTTTTAGAATAATGTATTGTGGTTTAATGGTTTCTAAAAGTTTCTTTTTATCTTCAAAATCTATCACGCCGATAAGTTCCTCATCTAAAGCAATAGGAGTAGGTGTTTCTGCACATAATTTCGCCATTTCATTCCAAGGAACACAGCAGTCCGTTGAATTTATTTCATCAATTTCTTGGCTCTTTTTACTTTTTACTTGGCTCTTCTTTATCGGTTGTTCAATCGAATGAATTCCTAAATCTGCCAATTCTTGTAAAACCATACTAGCTTCATCATAAGAAAAAGCACCATTAGCATCTACTCTTAGTTCCAATTGTTCTTTCGGGAATTTTTCTCTGAGTTTTTTGATGATTTCTTTTTCAGATTTCCAATCTACCCCGATTTTTAATTTAATACAGTCAAAACCTTTTGCTAATTTTTCTTCAATTTGAGATTGCATAAAATCTGCATTTCCCATCCAGATCAGTCCATTGATTTTTATAGAATCTTTACCATCAGTAAAATCACTCGGAAAATAAATATCTGAGCCATATTTTAAATTTAACAAAGCCTGTTCTAATCCAAAAATTATGGAAGGATAATGAAGAAGTTCTTTTTTTAAAACTTCAAAATCTTGATTGATGTTATCACAAAGCCAAGTAAGTTTTTCTTCATAATCAGGAACATCATCATAGCTCAATCCTCTGAAAATGGCACATTCGCCAATTCCTTTTTTGTTATTTTCTGAAATTTCTAAAAGATAAGTTTCCTTAGTGGTAAGAACTCCTCTAGAAGTTCCACTCGCTTGTTTAAAGATGAGTTCGTGTCTGGTAAATTGAGCGTTCATTTAATTTATTTTTTGTTGGCCTCCAAAAATAAAATACAGAATAGAGCCTAAAACGGGCAACAAAAGTACAATTAAAACCCAAATAATTTTATTGGTAGAATCCTTAAAATTGCTTTTTAAAATGTCAATAAGGGCAAAAATCCATAAAACAGAAGGCAAAAGAATAATGAACAAAACGAAAACCAAATGCAGAATAGACAACGATAAAAAAGTGAGAATCATGATAATATTTTGATATAAAAATAATAAAAAAATCGTAAAATCAAGAGAGACTTTACGATTTTATAATAAGCAATTTTATAAATTTCTAAGGTTTTAAAGCTTTTGCCATAAATTCTTCGGCTTTGGTTACCATTGCAGCACTTCCGCAGAAGAAAGGTACTCTTTGGTGCAATTCTGTAGGTTCTATTTCCAGAATTCTTCTGTAGCCATCACTCGCTTTTCCGCCAGCTTGTTCTGCTAATAATGCCATTGGATTACATTCGTATAATAATCTTAGTTTTCCTTTTGGAGATTGTGACGTAGAAGGATAGATGTAAATTCCTCCTTTAATCATATTTCTGTGAAAATCTGAAACCAATGAACCAATATATCGAGAAGTATAAGGTCTGTCACCTTCTTCTAACTGACAATATTTAATGTAATCTTTCACACCTTGAGGAAATTTAATGTAATTTCCTTCGTTAATGGAATAAATTTTTCCAGTTGTTGGGAATTTCATATTCGGGTGAGAAAGGTAATATGTACCAATAGAAGGGTCAAGCGTAAATCCATTTACGCCATTTCCTGTAGTGTATACAATCATGGTAGAACTTCCGTAAACTACATAACCAGCTGCTACTTGTTTTACGCCTTTTTGTAAAAAATCTTTGAGTTGAACAGGTGTTCCAGGTTCCGTAACACGTCTGTAGATAGAGAAAATGGTTCCTACTGAAACATTTACATCAATATTAGATGAACCATCTAATGGATCAATCAAAACCACATATTTATTAAGGTGAGCGTTGCTTGTCGCTTTAATTTCTATAAAATCATCACTTTCTTCAGAGGCAATTCCGCAGACTACTTCACGCTGAGAAAGCGCTTCAATAAAAAGATTATTGGCTAAAACATCTAGTTTTTGTTGGTCTTCACCTTGCACATTCTGGTTTCCAGCATGACCGATGATTTCTGCGATTCCCGCCTTGTTTACTTCTCTATTCACTACTTTAGAAGCCAATCTGATGGCGCTCAAAAGTCTAGAGAGTTCCCCGGTAGAATATTTAA
Source organism: Cloacibacterium caeni (assembly GCF_907163125.1). NCBI lineage: Bacteria > Pseudomonadati > Bacteroidota > Flavobacteriia > Flavobacteriales > Weeksellaceae > Cloacibacterium > Cloacibacterium caeni. The sequence goes on from NZ_OU015319.1 coordinate 229,045, forward strand.
AATCGTCTTGTTTGTCAATGATAAATTCACCTAAAGTTTGAAAAGTTTGTTCAGACATTTTTTTGGTATTTGCTTGTTTGTAAATTTCGTAATTATTAGTGAGATTTCCCAAAAAATATTCAATTGATTCATATGGAAATAATTTAATAAATTTGAAGGTTTGAATTGATTTTAGATAAAAGAAGATGAAAATTTTTAAATTCGGAGGAGCATCAGTAAAAGATGCAGAGAGTGTAAAGAATGTAGCGAAAGTGTTAAACTCGCAAGGTTTTGAAAAATGCCTATTAGTAGTTTCTGCCATGGGAAAAACTACCAACGCATTAGAAAAAGTAGTAGAATACTATTTTAAGAAGGAAGATTACCAAAATGAGGTAGAAAAAATAAAACAATCTCATTTAGAAATTACCAAAGGTCTTTTTGCCGAAAATCATAAAATTTTTGGGGAAGTAGCTTTGTTTTTTGATGATTTAGAAGCTTTTTTGAGAAGAAATAAATCTCCAAATTACAATTTTGTGTATGATCAAGTGGTGAGTTGTGGTGAAATGATTTCGTCTAAAATTCTGAGTGAGTATCTTAATGATATCAATTTTAGCAATGCTTGGCTAGATGCTAGAGATTACATCAAAACGGATGACACATACAGAGAAGGCGTAGTGAACTGGCAAGAAACCGAGAAAAACATCAGCGATCTAGACCAAAATCAATCGTATGTTACACAAGGTTTCATCGGTTCAGAAGCCAATAATTTTACTGTAACTTTAGGAAGAGAAGGTTCAGATTACTCTGCGGCGATTTTTGCCTATTGTTTAAATGCAGAAGCCATGACCATTTGGAAAGATGTTCCAGGTGTGATGACAGGTGACCCTAGAAAATTTGAAAACGTAACCTTACTTTCTAATATTTCTTACGAAGAAGCCATAGAAATGGCATATTACGGAGCATCGGTAATTCACCCGAAAACGCTACAACCGCTGAAACAAAAGCATATTCCTTTTTATGTGAAATCTTTTGTTGAGCCAGAAAAACCAGGAACCAAAGTAGGAAATTCTGATGTCAACCAAAGCGAAGAAAGTTATATCCTGAAAGAAAATCAAGTGTTAATGAACATTTCTACGAGAGACTTTTCTTTCATTGCCGAAGACCACATCAGTCAGATTTTTAATCTTTTGGCAAAACATAAAATCAAAGTTTCTATGATGCAGAACTCTGCGATTTCTTTGGCGCTTTGTCTGGAAGATAAATTTGGGAAAATTGATGAGGTTAATCAAACGTTAACTCAACAATTCAGCACAGATGTAGTGAAAAATGTTTCGCTATATACCGTAAGAAATGCCAATATGGATGAACTTTCTACTTTCTACGCTGATAAAAAAATCCTTTTAGAACAAATTTCAAAAAACACTGTACAAATCGTTACGCAATAACCAACCATGAGCCTCATTTCTAAACAAGATTTTATCAAAGCAGCAGGATTGCAGAAATTCGGATTTATTAAAAGTCCGATTGCTTCTACCATTATGGAACTTACCAAGTTGAATGATGTCAATAGATTGTATGACAGCATAAAACACCACGATGGAGTAGCTTTTTTTGATGCTTTTCTCAAAAAATTAGAAATCCAATACGTAGCCTTCGAAGAAGATTTGGCTAAAATCCCAAAAACAGGACCTTTCATTTTGGTAGCCAATCATCCTCTAGGAGCGATTGATGGCATCCTGATGTGTAAAATCCTTACAGAAATTAGACCTGATTTTAAAATCATGGGCAATTTTCTTTTGCAGAAAATAGAGCCTATGAAAGATTATGTAATTCCGGTAAATCCTTTTGAAACCAGAAAAGAGGCATACAGCAGTATTTCTGGAATGCGTGAGACCTTGAAACACCTTCAGGAAGGCGGTTGTGTCGGTATTTTTCCTGCGGGAGAAGTGTCGAATCGTAATAATATTTTTGATGAGGTTTTGGATAAAGAATGGGAAATTCCAGCACTTAAATTAATAAAAAAAGCAAAGGTTCCTGTGGTTCCGATGTATTTTCATACCAAGAATTCGAGCAAGTTTTATAGCATTGCCAAAATTCATGCAGATTTACAAACGCTCTTGCTTCCGTCTGAAATGATGAAGAAAAGAGACAAGCCCATTAGAATCAGAATAGGAAAGCCTGTTTCGCCAAAAATCCAAGAAGAATATGAATCGGTGAAAGAATTAGGCGATTTCTTGAGAAAGAAAGTCTACATGATGAAGTCTTACTATGAAAGGAGAAAATCTATTGCGGAGCTCTTTAAACTGTCTAATTTGCCGATTAAATTTCCGCTGAAGTCTGGACAAGAAGTGATTCAGAATATCATAGACGAAACACCTCATGAAGACATTCTAAAAGATTTAGAAAATCTTAAAAAGAAAGATAAACTCTTATTCTCCAACTCTAATTACGAAGTGTATTTCACCGAATATGACGAAATTCCTTCGATGATGAGAGAAATCGGAAGACAGCGTGAGTTAACCTTCCGAGCAATAGGAGAGGGAACCAACCTGCCTTTTGATTTAGATGAGTATGATAAGCATTACCATCATCTTATTCTTTGGGATAATAGTGCTCAAAAAATTGCGGGAGCTTATAGAATGGCATTAGGTGCTCAAGTCATGAAGAAATTTGGAATTAGCGGCTTTTATACCAGCTCATTATTTGAGTTTGACCAAGAAATACAACCTTTCTTTAGAAAAGTGATAGAAATGGGGCGTGCTTATGTGAATTTAGAATATCAGCAAAAACCATTACCACTATTCTTGTTGTGGAGAGGAATTGTGCATGTTTGCCTCAAAAATCCTGAACATAAATTCTTAATGGGTGGAGTAAGCATCAGTAATAAATTCTCAGATTTTTCTAAGTCTTTGATGATTGAATTTATGCGTTCGCATTATTATGATTCTGTGGTGGCGCAATACGTGCATCCTAAAAACGATTTTAAGGTAAAACTTAAGGTAAAGGAAAAACACCTCTTTTTCGAAGGTTTAGACAATGATTTGAACAAGTTTGATAAACTTATCGATGATTTAGAGCCAGAAATGAGAATGCCGGTTTTAATAAAAAAATACATCAAACAAAATGCTAAGGTTATCGCATTTAATGTAGACCCTAATTTCAATGATGCGATAGACGGACTCATGTATATCAGAATAAGCGACCTTCCAGAAAGTACAATTAAGCCCGTTTTAGAAGAAATGAGTGAACAATTAAAAGAAAGTTAAAAATAATGAACTTGAAAATCAATTGTTTTAGTATTTAGTTGAAATTTAAAGAGCAAATATTTGCATGGTATACAAAAAGTGTTTAATTTTGCACAACTTAAAAACTAAGACAAAAGAAAATTGGTTTCTTAGCTCAGTTGGTAGAGCAACGGACTGAAAATCCGTGTGTCCCTGGTTCGATTCCTGGAGAAACCACATACATTTTTCAATTTGCCCTTAAATTTTTAAAAATTTAAGGGTTTTTATTGAAAGTTTGTTTTAAATCATTTAGGTTTCTTAGCTCAGTTGGTAGAGCAACGGACTGAAAATCCGTGTGTCCCTGGTTCGATTCCTGGAGAAACCACAAACCGCTTCTTTCGAGAGGCGGTTTTTGTTTTTTATATGTTTTTCAAGTAATTATTTAAAATTCAATTTATTCTGACTCCCCAATTTGGATATAGCATAGGTGGTTCATAGATACTCCGTAGATAGCTCATGAAGAGTGCATGAAAAGTATATTTTAAATGCGAGTTACTTTCATGTAAAATTGAAACGGTTATTTTTCCATTTCAGAAATCATAAAAATCAATTTGGCTTTAGCCAAAACAGAATAAAAAAGACTTTCATTATTGAAGGTCTTTCTTTTTTAGTTTTGAACAAATTTCCTTAATTTCACATCGTAAAACTCACAGTTCACTGCGAAGTAAATTCACCATTGACATTAGACACTTCCATAGAATTTTTAAAAGGAATTGGTACAGAACGTGCCAAACTGATTGCTAATGTATTAGATATTAGAACGGTGGAAGATTTTTTGCATTTTTTTCCGATAAGATATTTAGATAAATCGAAAGTCTATAAAATTGCAGACATCAAGGAAGATAATTTAGAAATTCAACTTAAAGGAAGAATTACAGAATTACAGGAAATCACTTATGCTAAAGGGAAAAAACGACTTTCGGGGAAGTTTACAGACGGGACAGGAACACTAGATGTAGTTTGGTTTCAGTATTCTAATTGGATGAAAGAACAGATTCCCGTAAACCGAGAAATCTATATTTTTGGGAGAGTTCAGGAGTTTAATCACACTTTCTCCATGCCGCATCCAGAAATTGAATTAGAAGACAAAAAATCGGCAGAAGAAAGACTCAGACCTATTTATCCCAGTTCAGAAAAATTGACGAAAAGAGGATTGAACCAGAAATTTTTTCAAACGGTTCAAGCCAACATCATTTCGCAGATTCCTCAGTTGATAGAAGAGAATTTGCCAGTTTCCCTCATGAAATCTCTGAAATTGATGAGTCGTCAACAAGCGTATCTCAACATTCATTTTCCACAAAATGCAGATTTTGCCAAACATGCAGACAGAAGATTGAAATTTGAAGAAGCGTTCTTTTTCCAGTTGGGTTACGGTCTCAAAAAAAATTACAACAAAAGTTTTACCATTGGGAATCCTTTTCCGATAGTAGGCGAAAATTTCAATAATTTCTACGAAAATTTCCTTCCTTTTGAATTGACCAATGCTCAAAAAAGAGTGCTGAAAGAAATCAGAAATGATTTGAAAAAGCCTATCCAAATGAACCGATTATTGCAAGGAGATGTAGGTTCTGGTAAAACGATGGTGGCACTTTTGGCGATGCTTTTGGCGATGGATAATGGTTTCCAAAGTTGTATGATGGCGCCTACAGAAATTTTGGCAACGCAGCATTTTAATTCGATTGCAGATTTATTGAAGGAAACAGATGTCAAAGTAAGATTACTCACCGGTTCTACCAAAACCGTCGAAAGAAAAATCATTCATGAAGAATTATTAAACGGTGAACTTTCGATTTTAGTAGGAACTCATGCGGTTTTAGAAGACATTGTTCGGTTCAAAAATTTAGGATTGGCGATTATTGATGAACAGCATAGATTTGGAGTAGCGCAACGTGCGAAACTTTGGGCTAAAAATAAAATTGCACCGCATATTTTGGTAATGACGGCAACTCCAATTCCCAGAACTCTAGCAATGAGTTATTACTCAGATTTAGATGTTTCGGTAATTGATGAAATGCCTGTTGGTAGAAAACCCATTATCACAGCTCATAGAAGAGAAAAAGATAGAAATTCTGTTTATGGTTTTGCCAAAGAAGAAATTGCCAAAGGCAGACAAGTGTATTTTGTATATCCATTAATTGAAGAATCTGAAACGCTAGATTATAAAAATTTGATGGAAGGTTTTGAGCATATTTCAGAAATTTTTCCGCTTCCAGATTATAATGCCACCATGCTTCACGGGAAAATGAAACCCGATGAAAAAGATGCAGCCATGAATTATTTTGCCAAAGGAAAAGCAGATATTATGGTCGCAACTACCGTAATAGAAGTAGGCGTAAATGTTCCAAATGCTTCGGTAATGGTGATAGAAAGTGCTGAAAGATTTGGTCTTTCACAGTTGCACCAGCTTCGTGGTAGAGTAGGAAGAGGCGCAGAACAAAGCTATTGTATTCTGATGACGGGCGATAAACTTTCCACAGAATCCAGAAAACGCATCAAAACCATGTGCGAAACCAATGACGGTTTTAAAATTTCTGAAGTAGACATGCAATTGCGCGGTCCTGGAGATATTCTGGGAACTCAACAAAGCGGAATGGTAGATTTTAAACGCCTAGACTTGGTAAATGATGGTAATATCATAAAAGCAGCAAAAGAAACCGTAGAACATTTGCTAAAAATAGATGGAAATCTACAGCTTCCTGAGCATCAAAGCCTTAGAAATTACTACGTTAAGCAGTACAAAGGCAAAAATAAATGGGGTAAAATCTCTTAATTTTTTAACCAAAACTTAATAAAAATACCGATGAAATTTTCATCGGTATTTTCTATTATTTTTTAAAATTAATCATCATCTTCATCATAATCATGATGTTCTCTTTTTACGTGATGATGTTTAGAATGTTCTTCATGTTCATAATATTCACGCTCATCATTACTGTTTTCGGTGTAATATTGTGAGTTTTGTGCATAACTCTGGATAGAATTACTTTCTGTATTCACAGTAGTATTAGTCTCAGTTTGTCTACTGCTAGAAGCCAAACTGGTTCCATCTACATTGCTTCTGTTTTTAGTCAATTTCACAATGAGATTCATTGGTGATTTTTCAGAATTTTTGTCAGGGTAGAGCAGCGATTCCCATTCATCTTCTTCCTCATTTTCTCTTTCATTACCTCTTTCATTTACAGGTAAACCGAAAGCAAGGTAGAATAAAATCATCGGTACGCCTAACCAAATTATAGAGAAGATTTTATGAAAAGCATTTGTTTTTGAAGCATCTGCTTGTACGTTTTTGTATCCTGTGAAGATAGAACCCAAAGTTCCTGTTTTTCTGTGAAAAATAGTGTCAGCAAATATTCCTGCTAAATGTGCAAATACAAGAATTAAGAATAGTTTTGCACCAATTTCGTGGCCTTCTTCTACCATTTCTTCAGTAAAAGTAAATCCTAAAAAATGTGCAGATTCTGTAGCCCATAAATAACCTGTAAATGCTGTGAAAATTCCTAAAAACATCATAGAAAACATCACTAAAGATGCTAAAGGATTATGACCTACATACGTTTGATTTTTAGAGAAATAATTTTTAATGAAATCTATTTGTTTAGAAATTCCCATTGGGAAATCTTCAAAATTAGAATATTTTGGACCGATAATTCCGTAAAGAATTCTGAAAAATAAAATTCCACCAACTAATGCTCCAAAAGCATAGTGGTAATTCATTTGCCATTCATTTTCGCCGGTGATATAGGCTACGGTAAATCCTATGGCTAAAAGCCAGTGCGAGATTCTGGTCGTCAAAGACCAAGTTTTTGTTTTCATTTTCTTAAATTTTAATGTAATATGAATGTGAGGAGTATCTTTTTCTTTTTGAAAAAAGATAAAGTTGATGTAAATCAAAAAATTACATTAAAATTTCTGGTGGTTGAAAAATAGAATAATGAAACTCAGAAATGAAATCGTTTTTATAAATGAAAAAGTTCTTATTTTCTATAAATAATCTCTTGGGAGTTTCGATTTTTAAAACATTAAGTGATTCTACTACAAAAACGATGGTAGAAAATTGAGTGAAATCTATTTGTTTGAAAGGAAGTTTCTGATCTTGAGCATAATCATTATCCATAACATTTCCACTGAAATAGTGGTGGTTAAGAAAATTAACCAATGAAAATTCACCATTTTCTATCCTATGTTTTACAATATGCTCTACCAAATTAGGCAACTTGAAAACTTGTCTAAATTCTTGAAAGGAAAATAGATAAACAGAAATGAATAATATGGAAATAAATTTTTTCAACTCAGTATTTTAGATACAAAAATTAGGCTAAAGTTAAATTTTATCAAAAATAAAGTGATTCATTTTCACTTTAGCCATTAATTTTATGATTATCCTATAACGGAAACGCCAATTAATTTACCGATTCCGAAAGTGATTGCTGCAGCCAATAATCCGAAAATAACTTGTCTGAAACCTGAATACCAAATGCTCTTTCCTGTGAAAAGTGTAATGGCAGAACCGATTAAAAACAAGCCAACAGAACTAGAGATAGCACTTGCAATAATTGCGGGAGTTCCTCCTAAAAAGAAAAACGGGAACAGTGGTAAAATGGCTCCAATTGCAAATAATACAAAAGAAGAAATCGCTGCTTCCATAGCAGAACCTTTCAGTTCTTCGGAGTTGATTCCTAATTCTTCTTTTACCAAAAATTGATGTGCAGAATTTTTGTCATTCATGAGTTCTATTGCCATTTGTGCGGCTTGATCAGCAGGAATTCCTTTCGCTCTGTAAATCAATTCTATTTCTTTTAATTCTCCTTCAGGGTTTACTTCTAATTCATCCATTTCCAAAGACATCTGGTTTTCGTATAATTCTTTGGAACTCTGTACGGAAATCCATTCTCCTAATGCCATAGACAATGAACCTGCTAAAAGCCCAGCTAAACCTGCGAGCAGTACTTCTTTTTGTCCGCTACTTGCTCCTGCAACTCCCATAATTAATGAAAAGTTGGAAATTAAACCGTCATTTCCTCCTAAAACAGCTGCTCTAAGTGCGTTTCCGCCAACAGAACGATGTCTTTTTTCAAAACGAGAAAGTGCATTTCCGCCGATTTTAGGATTATTTTGAAGAATATTTTCTAAAATTTTCACGTGGGCAGTATCCGAAATAGATGCTTGAGTTTTTGTATTAACTCTGGCTTTTCCGATAGAGCTGGAAAGTGATTTTTCGGTATCCATTAAAACACCTAAAACATAATCATAACCTAAAATTCCTCCAATTTTTTTAAGAATTTTTGCTCTTGTAGAAGGTTTCGGCATGTCTTTTTCCGTGAGTCCTACTTTCTGTAAAAATGCTACTGCGTGAGATTTTTCGATGGCAGACATTTGTGAGAAAATCTCTTTTACATTTTGGTTTTCTTCTTTCTCTGCTAATAAACCGTACAGAAAAGAAGCATCTACTTCGGTTTGGATGTTTTTTAAGTTCATTTTGTGATGGTTATTTAAAGGTTATAGCAAATGTAAGATTATGTGCTGATAAACCTTCACTTCTTTTATAAAAACTATATCTGAAATCTACACTTTTAAAAATCTTAGATTCTAAAGGTAAATAATGAAGATTTAACCCAATGTTTTGGCTATTAAAACTAGATAAATCATAGTCTGAAGAATAATATTTTTCGCCAGGATTGTGTTGTCCGTAAGGTTTAAAATAATCATTGCTGGTCTGATGATGATATCTATAAAAAGGACTTAATGAAACAAATGGCGAAATTTTTATCGGGATTTCTAATTGTGCAGTATGTGCTTTGATTCCCCAATCATCAAAGAAATATCGATAATAGGTTCTGAAAATAAATGTTTCGCCCAAGAAATAATTGAGTCTCATTCCTAATGGGATTTTCATTCTTTGCATAGGCAATTTTTCGCTGGAAACCGTATTATTGGTAAAATAAACTCTGTTATAAGGAATAGAAAGTAAACCATCTTGAAATGCAAAATCTGCCAACAATGAAACTTGTAATCTTGGATTGATAATTTGAGAATAGGCAAAATTTACACTATAAGAATTTTTATTCCAAAGTTTATAATTATCATCGCCTCCTTCATGTTCGTCTTCGTCATCGTCAGCTATTTTGTTGTTTACTCCTGTATTAACTGGTCTAAGTTCTACTGGTAAAATTTCTAGTCTTTGGTCAAAAAATGCCATTGCTTTTACACTGAACTCAGCATTATTATCTTGAGACGCTTTTACAAAAGAAAGTTCACCACCAATGGATTGATAGTCAAATTCTCGGGAATAGTAAGCTCCAATTCCATAAGTAGTATTTCGTTCTAAATTTTTAGCAAAATAATTAATAGAAGGATAAATTCTCCAACCTACAAATTTAGAAGAAGCACCAGTAACTCCGCTAGTTCCACTAGAAGCAGCAGTTTTGGCACTTATTTTTCCAGAATATATATTGGTAGGGGAACCATCTGGAACATTATTAATTAATTTGGTAGAAGCAGAAGTGTGATGGTCTACTGCTACAGCAACGTCTAGTCTATGTTCATATTTTTGACTGTTTTTAAGTAATCTTACCTGTATAGAATTAGAAATATTGGTCAAAGCTTCATCACCTTTTCCCCCGCCAATAGAAGAGTGGTCACCTTCCTGAGTGTAATATCCTGATACAAAGTTAATTTCGTCAATTTTCAGTTTTCTCGCTTCGTAAAGTGAGTCTTTTTCTTGTGCTTTTGATTTTCCAAAGAAACCAAAAGTGATGGCTAGTAAAAATACGGATACTATGCTTTTTTTCATCGTTAATGATTATATAGATTCGTAATTTACTTAGTTGCAACCGCAACCGCCACCGTTTTTCCCACCATCTGCACCAGAAGCTGCTTCTCTGTATAAAAGAAAATTATTTTCTGTTTTTGCAGATTTTTTGGTAGAAAGTTGCATTTCACTATCGTTCACATAGTTTTTTTCGTATTCTTTTACAGAAACGCAGTTTTGCACCATTATCGAGACGAAGAATAGTGCAAAAAATACTTTAATAGAGTTCATTTTTATATGATTTTGATGTTTTCTGAGTAATAAATATTGTTATCATCATCTATGATGATGCATTCTATATCTTTCATTTGATTAATCAAAGAAAGTCCAGCTTTTATGCCCATAATCGAAATAGGTGTTGCGAAAGCATCAGAAATTTCTGCGTTTGGACTAATTACTGTTACGCTTTTAATTCCGTGAATAGGAAATCCTGTTTTTGGGTCTATGGTATGCGAATATTTTTTGCCATCAATCATCACGAATTTTTCATAATTTCCAGATGTTGCGATGGCTAAATCTGTTACTTCAAGCGTAGAAAATGGCATTCCCGAAAAATCAGGATGTGCAATTCCTATGGTCCAAGATTTTCCGTTTTCGGGGATTCCCCAACAAGATAAATCTCCTGAAGCATTGATGATTCCTGCTTTTACACCAAGACTTTTTAGTAGATTTTTGGCTTTTTCTGCAGCATAGCCTTTTCCAATGCCCCCAAAACCAATTCTCATTCCTTTGTTTTTGAGGAAAACAGTTTTGTGCTCTGCGTCTAGTTCTATGTTTCTGTAATCAATTAAAGCGATGCTTTTTTTAGCCAAATCTTCATCTGGAAGCGAAGTCATTTCGGTGTCAAAATTCCAAAAACGCTTATCAATAGAGCCGTAAGTAATATCAAAAGCTCCCTGAGTAATTTTAGAAATTTTCTTAGACCTTGCGATAATCGAAAAAGTTTCATCACTCACTTTTACAGGTTTTATTCCTGCATTTTCATTGATGAGATTGGTTTCGCTGGTAGATTGATAAGTAGAGAGTAATGCTTCTATTCTAGAAATTTCTTCTACCGCTTTTTTTAGAAAAAAATCTGCTTCTGCATCTGTTTTGGCTTCTACAGTAATTTCAAACCGATTTCCCATCAAAAGTTGGGTCAGTTTTTTTTGCATATTATTTACCAGTAGATTGATTAATTTCTTGAATCATCGTATTTACAGTCGCATTATCAAAACCTTCCCAAGTTTTTAGAATTTTGCCATTAGCATTCAATAAGACCATTTTAGGAAAAACGCCTTGTTTATTGTAAATGTCTGCTAATTCTTTATTTCTTGTAATGATATTGGCACTTAATTTCCCTTTTTTTCTAGGGAAATCTGCTTCTATATAGACTAGATTTTTAGAAATATACTCTTGGAAAATAGGGTCATCAATCACTTTTTTTTGCAGCTTAATACATGGAATGCACCAATCTGAGCCTGAAAATTTGAGTAGAATACTTTTGTTTTCCTGTTGAGCAGCGTCTTTAATTTGCTGAAACTTGCTAAATTTTTCTTGTGAAAAAACGAATAGGCTGAAGAGTAGTAATATGCTGAATATTACCTTTTTAGTTCTCATTTATTTAAATTTTTAATTGTAACGTTGTAAATTGTGTAATTATTATAAAAATGTTTTAGAAAATATTTATTCTTCTACATTTTTAAGTCCCATCAATAGATAATAAGCTCCTTTGGTTACAAATTTCTTGTTTTTAGCCTTTTCGTCAAGGTTCAAAATTTCTGTTCTACCATTTTCCGAATTTCCTATCGTTACAGGAAACATTTTATAGGTTTTTGGTTGTATTTCTTCAAAAATATATTGTTTGCCTTCCCAAGTAACTACTGCATCGTCTGGAACAGTATTGCCTGTTTCAGTTTTAGTTTCTACTCCGGCATTCATGTAAGTTCCGGGAATTAAACTCTTGTCATATTCTATAAAATGACAGTGAATAATCACTGATTTGTCTGGTTGAAAATCTCTACCGATTAAAATAACATTAGCTGCGTATTTTTTATCAGGATTTTGATTGGTATAGGCAAAAACTCTTTGGTTCAAAGCAATTTTATTTAAATCTTTTTCAAAAACCTTTAATGCAAGATGAATATCATCCGTGTTTACTACGTCAAAAAGTCTTTCTGTAGGCGAAACATATTGTCCCATTTTCACATTTACACTAGAAATATAACCAGAAACTGGTGATGTAACGGCTACACTTCTTTTGATATTTCCAGCGTTCAAATTATTTGGATTTATTCCAAGAGCTCTCAGTTTTTCGGCCATTCCTCTCATCAAAATATTTTGATTTTGAGCTTCAGTTTGGGCTAGTTGCATCGCTTTATCTGATGCGGCTTTGCTTTGATTTAATTCACTTTGTCTAGCATAATCTTTTTGTGCGTAACCTAAATTAGATTTTGCCAAAAGATAATCCTGCTGCAACTGAACAATCTGTGGATCTTCTAAAACAGCTAAGGTTTCGCCTTTATCTACGTGCATTCCTGGCATATGACGAATAAAACGCACATAACCACCACTTGGTGCAGAAACGCTTGCTAAATTCTGTGGCGGCACATCTACAGCTCCGTTGAGGATAATTTTTGCTGAAATATCTTCGTATCCTAAATTTCCTATTTCTATACCCGCATTTTTGATTTGGTTATCGTTTAGTGTAATTTGGTTTTCAGCGGCTACTACTTCAAATTCTTCTTTGGCAGTTTCTTCTTTTTTGCCACAAGAAAAGAGTAGAAGCGTTATCGTTATAATTGAAATTATTTTTTTCATTTTTGATTCATTTTTTGCTTAAAAAAAATTAAAATTTTCATTTGATTAAGGATTATTCTCCTCCAATCATTTTAGAAACAATTCCTTTTTTGTTGGTCAATTCGGCAATGGTAATTCCTACAAAATGAAGGACGATGAATCCAGGCATCCAATAAATGGCTAGTTTGTGAATTTCTTCGGCTTTTTCTAGAATATTTTCTCCTGCTAATTCAAATTTTAGCATCATACCTGTTGCTGCTTCTACAGCCACTAAAAAGTAGAAAATAAAATAAATAGTCCCTTGGAATTTGTCTTTTCCAGAAGCCGTTTTAGAAAAAGGATTAGGAAATTTAATGCCTTTTACCAGCATATAAATTATCCTTAAAACAAAAGCAAAAACGAGTACATAAGCAAAGTTAACGTGCCACTCAAACATTGGATTGATAATGGATTTTGCAATAGCACGAACGCTTTCTTCTGGTAATTCTAAACCTTTAGCAGTAAGTTCGTTATTGATAGCAGCAGAAATGGTTTTTCTACCCATCCAATACATTCTTAAAAATCCAGTGGCTAATAATACGAACATTGAAATTGCGATAACCCAATGTATAATTCTATGTGTTGCGGTAAATTTTTTCATCTTTTAATTAATTATCGCTTTTCAGCGCGTTGATTTCTATAATAATATCATTGAGTTCTTTTAATCGATCTGTGTATTTGTTTTCAATTTCAAATGCTTGATTCACTAAAAGAGTCCATTCTAAATAATTGATTTCTCCGGTATAATACTGGTTATTGGCAGTTTTTAAGATGCTTTCGCTGTTTGCCAAACCTGTTTTCTGATAGTAAGAAATCTCATTCGTTAGTTTTTGATAAAGATTAAAGTTCTGTGTGTATTGATTTTTTAGTTTCAATGAACCCAGTTGATAATTATTTTCAGCGATTTGTTGGTTGATTTTCTGAGCTTCAATCACTGATTTCTGAGCTGAATTAAAAACAGGTAAACCTATTCCGACCATTCCAGAGTGAAATCTTGCAGAACGTTCATAAAATTTATCATCTGCACCATTTCCGTACATCGACATATTGTTGTATCCAATGTTAAAACTAGGAGTAAGCTTAGATTTTTCAGCTAAAAGTTTAGCGTTTTGAATGTTTTTTTCTTGTTCTAATTGTTTCAAAATAATTGGATTTCCAGAGAAATTTTCGCCAAGATTGTTAATATCTAAAACAGTATATTTTTCTTTATCATTTTGGTAAAAAGTTCCGTCATTGATTAGGAAATTAAATTTCTGTAAAGCAATTTCTCTGTCTTTTTCGAGTGCATTGAGTTGCAGTTCTGCTTGACTTCTCAAGTTTTCGGCAGTCGCTTTTTCTAAGAGATTGCTTTCTCCTTTTTTCAGTCTGAGTTCTGCTCTTTTGTAGTACTGAGAAAAGATGCTGTCTGCTTTTGTGAGCAGTTTTTTCTTCTCGTCTAGATATTTTAACTCATTGTAAATCAAAGAAATTTCTTTTTTGATTTGCCATTTATGAACATCCAATTGTAGCGTAGAATTTTTATATTCTTCTGCTAAAACTTTCTTCTGACTGTTGTAAAATTTTGGCAATCTAATCGTTTGAGAAACCGAAAATTTATTGTCAACATAAGCTGAATTCATTTGCCCGATTTCTCCAGATATCATCAATGGATCAATAACTGTAGCAGAACGTTGCATTTTTTCTTGGTATTGTACCTTTAATGTTCCGTCTTTGATGTATAAGTTATTGTTCAGGGCTTTATTGATAGCACTTTCTAACGAAATAGGAGTTTGTGAAAATCCTAATCCAAAAATTAGAAAAGTGAATATTTTTAAAAATTTATCTTTCATTTTATTTGATTTATTTTTTACCACAGAGGTCACAGAGAAATTATTAGAGTTCACGGTGTTCTCCTTGAAATTCTTTGTGTCTCTGTGTTTAGATTTATAGTTGGTATCCATCTTCAGTATCTTCTATTTCTTGCAATTTTCTATTTTTTTCAGGGAAATGTGCCTCAAACCAAATGTACATTACAGGTAATAGATAAAGTGTAAGGTAAGTGGCTAATAATAAGCCACCAATTACAACTGTAGCGAGAGGTCTCTGAACTTCTGCACCTTCACCTGTAGAAATTGCCATTGGCAAAAATCCTAAAGATGCAACAAATGCAGTCATTAAAACGGGTCTTAATCTGGTTTTACCACCAATGATTACTGCAGTTTTTAAATCTGGTTGTATTGTTTTTTGGCGGTTAAATTCCGAAATAAGAACGATGCCATTTAAAACCGCAACCCCAAATAATGCGATGAAACCTACTCCCGCAGAAATACTGAAATTCATATCTCTTAACCAGAGTGAGAGGATTCCTCCAATCGCGGAAAGTGGAATGGCAGAGAAGATGAGCAATCCGTATTTTACGGAATTAAATGCAAAATATAGCATCAATAAAATTAAAAATAAACTCACCGGAACGGCTATTGCTAAACGTGATTTCGCTTGTTGAAGATTTTCAAAAGTTCCACCATATTTTATGGAATAACCAGCAGGAAGTTTCAGTTGTTTTTCTACATTTTGTTGTAAATCTTCTACCGTAGATTGTATATCTCGGTTTCTAACATTGAAGCCAACAATAATTCTTCGCTGAGCATTTTCACGCTGAATTTGGTTGATGCTTTCCTTTAATTCCACATTTGCAACTGTACTGAGTGGAATTTCAATTCCAGAAGGAGTAGAGATGAGTAGATTATTGACATCGTCTACATTTTTTCTTTGGTTTCCGTCTAAACGAACCACCAAATCAAATTTCTTTTCTCCTTCAAATACAGAGCCTGTAGCTTGTCCCGCGAAAGCGGTATTCACGATATTATTTACATCACTTACATTAAGTCCAAACTGTGACATGGCTTCACGTTTGTAAGTAATTACAATCTGTGGCATTCCTGAAACGGGCTCTACATAAATGTTTTGTGCGCCTTCAATTTTTTTAGAAATTTGACCTAACTTTTCAGCATAAACTTTTAAGGTGTCAAGATTTTCTCCAAAAATTTTACAAACTACGTCTTGTCTTGCTCCTGTCATTAATTCGTTAAATCTCATTGCAACAGGATATTGGAAAGAGTAAGTCACGCCAATCATATTTTTCTTCAATTCGGCGGACATTTTTTCTGAAAGTTCATCATAAGTTGTTGCAGAAGTCCATTCAGCACGAGGTTTTAAGATAATCATCATATCACTCGCGTCAATTGGCATTGGATCGGTTGGGATTTCGGAACTTCCTGTTTTTCCTACAATTTTTTCAATTTCTGGGAATTTTTTCATCAAAATCTGTGATGACTTTTGAACAGCATCTGTAGAAGTTTTCAGATTACTGCCTGGTAAAACTCTGGTGTCTACTGCGAAATCTCCTTCAGGAAGACTAGGAATAAATTCTCCACCTAATCTGGTCATTATAAAGACTGCAAAGAAAAATACAGCAACAATTCCGAAGAATATTAAATTAGGAATTTTTAAAACTCTTTCTAATGATTTATCGTAGTTTTTCTCAATTTTTTCAATCATTTTATCCGAAATGGTCTTCTTATTGTCAATTTTTTTAGACAAAACAAGAGAGCTCATCATCGGGATATAGGTTAAAGAAAGAATAAATGCTCCCAATAATGCAAAAATTACAGTTTGCGCCATCGGAATAAACATTTTGCCTTCTACGCCTTCCAAAGTGAGAATTGGTAAGTAAACGATAAGGATAATGATTTGTCCAAACACCGCCGAATTCATCATTTTGCTGGAAGAAGTATAGACTTCGTCATCCATCATGGTTTGAGAAATGCTTTGATTTTGATAGATTTTCAAGTGTTGTAATCTATGCAAAACCGCTTCTACAATAATGACGGCTCCATCTACAATTAACCCGAAATCTAATGCGCCTAGACTCATTAAATTCCCTGAAACTCCAAAAATATTCATCATAATGATGGCAAAAAGCATGGAGAGCGGAATAACAGAAGCTACCAAAAATCCAGCACGCAGATTCCCTAGGAATAACACCAATACGAAAACTACAATTAATGCCCCTTCTAAAAGGTTTTTCTCTACCGTTCCGATGGCATTATTTACCATTTTGGTTCGGTCTAAGAATGCATCAATTTTTACGCCTTCTGGTAAAGTTTTCTGGATTTCTTCTATTCTTGTTTTTACTTTTTTAATGACTTCGTTTGAGTTTTCTCCTTTCATCATCATCACCACGGCTCCTGCAACTTCTCCTTGTCCGTTGTAAGTCATTGCGCCGTATCTGATGGCTTTTCCGTATTGTACGGTTCCAATATTTTTAATCAAAATTGGAGTTCCGTCTTCTAAATTTTTAACTACAGTGTTCTCAATATCTGTAATTTTTCCCATTAATCCTTCGGTTCTGATAAAAAGAACACTCGGACCTTTTTCTATATAAGCGCCACCAGTATTTTGATTGTTCTTTTGTAATGCATCAAAAACTTCGGTCATGGTTACACCCATAGATTTCAGTTGAGATGGATTTACAGCAACTTCATATTGCTTTAAATCTCCACCAAAACTCGCTACATCTGCAACTCCTTCA
This sequence comes from Cloacibacterium caeni, assembly GCF_907163125.1. Taxonomy (NCBI): domain Bacteria; kingdom Pseudomonadati; phylum Bacteroidota; class Flavobacteriia; order Flavobacteriales; family Weeksellaceae; genus Cloacibacterium; species Cloacibacterium caeni. The sequence continues at coordinate 246,503 of NZ_OU015319.1, forward strand.
GTTCCTAATAATTGTCTACGAACAATCCAATCTTGAATGGTTCTGAGTTGCATCGCATTGTAGCGGTGTTCATAACCTTTTTTTGGGCGAACTACATATTGATAAATTTCTCCTAAACCTGTAGAAATGGGTGCCATAGAAGGCGTTCCCAAACTGGTAGGAATATCTTTAGAAACTTGCTGAAGCCTTTCTGCAACTTGTTGACGTGCCCAATGTAAATCTACTTCATCTTTAAAAACAATAGTAATTACAGAAAGCCCGAAACGCGAAAAACTACGCATTTGTTTAATTCCTGCAATGTTATTATTGGCTTGTTCTAGCGGAAAAGTGATGAATCTTTCTACATCTGGTGCTCCCAAACTTGGGGAAACGGTAATAATCTGTACCTGATTGTCTGTAATATCAGGTACCGCATCGATAGGTAATTTTCTTACCTCAAATATTCCATAAATGATTAATCCAAGCGTGAATAAAGCGATAATCAGTTTATTCTTGATGGAAAATTCTATGATTTTGTTAAGCATTTTAATTTAATTTATAGAGTGAAACGTCTCAAAACCAAATAGTAATGAGTTTTCTATACCAATAAATTAAATCAGCTCTGGCGGTTGAAAAAATGAAAGTAAATGTGGATTGATAAAACTTTCAGCGTAATGAAAGTTCTCGTTTTTTTCTTCAAAAAACTTTTTAGTTTGAGCTAAATTTAACTCAAAAGTTTTAGGTAAGTCTTGGATAGCAAAGCTAACGGAAGAAATTTCATGGGCTTTAAAAGGCAGTTTCATATCTTTTTCATAATCACTGTCTTTTTGGCTTCCACTTAAATAATGAAGCGCGATAAACCCAATAATACTGATGTTTTTATTTTCAGATTTATGTTCCTGATAATGTTCGACTAATGCAGGAATTTTCAATACTTCTTTTACCTCAGTAAAACTAAAGAGGTAAATTGTTAAGAGAAATATTGAAAAATGTCTTTTCATCTGAATATTTCACAAAGTTAGTAAAAAAATTAATAGAGAATGTCTATGAAGTGTTAAAGATAAGATAATTTATGCATTCCATTCCATCAAATAATCATCCATCACGAAGCCATTTCCAATGTCAAAAACGCCCTCTTCATAGACTTTGAAGCCTTGAGAAAGATAAAAATGATAAGATGGATTTTGCTTATTTACGGCAAGGATAATTCTTTGGTCACCTACTTCTAAAATTTGATTTTTTAGAAATTGAATGGCTTCTTTTCCTAGACCTTTTCCTTTTCCTTCTTCGGTAATGTAGATTCTATGGAGTTTAGTAGTGTTTTCTTCATAATGATTTTCGAAGCCCATAATTCCATAGAAATTTTCTGCATCACCCAAAAGATAATAATGATAATTGGGATTATTAAATTGACGGGTGATTTCTTCTTCCGAATACATTAAATCCAGCATAAAATCTATTTGTTCATGAGAAATGATTCCCGGATAGTGACTTCTCCAAGATTTTTCTGCTAAATCTTGAATTAAAGGAATGTCTTTTATGGTAGCTTTTGTAATCATAAAAAAAGAACTTACACAAAGGTAAGTTCTTAATATTGAAATTTAAAATTTATAAAATTAAATTTTTGCCATTTCTGCTTTTATTTTGGCTTGTAAACCTTCAGAAGCAACAACTAGAGGCAATCTTAAGTAGTTTTTGATGATTCCTTTCTCTGCTAAAACGGTTTTAATTCCACAAGGATTTCCTTCAGCAAAAATAAGTCTGGTAATTTCTACCAATTTGTTATGAATTTCATAAGCTTCTTTTACTTTTCCTTCGAAAGCAAGTTGTACCATTGTAGAAAATTCCTTAGGATAACCTTGTCCAATTACAGAAATTACACCGTCTCCACCAGCTAAAGTTACTGGAAGTGTATATTCATCATCTCCAGAAACTAAAGAGAAATTTGTAGGTTTTTTTCTTAAAATGTCAAAATATTGTAAGATGTTTGGTGCAGCTTCTTTAATCATAAAAAGATTAGGGAATTCATTCGCTAAACGCAATGTGGTAGAAGCCTCTATGTTTTGACCAGTTCTTCCTGGAACGTTATAAATAATAATTTGTTTTCCCGTAGAAGCTAGCATTTTGTAATGTTGATAAAGTCCTTCTTGATTGGGTTTGTTATAGTAAGGAGATACCGATAAAACTGCATCGAAATCAGTTAAATCTGCTTCTTCAATTTGTTTTTTAACTTCTAGAGTATTGTTTCCACCGATTCCTAAAACCAATGGTAAACGTTTATTATTAATCTTTATAACGTGTTTTATAACTTCTTGTTTTTCTGTTGCAGAAAGAGTAGCAGCTTCTGCTGTGGTTCCTAGAACTACTAAATAATTGGTGCCATTTTCGATGTTGTATTCTACTAATCTCGTTAGCGAGTCAAAATCTACTGATAAATCTTCGTTGAAAGGTGTTACTAATGCTACACCTACTCCTTTTAAGTTACTCATTGTTAAATTGTGTTATAAAAATTAATTTGTTCAAAATTAGTGAAAAATTTTTTTTCAGGAGCAAGAAGTTTACTAATTCTCATCACTTTTGGTCCCGCTTTTCGCTGCAATCTTTTAAAATTTTTTCACTCAGGTTTCATAAAATGAAAAAACCTGAAAATTTTAAAAGGATTTCCGCTTCAAAACGAGGCACGAGTTTCGCCGATTCCTTTAAAAATATAAAAAATACAAAGAGGCAATCGGGGCTATTTTTCACTCAAATTTCTTCGGTTCACGCCCGCCAAAAAATCTATTCATAATAACAGATAATCAATTATATTTGCATTACAATTTTTATAAAATCATGAAAAATAATATTTGGTTGTTGGCCATCGTTGCGCTCACTGCTTCTGCATGCAGAACTCCGCTTCAAGTGGCTCAAGTTCAACCGCAGAAAAATACTTCTATTACTTCTGAAATTGCAGAAAATCAGAATTTTGTATCCGTTATCGCTCCATATAAAGCAGAGTTGGAGAAAAAAATGAATTCTAAAATTTCTTACACTTCTGTAGACCTTAATAAATCGGGAGACAATTCTAATTTAGGGAACCTTTTGGCAGATTTTACTTATGAAGGAGCGGAAGAATGGGGAGAAAAAAATGATATTGATGTAGATGCTGCGGTAATTAACATCGGGGGAATTCGTTCTACGATTGGTGCAGGAGATATTTTGACCAAACATGTTTTCGAAGTTATGCCTTTTGAAAATGAAGTGGTAATTGTAAAAATGAAAGGGAGTGATTTAAGAGGTTTATTTCAATATTATCTAGAAACACAAAAAAATAACCCTGTTTCTCATCTTTACATCGAAACAGAAAACGGTAAAATCAATCAAGCCTTAATCGATGGCGAAAATGTAGAAGATGATAAGGTGTATTACATCGCTACATCTGATTATCTTGCTTTAGGTGGTGATAATATGAAGTTTTTCAGCAAAGGAGAATTGATTTCTACAGGAATTAAATTAAGAGATTTATTTTTAGAATATTTCAAGAAAAATCCAGAAGTAAAAGCTAATAAAGATATTCGTTTACATTTTAAAGGGAAAAACTAATGAACAGAAAAGAATTTTTAAAAACAGTAGGAGGCGGAACATTAGCACTTTCTTTAGCGCCAAATTTAGTTTTTGCCAGTCAAAAAAGTATTCTAGATAAAAATGCGGCTTATAAATTAACCGTTTTACATACCAATGACCAACACAGTAGAATAGAACCATTTGATTCTAGTTATTCTAGAAATCCTAATCAGGGAGGTTTTGCAAGACGTGCTACTTTAATTCAGCAGATTAGAAGCCAAGAAAAAAATGTTCTTTTGCTTGATGCAGGAGATATTTTTCAAGGAACACCATATTTTAATTTTTATGGAGGTGAATTAGAGTTCAAATTAATGTCTATGATGGGTTATGATGCTGCAACTATGGGAAATCATGATTTCGATAATGGTTTAGATGGTTTTTTGAAGGCTTTACCGAATGCTAAATTCCCTTTTATCACTTCTAATTACGATTTCAGCAATACCATTCTTGATGGAAAAACCGAAAAATATAAAATCTTCAAAAAAGATGGAATTAAAGTTGGTCTTTTCGGAGTGGGAATAGAGTTAGATGGATTGGTGGGCAAGAAACAATACCAGGAAACTAAATATTTGAATCCAGTAGAAATTGCACAGCATTATGCAGATTTTCTGAGAAAAGAAAAAGGTTGTGATTTGGTAATTTGTCTATCACATATTGGTTATGATTACCGAGATGATGCGGATAAAATTTCTGATAAAAAATTAGCAGCTCAGACAGATAATATTGATTTAATTTTAGGAGGTCACACTCATACTTTTTTACCAGAACCACAATCTTTTACCAATAAAAGTGGCAAAAACGTTTTGGTGAATCAAGTAGGTTGGGCAGGATTGCTTTTAGGAAGAATAGATTTTTATTTTGACAAAAATAAGAGCTTACAAAATATTTCATGGAATAATCAAGTTATAGATGATAGGATTTTAGGTTAAAAATTGATGATGAAAAAAAATATATTAGTCTTTTTACTGCTTTTATCGTATTTTTCAGTGTTTTCGCAAAGCACCAATAGTAAGTGGAGCGATTTGTTCTCTTACAATAATGTTTTGGCTTTCAAAGAAAAAGACGGTAAAATCATTGCAGCAACCGAAAATGGAGTTTTTTATTACAACACCATTTCAGGTGAAATTACCAAACTTTCTAAAGCTAATGGTTTGCACGAAGTGAAAATTTCGGCTTTTGACTATGACGCAGCTACTAATACAGCTATTATAGGTTATAAATCTGGTAATTTAGATGTGGTAACTGCAGATGGTGTAACGAATGTGGTAGATATTCCGCTTTCTCAAAGCTACACAGGAAGTAAAACGATTAATAATATTTCTATCAATGGAGACAAAGCCGTGATTTCTGTAGGTTATGGCGTTTCTATTTTTAACATTACCAAAAAAGAATTTGGGGATACTTGTTTCTTTTTTAATGGTACTTCTTACGAAAAGGTTTTAGAAGCCACCATAAAAGACAATACGGTTTATGCAGTTACAGAAAATAGCCTTAAATATCATCCTATAGATGTAACTTTTTCGGTGTACAGCAATTGGAATTCCGCAGCAGGAAATTATACACAAATAGATTCTAAAGCAACTTTGGTATTATCTAATAACAATACAGTGTATTATGGTAATGTGGGAAGTTTAAGTTCAATTCCGCAAAGTTTTACCAAAATTAAAGACATTAAGATTACCGATTCCCAAATTATTGTTGCAGACCAAACCAAAGTATACGCGTATACACTTACAGGAACTTTGCAAAAAACAATTGATATCGCAGAAGAAGTTAATACGGCTTTTGTTGTAAACAATCAAATTTATACAGGAACTAAACTTTCAGGAATTTATGATGAGTCTAAAAACTCCTATAAACCAGATGGTCCATATTCTAACATTTCGTATAAAATTAGTCTTTTAGATAATCAACTGTGGGTTTCTACGGGAGGAAGAGATGGTTATAATGGTCCATTTTATACAAGTTTAGGGTATTATCATTTTGATGGTAATAAATGGAATTATCCTAATTATTTTAAAATCTCTCCTTTCGTTTGGAATATTTTAGATGTAGTTCCTAATCCTTCTAAACCTTCCGAAGTTTTCTTTACTAACTATTCTTGGATACAAGGGCAAAAAGGGATTTATAAAATGGATAATAATGTTTTTATAAAAGCTTATAATCAAACGGACGCTAATAGTCTTTATAATAGACCTGCAGGTTGTGTTTTTGATGAAAATAATCAACTTTTTTGTTCCGTTGGACTTTTGCAAAATCAGAAATATACAGAAGGTGTCTATGTTTATGATAAATCTACCGATCAGTTTGTTATTAATTCATTAATTTCTGCGGGTAGTATGCAGAAGCCACTTGTAAAAGAAGGCAAATTATTTATTCCATCTCCTTACTATAATCCAGGAGGTTTGATTATTTCTGATTATAAAAATACACCACTTAGTTTTTCAGATGATAAAACCATACTGATTAATTCAAAAAATGGATTGGCAGCTTCTGGAACTGTTTCAGCAGCGATAGATAAAAATGATGACATTTGGATAGGAACTAGATTAGGTCTTAGAATTTTACCAAACGCTTCTAATGCAATTAATAATACTGATAATAAAGCAGAGCCTATTGTTATTACTCAAAACGGAATCCCAGAAGAACTTTTTAAAGATTTGGTGATTCTTCAAGTAGAAGTAGATTCAGGGAATCAAAAATGGGTTTCTGTAGAAGGAGGAGGCGTGTTTTACCTCAGTTCTAATGGCGAAAATACCATTTCTCATTTTACAAAAGTAAATTCACCATTACCAAGTGATGTAGTGACAGATATAAAAGTTGACCCTAAAACCGGAAAAGTCTATTTTGTAACCTTTGATGGAATTGTGGTGTATCAAGGAGATGTAATCAATGTTTCTAGCGATTTTTCTGAGATAAAAGTTTATCCAAATCCAGTCGTTACAAGTCAATACAGAGGAAATGTAAAAATTACAGGACTTGCTGAAAAAACTAATATTAGAATTACAGATGCAGCAGGAAACGTAGTGCATCAAGCAGTAGCTAGAGGAGGTTATTACGAATGGAATCTCAATAATCAAAAAGGCATAAGAGTAGCTTCGGGAATTTATTTTGTCTTAATGACCAATGAAGATGGAACCGATAAAGCTACCGCAAAAATTGCAGTGGTGAATTAATGGATAAAAACACGGGATTTTTACTCTCATACATTAAATACGGAGATTATGATGCTATTCTGCATTGTTATACATTAGAAAGCGGTTTTCAGTCGTTTTTCATGAGAGGAATATATTCTGCTAAAAACAAAAAGAAAGCCTTTCTTTCGCCGCTTAATGAGCTGGGAATTACCTTTTCAAGTCATCACGGCAACCTTTCAACGATTAAAAAGGTAGAACTGAATGAGAAGTTACCAGATGAGGTAAATGTTCATCAGAACGCGGTGATTTTTTTTCTTTCGGATTTTCTCAATCAAATTTTGAAGAACGAAAGTCAGCACGTTGCTCTTTATCAAGAAATTAAATTTTTCAAACAGAAAATTTTAGAGAAAAAGATGCATGCGCATTACTTTTTTCTGATTAGGATGCTTCAGTTTTTTGGTATTTCTCCATTGGTATCCGAAGAAAAATTTTTAAATATTGAAAAGGGAGTTTTTCAAGAAGAAATTACTCAAAAAGAAATGGATGAAGAACTGTCTTCCCTCTGGAAGAAAATTTTAGATGAAGAGATAGACGAAGCTTTTATTATTGAAAAAAAATACAGAAAACCTTTATTAGATTCTATTTTGCAGTATTATAAAATGCATTTTCCAGAATTTTATTCGCCTAAATCTTTACCTGTAATTTTAGAAGTATTCGAATAATGAGTTGTCCTAAAAAAGGTTGACTAAAAACTACTTAATATGTCAACAAAAAAGAAAATTTCAAAAATTCCAATTGCCCCACAAATTTATAGCGAAGCATTTAAACGTCAAGTTGTAAGTGAATTTGAGAGGGGTTTATTTACAAAAGCAGAACTTCGAAGACGTTACAATATTCTAGGCAATAGTTGTCTACCAAGATGGTTAAAAAAATATGGTAAATTTACCTATGAAGATAAATTAACTATTGGTCGTCCTATGAAAGATCCTCAACAACAGCGTATAAAAGAGCTAGAAGCTCAATTAGCAAAAAAAGAAGAAGAATTAAAAGTATTTAAACGATTTATTGAAATAGCTGAACGTGAGCTTAAAATTGATATTGTAAAAAAGTCTGGTTCCAAACAGTCGAAGAAATAAATGTAAATAGTTCATTGACTATTTATGAGTTATGCGAACTGTTTGGATACACAAAACAAGCATTTTACAAGCGAAAGAAAAACGTTAGAACACCTAAATACAACTCAGAATTATTACGAAGTTTAGTCGTTACTATTCGTAAGCAATTACCCCGAACAGGTGGCAAGAAACTTTATGTAATGTTACAAGATGAATTTACAAAACATCATATATCAATTGGTCGAGATAATTTCTTAGATTTTTTAAAAGCAGAACATTTACAAGTACCTAAAGTTCGAAGATATTACAAAACAACAAACTCACGACATTGGATGAAACGCTATCCAAATTTAATTAGCAATTTAGTACTTAACAGACCTGAGCAAGTTTGGGTTGCTGATATAACTTATTTACGAACAAAAGAGAAAACATACTATTTGCATTTACTCACTGATGCTTGTTCCAAGAAAATCGTTGGTTATCAACTGTCAGATAATTTAATGAGTTCAACTACAGTAAAAGCTTTAGAAATGGCTTTGATTAACAGGGAAACAAAAAATCAACTCATTCACCATTCTGATAGAGGTTTACAATATTGTAGTAAAGAGTATACCGAATTGTTAAAGAAAAACAATATTTTAATTAGTATGACGCAAGAATACGATCCATATGAAAATGCAGTAGCAGAAAGAGTAAATGGAATTTTAAAAGAAGAATTTGGTTTACATGAAATATTTGAAAACTATCAAAATTTAAACAAACAAGTTACACAAGCCATAACTTTATACAACAATTTTAGAATACATATGTCAATTAATATGATAACTCCAAACCAAGCACATCAACAAAAAATAATACATTTAAAACAATGGAAAAAAATAAATCGTAACAGAATTAATTCTGCTACGATTTAACTATATTTGAATTATTAACGAGTCAACCTTTTTTAGGACAACTCATTCCATTTACTCTTTCTGCTACTGCATTTTCATATGGATCGTATTCTTGCGTCATACTAATTAAAATATTGTTTTTCTTTAACAATTCGGTATACTCTTTACTACAATATTGTAAACCTCTATCAGAATGGTGAATGAGTTGATTTTTTGTTTCCCTGTTAATCAAAGCCATTTCTAAAGCTTTTACTGTAGTTGAACTCATTAAATTATCTGACAGTTGATAACCAACGATTTTCTTGGAACAAGCATCAGTGAGTAAATGCAAATAGTATGTTTTCTCTTTTGTTCGTAAATAAGTTATATCAGCAACCCAAACTTGCTCAGGTCTGTTAAGTACTAAATTGCTAATTAAATTTGGATAGCGTTTCATCCAATGTCGTGAGTTTGTTGTTTTGTAATATCTTCGAACTTTAGGTACTTGTAAATGTTCTGCTTTTAAAAAATCTAAGAAATTATCTCGACCAATTGATATATGATGTTTTGTAAATTCATCTTGTAACATTACATAAAGTTTCTTGCCACCTGTTCGGGGTAATTGCTTACGAATAGTAACGACTAAACTTCGTAATAATTCTGAGTTGTATTTAGGTGTTCTAACGTTTTTCTTTCGCTTGTAAAATGCTTGTTTTGTGTATCCAAACAGTTCGCATAACTCATAAATAGTCAATGAACTATTTACATTTATTTCTTCGACTGTTTGGAACCAGACTTTTTTACAATATCAATTTTAAGCTCACGTTCAGCTATTTCAATAAATCGTTTAAATACTTTTAATTCTTCTTCTTTTTTTGCTAATTGAGCTTCTAGCTCTTTTATACGCTGTTGTTGAGGATCTTTCATAGGACGACCAATAGTTAATTTATCTTCATAGGTAAATTTACCATATTTTTTTAACCATCTTGGTAGACAACTATTGCCTAGAATATTGTAACGTCTTCGAAGTTCTGCTTTTGTAAATAAACCCCTCTCAAATTCACTTACAACTTGACGTTTAAATGCTTCGCTATAAATTTGTGGGGCAATTGGAATTTTTGAAATTTTCTTTTTTGTTGACATATTAAGTAGTTTTTAGTCAACTTTTTTCAGGACAAGACATAAAAATAAAAAAACCGCCTAATTAGGCGGTTATATTTTTAGTCATCTGCAGATGTTCTCGTTTCTGTTTTAAACACTTGGAAGTTGAAAACAAATGTTCTATTTCTGAAACTAAAAGCAGAATAAGCAAAATGTTCATCTCTTGCAAATGCAGCTCTAGAAGGTACTATAATTACGCCTTGTAAGTTGTAGTTATCCGTGTCATTTAATTCACAACTTTGGAAATTTTTAATCGCTTCCTGGAAACCTTCCATTTCATAGAATGCTCTGGTTTTAGTCGTGCTATTGTCTGTATTGTATTTGTTTAGAACACTTGTTCTTACATGGAAATAAGCAGGGTCTATTTCTGGTGTTCCAGTAGTAATAATAGTGGTTCTAAAAGGATATTTAGAGTCAAATTTCACTACATTATCGCTTCCTTTTACAGCTACATACGTGTAAGTGTTGTGCATTAATTTTATTTTATCAGTAGCTACGATGGCTTTTCCATTGGGTGGAGTGTATCTGCTGATGTAAATTACTCCAGAATTTAGTTTTACGGGATTGTAATCAGATAGAGGTTTCTCATTATCATCTGTAGTAGAAGTACTGCTAAATGCTACGATATTTCCTCTAGAATCAAAATAGTTGTCTTTTAAAAATTTTTGAATGGCCTCATCATCATATGTATTCTGAGTTTCTATACTCACTTCTTCTGTAGTGCTGTTATTGTCATCATCATTATTACATGATGTGATAGCTAAAGAAGCTAAAGCAAGAAACAAAAATATTTTTTTCATAAGTTTTTTATCCTTTAGATTTGTTTAATTAAATTGCTCGATATTTTCAATAACTGCAAAAGTATAAATAAATTATGAGAATTGATAAATTTTTATGGAGTATTAGGTTTTACAAAACAAGAAATATCGCGGCCGAAGAAATTAAGAAAAATAGAGTTTCTATAGGAGAAAACACTGTAAAATCTTCCAAAGAAGTAAAAGAAGGAGACATTATCAAGATAAGAAAAAATCAAATCGACTATAAAATTAAGGTTTTACAAATTCCCAAAAGTAGAATAGGAGCCAAATTAGTTGCCCTTCATGTAGCAGACATGACCGAGAAAGAGCAATATGAATTGCTAAAACTCAGAAAAATGTCTCAGGATTATTATCGTACCAAAGGAGAAGGAAGGCCAACCAAAAAAGACAGAAGAGATATGGATGATTTCTTAGAAACAGACCATGATGAAACTTCTATGACAGAAGATGATTGGGATTCTTTCTTTAAGGATGTAGCTGAAGAATAGTAGTGATTTCCGCTACTATTTCTTCTGGCGTTTTATGGTTGGTATCTACAACGTATTGTGCTTTATTGTAAAAAATATTTCTCTCAAAAAGGTGTTTGGCGATAAATTCTGGTAAATCTTCGTCACTTATTCTCGCAATTAGTGGTCTTTTTTCTTTTTGTTTAGATAATCTTTGAACCAGTGTGCCAATATTTGCTCTGAGATAAATGGTGATAGAATTATTATTAAGGATTTCCATGTTATTATAATACACAGGAGTACCACCACCTAGACTGATGATGCAATTTTCTTGGGTTGCAAGTAGCTCTTCCAAAGTTTCTTTTTCTGACTTTCTAAAGTAGATTTCACCCTTTTTTTCAAAAATTTCGGGTATAGTCATGTTTTTTTTCTTAGAAATTTCTTTGTCGAGGTCAAAAATTTTAAAATTTATTTTTTCTCCCAATATTTTGGAAATGTGAGATTTACCGCTTCCCATGTAGCCTACAAGTGAAATAATCATAATTTTATTTTGCACAAAGTTCTTAAAAAATTTTGAGAATTTAAAAAAAGGCGTATCTTTGCACCACTTTTTAACAGAGATGTTAAGGAGACCTGGTAGCTCAGCTGGTAGAGCAATACACTTTTAATGTATGGGTCCTGGGTTCGAATCCCAGCCAGGTCACAACAAAATTCCGTATACCCTTTACGGATTTTTTTTGCCTACGTGGTGAAATTGGTAGACACGCCATCTTGAGGGGGTGGTTTCCTAAGGATGTGCTGGTTCGAGTCCAGTCGTAGGCACGAAGAGCAAAAAATAAAAACTTAGAAATTTTTTAAATTTCAAAGACCTGGTAGCTCAGCTGGTAGAGCAATACACTTTTAATGTATGGGTCCTGGGTTCGAATCCCAGCCAGGTCACAATTTACGAAAGTAAATTTTTTTCATATTAATATTTTGTGATTTGGTGTTTAAAAGCCTTCAAGGTAACTTGAAGGCTTTTTATTTTTTTTATCCTAAATGCATATTGTCTATTAATCTTACCGTGTCTGCATACGCTACTATAAATGCTCTGTATTTTTTATCTTCATCTATAGCATTTGCTTCTTTAAGCATTTCTTCATCTGCAATTACAAAATACTCTAACTCAAAATTAGAATTTCTAAAAATTTCTAGTACTCTTAGTTTTATTTCTTCTACAGAAAGCACTTTAAACCACTCTTTTGCTTTTACAAGTGTTTCGTAGATGATTGTTGCTTCTTTTCTTTGGGTTTCAGTAAGTCTTACATTTCTAGAGCTCATGGCAAGTCCATCTTCTTCTCTTAAAGTAGGAACTCCGTGAATTTTTACGGGTAGTTTTGATTTTTCTACCATTTTTTTGATAATGGCTAATTGTTGATAATCTTTTTCGCCAAAGTAAGCATTGTGGGGTTGTACTTGTCTGAAAAGTTCTTCTACGATGGTTCCTACTCCGTCAAAATGACCAGGTCTGTATTTGCCTTCCATTTCATTTTCTAAACCATCAAAATTATATTTTTTACTGTTCAGTCCATCTGGATACATTTCTTCTACATTAGGAACATAAACAGCGTCTACACCTGCTTTTTCTAAAAGTTCTAAGTCTTTTTCTAAGGTTTTCGGGTATTTTTGAAAATCATCTGGATTATTAAATTGGGTAGGATTTACAAAAATGGAAGAAATAACTTCGTCATTTTCTTTTTTGGCTGCTTTGTAAAGAGAAAGGTGACCTTGGTGAAGTGCGCCCATGGTTGGTGCAAAACCTATCTTTTTGCCCATTTCTCTCTGTCTTTCAACATAATCAATCAGTGTTTTTTTGCTTTTCAGAACTTTCATAAAAATTGTATTTAGGGTAAAGTTATAAAAAATTGTTAATTAAAAGAAATTCGGTTATTTTTTTGTATTTTTGCATAATTAACCGTCTTTGTATAGAGAAGAAAAAAATATTATGCCGAATCAAAAGATTTTATACGTCACCACAGAGATGTTTCCATATCAGGAAGATAGTAATATGGCGATGATGGTGAACAAGATGGCACTGAAGATGCACCAAGAAGGCAATGACGTAAGAGTTTTTATGCCGAGATTTGGATTTATCAGCGAGAGAAAATTTCAGTTGCATGAAGTGATTAGATTATCTGGAATGAATATCATTATCAATGATTTAGACCAGCCTTTAATCATAAAAGTTGCTTCTTTGCCAGGGGAAAGATTGCAGGTTTATTTCATAGATAATGAAGAATATTTCAAGAGAAAACAATATTATCAGGATGAAGAAAATCAACCGTTTGATGATAATGATGAGCGAGCAATTTTCTTTGCAAGAGGTGTAATCGAAACCATTAAAAAACTAAATTGGGTTCCAGATATTATCCATTTTAATGGATGGATGGCGTCATTTATCCCGATTTACCTTAAAAATTACTATAAGACAGATTCTTATTTTAACGATACTCAACTTGTACTTTCTGTGTACAATGAAAAAGATTTATCTCTAGGTGACAATATTACTGAAAAATTAAAGTTTGATAATATTGAAAACCTTAAAGCATTAGAAGAACCTACCATCCAAAGTTTTGTAATAGAAAGTATGAATTTGGTAGATACTATTGTAAAAGGAGATGAATTTTTAGAAGAAAAACTAGACAAAGCCTTTGAAGAATCTAAAACACCTAAAAACGAATATGTAGACGGCGGTTCTATAAGCGAAATTTACTAATCACAAATCACATATAATTACTTAAATGATAAAAGAAATTCAGAATATCTTTAGGCTATTTTTTATTTTATTTTCGGGAGCTGCTATTACAGTAGCTTGTGAATCTGAGCCAGACGAATTAGGAATGCAATTTTTCCAAAACGGTACAGCTCAAGGAACGGAAGCAAGTTTCGATGTAGTAGCCTATAATGTTTATAATAATGATGCGCTAGAAGCAGATAATGATAAACTTTCAGAAGCAACTTTAGGTGCCTTTGATGAGTCTAACTTCGGGATGCAGAAATCATCGTATGTTACCCAAGTAAGATTATCTTCTTATGATCCAGATTTTGGCGCTAATGCTGTAGTAGATTCTGTAGTTTTACAGATGAAACCTCTTTACCAAACTGCAACCGATTCTGTAGTGACTAAAACTTACGAAGATTATGTACATTCAGATAATATCGCTGCAAAAAAAGTAGTAACGAGTTATCCTATTAAAAAATACGGAAAAGCGAAAAGAAATTTTACCATCAACGTACATGAAGTTACAGATTTCTTATATTCTACAGAAACTAACTTTTATTCTAATCAACAAGTTAATACAGGAACTTTATTAGGAACTAAATCTTTTGATGGATTCATTAGATCTATTAAAATTACCAAAGACTCTGATAATTCTGAATTATTCAGCAGAGATGCAGGTTTAAGAATACCTTTAGATAAAGATTTTTTTCAATCTAAAATTATTGATAAAAAAGGTTCTTTTGAACTAAAAGATGTTGCAAGTTTTATTAGATATTTTAGAGGATTAAAGCTTTCTGTAGCAGAAAATGATGGTTATATTTTTAATTTCAATCCAAATGAATTATCAGTAACTATTTATTATAAATATGATAAAACAGAGAATAGTACTACCACAAGAACTCAAGGAAGTTATACACTAGATTTAGGTTCATCGAATGTTCATTTTAATCAAATTCAATATAATAGAAGTAATACATTTGTAAACCATGTTCCTAGTACTCCAAATACTAATGGTGATACTAAACTTTTCCTTCAAGGCATGGGAGGACCAGGCGCAGAAATTTTAATTCCTGATGCTACTATTGCACAACTAAAGAATTTATACAAAAATGAAAAGGTAGGATTACTTTCTGCTAAAATTAGACTGTATTCTGATGGTTCATTATGGAATAGTTCTTACTCAAAACCAGATACATTTACACCTGTTGTCAAAACAGTAGACACGGATAATAAAGTCACATATTCATTTTTCCCAGATAAAGATGTTTTTGCTTATTCAGGTGTTTACAAAATGGTAAAAGGCGTAGATTTAGATAAAAATCCTGCTTACTATGAAATAAGTATTACTCAGTTTGTTAAAAATATTATAGAAAAGGAAGAAGCGAATAAACCTATTTCTATTAATATAGGAAGCTTTCAAACTTCTAGTTCAACCGGAGCTCTTTTAGGAACAGAATATACAACTAAAGCGTATACTCCGAATAGAATTGTTTTAGTAGGATCTGATGCTAATAATACTCAATATAAGGCTCAATTAAAAATAATTTACTCAAAAAAATAAATAACTATGTGCGGAATTGTAGGTTATACAGGTTTTCAAGACGCTTATGATATCGTTATCAACGGCTTGAGAAGATTAGAATATAGAGGTTATGATAGTGCAGGAATTGTACTAGAAGATACAAATAATAGCTTCGAAGTTAAAAAAACAAAGGGTAAAGTTTCTGATTTAGTAGAAATTTCTGAGAATCTAAAAGCAACTTCTCATGTAGGAATGGGACATACAAGATGGGCCACTCACGGTGTTCCTAGCGATAGAAATTCTCACCCACATGTTTCAAATGATGGCAAAATTGCTCTTGTACATAATGGTATTATCGAAAATTATGATACGATTAAGACTATGCTTATAGGCAAAGGATTTACCTTTTCTTCTGAAACAGATACAGAAGTTCTTGTAAATCTTATCCAATATATATTAGATACCCAAAAAATTAATTTTTCCGAAGCAGTAAGATATGCTCTAAACGAAGTTTATGGGGCGTATGCAATTACTGTAATGCACAAGGATTATCCTGGCGTTTTAGTTGTAGGAAGACTAGGTTCTCCGCTTGCTATTGGTTTAGGAGATAAAGAGTATTTCATCGCATCGGATGCTTCTCCATTTGTGGAATTCACTAAAGAAGCAGTCTATTTAGAAGATGGACACATGGCTACTATTTCTCTAGAAAAAGGAGTAGAAATAAGAAGTATAAAAGAAAATGAAATAATAGAACCTGCCATCCAAGAGCTTAAATTATCATTAGAACAAATAGAAAAAGGAGGTTATGAACATTTCATGCTAAAAGAAATTTTTGAACAGCCAAAATCTATTCAAGATACATTAAGAGGTAGACTACTCGTAAATGAAGGCATTATTAAAATGGCCGGAATTTGGGATCACCTTGATAGAATTAATAAAGCAGAAAGAATCATCATCATTGCGTGTGGTACTTCTTGGCATGCTGGTTTAATCGGAGAATATCTTATCGAAGAATTTGCAAGAATTCCGGTAGAAGTAGAATATGCTTCAGAATTCAGATACAGAAATCCTATCATTACCGAAAAAGATATCGTAGTAGCTATTTCTCAATCAGGAGAAACTGCAGATTCAATGGCAGCGATTAAATTGGCTAAAGAAAAAGGAGCATTCATCTATGGAATTTGTAATGTAGTAGATTCATCTATTGCAAGATTCTCAGATGCAGGTTCTTATACTCATGCTGGTCCAGAGATTGGAGTGGCTTCTACCAAAGCATTTACAGCTCAATTAACAATTTTATCACTTATCGCCCTTAAATTAGGTAAGCATAACGGCAATCTAAGTAATGCAGAGTTTATGAGACTCATCACGGAGTTGGACAATATCCCGAAAAAAGTAGAAGAGGTTCTAAAATCTACACATGATTATGTGAAAGAAATTGCACATGATTTTGTGAATTCTACTAATTTCTTATACTTAGGTAGAGGATTTAATTTTCCTGCAGCATTAGAAGGAGCACTTAAATTGAAAGAGATTTCTTATATTCATGCAGAAGGTTATCCAGCAGCAGAAATGAAACATGGTCCTATTGCTTTGATAGACGAAAATATGCCAATTGTAATCATTGCTCCTAAAAAAGGTCATTATGATAAAATTGTAAGTAACGTTCAAGAAATTAAAGCCAGAAAAGGTAAGGTAATCGCTGTGGTAAATTATGGAGATGAGCAAGTAGCTTCAATGGCAGATTATGTAATAGAAATTCCGGAAACTTCAGAATGTTTCTCTCCAATAGTAGCATCTATTCCGTTACAATTATTAGCTTACTACATTGCCGTTTATAGAGGTGCAAACGTAGACCAACCAAGAAATCTTGCAAAATCTGTAACAGTAGAATAAATTTTTAATCAAATACAAAATATTTTACTTTAATTTTCGTTTAAAAAAAATCTTAAAGATTTGTTAAAAAAAAAATTAATTATATATTTACCGCTTTAAACTATAATAGTATAATGAAAAGAATGTTTCTTTTGATGCTTGCAGCATCTTTTGTGGTTTCATGTTCTAAAGGTGGAGGAAGAGCAAGCTCTGGAAAACCAGACTCTAGAGGAGAATTGGTGCCGAAAGAAAGTAAAAAATCTTTTGTTGCACAAAGACCTTTTGGGATGGTGGCCATTCCAGGTGGTTCATTCGTGATGGGGCAAGGTGATGCAGATTATACAGGAACTCCAGAAAAAGCGCCACTAAAAACAGTTACCGTTTCTTCATTTTTTATGGATGAATCAGAGGTAACCAATTCAGAGTACAGACTCTTCGTAAACTATGTAAGAGACTCTATTGCAAGAACATTATTAGCAGAAGCTGCAGGTGATGATACTAATGATGATGGAATAGGAAGATATGCTTTTTTAGCAAAAAAGGCGGGCGAAGATGCGAATGCTTACCAGAAGTATTTAGAATCGCAAGGAGACAGAGATGGTTACAATGATTCTAAAAAATTAGATTGGAAAGCTCCATTATACTGGAAAACTAGTCAATATCCAGACGATAAATATGCAGAAGTAATGGAATCTCTTTACTTGCCACCAGCTAAAAGAATTAATAATGAAAGACTTCTAGATACTCAGAAATTAAAATATTCTTATGAGTGGGAAGATATTGCTACAGCTGTAAAAGATAATAACAGAAGTGCAAAATACCTTAAAAAAGAAAGCATAGCCGTTTATCCAGATACTACAGTTTGGGTTAAAGATTTCAACTATGCTTATAATGAGCCTTTATTTGATAGATATTTTTGGCATAAAGCATATAAGGATTATCCTGTAGTAGGAGTAACTTGGGATCAAGCAAGAGCTTTTTGTGATTATAAAACGAAAGCAAAAAGAGATTATGTAAAATCTGGTAAAAAAAGAGGAGATGCTCCAATGAAATTTAGATTGCCAACAGAAGCAGAATGGGAATATGCTGCAAGAGGTGGTTTAGAAAATGCAACTTATCCTTGGGGTGGTCCTTATCTTACAGATGATAGAGGTTGTTATTTAGCAAACTTTAAACCGAAAAGAGGAAATTATATAGAAGACGAAAAGAAAGGAACATATCCTTATACCGCTCCTGTAAAAAAATTCCATAGAAATGGTTTTGGGCTTTATGATATGGCAGGAAATGTTGCAGAATGGACAGAGTCGCCTTACAGTAATTCAACCTATCAATTTTCGTCTACTCTGAATCCTTATTTATCAAATCAAGCTTATAGAGAGGTAAAAAAATCTGTGAGAGGAGGTTCTTGGAAGGATGTAGGTTATCTTTTAATGACAGGATACAGAGATTGGGAAAGAAAAGATTCTGCTAGAAGTTATATAGGTTTTAGAACAATACAAGATATTCCTGCAGGAACAGTCCAGATTAGAAGAACAAGTAAATAAAAATTAAAAACTAAATTATCAAAAACTATAAAAATCAAAGGTATGATTGGGAATCCGTTTAAAACTAAAGACACAACTTTAAATTTTATATATTCAGCAGGAGCTGCTGTTGTAATTTTAGGAGCATTATTTAAGTTAAATCACTGGAATATTGGACCATTAACTGGGTCTTGGATTCTGGCAATCGGCTTAGGTGTAGAAGCTTTAATTTTCTTAATTTTCGCATTTGACGCTCCAAAAGAAGAAGCAACATACGCTTGGGAAAATGTTTATCCAGAATTATTAGATGCAGATGCTCAGCCTAAAGCTAGAAAAGTAGCTGCAGTAGAAACTTCTGATTTAGACGTTACCTTGTCAAATAAATTAAATAAAATGTTAGCTGATGCTAAACTAGATGTAGAATTATTCGAAAGACTAAAAACAGGAATTGATAAATTCTCAACTTCTGTAGAACAAATTAATTCTACGGTAGATGTTTCTCAAGCTACTTCTAAGTATAATGATCAATTAACTTTAGCTACAAGTCATCTGGAAAGTATGAATGCATTATATGCACTACAATTAGAGCATGGTAAAGCACAAAGCGAAATGAGTAAAAAGTATGTAGAAGATATTCAAAAATCTGCAGACCAATCTCAGAAATTTAACGAGGAATTAGCAGGTCTTACATCTAATTTAAATAATCTTAATAGAGTTTACGGAGGTATGCTTTCTGCAATGAAAGCTTAATTTTCTTTCAATATTTTAATCAATAAAAATTTTAAAAAAGAATTAAAATGGCAAAAGGAAAACAAACACCTCGTCAGAAAATGATTAACTTGATGTATCTGGTTTTCATTGCTATGCTTGCAATGCAGATAGACCAAGAAATCATAAGGTCATACCAAGATACTAATCAATCTCTTACAGATTCTAGAAAATCTTCAGAAGAGAAAAACAGTATTTTCGAAATTACCCTAAAACAAAAAGCTGATAATTCACCTGAAACTTTTGGTTTGGTAAGTCAACAATACCAAGGAATGAAGTCAAAAGCTGATGAGTTAGTTGGTTTTATTGAATCAATTAAAGGACAACTGAAAACGGAAGCAGGTTTTGATGCTAACAAAACTGTAGAAGATAATTTTTCTTCTCTAAACAATACAGATGCTGTAACTAAAAAGTTCTTTAAAGGCGGTGATGCTGAGTTGCCATCTAATAATTCTGAGGAATTAAAAACTAGAATGACCGCTCTTCAAAATTATATTATTCAAAATTTTGGAAACAATAAAGATTTAGTTTCTGTAGTTGAAAGAGCTAAAGAGAGATTGTCTACTGATGACGCACTTTATAAAAATCAAGGAAAAAATTGGATACAATATAAATTTTATAATCAGCCTTTAATTGCTGCGCTCTCTAACTTAGAAGTTATTCAGTCAGAAGCGAGAAACTTACAATCAGATGCTCTTTCTTTAATGTTAAGAGAAAAAGTAGATGCAGATATCAAATTTGATGCTTTCGAAGCGGTAGTTGCTGCTCCAGATGTAATTATTCAAGGAGAACCAGCTGAAGCAAAAGTATTCATTGGTACTTATGATAGCAATTTACCAGGATTTGGTGTTGCTGGTGCAGACAGAACAGAAAACGGAATTGGTTATAAATCATTAGTTTCTTCTACTCCAGGTGAATATACTTTTAATGGCGTAGTTTCATTTAACGATGCTAATGGTAAAAAATTAGAATATAAATTCTCTCATCCATATAGAGTAGTTTCAGGAGCTAAAGAGGTAGCCTTCGAAAGTGGAGCTTTATTATCTGCTGATAAAATGAACGTTTTATACCGTGGAGTGCAGAACCCTATTTCTGGTTCTATCCTTGGTGCTGATAATAGCCAAACTACACTTACAGCAACTGGCGGAACGGTTACTAAAAAAGGAGGTGGTTCTTGGGTAGTAACTCCAGGTTCAGGAAATACTACTACATTAACCATTTCTGGAAAAGGACCAAAAGGTCAAGTAATTACTCAGAAATTTGAGTTTAGAATTAAAAATGTACCAAGACCACAAGGACAAATTAGAGGGGAAAATGAACTTACAATGCCAGCAAGTTCTATCGCAAATCAAACTGTAGGAGCAGGAATCCCTGATTTTGATTTCCCAGTTACATTTGAGGTTACTGGTTTTAAATTTAAAGTTCCAGGTAGAGCAGCAATGTTTATAAACGGAAATTCATTAAGCTCAGTTGCTAGTCTTACTAAGAATTTAAGAACAGGTGATATTTGTTACATCGCTGACATTCAAGCTACTGCTTCAGGTTTGGGAGGGCAGACACTCAAGAAAATCAGCCCAGTTGTAATAAATGTTCAATAATTTAGTTATTAAGAATATACATATCATATCATTAAAATGAAAAAGATTTTAATTTTACTATTAGCATTAAGTGTTTTTTCTGTAGACGCGCAGACGAAGAGAAGAACTACGAAGAAGACTGCTAAAAAAACTACTGTTGCTAAAAAAGAAACTCTAGCAGCTAAAGTAGTAACTTCTACTCCAACTACTAATGTTAATATTGAAGTTACGCCACAACCAAAAGAAGAGCTAGAACCGATTAACTCACTTTCTATTCTAAATGCTAAATCACCTGAAGCATTTAGAGTATACAGAGATATGGGAAAAGTTAAAAAAGGAGATTCTATAGTTTCTTCTAGAAATGTACCCCTTAGTTATGGTTATATTGACGAAAAAGATGTACTAAGAAGTATGGTCGTTTGGGAAATCATAGATATGAATGAAAAGATTAATCAACCATTTTATCATAATGCAGACGGTATAGTTTCTAGTAATAAATCCCTTTATCAATTACTGATAGAAAATATTATGAGTGGGAAGATTAAAGAAGTTTATGATGATGAAATGTTCATGACCAAATTGTCTCCAGAAGCAATTAAACAAAGACTTTCAATTACTAAAGAATCAGATTGGTTAATTGATAAAAGAAATGCTGGAGAAAAACTTACACCAGAAGACATCAAAGCTGGAACAGATGTTATTGAAACCAAAACCGAAAACGTAAAACTTCTTAAAATTAAAGGAATGTGGTACGTAGACAGAAGAGATGGTCAAATGAAATACAGACTTCTAGGTATTGCTGCGATGGGACCAGATCCTACCATGATGGCAGAAAAAACTGCAGACGGAGTTTCGTTAGGTAATAAAGATGAATTGATTGATCTTTTCTGGGTTTTCTATCCAGATGCTAGAGAAGTTCTTGCAAATTCTGTAGTTTTCAATAGTAAAAACTTATCTTCAGATTTAACCTATGATGATATTCTTAATGCTAGAAGATTTTCTTCAATTATTTATAAATCAGATAATGGTTTAGGTACAGGAATTATCAAAGACTATATTCCTAATGATGCTGAAGAACAATTAGAAGAATCTGACAGAATTAAAAATCAAATTCTAGAAATGGAAAACGATATGTGGAATTATTAATCCAAATAACCTTATTTAAACAAAAAACCTAAGTATCTTTGCTTAGGTTTTTTTATTGACAATTTATGACGAAATCCGTAGAATATATTATCGTAGGAGATGGTTATGCAGCAATGTTTTTAGCGCATCAATTCATTAAAAATAATAAATCATTTTTACTTTTTACCGAAGGCAAAAAAAGTGCATCAATGGTTTCTGCTGGAATGATAAATCCTGCGGTTCTTAAACGTTTTACCACGTTTTGGTTGGCGCAAGAACAAATCGATTCTCTTAAAAATACCATGACCGAAATTGAGCAATATACAGGTCAAAATTACTTGATAGAAAAACCTATTCTAAGAGTTTTTCATGACGAAAAAGAAAAAGAATTATGGCTGAAAAAATCAGATGACGAAAGTTTAAAACCTTTCCTTTCTAAAGATTTTGTAAAACTAAATTCTGTCAAAAATCCATTTGAATGTGGAGTTGTGAATCAATCGGCTCGGTTAGATGTAAGTGGTTTTTTCACAGATATGATGAACTTTTTAGAAAATCAAAATTATCTTATCAAAGAAAAATTTGATTATCAGTTATTGAAACCAAATGATTCTACCTACAAAGATATTTCGTTTAAAAAAATAATCTTTGCCGAAGGAATGGCGGTTAAAGAAAACCCATTTTTCTCAGAAATTCCAGTACATCAGAATAAAGGTCATCATTTAGAAGTTCAACTTTCTGTGCCTTTAGAAGATGATTTTACCATTAAAAAGAAGCATTTTATTTTTCCATTTAACAACGGGAATTATTATTACGGCGGAACGTATTACCGCGAACAAATCCATCATAAAATAGACGATGCTGCGGTAGAAAAACTTACCAATGCTTTAGCAGAGTTTTATCCTCATGATTTCGAAGTAAAAGAGGTGAAATTTGGCTTTAGACCTACTGTTAAAGATAGAAGGCCGATTTTAGGAAATCATCCAGAATTTGGCAACTTATATGTGTTTAACGGATTGGGAGCAAGAGGAATTCTCAATGGAAATTATTTCTCCATTAACCTTTACCATCATTTAGAAAACGGTGAAGAAATTCATCCAGAAGTAGATTTAAAAAGATTTCAATAAAAATATTATATTTGTTCAAAACAAAAAATGAAAAATACTTTAAAACTAATAACAGCTTTCTTAATAGTCTTGTCATGTAGTAGAGATACAGATAATGGAGACCAATTTGCTTCCCAATATTTTGGAATTTATACAGAAGTAAATCCGGTTTCAGGTAGAACAAGAATTGATTTTAATGAAGGGAATAAATTAACTGTAATGAATAATCCAAATAGCAATTGGGGAACACCTTATGCGTTCAAAATTTCTGGAAACTCTATAACCTTAACTACAATTGGTGGGCAAGTGAAAACCATTTATTTTAAACAGGTTTCTTCCACTAAATTTGAAATAGGAGATGTAAATCCAGATGATATGGATACTTCAAATATGATTTTTCAAAAATAAAAAATCCGCAATAGTTAGACTGCACCCAAAAGTTTAGACAAAATTAAACAATATTTTCAAAGGAAAGAGTTCGGTACTGTACCGGACTCTTTCCTTTGAGATTGAGTCTTATTCTATCATTGTTGTAATAGTGAATGTACTTCACTATTTCCATCTTAAGTTCCTGAATGGAACCAAACTTTCTGGCATAAAACATTTCTGATTTTATCGTTCCAAAAAAGTTTTCTATCACCGCATTGTCCAAACAGTTTCCTTTTCGGGACATACTTTGAATAATACCTTTTTCTTTTAACAAGTTTTGGTAATGTTTCATTTGATATTGCCAACCTTGATCAGAATGTAGAATGATGTTTTGTGTAGATTTTACTTTTCTGAATGATTTCTTTAGCATTCTGATGATTTGGCTAAACACAGGTCTTTCAGATAAGTCAAAACTGACAATTTCACCATTAAATAAATCGATGATTGGAGATAGATAAAGTTTATTACCCGATACATTAAACTCTGTAACATCGGTTGCCCATTTCTGATTAGGAGTGTCCGATTTGAAATTCCTCTGTAGAACATTGGGCGCAATTTTCCCTTGCTCTCCCTTGTAAGATTTATATTTCTTCACTCGGATAATACTCTTTAAACCTAATATTTTCATAAGTCGTAAAACAGTTTTGTGATTAATCAAAATTCCTTTTTCTTTCAAAAGCAAAGTAATTCTTCTATAGCCCAACCTTCCTTTGTGACGATGATAAATCTGCTTAATCATTTCTTTTATTTCCGCATATTTATCTTTCATTTGAAAGCGTTTTTGATAGTAATAAAAACTGCTTCTTGCCATCGATGTACAATGCAGTAGTACTGCTAAATCAAAGTCCTGCCTTAACTCTTCGATGGCTTTGGATTTTTCCTTTCCTGAATTAAGGCGTCTAACTTTTTTAAAATGGCGTTCTCGGCTTCTAAATAATAAATCCTCTCCAACAGTTCTTCCTCCCTTGTTAAGGGTTTGCCTGTTTTCTTTTTTTTTCGCGTGTAATTACTCATGGTTTTAGGTCTTCCTCTGGGTATGTTTTCTAAACCTAAAATACCATTTTTTTTGTAATTACGCTGCCAACTAAGAATACTGGACTCCGCAGGAATATTAAACCTTCTCGACGCTTCTTTTAAACTTAAATTCTCTTTCTCAATTACTGATAAAATCTTTAATTTAAAATCTTTTGTGTAATGCGTATTGGAAAGCCGAACAAGTCCTGAAACTCCATAAAGTTCATAAAATTTTATCCATTTACGAACCAAGGAACCACAAACTCCAATGCGTTTTCCTAAATCGTCTGTTCCAATATCCCCTTTGTGATATCTCTTTATAGCTTTTAATTTAAAGTCTAATGAATATTTACTTTTCCCCATAAAAAATGCCCCTAAAAAGTGTCTAACTTTTTGGGGGCAGTCCAAGTTTGCGGATTTTTTGCAGAAAGGAAGGGAAAACCACCTATTCTGAAAACCCTTTATTTATAGGACTTTTTTAATAATGTAATATCAATACTTCACCTAATTACTCACCTATTAATTTGTAGGTTTTTGGTTCATTTTGATAGAGTAAATTTACAAAATTTGGTTTAACTTATCACTATGTTTTGTGATTAATCTGTGATTATTTCTAATACTTTTTCTATTTCTAGACCTGTGTATTGGCAGAATTCTTCTATGGTAATGAATTGGTGTGGAGGTCTGCTTAATGAAGCTTTAATTTTGGCGATAAGTGTGCGTGAATAGGTTTCACTTTTGCCTGTAATTTTCATTACGTCTTTTGGGTAGATGCACAGCCTAAAAAATCTTTTTTTCATACACTATCTATGCTTTTGATATGGAGTTGACTTAGGTGTGGTATACTGATATCAAATTTAATTATTTTCTAAATACACTAATTCTTATAATAAGCTCTAAATCCGCTAAAAATTGTGTTTGCAACAGAAAGTATCGTTTTCCGCTAAATGTGGGTAAAACCGCTTTATTATTTGCTTTGGGAGGTTAAATTCTCAAATTTTGTCATGTGAATTCGCGAAGGTTTGAACAGGTGAACCTCATCATCTGAAAAATAAATCTAGTAAAAAGTAAAAAAATGGCAAGACAAAAAAGTATTATCAAGTTAGATGGTACCATTGGTGGTATCACCTTTTACAAATCTAAAGATGGCTACCTCGCAAGAGAGAAAGGCGGTGTTTCGGCGGAAAGAATTAAAAATGACCCTACCTTCCAGAGAACCCGAGAAAATGGTTCAGAATTCGGGAGAGCGGGGAATTCTGGGAAGGTTCTCAGAAATGCAGTTCGTCCGCTTTTGTTAAGAGCTTCTGATTCCAGAATGGTAAGCAGATTGACCAAAGAAATGGTTAAGGTTATCCAAATGGATCAAACCAATCCTAGAGGAGCTCGAAACGTGATTGATGGCGAAGCTATCCTTTTAGATGGTTTTGACTTCAATATCAATGGGAAGTTGGGAAACACGCTTTTCGCACCGAAAACGGTGGATATCACGAGAACCAGTGGTTTATGCCAAGTAAACATTCCAGCTTTTACGCCAACGGTGATGATTGCCGCTCCTGGAGGAACTACTCATTTCAAAATTGTAACAGCTGCAGCTGCAGTGGATTTTGAAAATGGTGTTTTTGAAACTCAGATGAATGAGTCTCCAGTTCAAGCGTGGAATGAAACGGCAACGGACGAATTCATTTTGGATAATGAATTGACTCCGAATAGCCCTCACCCCATCTTCTTGTTTTTGGGAGTAGAATTCTTCCAAGAAGTGAATGGAGAAAAATACCCATTGAAAAATGGAGCTTTCAACGCATTGTCGATTGTGAAAGTAGATACACCAGTGTAAAATTTACATGGAAATCGTATTGGAAAGGATGTATTTTCCCGAAGGAACGAACGGCGTTTTAAGCCTAAACGGCAAAGAAATTTGTAAAACGATAGAATTGCCTTGGCGAAATAATAAAGCTCGAGTTTCGTGTATTCCAGAGGGAAAATACAAAATCCGAAAGCGTTTTAGTGCAAAGTTTAAGTGGCACTTGGAGTTGATCAATGTAAAAAATAGAAAATACATTCTTTTACATCCAGCCAATAACGCTTTGAAGGAGTTGAATGGTTGTATTGCTCCAGTAAGTCAAATTACAGGAGAAGGTAGAGGAAATGAATCAAGAAAGGCTTTTGAGAAGCTCAAAAATTTGATTTTTCCTTATCTAGAGAATGGTTTTGTAGTAGAACTCATTGTTACCAAAAAAAATATTAAATAATTTTCTTTTCCCCGACCCTGACTTCGACGACGCTCAGTCACCAGACTTCGACGACGCTCAGTCACCATGGGAGGAAAATTTGAAAGAAAAATTTTTGCCCCAACCCTAAAGGGTGAAATTTTTCTTTATTGTAAAGGGAGGAAAATTTCTAAAAAATAAAATAGTATGAAAAAATTAGTGCAAAGAATTCAGGAACCAACGCCAAAGTTTTTCCGCAAGCTTAGAAACATTGGTTTAGCCTTAACAGCTGTAAGTAGCGTTATTGTGACGGCTCCTGTTTCGCTACCAGCTTTGGTGGTGAGTGTAGCAGGATATTTGGCAGTAGCTGGAGGCATTGCTTCGGCGGTAAGTCAAGCTGCAGTATATCGTGATGATTAGCATTTTTGGTCGATGGGTATTCATTTTATATTGATTTGTTATGAATTACGTGGATAACTCGACAAAATTTAGCACTGCATTTGGGACGGTTTTAAGTATATTTGTTAACCTACAAGCCGAAGATATTCTGAAGACCATCATTCTTGGATTTTTGGGTGGTGTATCGAGTTTTGTAGCAACACTTTTGGTTAAGAGATTACTCCAAATGATGAAAAAAAAACCTAATCCTTAGTTGTGGTGACTATTTGGATAAAAAAGAGCCTCTCCGAGTTGGACTGCCCCCAAAAAGTTAGACACTTTTTAGGGGCATTTTTTATGGGGAAAAGTAAATATTCAGTAGACTTTAAATTAAAAGCTATAAAGAGATATCACAAAGGGGATATTGGAACAGACGATTTAGGAAAACGCATTGGAGTTTGTGGTTCCTTGGTTCGTAAATGGATAAAATTTTATGAACTTTATGGAGTTTCAGGACTTGTTCGGCTTTCCAATACGCATTACACAAAAGATTTTAAATTAAAGATTTTATCAGTAATTGAGAAAGAGAATTTAAGTTTAAAAGAAGCGTCGAGAAGGTTTAATATTCCTGCGGAGTCCAGTATTCTTAGTTGGCAGCGTAATTATAAAAAAAATGGTATTTTAGGTTTAGAAAACAGACCCAGAGGAAGACCTAAAACCATGAGTAATTACAAGCGAAAAAAAAAGAAAACAGGCAAACCCTTAACAAGGGAGGAAGAACTGTTGGAGAGGATTTATTATTTAGAAGCCGAGAACGCCATTTTAAAAAAGTTAGAAGCCTTAATTCAGGAAAGGAAAAATCCAAAGCCATCGAAGAGTTAAGGCAGGACTTTGATTTAGCAGTACTGCTGAATTGTACATCGATGGCAAGAAGCAGTTTTTATTACTATCGAAAACGCTTTCAAATGAAAGATAAATATGCGGAAATAAAAGAAATGATTAAGCAGGTTTATCATCGTCACAAAGGAAGGTTGGGCTATAGAAGAATTACTTTGCTTTTGAAAGAAAAAGGAATTTTGATTAATCACAAAACTGTTTTACGACTTATGAAAATATTAGGTTTAAAGAGTATTATCCGAGTGAAGAAATATAAATCTTACAAGGGAGAGCAAGGGAAAATTGCGCCCAATGTTCTACAGAGGAATTTCAAATCGGACACTCCTAATCAGAAATGGGCAACCGATGTTACAGAGTTTAATGTATCGGGTAATAAACTTTACCTATCTCCAATCATCGATTTATTTAATGGTGAAATTGTCAGTTTTGACTTATCTGAAAGACCTGTGTTTAGCCAAATCATCAGAATGCTAAAGAAATCATTCAGAAAAGTAAAATCTACACAGAACATCATTCTACATTCTGATCAAGGTTGGCAATATCAAATGAAAGCTTATCAAAATATATTAAAAGAAAAAGGTATTATTCAAAGTATGTCCCGAAAAGGAAACTGTTTGGACAATGCGGTGATAGAAAACTTTTTTGGAACGATAAAATCAGAAATGTTTTATACCAGAAAGTTTGGTTCCATTCAGGAACTTAAGAAGGAAATAGTGAAGTACATTCACTATTACAACAATGATAGAATAAGACTCAATCTCAAAGGAAAGAGTCCGGTACAGTACCGAACTCTTTCCTTTGAAAATATTGTTTAATTTTGTCTAAACTTTTGGGTGCAGTCTAAGTTGGAGAGGCTTTTTCGTTTATAAAATTTGGTAGAAAATTTTATCAATCTTGAAAAATTAAAAAACTTCCCGAAGGAAGTTTTAAAAATTTACATCGATAAATAGTAACGTCTAACTAAACTATCACGAAGTTCTTTTACTGCTTTAGCCTGCTGTTCAATTTTCTTTTCTAGTTCCCATGTAGATTTGATTTTAAGTGTCATTTCTGGGTTTTGGGAGGATTTTTCAAGAGCTGGAATAATAAAATTGCGCATCAGTGTTTTTAGTTCAGAAATACGAAGCATTTCAATAACACTTCCGCACAAGTAAGGATGGAAAAAGCCATGTTTCCAGAGGGCGTAAAATGTCCAGTAAACATTTTCCATTTCTTCTAAGCTGCTGCAGTATAAAATAAAGCAGTTCGGACAAGGTTCTTGGAGCGGTTTTCCTGCATTTCTGCCACGGTTAAGAATAAAAATTGCGGTTTTTGGCGTAGCCTGTTGTACATCGTATGTACGTACTTTGAAATTTTGCATAACTCGGGATTTAATGATTCGACTATGCTCATCAACCCTGCTTCGCAGGAAAATTTCTAAAAGAAAAAAAAGGAAAAAAAAGAAAGTGTTCAATTCTACAGGAGGGAAAATGCGATGCAATATTTTTTTGAAAAAAGTATGGGCGTTTTTTGCTTTTCACGAACATAGTTTTTTCAAAAAACCCTTTATGGGCTAGATATTGTCAGCGCATTTTCCCGGACGTATACCTTTACTTTCTTTTTTTTTATTTTTTGCCGAGGGTCGGCATCCTATTTTTTGACGAAAACGCTTGAAAAATGTGCACGTTCTTTTGATAACAACACTAAATGGGAAGGAGTGGCAAAGACAGTGGTGTGCCCTTAGGATTAGGTGAGGGAAAAGCACACGACTGTGCGCGGTTCCTTAGTCAGCGCATGTGAGGCAGGAATGAAACGGACCTATTTCCGTGAAAGGGAATGCCGAACATGGGCTGCAGGAACTTGGGAAGCGGTGGAAATTGGGAATGGTGCTGGAAAAACGGGGTAAACACTTCGTGCAGAAAATGGTGGTGTAGAAAAATTCAACTAGGTAAAAACGTAAAAAGATGACAGACAGTGATAAGCGGAGGTAAAGACAGTGGTATTCTAGCTGAAAAAAATTGCTTTTTGTTGGCGTTATCAGATGGCGCAGAGCATAGACCATATAAAAGACTTTGACTACTATTATGCTTTGTGCCGTCTGATAATATAGCGGAGGGCAAAAGTGATTTTTTCAGCTCTAATACTACTGTGCGCGGTACTGGAAGCTGACCAATGACCAAAAAATCTTTTTCTTTTTCTAAAGATTTTTTTTGGCAGTGGTTTGCTGGAGGTACTGGAAAAAGAGAAAACGAATGCACCATTTTCTGCCCTTCGACTCCGCTCAGGGTAAACTCCTAAGCTTTGGAGGGGATTAGAAGGTGTTCTTTGTGGGACTGCACTACTAAATTATAACCAAGCGAGCGGTTGCAAGGTGTAGCGCATAAAGGCTATGCCTGTTGCTAGGAAAGCATTTAACATAATTTCCAATTATAGGCACTATGGTGCTGGTTTGCACGTAATGAAGTACTTCGGCAGGCTGAGCACAGGCGTGCGGAATGGAGGGCAACGTTGTAGCGGCTGGCCTGTGCGTATAATTGTCATTATGTTACTTGCTGTGGCATCGGGGATATTTTGGAGGCTCATTATTTTTGCACAATATCTCCCATAAAAAAACGGACCGAAGCCCGCCTTGTTTAAAATTTCATTTTCTGAATCCTTACCGCATTTAGTATGGCAAGCAATGCTACGCCCACATCTGCAAAGACTGCTTCCCACATCGTGGCTAACCCCCCTGCTCCTAATACCAAGACCACTGCTTTTACTCCAAAGGCCAACGCGATGTTCTGCCAAACAATTTTTTTGGTTTGCTTGCCAATATTAATGGCCATTGGGATTTTTGAAGGTTTGTCGTCCTGAATTACCACATCAGCGGTTTCAATGGTGGCATCACTCCCAAGGCCACCCATCGCTATGCCAACATCACTTAAAGCTACAACCGGCGCATCGTTGACTCCGTCGCCAACAAATGCAACCGTTTCATTCCGTGCTTTTATTTCTTTGACTTTATTCACTTTATCTTCCGGCAATAAATCGCCAAAAGCATTAGGTATGCCCAGTTTTCCTGCTACAGCTTTGACTACCGTTGCTTTATCACCGCTCAACATGGTAACTTTTACTCCTAAACTTTGAAGTTTCTGTACAGTTTCGGCAGCGTCTTCTTTGATGCTATCCGCAATGGTAAGGTATCCCGCAAATTTTCCTTCATAAGCAATGGCAATCAATGTTTCTACAATATCGTTTGGATTTACATCATATTGGATATTGAATTTATCCATCAGTTTAAAGTTTCCTACGAGCAACTCTTTTCCCTGATACGATCCCTTCAGGCCATGTCCCGCTATTTCTTCTACATTGTCGAGAATTATAGTATGGTCGGGTTCACCGAGATGATCGTGAATGGCAGTTGCCACCGGATGGGTTGATGAATTTTCGATTACATTCACTAATTTTAGAATTAAATCCCGGTCAAATTCCTGCTTTAGATTGACGGTCTGTACTTTAAAGACGCCCTCAGTCATGGTTCCGGTCTTATCCATAACCACATTTTTGACCTCTGCCAACGCATCCAGAAAGTTACTGCCCTTAAATAAAATTCCATTTCTGCTTGCGGCACCAATGCCACCAAAGTATCCTAGTGGAATACTAATTACTAATGCACATGGACAGGATATTACCAGGAATATAAGGGCGCGATATAACCAGTCCCGGAAAATATATTCATCGACAAACAAATAGGGTAACAGACAGATTGCCACAGCGAGAAATACCACGATTGGGGTATAGATGCGGGCAAATTTCCTGATGAACAATTCGGTGGGTGCTTTCTGTGCAGTCGCATTCTGTACCAATTCCAGAATCTTTGAAAGTTTCGAATCATTGTAGAGGGTATTGACCTGCACTTTTGCTACCGTATTCAGGTTAATCATTCCTGCAAGGACGGTATCGTTTTTCTGTTTTGTATCCGGTTTGCTTTCACCGGTAAGTGCCGAAGTATTGAACGAAGCACTGTCTGAAATCAAAATTCCATCCAGGGCCAGTTTTTCTCCCGGTTTCAGCTGAATAACCGAATCCAGTGCAACTTCCGCCGCTTTTACCGTTTGTGGGCGGTTATCCACCAAGATGGTCACTTCATCGGGACGCTGATCGAGAAGTTTTGCTATGTTTCCTTTTGCGCGCTGAACGGCTAAAGTCTGGAAAACTTCGCCTACTGAATAGAAGAGCATTACAGCTACCCCTTCAGGATATTCACCAATTGCAAAGGCACCTATTGTGGCAATAGACATTAGAAAAAACTCCGAAAACACATCTCCCTTCCTGATACTTTCAAACGCTTCTTTAAGAACCGGTAAACCTACCGGAAGATATGCCGCTGCATACCAACCAACCCGCAACCAATCATTGAACCAAGATTGAGGGATCAAATAATCGATTCCCAATCCTGCCATTAGAATCACGAATGAAATAATAGCCGGAAGAAATAGCTGGAAAGTTGATTTTCCCTGATTAGAATGATCGTGACCATCATCATCATCATCGTGTTCATCGCCAGGTTTATGGCCATCCTTTTCTGAATGCTCGCTTTTTGAACGGTTTATTTTCTCATCTACAGCACAACATGCTTTATCGCCTAACTCTTTTTTCAATCTTTGGTCTGCAACCAAATTGATTTTTTCTTCTTCTGTACAACACAACTGACGACCATTTTCGTCGAAAGTATGTGTATGTAATTTATTATTTGCCATAAGTTTTATTTTAATAATGTATTAATTCTTATTTTGAAGTGCTATTTCTTAATGACCATCACCTTCCTCTCCCTTATTATTTAACTTAGCCAAGATAAAGAAGGCGTTCTTAATTACGATTTTAGCATCGGCAGGAATTGGTTTTAAAGGTGTAATTTGTGTGTAGCCTAAAGCAGTAACCCCTTTAGCAACAGGAATTTTTTCAAAACCTACTTCCTTTTCCACAATTGTTTTTTTGTTATTTCCGTTTGTTGAAGTTGATACTTTTTCGTTATTTTCTTCTTTATCATGATCGGACTGCATTATAAAGATAAAATCCTGTCCCTTATCATTAACTATAGCTTCAGTAGGAACGGATGCAGTAGTTTGCTTATCAAGACTTATGACTGCGGTAACATTCATGCCATCAATAAGACCTGATCGGTCACCGACGACTTGTGCGTGAACAGGAACAGTTTTGCTTTCTCCTTCAAAGGCTGTACCTATTGAAGTTATTTTTGCATCATACTCTTTACCTGGACTGTTGGTAAGTGTAAAATGAATGGTTTGTCCTGGCTGTACTTTACCCAAGTCTTTTTCATATACATAGATATCTAAATGCAGGGCTGAGTTGCTTACAATTTCGGCAATTGGCGAAGCCATGTCTACATTACTCCCGATTTGCGCAATCACTTTACTTACCGTTCCGCTGATGGGCGCGCGCACCGCAAGGGACGAACTGTAACCCTGAGCTGCACCGATGCTGCCTAGCTGTTTCTGCAGTCCGGAGCGCTGGCTTCGTAATGTTGCAAGATCTGTCTGTGCCTGCTGAAATTTCTTTAACGGTGCGGCATTTCCTTTATAAAGCTGCTGGGCACGCGTTACCTCCAGCTCTGCCATCTTGATTTGGCCATTCACCTGCTGCAGCTGCTGCTGCATCACGATTAAATCGGGATTTGATATCGTTGCTATAACTTTTCCCCGCGACACATAACTTCCAGGCTGGACATACAATGAGCGCACTATACCGCTGTATGAGGGCGTGACAAATGCTTTATTCTGATTCGGCACGGTTAGCATACCGCTCACCTTGATGGTATTGGAAAGCTCCTTACTTTCGATACTGCCCATCTGGATGCCTACAGTTTTTATCTGTTCTTCGGTGAAATGTGCCACATTAGGATCTTCGTGCTCATCGGGCTTCTCTACTGCAGTTGCTTCTTTGGTTTCAGTGACTTCTGATTCTTTTTTGCATCCTGTCAACAAGACAGAGACCGCAAAAATTAGGGTGATATATTTTTTCATGTTATATTCTCTTTTGGATCCTTAATTTTTAATATAGTAGTTATATTGTATTACTGCCATGTTGTATTCGTTCAGTGCAATCAAATAGTTTTTTCTAATGTCTATAGCTTGGGTGAAAAACTGGTGCATTTCAGAAAACCCTATTTCCCCAGCTTTGTAACTCAGCATTGCCGCATCGAAAATTTGGTCTGCCTGTTTCAAACCTATACTTTCATAATATTTAAGCATTTCAGCAGCTTTCAGAATTTCAGTATAGCTGGAGCGGGTTTGTGCCGCGAACTGATTTTCCTGATAGCGCAGCTGAGATTGTTGAATTTCGACCTCGGCTTCTGCAGACTGCAATTTGGCTTTGTAAGCAGTCTTTCCAAAAATGGGAAATTCTACCGCTACTGAAAAGCCTGTTATGGGATCCTTCATTCCGTATAATCTCTGGGAAAATATTCTTCCCGAAAAGTCAGGTTTGTTCTGCATTTTCTGAACCTCTATATTCGCCCTTGCTATTTCTATATTCTGCTGCTGCAGAGCCAATGAGGGATGAAAACTGTCTGACGGAAAGTCATCCACATCCAGTTTCTGCAAATTGGTGTCTTCCGGCAAGTACATCTTCTGAGTATTGAGAAAAAGGCTCAACTGCTGCTGCTGTACTGAAATATTCTGTTGGTTTTGCTGTTTCTGTGCCTGCAGCTCCTTCATCCGTGCTTCGGCAGCAATGTTTTCCAGTCCTGCAGCTTCACCCGTTTTGAAACGAAGATTAGCTGCTTCGTACATACTGGTGTAATATTCATCAAGTTTCTGATAAAGTCTGGCTAGATCCTGAAGGTACCACAGCTGATAAAATGCTGTGTTTACCTCTTTTTTAATTACGGCATCGAGCATACCTTTATTAAGCTGGTGGTATTTTAGCTGCTCCTCAAAATACTTTCTTTTCGCCTTATATAATCCCGGCCATTGGATTGATTGCTGGACTCCAATTTTTAATTCGCCATTGGGATCACTTGGCCTCATATCGTCATTTTCTATAAAAATGCCGGTCTTAGGAATTTCACGCGTAGTTTTGGTCTCCAGCACAGCTTTGCTTACCTGAGCACGGTTTACGGAGTACTGCAAATTATTGGCTAGTGCTATTTTCACTGCATCATTTGGCGAGATCCT
Source organism: Cloacibacterium caeni (assembly GCF_907163125.1). Lineage (NCBI taxonomy): Bacteria > Pseudomonadati > Bacteroidota > Flavobacteriia > Flavobacteriales > Weeksellaceae > Cloacibacterium > Cloacibacterium caeni. The sequence continues at coordinate 281,970 of NZ_OU015319.1, forward strand.
TTCCTGTGCCTGGAAGGAGCCTGTCACAAGACAGAGCAGCAAGACCAGCACCGGAAGCGGTGAATTTTTAATATTTCTCAATTTAGTTCTGAATTGGTTTTTAGAATTGAAGATGATATACAGCAAAGGCAATACAAACAGCGTTAGAAAGGTCGCCGTAACCAAACCGCCGATAACTACTGTTGCAAGCGGTCTTTGCACTTCGGCACCGCTCCCGGTAGAAAAAGCCATCGGGAAAAATCCAAATGATGCTACGGCTGCCGTCATCAATACAGGACGAAGCCTGATACTGGTTCCTTCTATGACCCTTCGTATTACATTATTTACACCGGATTTCTGTAGGTCTTTGAAAGTACTCACCAAGACGATACCGTTCAGGACGGCCACACCAAATAACGCAATGAAGCCCACTCCTGCAGAAATACTGAATGGCATATCTCTTATGAGCAACGCAAACACACCGCCAATAGCACTCATTGGTATTGCAGTAAATATAAGCAAGCTGTCTTTTAGGTTGCGGAAGGCAAAATAAAGCAAGAGAAAAATGAGTGCTAAAGCAACCGGCACGGCAATCTGTAATCTGGAAGAGGCCTGTTCCAGGTTTTCAAAAGTACCACCATAGGTATAATAATATCCGGGGGGCAGCAGGTTGGCATCAGTGAGTTTTTGCTGAATTTCGGTCACCACACTTTCTACATCTCTATCTTTTACATTGAAACCTACGACGATGCGGCGCTTTCCATCTTCCCGACTTATCTGTGCCGGACCGTCTTTATATTCCACTTTTGCGATCTGTGAAAGCGGAATCTGGACTCCGTTTGCGGTTGGAATAAAGAGGCTGCTGACGTCCTCAATAGAGCTTCTGCTCGCACTGTCCAGACGCGCGACCAGATTGAATTTCTTTTCATCTTCAAACACTACTCCTGCTGTTTCACCAGCAAACGCAGTACTTACTGTGTGATTAATATCCTCAATATTGAGACCGTAGGAGGCGAGGCGGGCTCTGTCGTAGGTAATGGTAATTTGGGGAAATCCCACGGTCTGCTCAATCTGGGGTTCTGTGGCCCCCTGAACGGTCTGGACGACTTTGGCAACGTCCGGTGCCAATTCAGCGAGGGTGTCGATATTTTCACCAAATATTTTAATCGCCACATCCTGTCTTACCCCGGTCATTAATTCGTTAAAACGCATCTGTATGGGTTGGGAGACTTCAAAAAACACGCCAGGTATCATTTCCAGTTTTTCCATCATTTCGGCACTTAACTCTTCGTAAGATTTGTCGCTGTCTTTCCAATCTTTTTTAGGTTTTAGCGTGACAATAAGATCGGTTGCTTCGGGCGGCATAGGGTCTGTTGGAACCTCCGCGCTTCCGGTTTTACCGACCACGGTGTTGACTTCGGGAAATGATTTCAAAATACGGCTTGCCTGCATAGAAGTTTCTATACTTTGTGAAAGGGAGGTGCCCTGTGGCAGAATACAATGTACGGCAAAATCACCTTCCTGAAGTTGGGGTATAAATTCGCCGCCCATGCGAGAGAACAGCAGAAGCGACACCGTAAGCAGCGCTATGGCCGCGGCAACTACTGCATATTTAAATGCAATAGCCTTCTGCAACAACGGAACGTAAAAATTATGGATCTTAGCCATCATTTTATCGGCAAAGGTCTTTTTGGCACTGATATTTTTAGATAAAAACAATGCGGACATCATGGGTATATAAGTAAGAGAGAGGATCAGTGCTCCGACAATGGCAAATGATACGGTCTCTGCCATAGGACGGAACATTTTACCTTCAATTCCCTGAAGTGACAGAATGGGTAGGTAGACAATAAGTATAATGATCTGGCCAAATGCTGCAGAACTCATCATCTTTTTTGCACTGGCTTCCACAGCCCGGTCCATTGTGTGCTGCGACAGTTTTTGGGATTTGTGGTGGACCGCGAGAAAGTGAAGGGTCGCCTCCACAATGATTACTGCGCCATCTACAATAAGCCCGAAATCAATAGCTCCCAAACTCATCAAGTTTGCACTGACTCCAAAAACATTCATCATACCTAAGGCAAAAAGGAGAGAAAGTGGAATGGCAGAAGCCACAATAAGCCCTGCACGAAAATTACCCAGAAACAGAACGAGCACAAGGATGACAATAAGAGCGCCTTCCACCAAATTTGTTTCTACGGTACGGATCGCCCGGTCTATTAAGTTAGTCCGGTCCACGAAAGGTTCTACGATAATATCCGCTGGAAGGGATTTTTGAATGGTGAGCATTTTTTCCTTAACCCGACTCACTACTTCCGCGGAATTTTCACCTTTGAGCATCATTACAATACCCCCGACAGCCTCTTTATCGCCGTTATAGGTAAGGGCACCATATCTAACGGCACTGCCTATACGTGCCTCCGCGACATCTTTGATAAGTACAGGGATACCGTTGACTGTTTTTATTACGGTGTTGGAAATATCATCTAAAGAAGAGATCAGACCGATGCCGCGAATAAAATAGGCATTAGGTTTTTTATCGATATAAGCGCCGCCGGTATTTTCGTTATTTTTCTGGAGTGCAGCAAAAATATCTGCAATGGTAACATTCATTGCTTTAAGCCTATAGGGATTAATCGCGACTTCATACTGCTTAAGTTTCCCGCCGAAACTGTTAATTTCAGCTACTCCGGGTGTCCCGTAAAGTTGCCTTGCCACGACCCAATCCTGCATGGTACGCAGATCCGTAGCGGAGTATTTATCTTCTGACCCTTTTTTAGGGTGAATAACATATTGATAGATTTCTCCCAAGCCGGTAGAAACCGGGGACATTTCGGGGGTGCCAATACCCTGTGGAATATTTTCTTCGGCCTCTTTCAGTTTTTCAGTGATGAGTTGGCGTGCAAAGTAAATATCCACGCTTTCGTCGAAAACGACCGTCACTACGGACAAGCCAAATCTTGAAATTGACCTCATTTCGGTAATTCCGGGAATGTTGGCGAGGCTCTGTTCAATTGGATATGTTACCAACTGTTCTGTTTCCTGTGCGGCTAATGTGGGTGTACTGGTAATGATCTGAACCTGATTATTGGTGATATCTGGCACAGCATCTAGGGGAAGCTTAGTAGCGCTATACACGCCCCAAATGATTAGTGCGAAAGTCATGAGCCCAATAATGAGCTTATTCTTTACACTAAACTGTATAATTTTATATATCATTTGTAAAAATTAAGGTTAATTGAAGGTAAAGCACATTCCGTATTGTTCACGAAAATGCGCGACTATTTAATAGCCGAGTGGTCTTCCGAAAAAATCCGAAGAAAAAGTAATTAACCTATTTTGGGAGGTTGCCAGATATCGGCAGGGTGGAGAATCTTGTGATCATATTTCCTATCAGGAAGAATATCTTTTATTACAACCTTGTGGTGCTCAGGAAGTAACGTATTAATCTGTAAAACTGATAAATTCATACCACAACAATTGCAAACGCAGAAAGGAGAACAAAGATCAGCGTGTTGATTCTGGCTTTGTTCGAGGTGAACATCCTGATTCTGACAAAATTTTTCGCTTAAACCCTTTGCCGCGTCGTTGCATGGCACCATAGTAAGCACCATAAAGAACAAGGATAAAGAGAAGGCCAAAAATTTCACGGTGCTAATTTAATAAAAATATATTTACTTCAATTTATGTCTTAGCTCATATTACTGCAATGATTCCTCAGGTTGTAGGCTGGTATTGTTTGCCTCATGAGAATCTGTGTTTCCGGCGGTCGTTATACGCTGTAAAAAAGAGTGCAACCGGTCTTTATTTCGCAGCTGCACTCTTTAAAATTGACACAATAAAAACTCCTTTAATAGTTCAGTGTAATCCCTGCACCCCAGCTCATATCGCTGTCGTAGTGGGTTGAGATTCCGATATTTTTTGTGACGATATATTTAAGACCTGCCATATATTCTTTGTCGGTATTGACCATGAATGCCCCGCGCAAACGCGCAGTCAATGGAATGTCTTCACGTTTCAGCTGGAACCTTACAATTCCGTCTGTAAATATTTCTGCCTGCAGGTCCACCAACATCGGGAGTTTATACATGATACCAGCGCTGAAAGTTTTTCTTTCATCTTTAGTAGATGCCTGTCCAAAAAGGTTTTTTTCAATATTATTCCTGTCAATCTTTCTATAATGATAGTTAAATCCGATAAATGGTTTCAGCCACTGCATACGGTCCACATACCTGCCGAGTTGGGTTTCCACCTCGTAGCCGTGATGGGGATTGTAACCTAAACGCCATTCTGTTCCCAATTCCCAGCGGGCATTTGAGATCCTCGCCATCCCGTCGTTACCATTAGTAGCAAAATCGTTTTCGGCCATAAGGTGCCACATGTTACTTTCGCGCTGGAGCTTTTTGTAAGCTGAAGCTTTATCGGGCAGCAAAGGATTCTGATAATCACCAACAGCAAAAACACGGTTCATCCCCGCCATCATGTGATAGAGGATGTGACAGTGGAAAAACCAGTCCCCGTCAGTTTTTGCTTCAAATTCGATGACATTAGTTTCCATCGGCATAATATCCAACACATTTTTGAGGGGTGCCTGAACACCATTTTTGTTGAGTACGCGGAAATCAAATCCGTGCAGGTGCATCGGGTGGCGCATCATTGAGTTATTGAAAAGGGTAATGCGGAGAATTTCCCCTTTCTTCACCAATATTTTGTCCGATTCTGCCAGGACTCTATCGTCCATGCTCCAAACGTAGCGGTTCATGTTTCCCGTAAGGGTAAACTTGAGCTCGCGCACGGGACTGTCTTTCGGAAGCGAAGTGTCATAAGGCGATTTCATCATTCCGTAATTCAATGTGGTAATCCCGGAAGCAGGCATCTGGTGCTTTGAGTGATCCATTTCCGCATCACTGTTGTCCATTGTATTCATCGGCATTGCTGCATTGTTTTCAGCAATAATCTCAGGGTACATCACCTGATTCATATCCATAGTCTGGTAACTCATCTCCATGCCCATATCCTTCATGTCACCGTTCATCTTCATCATGTCATTCATCATCCTCATTCCTTCAAAATATTTGAGTTTGGGTAATGGTGCCTGGGCTTTTTTAATTCCTTCGCCAATGTAAACGGAAGCCGATTTTGTGCGGTCTTCGGGCGTAACAAGGAGCTCGTAGGAGGTGTTTCTTTCAGGAATTTCCACTACGATATCCACCGTTTCGGAAACCGCCAGGATCAGGCGATCCACTTCGACCGGTTCAATGTCCAATCCATCACTGGCCACTACTTTTATTTTTCCTCCGGCATAATTGAGCCAGAAATAGGAGGAAGCCCCGCCGTTGGCTATTTGAAGCCGAACTTTATCACCGGCTTTATATCGGGAGAGTTGACTTTCGATTTTACCGTTAATCAGAAAGGCGTCATAATACACGTCACTCACGTCCATGGCAAGCATCCGCTTCCATTCGTTGGTGAGTTTTGTCTTAAAGTGTCCCTCTTTTATGGCTTCTGCATAACTTTGAGTACTGCCTTTTTTTATTGCGAACCAGTCATTGGCGTTGTGAAGCATCCGCTGAACATTATTGGGGTTCAGGTTTGTCCACTCGCTCAGGATAAGGTGCTCCGTGGGCAAATTATCAATCCCCGGTCGGAAAGTAGGATCTTCGGGACGTTTTTTCAGAATCATCATCCCATACATTCCAATCTGCTCCTGCAGACCAGTATGTGAGTGATACCAGTGGGTTCCGTTTTGGATGATCGGAAACGAATACGTGTAGGTTGAATGTGGTGGAATGGGTTTCTGGGTAAGCCAGGGAACCCCATCTTCTTTATTTGGAAGATGAAGACCGTGCCAGTGCAGAGAAGTTTCTTCATCCATTAAATTATGGACAATCACTTCCGCCGTATCGCCCTCATAAAACTCCAGCTTTGGCATCGGAATCTGCCCGTTTACGGCAATGGCGCGTTTCTGTTTGCCCGCGAAATTTACCAGGGTGTCTTTCACATAAAGATGGTAGGTCACTTTGCGTCCGCCTTTTAGGTGCTTTTCGGGCATGGGCATGACCATTTTGTGTTCACCATGTATCTGCATGTTTCCGTGTGCAGAATGATCTTCCTTCTTTCCTTTTTGAGGGACCAGATTCATACCGCACTTGGGACACTTTCCCGGTTTGTCCGAAATCACCTCGGGATGCATCGGACAGGTGTAACCTTTTTGCGCTGCTTCATGCTGATGCGGAGCAGGTGTTGAATGTTCCGGCGTTTTGATGCTCGCTGGGTCTTTCGGTACTGCTTTAGTCTTTGGCATCACCGGTTTTTTAACTTCCGTTACCGTCTTTGTTTTTGCAGCGGTAATTTCAGGTTTCTTACCCGTAGTTTTTTTAACTACGGTGGCCTTTTTAGGAGCGGGCGCGGATTTGGCCGCCGTTTTTTTCTCAGTAACGGTTTTCTTCACCAAGGTCATACCGCAAATGGGGCAGTTACCGGGTGCTGATTTCACGACCTGCGGATGCATCGGGCAGGTGTACACGGTTTTGGTGCTCTGTGAATAACTGTTTATGGACATTGCCATAAATAGGAAGAGCGAAAATATATATTTCATCCTGTGATTATTTAATTTTTAACAAACTTGCATTAAGTGCGACCACGATGGTGCTTACACTCATCAGCACTGCGCCCATGGCGGGACTCAGGACAAATGTAGGATACAGAACACCCGCAGCAAGTGGAATAGCCACGACGTTGTAGCCCACTGCCCATACGAGATTCTGGATCATCTTGCTGTAGGTTTTTTTTCCAAAATTTATCATTTTCACCACGTCTCGAGGGTCACTGTTGACCAGAATAATATCTGCGGTTTCGGCAGCAACATCAGTTCCGCTGCCAACTGCAATGCCTACATCTGCTGCTGCCAAAGCCGGTGCATCATTTACGCCGTCACCTGTCATCGCAACGATTTCCCCTTTATCCTGAAATTCTTTTACTTTTTCCTGTTTGTGGTGCGGAAGTACATTTGCCAAATATCCGTCCATTCCTAACTGCTTTGACACCGCCGCCGCTACCTTTTCGTTATCACCTGTAAGCAGGAATGATTTAATGTTCATGCTTCGAAGTTGGTCAATAGCTTCTTTTGCGCCTTCGCGAATGGTATCTGCTAAAGAAACAATACCCACGGGCACGTCATCAATCAAAATAAAGTTCACTGTTTCTGCATCCTGGTTGATTCCTTCCGGAATGGCAGGTACCTGTTTATTGTTTTGAACAAAATAATTAGGACCAGCCGCGACAACCGATTTACCGTTTACGATTCCTGTCACTCCAATTCCCTGCATGTAGCGGAAATTGTCTGACTTCCATAGCTCCAGTTTTTTCTCGGAAAGGGTCTGCATGATTCCTTTTGCAATGTGATGTTCGGAGTTCTGCTGCACTGCTGCTGCATACTGGAGTAAATCGTTTTCCGAATAGTGTTCCGTTAGAGGAATGATTTTCTGCACAGTGTGGGAACCTTTCGTAAGGGTGCCGGTTTTATCGAAAATAATGGTCGATAATTTTCTGGTGGTTTCAAAAGCCGTGCGATTTCTGATGAGTAAACCATTTGTCGCTGAAAGTGTAGTGGAAATGGCCACCACCAGAGGGATTGCCACTCCTAAAGCATGAGGGCAGGCCGTTACCATTACCGTTACCATCCGTTCCAGAGCAAAAGCCAAATCTCCCATGGTGATGTACCAGTAAGCGAAAGTTCCTACTCCCACCACAATTGCTACTATAGTAAGCCATTTGGCTACTTTATCCGCCAGATTCTGAGTGTTCGACTTTGCTGCCTGCGCATCCTGAACCAAATTAATGACCTTATTGAGGTACGAATCCTTTCCAACCCCTGTTGCTTTTATCTTTAAAGCCCCGTCTCCATTGATAGACCCTGCGATAACCTTTCCACCGGACTCTTTTCTTACAGGAACACTTTCTCCGGTCAGCATGCTTTCATTTAAATAGGAACTGCCCTCGACAATCAGACCGTCAGCGGCGACTTTTTCGCCCGGTCTTATGATTACTGTATCTCCGTTTTTCAGCTGTTCCAGTTTTATTTTAACCGGACTTCCGTTATGCTCGACGGTTACGTCATTTGGTAGTAAGGCAACTAGAGATTGCAACGCTTTTGAAGCTGCCATCTGTGAACGCATTTCGAGCCAATGACCCAGAAGCATGATGACAATTAGGGTGGCGAGCTCCCAAAAGAAATCCATGCCCGGCAGCCCGAATACGACGGCAACGGAATAGACATAAGCTACGGTAATCGCCAAAGCAACGAGCGTCATCATCCCAATAGCTCCGGCTTTCACTTCGCCCAAAAACCCTTTGAAAAAAGGCATTCCACCGTAGAAATAAATAATACTTCCCAAAACCAACAGCACGTATTTATCGCCTTGAAAAGCTATGGTGAAACCAAGCCACTGCTGAATCATGTGGGAAAGCAGCAGCACCGGGACAGAAAGTACCAGTGTAATCCAGAATCTTTTTAGAAAATCCGGAGTATGATGACCTGCATGTTTGTCAAATCCCGCCGCTGAACTATCAGATTCTGAGTGATGATCATGATTCTGATGATGATGGCTGTGTTCGTCTTTTTCAGGTCGGGCGGTTCCACCCAAGGGAATTAAGTTCATTCCGCAAAGTGGACATTTCCCAGGTTCGTCCTTCAATATCTGGGGGTGCATGGGACAGGTGAATTTTTTCATGATTTTCGGTTTATTGTGGGTTTGTTCTTGAAGTAAAAAAATCTAACAGCATCTTTCTTTCCTCTGCTGTTAATTTGGAATCACTGTGCAACAGTAGATAAGATTTTAAAGGCATTTCGTCTTTTTCAATCTGGCTAATTATGCTTTTTATTTTTGCTTTTTTCCGTCTTTTTGAATAATCATTGAACTCATCAAAATTGAGTTCTTTTTTACCTTTTTTAATATGCCTGGCCATCAACCATGCGGCCGGCTTTAATTCCGAATACCAGGGATAACGGGTGTTATTGGAATGACAGTCATAGCAGGAAACTTTAAGGATTGCAGCCACGTTGGCGGGCACCTTTTCGGTTTTTTCAAAACTTTGACCTGGCGGAACGGTGGAGACATTACGCTCCACCGGTATGACCTGAATGACTAAAACAATAGCCACCACTAGCACCGCCAGCCAGCCTATCATATTCAATTTTCTCATATTACATGGTGCTCATATCGTGACCCGCCATGGGATCAACCCCTTTCTTGAATATGTATTCACTGTTCAGCAGATAGGCCCCGGAAACCACTACTTCGTCCCCCGCCTTAATTCCGGATGTGATTTCTATTCTGTCTTCATATTCGAGACCCGTTTCCACCATTCTGTTGACGAAGGTGTTCTTCGCGGTTTTCACCCACACCGTGGAAGATTTGCCATTCCTGATTACCGCATCCACAGGCATTGAAAGACCATCACGGGATTTGTTTTCCACCAGAACATATACCGGCATGCCGGGTTTCAGCAGATTTCCTTTGTTGGGCACGGAAATGCGAACCAGATTTATCCTGCTGGAGGCGCTTATTTCAGGGTTTGTAAAATCAACCTTCCCATTAATCTTCAAATTATCCAGATCGGGAATATATACGGTGACCTTGCTGTCTTTCTGAAGGAGAGCCATTTGAGAGGAATAAACCTGCGCCTCCGCCCACAGCGATGAAAGGTCTGCCAGATTCACGATGGTGCCGCCTTCCGCAAGATAATCACCTTCAGCAATGCTCAGATCGGTGATGTACCCGGCTGCATTGCTGAACACGGTAGTAGTAGGTGTGGCTTTTCCTGATCTTTCCAACTGTTTGATCTGGCTTTCGGACATTCCCCATAAATAAAGCTTGTTGCGGGAACTTTGGAGCAACTGATCAAAATCAATGGAAGTATTGCCGACAAACAGTTTGCGTCTTTCTAATGCCAGCAAATATTCCTGCTTTGCATTATTGAGTTCTTCACTGTAAATATCGACCAACGGCGCCCCCTTCGGAACAAAATCGCCAATGTTTTTATAATACAACCGTTCAACTCTGCCCATTACTCTGGAACTTACTGCCTGCATTTGGTACTGATTAAAATTGAGTGTTCCAGTCAGGGTAAGTTTGTCGGCCATAGACCCATCAGATAGCGCGACTGTTTTGATATTCCCAAGTTTAACCTGCTCGTCATTCAAGATAATTTCGTTAGGATCAGTATTCTTTTTCTTCTCGACAGGCACCAAATCCATGTGACAAATGGGGCATTTTCCGGGTTTATCGGAGACTACCTGCGGGTGCATGGAACAGGTGTAGTAGATATCGTGGCCGGCATGCGGATCTTCCTCCTTTTTACAGGAGTAAAGAAAAACCAGCAAGGCCAGCATTAAAATATTAAATTTCATCTTATCAATTTTTATCTGTTAATTTTTATGAAACTTTCGCTGTCCATCAGGTACTGTGCATTTTCGGCAACTCCATCTTCAGGAAGCAAACCACTGACGATCTGAATTTTATCGCCTACCACCGCGCCGGTAACAACCTTGTGGGCAATAAAACCGCCTTCAACTTTTTTGAACGCAATTTTATCAATCCCCAAAGAAACCACTGCTGATTTCGGCAGCCAATCTGCCATTCTGTTGTGGCTCATAATCTCCGCTTTAACCTGACTTCCGACAGGAATTTTTGCGGTGGAATTATCAAAATAGACGCGCGCCGTTACGGTTTTGCTGCCCTGCCTGAAAAAGGGTTCAATAAAACCGATGATTCCTTTGAAGCGATTTTCAGGATTGGCTTCAGGGATGATCATGACTGACTGTCCTTTGCTGACCAGTGCAATGTCTTCAGAGAAAATATTGATCAGGGCCCAGGTTCTGTTGGGATTGTAGACACTGAAAATATTCTGTCCTTTCTGGAGATACATTCCCTCTTTTAGGGGTAGTTCAGCGGTGACCGCGTTATTTGAAGCCATTGCGGGTGCAGATTGTGGTGATGACCCCATGCTTCCGGCCGATCCTGCCTGCTGAATGTGTCCGCTGTAATTGCTGAAAACCGGAACTGTGAGATCAGGTTTCCCTCGCTGGATGACTTTCTGTATCTGTGAAGCCGGCATTCCCAAAAGAAGGAGTTTCTGGCGTGAAGCATCGATCATTGTTTTGTTTGAGCGGTCATTTTTAATAACGAAGAGCAGGTTTTGCTGTGCGGTTAAAAGTTCCGGGCTGTATATATCTAAAATACGCTGCCCTTTCGACACTTTCTGGTATTTATACCGCACATAGAGTTTCTCGATACGGCCCGCAACGCGTGAGGAAATACTGCCAATCTGTCGAGTATCGTATTCTACCGTCCCTAAAGCATCAACCGTGGTGGGTATGTTTTCTCTTTTTACTTTTATTACGGGCTGTTCCGACACTACAAATTCATTGGTTGGTTTCAACAGATCGTCGAGTTTAATCCCCTCTTCCTTTTTTTCAGGGGCATCTTTCAGGACCAAATCCATCCCACATTTGGGACATTTGCCGGGTTTGTCTGAAATCACTTCCGGGTGCATCGGACAGGTATAAGTATGCATTGCAGCTTCTGCCGAGTGCTTATCTTCCCAGAACTTAACTTTGTCACACGCCGTCAAACCAAATAAAAGCATAGTGAATATTATAATTTTTCTCATCTTCTTTCAATTAAGCGGTCAATTTCAGTTTGCGTCTGCAGTGCTTTGGTAAGGATCTCGAAATATTCCAGTTGGGCCATATTCAGCTGTTCCCATGCGTCATATAACATGAAGAGTTCTTCCGTATTCTGCTCATAGCCCAACTGCATGGATTTGTAGTTGTTTTTTAAGGCCGGAATAATGGTGTCTTCATAGAGTTTCAGCTGATTTTTATTCAGATCCAGTTCATTGCGCATTCCGTAGGCCATTCCGCTGTATTCGTTAACCATCATTTCTTTCTGTGCCTGCAAGGCTTCTTCTTTCAGTTTCAGGCTTTCAATATTGGCTTTATTCATGCCTGAAGCCCAGGATACGAAAGGCAGTTTTGCCATCAGCATCAGAGAAAACTGCATGGGCTGGCCGCCAAAACCAAACATGTTTTCGAACTTTACGCCAAATTCCGGCTTTAGATTCTGCTTTTCCAGATCCTGTTTGAGTTTGGCAATATTGATTTCCCGGTCGATGCCGCGGAGATCACTTCTGTTCTGATAAAATAGATCCTGACCAAAAGTCTCGAGAGAATAATCATTCAGGTTGTATTCCGGTTCAATCTCCAGTGGCGCGAGCGGGTCTCTTCCCATGAGGGCATTCAACCGGATGCGGTTGACGCGCAGGTCATTCTCATACATGAGCTGCATGTTTTTTGAACTTCCGAGAGCCGCTTTGGCTTTGTAATAGGCGGATATTTTGGAAAGTCCGTTTTTGTACCGGATTTCGGCGTTTCTAATCATAAAGTCCAGCATCTTTTCGTTTTCCTTAACGACCTTCAGCTTTTTATCCAGGACAATGGAACTGTAATACAGTTTTTTTGCATCCTGAAAGTTTTCATTGAGGGCGGCATAAAGTTTTTCCTTTTCTACAGCAGACATTGCCTTCATCAGATTTTCGTTGGCGTTGAGTTTCTTTCTGTTAGGAAACATCTGTTCCACCGAAACTGCTACTGAGCCCATGCCGAGCATATCGCCGTCGCGCTGCCAGAGTTTTGCATTATAGGGCGTCATAAAGAAACCTGCTCCTACGGTTGGAGGCATCCAGCTTCTTGCTCCTTTTGCGGCAGCATCCATTGACCGGATTTCGGCATTGTACATTTTTACCACCGGATGGTTGGCTGCGATACTGTCCATTACTGCGGGCAGGGACATTTGCTGAGCATCAATGGTAGTGTAAAGGAAGGCCAGTACTGCTGTTATTATTAATTTTTTCATTTTGTAATCATTTAAGGATTAATGGGCAGCGTCGAGGACGTCAATTTTCCCTAGTTTGTTCAGTTCCCATTCCTTCTGCATATAAAAGATAATTGGTGTTACCAAAAGGATGTGAATGGCCGAAGTGAAAACACCACCAACCATCGGCAATACGATTGGTTTCATCATATCACTTCCCACGCCGTGGCTCCACAGGATGGGTACAAGCCCGAAGAGGGTCACGCAAACCGTCATAATCTTTGGTCTTAATCTTTTGGCTGCACCATGAATGACATATTCACGAAGTTCTTCATTGGTGATGGTCTCCCTTGAGTTGCCATTTTTTGCAATAAGCTGAACCATGGCGTCGTTCAGGTAGATGACCATCACGATTCCGGTTTCCACCGCAAGTCCGAATAGGGCAATAAATCCTACTGCTACTGCTACGGAAAGGTTCACCCCCCAAATCGAAATCATAAAAACGCCGCCGATTAAGGCAAAAGGAATACTGATGAGATTAAAGAAAGCTTCGCGGTAAGAATTGAATGCAAAGTACATGGAAAGAAAGATCACGATTAATACGAGGGGCATAATCATTTTTAAAGTCTGCTCTCCTCGAATCAGGTTTTCGTACTGGCCGCTCCATTCCACGAAATAGCCTTTAGGCATTTTGGTGACCATGCTGTTGAGTTTTTTCTGTGCTTCTGCTACGGTACTGCCTAAATCCCGATCACGGACGTTGAACAGAACAGTTCCGCGTAACATGGCATTTTCAGAATTGATCATTGGTGGTCCTTCTGTAAGACGAATGTCCGCCACTGCACTTAGCGGAATGGAACCAAATTCCATCGTCTGCATTGGGAGTCTTCTCAGAGATTCCACATTATTTCTGAAATCCTGGCCGTATCTGGCATTTACCGAAAAGCGCTGTCGGCCTTCCACGGTGGTGGTGAGTTTCATTCCGCCGAGCGCACTTTCCACGACGGCATTTACATCATCCACACTTAGGCCGTATCTTCCTATTTCTTCGCGTTTCACTTGAATGTCCACATATTTTCCGCCGGTAATGGGTTCTACGTACATGTCTTTTATTCCTTCAATACCGGTGAGTTCCTTTTTAATCTTTTCTGAAAGGACGGCAATACTGTCCAGGTTCTGTCCGTATACTTTTACGCCCACATCCGTTCTGATCCCGGTTGAAAGCATATTGATTCGGTTGGAAATCGGCATGGTCCAGCCATTGGTTACGCCTGGAATCTGCAGTTTGGCATTCAGCTCATTGATGAGATCATCTTTTGTTTTGCCCTCGCGCCATTCGCTTTGCGGTTTCAACAAAATAATGGTTTCAATCATGGAGATGGGTGAATTATCTGTCGCCGTGTTGGCTCTTCCGGCTTTTCCGAGGACATGATCCACTTCCGGAATTCCCTTAATGATTTTATCCTGTACCTGCAGTAATCTTTTGGCTTCAGAGTTTGAAATATCGGGAAGGGTAACCGGCATAAAGAGCAGGGATCCTTCATCCAAAGGCGGCATAAACTCACGTCCAAGGTTCATTATCATTGGAATACTGATGAGCAGTGCCAAAATATTAATTCCCAGCGTGGTTTTTTTCCATTTCATGCACCATCTTATCAGCGGTTCGTAAATCCGTTCCAAGCCTCTGTTTATTGGGTTTTTATTATCGTCCTTAAATTTTCCCTTCATGAAAAAGGAGATGAGCACCGGGGCAAGGGTAAGCACCAGGATTGCATCAACAATCAGGATGAATGTTTTAGTGTACGCCAGCGGATGAAAAAGTTTACCTTCCTGACCGGTCAACATAAATACCGGGAGAAAAGAAACCACGATGATTACCGTAGAAAAAAATACGCCTCTGGATACCTGTAAGGATGATTTTTCGATAATCTTCAACCGAATGTCTTCGGGAATTTTAACGTAACTGTCTTTCTCTTTGTCTTTTTTTCTGAATATATTTTTAAACCAGTTGGTCTTCATTGTTATGGGTTTTTATTTTGTTGATGGTTCTGCCAATCGGAGAGATTTTTATAGGCATTTTCGGACATGATAATTCCGTTATCTACAATCACCCCAATTGCCAGTGCAATTCCTGTAAGGGACATGATATTGGAGGAGAGTCCAAACGCATTGAGCAGAATAAAACTGATGGCAATGGTGACCGGAATCTGAATGATGATGCTCAATGCACTTCGCCAGTGGAATAGGAACAGAATAACAATGATTGCCACCACGATAATTTCTTCAATCAGCTTGGTTTTAATATTGTCTATTGCCCCTTCAATCAGCGTACTGCGGTCGTACGATGTCTTGAAGGTGACGCCTTCAGGGAGTCCTTTTTCAACGTCCTTCATTTTCTCTTTCACATCGTTGATGACCTTATCCGCATTTTCGCCATACCGTGCCACCACGATACCGCCCACGACTTCACCTTCACCGTCCGCATCAAAAATACCCAGCCGAAGATCTCCACCCATTTGTACCGAGCCAATATCTTTCACCCGCACGGGAATACCGTTGTAATTTCCCACCGCGATTTCTTCGATATCGGCTACATTCTTAATGTAACCAAGTCCACGGATGACGTAGGCCATATCGGCCATCTCAAATTTCCGTCCTCCTACATCGTTGTTGTTAGCCTTTACCTTATTCATCACCTCCATGAGGGAGACGTTGTAATACTGCAATTTTACAGGATCTACGATAAGTTGGTACTGTTTTTCGAAGCCGCCAAAGGATGCCACTTCCGCGACACCGGGAACCGTCTGCAAGGCAAATTTCACGTACCAGTCCTGGAGTGCGCGCTGGTCTCCCAAATCCATTTTGGGTGCATCAAAATGGTACCAGAAAACGTGACCAACACCGGTGCCATCCGGTCCGAGCGTAGGCGTTACGTCTTGCGGGAGTAGGCGTTGGGCATAGTTGAGCCGTTCCATTACCCGGGTTCTGGCCCAGTAAATGTCCACGTTATCTTCGAAAATAACATACACGAAGCTCATCCCAAACATGGAAGAGGCGCGGATGTTCTTAATTTTCGGTATTCCCTGAAGGTTGCTGACCAGAGGAAAAGTCACCTGATCTTCAATAATCTGGGGACTTCTGCCCATCCACTCGGTAAAAACGATGACCTGGTTCTCACTCAGATCCGGAATGGCATCGATGGGATTGTCCCTTACCGCAAAAATACCCCAGATAAAAAGGCCGATTGCAATCAGCAAAACGAAATACCTGTTGCGGAGGGAGAGTTTGATTAAATTTTGAATCATGATTTAGAATCTATTTACTTAATTTCTTCCTGAACCTCACCACATGAAGCCATTTTTTTGCCGTAATAAGGGTTCTTCACCTCACGTGAATCACTAAGCCAAAAAGCGCCTTTGTTATCGTTATACATTGGACAAAATATTTTGTACACCGTTTTTGATGTTCCGAAGTCTTTCAGCAGGTCGTAAAAATCTTCACTCATTAAATCCAGATGTTCGCGCTGATGATCAATGTTTCCGGCATTATCCGCAATATGCTGTGCGTGTTCCTTAATGCTTGATTCCAGTTCTGCATATTCTTTTTTCTGTTCAGCGGAAAATCCCTTTTTGTTTATTTTAGGCAATGCTTCCAGAATTCCTTTGGCTGTATTAACTGCTTCTTTATCATCATCACCTGAGAGTGCAAATGTAAGGTGGGTGTAATGGGAATAGAGTTCTGTAAGATTTGCGGAAGTTTTTTTTGCGTCAATCACGGTTACCTTTTCATCCATAGGCATATCGCCCATTGCTGAATTGTCAGACATCATGCTCATATCGTGCTGCATGGATGTTTCAGTAGTGCTTTTCTGTTCTTTGTTTTCTTTACAAGAAGTGAGTGCCAATGTTCCGATTGCCAAAAGGCTGAATACTAGTATTTTCATTATTTTATAAGTTTAAAGGTTATTTATTATTTATTAAAAAAGGCTTCGTAGTTTGCTTTGTTTTCGAAGTACACGACATTGTCGTTTTTATCGGATATCGCTATAATTGCGGTTGCTTTATCGATGAGTTGATGAGAAATCGGATCGTATGCCATTCGTGCATTTTCTTCCTGCGGGATTCTCAGTTTGCAGTTTTCGCAGCAGCCGTAATACGTTTTACCTTCGTGCTGTACTTCGAGTTGTTTTTTACCCATATAGGCGTTATTTACCATACATACCTGATCGTGCGGAACAATGTCGCCGGTGGTGAACTTTGCGACCGAGATTTGGGTGTTTTCAGCTTTTGAATTGTTGCAGGAAACGAGAAATACCGATGCAAAAGCCAGTATTCCCAAAAGAATATTTTTCATTAAATTTTAGATTACAGGTTAATTTTAAGTTTCCTTGTTAAGAAACTGCTTACGAACATTCAGATCTTCAAAAGCGTCCTCGCTCCAAAAGGAAAATCTTTTGTGAAAGATTTACTTTTAAAGGAAAAGTTGAAGTTCAAAGGAATATACAGCGCTGATAAGTCATCAGGGATAAAGTGTTAAAAAACTCTTCACGACCGGACATAACTCGGGCTGTAAGAAAGAAGTATTACCCTATTTTGGGCGGTATCCAAACGGTATGGAATTCACAGGAGTAATGAGGATTCTGATAATAGAAATTGGAATTTTTGCTATAGTAGCCGGAGGCTTCAGTTTTGGAATCCTCTAAGAAATTTCTGTAGACTAAAAGGGTGTATTGAGCAGAACTGCAAAGGTTTCCGCTGCAGTTTCCTGAGCATCCTTCAGTTTGACAATTGTGTGATTTGGTGTGACAGCATTTGTCTTTGCAATCGCCACTGTCGCAAGATGGGTGGATCGTCGCGAATGACTGTTTGATGAAAGTTTCCGTATGTGCCCGGTTTTTAAAAAGCTGCTTCTCCTTTTTGCTGCAAGCTAAAGATATCCCCGGCGCCAGAAATAACGCGAGTGTAAAGGAAAGGAATAGTATTTTTAAATTACCGTGCATTATAAAGTATAAACAGTACAAATTTAGGAAATATTTTTGAAGTTTCAATACTGTCCTAAAAAAAAATTATTAAAAATAGAAACAGCCTAAATACCTATTTTACATTTAGCTTTACATTTAATTTCAAAAAAGAACCCCTTGATAATAGTTTTTGGGGGTTTCAGGCGGTTGCTCAAATGGTTTGTCGAGCCAAAATTGAAGATTAATTTTAACAAAAATATTCAATCGGATAAAAGCTACCAGATTTGATAATTGCCAATTATATTTAGCGATGGATTTCAGGTATTTCAGAATGAGAATAGTGATAAGTGCCGTCCAAATTTGGATTTTCACTGCATTTTCAGAAGTTCCAATGAAGGTTTTGATGTGAAGCAACTGCTTGATATCTCTAAAAAAGATCTCAATTTGCCATCTTTGCTTGTATAATTCTGCTATGGTAGAAGCAGCCCAAGAGAAATTATTGGAAATCATTTCAATGGTTTGCTTGTTTTCATTATCCCAAATAGCCACTCTTCTTAATTTTTTTGGATATTTTTCTTTGGATAAAGGATTTGAGAGTACTATTTCTTCGTCTTTTAGGATGCTTTGAGCTCCTTTTGGTGGAAGTTCTCGTTCCTGTAAAGTTTCAAATTTCAGATTTTCTTTATGTCTTATTACGAAGAAAACACCTTTGCTGTCCCAAATAGAGAGCATTGGAAAATCGTTATAGAATCTGTCTGCAACAATGACTGCTCCCTTTTCCAAAGGAATGTTTTCCGCTCCCTTGTTATCAGCAACACTTCCTTTGGTAATATTCACATAAACAGGAAGTTTCCCGTCATATTCAAGTAAGGTATGCATTTTCACGGCTCCTTTTTTAGTTCGATATGTTGCCCAATCGAACAAAGACAGGCATAGAGAAATAAGGGTAGAATCTAATAAATAGACAGGAACTTTTATTTTGAGTTTTATCCGTCTTTCTTTCGTGTGCTGTCCTAATTGTTCTAATAGTTTGAAATACACGTCTTTAAACAAATCTGCATCTCGTTTTCCATTCTGGTAGCTAATAGAAGATTTGGAAGGTGCTGTTTTTATCCCTAAATGATTCAGGTTTCCTGTGGCACTGCGAAGTCCGTTGGAAATGTCCCGAACCGAAGTGCTTTTGGCAAAATGACAGAAAAGCATAGAAACTAAGTGGTTCCAACTATCAAATCCTTTATTTCGGTAATCGGTTTTCTTCTCAATTACTATTTTTTTGAAAATCCCTCGGTCTATTTTTGAAATAATCTGAGAAAATAATGTTAATTTTGAGTCCATAAGAAGGTTTTTTTGTTGTGCAACCTCAAAGATACTTTGAGTTACTTTAATTCCTTCTTATTTTTTTATTTAGGACGCTATTGAAAGATTAACATAAAATTACAAATAACCTATTACTATTATTGAAAATTTCTATTTTCTGTAACCGATTCTGTACAAATTATTCTAAAAGAATATCATTCTAAAATATTCGACCAATATTTCCATACTGAGTTTCTAAAAAAAAGGAACATATTTAGGTCTTAATATCAGCAAAAAACTAAAAAAAGCACAAGGCGAAAAATTACTGTAGAAAGCAAATTGAGTTTGATGGTTATTTTCAGGAGCGTTGGGAAGATGCAGCAGATACGATTGTGAATTTTGATGAGGATTATTTTGAGAACAGGGATAGGAAAAATTTGTATGTTTTTCTTTCTGCGCTATATGATGATGAGGTTTTTGATTATTTACAAGGTGCTTACGCCATTGCAAAGTTAGAAACTCCTACCCAAGAATGGGTGAAGCTGCAGGTGGATGGTTTGATTGCTAAGGGGGTGAGGTTTTGATGGAATTTACCTATTTATAAGCTCCGAAGTCTGGAGACTTCGGAGAGCGGGTTAGTATTGGAAAACTTCTGTGTAAAAATAAAAAAGCCTGGGAAACCAGGCTCAAATATTTTTTTATAGTGCACCAAGAGAGCGCGATGTCTAGTGAGGCACTTTTATGTTGCAAAATTACAAAGATTTTTATATAAAGCAAATATTAATCCAAATATTTTATATGATTTCTTATAATTTCTAATAAGTGAGGCTTCACTTTGTGTTTTTCAAAAAAAGAATAAATTTCAGATTTAAACTCTGCTAATCGATTTATAGAAATTGATTCTAAAAAGAATGCAATAACTTTTAATGAGGCATCTAAAGAGTTTCGGTCACCATTATTGTAATTTATTTTCGGATGCGAACTTAAACTCTGTGGTAAGGAAAAATCAAATAATACATTGCTATGAGCACAGATATTTCTAATTTGTCTAACCGCATGTATTAATCTCATAAATTTACCTAAATCATTTACTTGATATAATTTTGAGATTCTGTTTTTTATTTCTAAATCCTTTATTGCATCGAATAAAGTAATAATGGATCCAAAGGAGAGATATTCAAATGTTTTCCATGCTGGAGCGTAAATATCAGCAGGATGATTTATGTGATGCTTTTTCAACATTAAATTATCTCTTTTGAAATTGTCATCATACCTTTTTTTGAAGTCTTCAACAAAATCTTTTTTCATTAAAGCTTCATCAACAAACCAAAAAGGATCTTGCTTATTAATTATTGACGGATAATAAATTAATTTAGTTCTGAAATTAATTTCAATTCTATTAATATACTTCATTAAAATGTACTTAAGATCAATATCCATATAATACAATTCAATTATTTCAGAAATTTTAATTCCATTTAAGAAGTTCTCTTTTTCATCGTCCATGAAATAATAGGTATAAAAACCAAGTCTATAGTAACCTATATCAAGTAAGATTTCTTTCAATTTGGAAGTTTCATAACAAGATAAATCCAATCCTTTTTCTTCCAATCTTTTAATCTGATCATCAATACTTAGTGCAACTCTACCCATAAATAATATATTAAATTTGACCACCTACGCCTTTGAATTTTTCTACAAATGCAGATATTTTTTGGAAGACGTTTTGTTTTTTGGTTAAATATTGAGGGTTTAAAGGGCTCATTTTTGGCAATAGTGCATTGAGCTCTGTTCCGTTTTCACTGGCATATTCTCTTTTTAATGAAGTGGTGATGTATCGTTTGGCTTCTTCCTCGTTTAGATTTTCATCGGTGATTATTTCGATAGCTTCTGCTTTCTGTTTACGCTGAGCATAATTGAAAAATGTATCAATTATTCCTGCCTTATCTTCGATAGAGTCTAATTCTGTATCATTAATGAAATCTACCACTAAACTTTCTTTTGCCCTGTTGCCAATGCTGGCACGAATCACTCTGCGGATTTCTTCTATTAAAGCTGCTTTGTCTGTGGTTTTCTTATTGTGTTCAAAAATCAATTCTAGAATATAATCTAGGTTTATTTCTTGAGATTTTAATAGATCTATTTCAAAAACTACATCGTCCCAATCTATTTGAGATTCTTCTGTTTCTTTGCCATTTTTTTCTCTACGCAACCAATCTCGAATGTCATTATAAGTAGACCTGTAATCTTGAACGGTTCTTTCTGGTAACAACTTAATTTCTTGCAATTCTGCTAATTGCTGGTCTGTGACAAAATAAGTTTCTTTGAAAACATTTACTGCTTCTTCGTCATTTAGGTCTATAGTTTGTAAAGCTTTTAGATGGGTAAACTCATCATAATTCTGGAGGATGTTTTCTACACGCAAATACTCACCAAATAGTTTAGAGAATTCTTTTTTATCTTTCTCTGTGACGATTTCGTCTGGGTTTGGGAATTTTTCATTTAACTCCTTTACAATCTCAATAAAACCTCTGCGTGCAGTACCGTTTGCTAAATCTGTAAAGCCTTCTAAATACTCTTTGTAGCTTTTTTCTAATACTACATTTTTGGTATTTTTATCTCCAAATAAAGTTATGGCATCTATGGTGTCTGATTCTAAATCTCTAAAAGTGATAATATTGCCAAATGTTTTTGTAGCATCATAAATACGATTGGTACGCGAAAACGCTTGCATTAAACCATGATAACGTAGATTTTTATCTACGAATAAAGTATTAAGAGTAGGTGCATCAAAACCCGTTAAGAACATACCCACTACGATGAGGAGGTCTATTTCTTTGTTTTTTACCCTTTTGGCAAGGTCACGGTAATAGTTTTGAAATTCCTTACTATCTACCCCAAAGCTGGTTCTAAACATTGTATTATAATCCTCAATCGCTTTGGTTAAAAATTCTTTAGCCGTAGAATCCATAGCTGAAGGTTCAAAGTTTTCATCAGGGATTTCACCGATGGCATTTTGTTCTTCATTGGCTGCAAAAGAAAATATGGTAGCGATTTTAAGCGGATTATCACTTTGTTTTTGCTGTTTGTTCAGTTCTTCGTAGTATAATTTGGCTGCATCTACACTGTTCACAGCAAACATGGCATTAAAGCCAGTATTGCCTCCACGAGTTCTGTGGGTTTTAAATTTATAATTTTGTAAAATGTATTGAGCAATTTCTCTGATACGAGCAGGGTGTAAAAAAGCTTTTTGGTTTTCTGCCGCTGTCAATTTTTTCTCGTCAATTTCTGTTTCAATGCTCTTAAATTGAGGTCTAACATCATTGTAATCTACCTTGAACTTCAATACCTTTTCGTCTCTTATGGCATCTGTAATCACGTAAGAGTGTAGTTCTCTACCAAACACACTGGCGGTAGTTTCTGCACCTAAAGCATTCTGAGGAAAAATAGGTGTTCCTGTAAAGCCAAACTGATAGAATTTTTTGAATTTCTTTCTCAGGTTTTTTTGTGCTTCCCCAAATTGAGAACGGTGTGCTTCATCAAAAATGAAAACCACTTGCTTTTGGTATATTGGCAAGTCATTCTCGGTTTTCATGAGGTTGTTGAGTTTTTGAATGGTGGTTACAATGATTTTATTGTCGTCTTTTTCAATATTTCGCTTTAAACCCGCAGTGCTGTCTGATCCATTAACACTGTCGGGAGAAAAGCGCTGATATTCTTTCATGGTCTGAAAGTCTAAATCTTTGCGGTCTACTACAAAGAAGACTTTATCAATAAAATCTAGTTTTGTAGCTAAACGAGCTGCTTTGAAACTGGTTAATGTTTTCCCAGAACCGGTAGTATGCCAAATGTAGCCCCCTCCTTCTGTGGTAGACCATTTTTTAGCTTCGAAAGAACTTTTAATTTTCCATAACATTCTTTCTGTTGCTGCAATTTGGTAGGGTCTCATAATGAGCAAAGTATCACTTACATCAAAAACTGAATACGTAAGCAAAACATTTAGCAGCGTTTGTTTTTGAAAAAAAGTGGCTGTAAAATCTTTGAGGTCTTTGATTAAAGTATTATCCGCCTTAGCCCAGTTCATGGTAAAATCAAAACTATTTTTATCTCGTTTTACCGTATTGGCAAAATAACGGCAGTCTGTACCATTAGAAATTACAAAAATTTGCAGGTACTTAAAAAGTGAATTCTCACTATTGAAGCTTTCTTTGCTGTAGCGATGCACTTGATTAAAAGCTTCTCTTATGGCAACTCCTCTTTTTTTGAGTTCTACTTGAACCATTGGCAAGCCATTGACTAAAATGGTAACATCATAGCGATTGGCATGACGACCTTTTTGTTCGAATTGTGAAATAACTTGTAGTTTATTTCTTGTAATATTTTTTTTGTCTACCAAGTAAATATTTTGGATATGACCATCATCAAACACAAAATCATGGATGTAATTATCATGCAGTTTTCTGGTTTTGTCTACAATACCTTCACTGGGTCTGTCTAAGTATTCTTCTACAAAGCGAGCCCATTCTTCATCGGTAAAAACCATATTGTTTAAAGCCTGTAACTGCACCCTTACATTAGCCAACATGGCTTGCAATGTAGTAAGACCAGAAGGATTCTCATATCCTTGATTGATTAAATCTTGGATAAATTCACGTTCTAAAGCAGATTCTGACTGAAAACCTGCTGGAGATTCATTCAGTGAAGAATATTTATTATAACGGTCTAAAACAATAAAATTGCTGGTTTCTGCGATGGTGCTGTACATAGTAGTTTTTGGTTTTAATTTTTAGGAAAAGATAATAACATATCTCTATAATACTCGTATTGTTTTTTTCTTAGCTCTATTTCTTTTGGTAAACCTTCGGTGATGGAAGTGGTGAGCGTATCAAATTGGTCTAAAATAGAAACAATGCGTTCTTGTTCTTCGAGTGAGGGAATGGGGATTGGAAAATTTAAAAACATGGGCTTTCTCATTGAAGTAACAGATGAATTTACAGAGGTCTTAAGAATGTAATCATAAAACTTTGTAATTATGTAGTGATAGACATATCTTGAATTAACGACACTATTTGGCACAATTCTATATGCTCTTTGGTGTAGTGCATATTTTCCAACTGCCCAATGAAATACTTTTCCAACACCAACTCCATCACCTGCTGTAATGATAGCTGTTTCATCAAAATCATATGAATTAAGTTTTAAGGGAGTTATACCTCTTGCATAAAATGTATAAATGCCATAATCAACAGCATCTTGTGTATTATGACTGCCAGTGCCAATTTCCGCCACCTCCCCCAACGTCTTCCATTTCACTTTATTTTCATCAAAAGATAGCAACTTTTCTCTATAATAAGTATATTGCGATTTTCTTGCTGTAAGCTCTGCTGTAAGCTCTGCTGTAAGTTCGGTGAATGTATCTAGAATTGCAACTATTTTTTGTTGGATTTCGAGAGATTTTTTAGTGTTTTCTGGGCATGGAATGGGGATAAGTTTTTTAGAATAATTACTAATCCATTGTCTTTTATGGTCACCATCTATTAAATCACTTGGCAACGTATTCATCCAATAATAAATATATTTTAATGACACTAATGATTCATCTTTGGAAGTAATCATTTTCATAGCTGAAGACTTCGCTTTAAAATCAAAATCAACCCATTTGTTTGCAGTTGTAAAATCATCAAAAATTATGACAGGATTTTTTGATGCTCTATATATTCCTTCGGTTTCATCAGTATAACCTAGAATAAAGGTTTTACCAGCCGTTAAAACAGGAATTTTAAAATTGTCGTTATAAATATTTGAATTCACCAAATATTTTGTTGGTTGCTCATATTCAGCGAATTTTTCTAAGGGTAACCACACGACCTCAACACCCTCTAATAATTTATCTATGTAACTCATTGTTTCCCTTTCTTTTTTGCTTTTTTCTCCAAATCCGAGATAGTTTTCAAATACTCTTTTTCTACGGATAGCAGCGTTTGTGCTTTGTACTTCTTATATTCCAACTTTGCTTTCTCTGCTGCCTGAGTATGCGATATTTTTCCCGAACCTTCCAATATTTTTCTTCCTGTAGAACCAAGAATATTGTCTAATTCACGCACATAATCTGTCATACGCATTTCCCGTTCTTCAATAGCGTTTAATTCTGCCAAATCAAAATAAGCGGCTACTAAATTGTTGAGCACTTTCAATTCTTTTTCTTCCAAATAATTTTTGGCAATCATTGCTTCGGCTTGTGTGGGTTGCTCGCCTTTAAAATTGGTGAGCCCTGCAAAAGGTTTATCGCTGTCCACACGCAAATAAATTACTTCACTTGCCGTATTTCCGTGAGCTGCATAATGCAATTTGTTTTGAACAATTTTAAAAAAAGTCAAACTTTCTTCGCTTTTTGGGTCATAATCGGTAGCAGTCGCATACAATTCCAACACCTGACGGTACATTACCTTTTCGCTGGAACGAATGTCGCGAATGCGGTCTAATAGTTCTTTCCAATAATTGCCACCGCCCAAGTTTTTAAGGCGTTCATCGTCCATTGTAAACCCTTTTACTATATACTCCTTTAAGCGTTGCGTTGCCCATTGTCGAAAACGAGTGCCTTGTACCGATTTCACCCGATAACCAACGGAAATGATAACATCGAGGTTAAAATAATTTACTTCGTAATTTTTGCCGTCAGCAGCAGTTGTTCGGAATTTCCGAACAACTGATTTTTCATCTAATTCACCTTCTTCAAAAATGTGTTTAATATGTTCGCTGATGGTTGATTTTGCTTTGTCAAACAACATTGCTATTTGGTCTTGTGTAAGCCAAACGGTTTCATCTTCGAGTTGGACATTTATTTTAGTCAGTCCATCGTCCGTGGTATATAAAATTATTTCGCTCATACTTCAATCTCTTTTATAATTTTATCAATATTCGCACGAAGTATATTTATTTTCTCCACCGTTTTTGAAATCTCTGCATTCAGTTCCTCGATATTAATTTTCTCGCGCTTATCTTTGGCTTCTACATACGAGCTTACGGATAGGTTGTAATCGTTTTCTGCAATTTTAGCATTGTCAATAGTGGTGGCTACGTGTGGCACTTCGGCTTTACTGTCAAACATCGCCATAATCTTATCGATATGTTCGTCTTCTAGCAAATTGTTATTGGTTACCTTTCTAAAGAAATCTTCCCCTGTAACATCAATAAACTGGGTTTTGGTATCTGTTTTATGTTTAGAAAGCACGAGAATATTTACGGCGATAGACGTTCCGTAGAATAAGTTAGGGGCTAAAGCAATGACGGTTTCTACAAAATTGTTGTCTACCAAATATTTTCTAATTTTTTGTTCGGCACCGCCACGGTAAAAAATACCTGGGAAGCACACAATAGCTGCTCTCCCTTTACTCGATAAGTAATGCAAGGCGTGTAATACAAATGCAAAATCTGCTTTAGACTTAGGAGCTAAAACACCTGCAGGCGCAAAACGGTCATCGTTAATCAAGGTAGGGTCATCACTCCCTATCCAAGGGATAGAATACGGCGGATTAGACACAATGGCGTCAAACGGTTTTTCGTCCATCAGCTGAGGGTCTCTAAGGGTATCTCCTAAAACAATGTGAAACTTATCATAATTGATATTGTGCAAAAACATATTCATACGCGCCAAGTTGTAGGTGGTATGATTGACTTCTTGTCCGTAGAAACCTTCTTCTATGATGTGGTTGTCAAAATGTTTTTTGGCTTGTAATAGTAATGAGCCAGAACCTGCTGCAGGGTCGTAAATTTTGTTGACTGATTTTTGTCCGTGCATTGCCAGTTGAGCAATGAGTTTAGAAACGTGTTGAGGGGTGAAAAACTCACCTCCCGATTTCCCCGCGTTGGCTGCATAATTGCCGATAAGGAATTCGTAGGCATCACCAAAAAGGTCTATTTGGTTGTCTTCAAATTTACCAAAGTCTAGTTGTTCCACGCCTTTGATGACTGCTGCTAAACGAGCGTTTTTGTTTTCTACATTGTTGCCTAGTCTTGAGCTTGTGGTATCAAAATCTGCAAACAAACCTTTGATGTCTTCTTCCGAAGGATAACCATTGGCAGAACTTTCTATGGCATCAAAAATGGCTTTTAGGTCTGTGTTTAGATTGGGGTTGTTATTGGCATTTTTTGCAATGTTCACAAAAAGCTGGCTTGGATATATGAAGTAGCCTTTTGTTTTTATGGCGTCATCTTTGATTTCGGGAGTGATGACCTCATCAGATAATTGGGAATAATTTATGCTTTCGTCTCCAGCTTCAATGTAATTGGTAAAGTTTTCGCTAATGAAGCGATAAAACAAAGTTCCTAATACAAATTGTTTGAAATCCCACCCATCTACTGAGCCTCTAACGTCGTTGGCAATCTTCCAAATTTGATTTTGTAATGCCGCTCTTTGTGCTATGCTTGTCATTTTTAAGTAAATAATTCTTTAGAAAAAGTTTATGGTTATTAAATTTCAAATATAACAAAACCGAGTCTTATTAAAAAGGGCAAACCGTAAAATCTGCAATAAATTACAATAAATTGAAATAAAACTAATTAAATTACTTTCTTTTGTCGGTGGAGTTTTGGTCGTAACCGAAAAGATTAAACATTTCTCTCATTCGGGAGCGAAGCCTGTTTCCGTAGATGGATTCTATTTCAGCTGCAGAAAGATTGGTGGTGAGGTGAGTGATGAGTCCTTTTTCTTTGAACAGGTCATAGCGTGTGAGGAGGATTTCTGCCATGACATTGCAATCGTTTCCGTAATACTTCGATGAGGTTTCAATGCCTAAATCGTCAAAGCAATAGACTTTGGCTTTTCGAGCATCGTGGGCGAAGTTTCCTTTGGAGTAGTTCTCAAGGATTTGATAGCCCGACTGCATGAATTCTGAAACGATTTGGCGTGTGGAGACCATGCCGAATTTGTTTTTGTTTCCTATGAATTTTTGCATGAGCTTGAATAAGGTGGTTTTTCCGCAACCGATAGGACCAGAAAGGAGAATTCCTTTTTGGAGGTCGAAGTCCATTTCTTTAGCTACTAAATCGTCTTGGAGCATCCATGCAATGGTGGCGAAGACTATGGGTTTTTCTTCGTCTGGAATGAGGTAGTTTTTACCGATGTATTGGGAAGCGAATTTTTTGAATTCTGGAATGATTTTGTAATAATCATAACGGGTTTCTATGGGTGGTGTAGGAAAGTTCATAGAGTGAGGTTGAGGTTAAGGTAAAGGTTAAAGTGGTTCTTTGTAGCTTTTGTTGGTGGTGGCTTGGAGATTGTTGCGTTTGCCTTCGGCTCCGCTCAGGCTACGTGGTTTTAAATTATCATTGAATTTTTTGGAGTTTTTGAGCCAATTGCGTGCAGCTGCTTCCCAATTTTTCATTTTGGATTTTCCACCCACGAGCCAGCCGTTGGATTCGTAGTGGTCAAAAAATCTTTCGGCTTCGGAAAGCGGAGTGTCTTTTTCTTCGAAAAAAAGTTTTACCTCAGCAAAGGTGGGTGGGATTTTGGGAGCTGGTTTGATGTAGTGAGATTCTTCACTGCGCTTTGCTTCGTTCAGAATGACAGGAAAATTCTTTTTGCCTCCAACTTGAATATTGTTTTCGATAAGAGTTGGCGAAAGCTTTGCGATTTTCTTTTTCTTTTCGCGCAACTTTTCTTTTTCTTCACTTTTTTGGGATAGTGATTTTGGAACAATTTCTTGGAAAGGAATTGCAGGTAAAAAAGCTTGTTTAAAATTTGAACTGGTCTCGGGTGAGGTAATACTATGTTTATTGTTTATATTGTTTATATAGTTTATAGAAGGTATCAATGCTTGTTCAATACCTGTTTCGATTTTGATATGGTGCTGGTTCAATGCTTGTTCAGAGCTTGTTTGATTTTTGATACGGTTCTTGTTCAAATGGTGAACATCTATATTTTCGAAATTATGAAGATTGACCAAACTTCCTTTGTATGGATTGAATGAGGGTAAATATTCGATATATCCAAAATCTTGAAGGTCTTTTATACACTTGTGATAAGTTCCTAACGCTGCAATTTTACTGAGCTTCATCATTTCATGTCGTGAAATGCTTATTGGGTTCTGGAAGTGGTTGAGGTTCCAGAACTGAAATAAAGCAAGGTATAAGCTGATGTGTGTGGGGTTAAGGCGTGAGTCTTCGTGGATTTTTTCGTAAAATCCTGTAAGGTGGCGGATGTAGTTCATATTTTTAAATGCTGGATGTGGGATGATGGGAGTTGGAAGTTGGGTGATGGTCGCTTCGTGAACTTCGTTCGTAAACTTCTGTTTATGCTCAGCGTGACATTATGATTGGTGATTGATTAATTATTAGATTGTAAGAGCTTTTCAATGTCCTCATAGTTGTAGTATAGTGTACCTCCGACTTTAGAGTAACGGAGAGTGCCGTTAATCCTCATGTTTTGGAGTGTTCCCGAGGATATTTTGAGGAGTGCTTTAACATCTGCGCTACGGAGCCATTGTTTTTGGTTGTTTGTTTTTGGGAGCAGTAAGTTTTTGAGTTCTTGTAAAAGATCATTTTTGAACTCTTGAAGGTCTTCTTTGGTAATAATTTCTAGTGCCATAATTCAATAGGTTAAGGTTAAGGTTAAGTTGGTTTAGAATTCCAGCAATGACTTTCATCCCCGGAATTGTTTACAGCGAAATTGTGCTGTTTTGGTAAGATTTATTCACAACGGAGACTGCGTTGTGAATGATTTTTTAAAAATTTTCGTCTGTTTCCTCCATTCTTAACAGAAGTTTATCTTTGAGGGTATTGATAAATTTGGCTCTGTCGTCTTTTCGGGTTCTGATGTCTAGGAACATACGCCTGTATTGTCCTAAATCTACATTGAAGGTTTCTTGGAATTGTTCTGCAATGTCTTTAACATTAGCAGTTCCGTTGTTGAAAACGCCTTCGGTTTGGAGGGCGTAGATGAGTTCAATAAGGGCGACTTTTGAGGCCGTCCATTGGAGTTTGGATGATTGGGTTGTATAAATCCCGTTTAGTGCTTTTTCAAGCTCTAAAATCTTTTTATCTATGTATATAGACAAAAGGTCGTTCGCCATGATTAAAGCGACTTTGCTATCATGGGCGGTTGAGAATTTAGGGTCAAATTCAAAATAATAATTGTTGAGGTTGATTTTAAAATCTACATTTCCTCTCAAAAAATATTTCTCATCTAGGAAAGTGCTATTCGTACGGTAGTATTGATAAAAATCTAAATTCTTATCAAAGAAATCTTTTATGTTGGCCTGTTCAGCTTCATAATATTTTTTGAGGATTGATGCACCTCCTAATGGAGCTTGGGAAGCAATTCTATAAATTGCCATGTGATAATATAGCTTGGAAGTGAATTGCGGTTTTATGGATTTAAAAAATAAAATTTCTTCATGCTTAGATTTAAATTTATGTTTAATGAGCATTTTTTTCAGCTGCTCTAGAGTTTTGAGAATGACTTTGATTGTCTCTTCTGATTTTTGGAGAACGTTATCAAATTCGGACTCTAAAAACTCAATCTGCCCATTAAGCTCTCTTAAGAGATCAATAGATTTCGTTTCCACAGTTAAATTTTGTTTTTAACGGTGCTAAAAATATAATTTTAACGATAATGCAACAAAAAATATTAAAAAATATTTTCAACAACAATAAACGAATTTTATTAATTATTCATAATCAATCTCTTATATAAATGAAAAATAATTACTAGTACATGATGATATATTGAAAATATAACAACATTGTTACAAAATATATGAAAGTTACTATATAAGACTGGTTTGGAGCTGTTTGGGTTTTTACCAAAAAAGAAAATGAAGATTAAGAAATCTTCATTTTTAGTTCTTTTTGGGCTAATTTTTCTTTTAAGATATTCATGTCGTTGCTGACTTTGGAATCTAGGATTTTGGCGTAGTGTTGGGTCATTTTAATACTTTTATGACCTAGCATTTTACTTACTGTTTCGATTGGTACACCATTATTTAGAGTTACTGTTGTGGCAAAAGTGTGTCTTGCTGCATGAAAAGTTAAATCAAATTCTATATCGCATAGTGTAGAAATTTCTTTTAAATACTCGTTCATTTTTTGATTGCTTAGTATTGGGAGGACTAAATTTTGATTTAAACATTTAGGATGATCTTTGTATTTATTCATAATCATTTCTGCAATAGGGAGAATAGGAATTCTTACCTCCACCTTAGTTTTTGTTCTTTTTGTTTTTATCCATTTTTCACCTTTTAAGTCAATAAATATATTTTCATAAGTAAGATTTTTAATATCAACGTATGCTAAACCAGTATAGCAACTAAAAATAAAAATGTCTCTGACTGATGCTAATCTTTCTGACTTAAATTCTTTATTCAAAATTTGATCTATATGAGATTGAGATAAAAAATTAGGAACTACAGTTGTTAATTTTGATTTGTAATTGATGAAAGGATTTTTTGAAATCCACTCATTAGCAAAGCAGATATTTATGATTTTTTGAAAATTCTTAATGTACTTAACAGCAGAATTATTGGCACATTTACGAACTGTTCTTAACCAATATTCGTAACTAGAAACAAATTCGGGATTGATTTGTTTAACGTCCATATCCGAAACATTATATTTCCATTTTAAAAATTCAATCGTATGTCTAAGGGAAGTCTCATATCTTTCCCAAGTTCCTTTGGAATAAGTTTCTCCTATTAAGTCATACATTTGTTTGTTATGTTCTTTGAAAACTTCAACGATAGTTACTTTCTTTTCGTCAATACCTAAATAACGATTTTTAAGAGTTTCACTCGTTATTTCTTTATTTGCCAAAATTAATTCGTTATAACTTGAAAATACTTTGAATTTTATATGCTCTAAAAGTGAATTAATGAATTTGGATTGTTGGGAATTGCCTTTTAATTTACCAGATTTAGAACACCATGAAGCTGTTGGGATAGTTTGCCCAGTTGATATTTCAGAGCGTTTTCCTCTCACTGTAATACGTAAATAAATGGCTGATAGTTCTGGATTGCCTTTTGTTTTCTTGGCGTAGAAAAGTAAACTGTAGTGGTTCATGTGTGGTGACATTTAAAGGTTATAAATTTATTTTTGACCCTAAGAACCTACAAGATGTTCAATCATTGAAATGGCTTTGTATAAGCAGTTTCAAGAGAGAAAGGTGAGTACTTTGGTGATTTTTTGATACTCACCTAATTACACCCTTACAGATTGAATTATTTTAGTTATTTATGATATTACATAAAACAAAAAACCCTTTAAAACGTACATTTTAAAGGGTTTTAATGAAATATGTATTTCGTATTGCAGAAAGGAAGGGATTCGAACCCTCGATACAGTTACCCGTATACTACCTTTCCAGGGTAGCTCCTTCAACCACTCGGACACCTTTCTTTTTCAGATGGCAAAGGTAGAATTTATTCTTCAATTTCCGAAATTTCTCCACGCAGATTTTTCTTAAAATTTTCTGCAAAATTTCCTGAATAATTCGGGTTATCGATTAAATGCATAGCTTTTGCCAAAGCACTTTCGGCAGTGATGTCATGACCGCTTATTGCGCCTATCTTTTTGAAAATGTTACTGTTATTGTATTTCCCTATGCTTATTCCACCAGAAACACATTGAGAAATCACCACGATTTCAGTTCCGTTATTTCTGATTTTTTGGAGGACTTCTTCTGTTTTTTTATTGCTAAAAATCGTTCCAGAACCGAAAACTTGAAGAATTAAAACCTTGATTTTAGGAATTTGTGGCAAACTTTCTAAATTGATTCCAGGGAAAATTCTCCACAAAAGAATACTGTCATTCAAATGTAAATCTACAGAAAAATCTTCTTGATAAGGCGTTCTGTACAGCATGGCTTCTTCTACTTTCAAGTGAACACCAGATTCTCCTAAAATAGGGTAGTTTGGACTGATAAATGCATCGAAATTCTCGGCAGAATATTTTAAACAACGGTTTCCTCTCAATAATTTATATTCGAAATAGAGCGCCACTTCTTGTACCACCGCTTCATTATTTTGATATAAACTCGCATAATAAAGACTGGTGAGCAAATTTTCTTTGGCGTCAGTTCTTAAATCCCCGATTGGTAACTGCGAACCCGTCAAAATCACAGGTTTTCTTAAATTTTTAAGCATGAAACTCAGTGCAGAAGCAGTATAAGCCATAGTATCTGTTCCGTGAAGAATCAAAAATCCATCAAAAAGGTGATAATTTTCCTCAATCAATTGAGCGATTTCCTTCCATTCTTCTGGTCCTACATCTGATGAATCCAAAGGTTCTGAAAACTGATGAACGCTTACTTCGCATTCCAGCAGATTCATCTCTGGGATTTTATTGAAAATATGATTGAAATCAAAAGCGCGAAGACTATTGGTTTCATAATCTTTCTCCATTCCGATAGTTCCGCCTGTGTATATGATGAGGACTTTTCTTTTCATGTAAAATTTTCTTTTTTGTAGAATTTTTCAGACTTTAAAGTTAAAAATTTAAAGTTAATTTCTAAAATATTTTGCAATTTTGCCAAATGATTCCTAAAAACAGACTTCAAGAAACTTTTGATTATCTAAAACAATTTCTTACCGATGAAAGATTGAGCAAAATAGAGCATTTTTCTCAGGAAAGTTCAGATTTTGTGCTTCCCGTGATGGAAGATGTGTATCAGTTCCGTAATGCAGCAGCGATTGTAAGAAGTGTGGAAGCTTGTGGTTTTCATCACGTAGTTGCTTTGGAAGAAGAAAATGTGTTCAATCCAAATCTAAAGGTTACGAAAGGTGCAGAAACTTGGGTAAAAGTAGAAAAAATGCCAAATAATCTTGATTCTTTAAAAGAAATTAAAAGCAGAGGTTATAAAATTTTGGCGGTTTCTCCAGAGAATAACGCAACCATGTTGCCTGATTACGAAGTAAAAGAACCGATTGCACTGGTTTTTGGGACAGAATTGGAAGGCGTTTCTGATGAAATTTTAGAGTTTGCAGACGAAACTTTGGCAA
This sequence comes from Cloacibacterium caeni, assembly GCF_907163125.1. Lineage (NCBI taxonomy): Bacteria > Pseudomonadati > Bacteroidota > Flavobacteriia > Flavobacteriales > Weeksellaceae > Cloacibacterium > Cloacibacterium caeni. Next base: position 316,070 of record NZ_OU015319.1, read on the forward strand.
TTCCCATGTATGGTTTTACCAAAAGTTTTAACGTTTCGGTTGCCGCTGCAATTTGTATGTACGAATTGAAGCAAAAACTTATGAAATCTCGAATTGATTATAAATTATCTGAAGAAAAATTACTAGAAATGAAAATCAGATGGACAGTAAATTCCATCAGAAGTGGAGAAGAACTTTTGGAAAGGTTTTTGAATAGATAAATGAAAAGCTATGAAAAAACTAATCTTTATATTATTTTTATTATTTACTTTTTCGTGTAAAAAAGAGAATTCTTCTGTGGAAAATTCCAATTATTGGCAAATTTATACTGATGTTAAATACTTTCCAATTTCAATTATTAAATTTTTAGAAGCTTTGTACGGAAGAGATTTTAAATTAGCAAATCCAAATGAAAATTTCAATATAACAGATGTTAAAGTATATCCAAATAAGCCACATCAACAATTATGTTTTTTAGCAAATAAGGAAAATATTTGGAGACTCGTTTATATCCAAGGCGGTGTTGGGAAATCAAACAAGTTTTATGAATTTGAAGTAAATAAGGATACAATTTCCAAAATAAAAAAAGGTTGGTCTTTTGAGAATATAAGAACAAATGATTCCTTAGAGTTTTACTTAAAAAAAGGAAAAATTAATTTTGAGAAAATTAAGATTAAATATGAATAATTAAATCATTTTTTCATAATTCCACGCAGCTACGAAAATCCCTGCGGTTTCTGTTCTTAATCTTTGGTGTCCCAGTGAAACGGCTTTAATGCCTTTTTCGGCTAACATTTTAATTTCTTTTTCAGAAAAATCACCTTCTGGACCAATAAGGAAAGTAGGATTGGTCAATTCTGGAATTTCGTTGAGGTTGATGCGTTCAAAAGCAACATCGCAATGCGCCACAAAAGTCATTTCCGGATTTACATTTTTAATAAAATCTGAAAGTTTTGTAACATTATTAATGTTTGGAAAGAAGAATCTTAAACTTTGTTTAGATGCAGCAACAGCTTGTTTTCTGAGTTTTTCGATGTTCAGGTTTTTACGTTCTGTTTTTTCAGTATTCAGAATGGTAATTTCGGAAATACCCATTTCTGTTGCTTTTTCAACAAAAAATTCAATTCTGTCGATGTTTTTGGTAGGAGCAATCGCAATATGCAATTGTCTGGTAAGATTCGGAAAATATTCTTGAACTTCCGTAACGTTCAGACTGACTTTTTTCCCTTCAAAAACGAGGTTTCCTTTGGCGAGATTTCCTTTTCCATCCGTCACGAAAATTTCTTCGCCTTCTTTCATACGAAGAACTTTCACAATGTGCTGTTGCTCTTCGTCATTAATTTTTACATCTGGAATAATTTCGCCAAAGAAAAGTTTCATTTTATTTTAAATATTTTTGAAATGTTTTGTACATTTAGTAAGCCACGAAGTGGCGATATCATTAGCAAAGGGTTTAGCCCTTTGTAAAATTAAAATTGATTTTTCGAAGCCACGAAGTGGCGAAATCAATCCCAAATATATTTTTCATCAAACTCAATTTCATAATTTTTCAAAAATAGCAAAAACTCTTCTTGAAAACCTTTTGTTCTATGATGTTCTTTTTGATTCTTAATATAATCAACTACTTTATTAACCTCTCTCGGATTTACAGAAAAACTTCCATAACCATTTTGCCAATAGAAAATTTTAAATTTATCTCCTTTAGTTTTAATCCATTTTGATGAATGAGACTTTATTTCTTCAATTAAATTTGATAGCGCCACGTTTTTATGTAATAAACACAAAATATGAACGTGGTTTTTGTACCCACCAATTTTTAGAGGATTACATTTTAAATTTTTGCAAATTCCTCCTATATAATTGTAGAGTTCTTCTTCAATATCTTCAGTAATTAAATTATTTCTATTTTTAGTACTAAAAGTGATGTGAATATAATTTTTTACTAAAGATTGTCCCATTTTAATAGTTTTTTAGATTTCGGTGCTTCGCACCTTTTTTGTTATGGCATATTTTTGCCAAAGTGCTCCACACTTTGCTATTGATTTCGGTACTTTGTACCTAATTTTCTTTATGTTCAGCAAAAATCCTTAAAATCTGCGTTATCAGTGTTCATTACTTTTTGAACAGTGAAATGATTTTTTTGCCCACTGTAATCAAAATTACCATCAATAAACCGCCAATAATTCCAGCGGCAAATTCATTGACAATAGCAGGTGTAGGTAAATTTTCAACCAAATGATGTAAATATTCTACATTGTGTAGGAAAATCCCTCCAGCTACTAGAATTAAAGCAATCGTTCCAACTACTCCTAAAATTTTAATTACCCAAGGCAACATATTGATAAGCAATTGACCAATATTAAATAAAATTCCGCCTTCTTTTTTAGATTTTTTTTGCAGTTTATATCCAGCATCGTCCATTCTTACAATTAAAGCTACAATTCCATAAACCCCAACTGTAGCGATGATTGAAACGACTGTAACGGTTAGAATTTGGTTAAGAAGCGGTTGGTCTAATACAGAACCTAATGCAATAATTACAATTTCTAAAGACAAAATAAAATCAGTAGTGATAGCAGATTTTACTTTTGCTTTTTCTGCAGCGATAGGATCATCCATCACATCTAAAGCTTCTTCGTGTTCTGTTTTGTGGTCATTTTTATGAAAGAAAAATTCTATAATTTTTTCGGCACCTTCATAGGCCAAATATAAACCACCAATCACCAAAATGATTTTGATGGCTGCAGGAAATAACCAGTTTAACCCAAAAATAATGGGTAAAATAATCAATTTGTTAAGAAATGAACCTTTGGTAATTGCCCAAAGTACAGGTAATTCTCTAGAGGAAAGGAAGCCTGTCGCTTTTTCGGCGTTTACAGCCAAGTCGTCTCCTAAAATCCCTGCGGTTTTTTTAGTTGCCAGTTTACTAGCAACTGCTACATCGTCCATCAATGCAGCGATATCATCTAAAATTGCAAAAAAGCCTGAAGCCATAAGTGTTTAGTTAAGTGTTATAAGTTTGTTTAAAAAAATTATAGTTATATTTCAAAAAATAAAATCATTTTTTATTCCTGAATTATTTCCATATTTATCAATAATTGGTTGAAAATTTTTGAGGGTTTCAGAAATATATGATTGATCTGATATTAACTCAAATGTAAGCTTATTATTTAAGATAGAGTGATTATGAAAACTACCATTAATATTAACGTGTCCTAAGTTGTTATAAGAAACAAAAAATTCTAGATTGTCTTCACAAGAAATGAATTTTACAGAGCCAGAAAGATTTTTGTTACATTTTTCTAAATTCTCAAAAAAATTGTAAATTTCTCCTGTTGAAGTATAAAAATCAGAATTTATTGTAAAGTCTTCACTCTTTAAATTTATCTTTGCCAAGACATCATAACCTCCGAAATGAGAGGTGTTATCTGGGAATCCATAAACTTCTAAATAAATAATTTCTATAAAGTTACCTGATTCTCCTTTTATTGATAGTTTTTCCATCATTACATGTCATATCTTGCAGTTGCGCTGGTTCTTAAATCTGTGAATTCTCCACGTTCGAATTTCAGTTTTGCAACCATGGCAATCATTGCTGCATTGTCTGTTGTGTATTCAAATTTCGGGATGTAAACGTTCCAGCCTAATTTTTCTACATTTTTTTGCATGGCTTCTCTCAAGCCAGAATTAGCAGAAACACCACCAGCAATCGCTACTTCATTTACGTCATAATCTTTGGCAGCTTTTTCTAATTTTTTCATCAATACATCAATGATGGTTTTCTGAACAGAAGCACAAAGATTTTCTACATTTTCTTGAATGAAATTTGGGTTTTCTTTCAATTGTTTTTGAAGGAAATATAAAACCGAAGTTTTAATTCCGCTGAATGAATAATCGTAGTTTTCGAGTTTAGGTTTTCCAAAAGTGAAAGCATCTGGATTTCCTAATTTAGCGAGTTTATCGATAATTGGACCTGCAGGATAATCTAATCCCATTATTTTTCCGATTTTGTCAAAAGCTTCACCAGCTGCATCGTCTATGGTTTTCCCAATGATTTCCATATCAAAATAATCTTTCACCAAAACAATCATAGTGTGTCCTCCAGAAACGGTAAGACACAAAAATGGAAATTTTGGTGGCATCGGATTTGCATCTTCGATAAAGTGGCAAAGAATATGCGCCTGAAGATGGTTAACTTCAATCAATGGAACATCTAAACTCATCGCTAAAGATTTGGCAAAAGAAGTTCCTACAAGTAGAGAACCTAAAAGTCCAGGTCCGCGAGTAAATCCTATGGCAGAAATATCTTTTTGTTGTATATTTGCTTTAGTGAAGGATTTTTCCACTACGGGAATAATATTTTGTTGGTGGGCTCTAGAAGCCAATTCTGGAACTACGCCACCATATTCTTGGTGTACCGTTTGATTCGCTGCTATATTAGAAAGGATTTTATTTCCGTTAATAATGGCAGCAGAAGTATCATCACAAGAAGATTCTATTCCTAAAATAATTGGTTCATTCATAATTAATGGCAAATTTAGAAAATAATAACTCCGAAAACAACAAACCAATTTCAGAAAAAGTTGGTGAAAAAATAACTGATGTTGCAGAAGGCGTAAAACACACCATAGAACATCCTGTAGAAGCCGCCAAAGAAACTGTAGCTCAGGCTGTAGAAGATGTACAAAAGTTTTCTTGGTGGGCCAAATTATTCCTTTGGTTTGCCGCAATTGCGTCTTTTTTATTTCTTACTTTTTTAATCATTATCAATCTTCCTGCAACTAAGGATCGTGCTGCAAATTATGCTTTAGGATTTTTGGAAGAAGACTTTGGAGTAAAAATATCCAAAGAAAAAGTAGAAGTAAACATTCTGGGAGATGTTATTATTCATGGTCTTAGAATAAAGGACGACAGAAAGAATGATTTTATCTATGCCAAGCAATTTAGAGCAGATTCTGACTGGTTATCAATCTTGAAAATTGGTAAATCTAGACAACTTGATTTTTCTACATTGACGCTTTCTGAAGCAGATGTAAAAGTGGTGACTTATAAAGGTGATTCTATTGATAATTTCAACAGGTTTATTACCAAATTTGATAGTGGAAAACCAAGTGATCCTAAAAAACCACCTTTCAAACTCAATTCTAGAGTAGTTATTTTAAATTCTAAAATTTCTATCATTAATCAAAATCATGAAGGTGACGAAGGAAAATGGTTGCAAGCAGAAAATGTAAATCTTATTGCACCACATCTTAATATTTCTGGACCAGATATTTCTGCTAGAATTAATAATCTTAGTTTTAAGACCAAAAGATGGGGGAAAGTACACACTTTAGATACTTTTTCTACAGATTTCTCGATGTCTAAGGAATTTTTGAGTTTAAAAGATTTAACACTTTATACTGATCATTCGCTTTTACAAGGTGACCTTACTTTTCATTTAGATAAAGAAACCAAGTGGCAAGATTTCAATAATAAAGTGAATTGGGAAATGAAAATGAAGCGCGGAAGTGCAGTTTCAGGTTATGATATTTCCTATTTTGCTACAAAATGGGACAATTATTCTGCCATCAATCTTTCGGGAGAGATGAACGGACCGCTGAATAATTTCAGACTCAATGATTTCCTTTTAACAGGCGAAAATGTAAATATTTACACACCCAATACTAAGTTTAAAGATTTATTGAAAGGGAATTTCAATATTGTAACAAACGATATATCCACCAATTTTACTTATCCTGCGCTTCGAGCGATGGTTCCGAGTTTCGTAGCCAATAAAATGAAGAATTTCGCAGATCCTTTTGGAAGAATTCAGTACAAAGGAGCGGTAGATGTTACGCCAAAAAGAGTGATTGCCAAAGGAAATGCTATTACAACTATTGGTAGAGCCAATGCAGATATTGTTTTGTCTGATATTGACCAGCAAAATCCTCGATATGTTGGTGTTTTAGATGTGAAAGATTTCAATACTTCTGCGATTACTAAAAACAATACGGTAGGTTTAATTTCGGGGAGATTTAATGTAGATGGAAGAGGTTTTGATGTCAATACCTTGACTTTAAGAACCAAATCTAATATTTCTAAAATTGATATCACAGGAAAAACCATTAATAATCTCTATCTAGACGGAACGCTTAATAAAAAACAATATAACGGAATTATCACGATTAATGATGAAGAAGCAAAAGGAAAAATAACTGGAAAAATAGATTTTTCTACGCCAAGACTTTTGGCGGATATCAAAGGAAATATCGATTATCTTAATTTGAGTTATTTTGGAGTTCAAGGTAACGGAAAATCCGTTTTCAGTGGAAATATTGATGGGAAATTAGCATTCAAAGATTTGAATGATATGAATCTTGATGCGCAACTCAACAATGTGATTTTCTATGCGGGTGACCAAAAAATAGACGTTCCGAATGGTAGCGTAAAAGCCTACTTCGAAAACGGAAACAGAATTGTAGATGCAGATATTCCGAATGTGGTAAAAGGAAACATTTCTGGAAAATATAATTTGGGAGATTTAGGAAAAATGTTCCAAAATGGTTTTGATAAAATTTTGGTCGGAAATCCACAAAGAAGATTGTACAAAGGTCAACAGTTTACCTATAATTTTGATGTGAGTCAAAAACTGGTGAATTATTTTGAACCGAATTTAAAAATTCCTGAAGGTGCGAAAATTGAAGGTTCGTATAACGGAAACACCAATGATTTGGTTCTGAATCTTAATTCGAATTCTCTGAAATATATTATGACTAAAAAGCAAGAGATTTCTCAAGCAGACAGACTTTTGGCGCAAGCAAATCCAGAATATAAACTAGACGAAAATAAGGTGACCAAAGATTCTGCGATGATTAATAATATCACCATTAGAATCAATACAGCAAATCCTTCTGAACAAATTTTCGCCAATATTGGTAGGGTAGAATACAGCAAAAATGTATTAAAAGATGTAACACTTTTTGGGGAAAATGAAAATGATGAAAGATTGCATTTGATTGCTAATTTTAAACTTGGAACGCTAGAAGATGAGCAAAATGATGCCATGAAATCTTATGCCATTAATCTCAATCAAAGTGTAGATGCAAATGGTGATTACGTGATAAGATTTGAGCCAACGGAACTGAAACTGAACAATTTTACTTGGAATGTAGACACCTCTCCAGAACTTAATCATAGCATTACTTATCGTAAAAAAACGAGAGATTTTCTTATTAAAAATCTTCGATTATATTCTGAGGAAAGCGAATTATTTGTAAAGGAAGCAACTTATAAAGATGCTAAAGATTTCACAGCAGATATTGATGTAAAAAATGTAGAAATTTCTAAAATTATAGATTTATTACCGAGCCAAAAAGGAAATCTTGACCTAAAAGGAATTGCCAATGGAAACATACAGTTGAAAATGAGCAAAACCAGCTTCGAACCTTTGGTTGATTTAGAAGTAAAAGATATTTTCTTAAGCGGAAAACAATTGGGAGATATGGTGATTTCAGCGAAAAATAGTGCTCAACCTAATATTTTTGACATTAATGCAAAAATCCTTTCTTCTGAATTTTTAGGAAAAAATCAATTAGAAGTTACGGGAACTATAGATAATAATACCACTTCTCCTACATTAAATTTGACTGCAGATTTGCAAGAATTTAATCTTGGGTTTGTGCAGGCATTTGTGACCAATATTTTCTCTAATTTCCGTGGAAAAGCAACTGGAGTTGTTTCGATTAACGGTCCTATGAATGATATAAATTACGGTGGAGACATTGCTTTAAAGGATTTTGGTCTGAAAGTTAATTTTAACGGAGTAGATTATACTTTTGCAGATGCTACAGTCTTATTGCAAAACGGAAACATCTTAGTTACTGAACCTGTGAAAATTAGAGACGGAAGAAATAATTCTTCGGGAACGCTTTCATTGGCGCAGATTAATTTGAGTAATCTTTCTAATATTGGAGCCAACGTCTTAATTACTTCGGATAATTTGATGCTTTTGGATACCAAACAAAGCGATTTTGATTTATTCTGGGGTAAAATTTATGGAAAAGGCGACTTGTATGTAGGTTTTGATAATGGAAAACTCAGTATTACTGCAGGTAAAGATACGCCAACAGATTCAGAGCCTTTCCAAATTTTGAATAACAGTATTTTTACTCTTAATAGTAATACTACCTCTTCTGTAGATGAGTTTAAAATGCTCAGATTCTTAAAAGAAGATAAAACAGGTGTGGTAAGTATTGACGAAGGAACGAAAAAAGGGGTAAATATGGATATTAACCTTCTTTTGAGTGTTGATAAAGGTTCTACTGTAAGCGTTTTGGTGGGAGATGATATCGGAGATATTGTGGTGAGAGGAGATTCAGATAAATTAAAATTTGTCATGAAACCTAATGGAAGAATTTCTCTTGATGGAACATATTCTGTGGAAAACGGAACGTATATTTCTAAAGCAATTCTTGAGAAAACCTTCCAAATTGATAAATTCAGTAGCATTTCTTGGGATGGAGATCCATTTAATCCAGCATTGAATATTACTGCAAATTATTACAGAACAGTTTCTAATGCTACAGAATATTTAGGCGTTGGAAATTTGCCGCCGATTAATGTAATGCTTCAAACAAAAATCACCCAAAATCTTAGAAATCCTAAAATAGAGTTTGATGTTCAAGCGCCAGATGTTTCTTCACAAGTAAAAGAAGCTTTGACGGTAAGAATGAGCAATAACGACGAAAAAACACTACAATTTGGTTCTGTATTGCTTCTCAATAATTTTAATACTTCTAGTACAGGTGGATTTGGAAATATCAATATTGGGAATGTAGGTTCCGATTTGGGGTATAATTTGGTTTTAAAACAATTGGGCAATGTAATCAATACGATTAGTGAGCAGTTCCAAATTGACTTAAATTACATTAAAGGTGACCAAGCTTCTAATACAGCAGATAGAGCCAATATTGGCGGTAATTTTATTCTTTCGCCAAGAGTTACACTGAAAACTGGTTTTGGAATTCCTGTTGCAAAAACCGAAAATACATACGGAAATTATCTTTCTGGTGAAGGAATTATAGAATATGATGTGTCTAAGAAAAATGATGGTTCATTAATCCTTAGAGCTTATTCTAAGCCTTCTAATTTAGGTTTAGGAACTACGCTAAACTCTACCGCCAACCAAACTTATGGAGCAGGTGTAGTGTATAGTAAAAGCTTTAATAATCTTTTCAAAAAGAAAAATAAAGTGAAAGATTCTTTAAAGAATTCTAATAAAAATAAACCCGAAACTATTAAAATTGATTCTGCTAAGTAATAGATTTTTAGAAATTTTCTGATAAAAATCAATGTTTTTTTGTCAAAATAATATTTTATCATTTCAATTAAATTTCATAAATTTGCAAAAAAAGATAGCAATTTTTATAAATTTAATAATCTAAAAATACTGGTATGAATTATCAATTAGATGAAATAGACAAAAAAATCTTAGATTTTTTAGTAGAAAATACAAGAATGCCTTTCACAGAAATCGCTAAACAAATGGATGTGTCTGCAGGTACTATTCACGTAAGAGTAAAGAAAATGGAAGATGCAGGAATTATCCTCGGTTCTTCTTTAAATATAGATTATGGTAAATTAGATTATCATTTTACTGCGTTTATTGGGATTTTATTAACCAAATCTAACAAAACTCAAGAAGTTCTTACAGAATTAGCGTCTATTCCAAATGTGGTAGAAGCAAGCGTAATTTCTGGTAAGTATAACATCTTCTGCAAGGTAAGAGCTAAAAATACTGAAGACGCTAAAAGAATCATTTATCAAATAGATGACATTCAAGATGTTATGAGAACTGAATCTATGATTTCTATGGAAGAGTTCCTCAGTGATAAAAATAGATTAATTAATGCTATTTCTGTTTAATAATTTATTATTTTCGCAAAGTATAAAGCTTTTGAATTTTCAAAAGCTTTTTTTATAAATTTAGAAAGAATGGAAGATAATTATTTTGACAAAAATCCTGAAAAAACCACTTTTTTTTATGTTGCCATTTTCTTTATGGTAGCATTATCTTTTTTAGGAATAGGAGTAGATCTTACCGAGTATTCTCAGAAAACAGACATTAATATTCCTGTTTGGTACTTTTATTTGATTTTCACGATAGATATTATCGGACTTTTATCAATTGTGGGAATTTATTTTTATAGAAAAATAGGCGTAATCTTATTCCCGGTAGCAATTCTGTTTCATTTTTACTTGCATGAGTTTTATCTTTCTACCATGCTGTATTCAGATTTGTTTACACTGTTTTCTTATGTGGCATTAGGTTTATTGGCAATCATACCAAAATGGAATTTTTTCAAATAAGATAAAAAAATCCGAATAAATTGCTTAACTTTGATGTCGTAATGATGATTAAAATGATTAAAAATGTTTTCTAAAGCTTGTGAATACGCTATAAAATCAGTTATTTATATAGCACAAGAAGCTCTTGCTGGTAAAAAAACCAATGTAAAACAAATCGCTGAAGCTACAAATGCTCCAGAAGCTTTTGTTGCAAAAATTCTACAACCTCTTTCTAAGAAGGGTATATTGACGTCTAATAAAGGAAAACAAGGTGGTTTTTCGGTAGAATTAGACAAGATTGATAAGATTAAACTCATAGAAATTGTACTCGCAACAGATGGTCCAGATATTTTAACGAGATGTGCATTTGGTTTAGAAAAATGTACTTCAGAGAAACCTTGTCCTTTTCACGATAAATTCAAAGGAATAAGGGAAGAATTAAGAGATTCTCTCAGTGAAATATCAGTCTATGATATGGCGCTTAAAACAGAACAAGGCATTGCCTTCTTAAAGAACTAGAGATAGTTCTTTTTTTTATTTTTTAAATTTAATTCGGATAAATTTGTCCTATTAAAATATTTTTGTATTTTTGTCTTGTCAAAAAAGAAAAAAATATGGAAATAAAAGACAAAACAATAGGCGGAATTGTAGCCGAAGATTTTAGAACAGCAGCTGTATTTAAAAAATACGGAATCGATTTTTGTTGCAAAGGAAATAGAAGTATAGAAGAAGTTTGTGCAGTGAAAAAGAAAAATCCAGAAGATATTTATGCAGATTTAGAAAGAGTAACGCAAAATGCAACTCAGAACATCGATTTTAAAGCTTGGGATTTAGATTTATTGTCAGATTATATCGAGAAAACGCACCACCGTTATGTAGAAGAAAAAACCATTTATCTGCTTCAGTTTTTAGATAAATTAAGAAGAGTAAAAGGCGATAGATATCCAGAGTTAATTGAAGTTCACGAATTGTTTAAACAATCTGCCGAAGATTTAGGGGCTCACATGAAAAAAGAAGAATTGGTATTATTCCCATTCATTAGAAACATGGTAGAAGCAAAAAGAAGAGGAGTAGAATTACCAAAACCACATTTTGGCGCAGTAGAAAATCCAATTGAGATGATGAAACACGAACACGAAAATGAAGGAGATCGTTTCGAAAAAATAGCCCAACTTTTAAATCAATATACACCACCTTCAGATGCTTGTAACACGCATCAAGTTACTTATAAAATGCTTCAGGAATTCGAAGAAAATTTACATACTCATATCCATTTAGAGAATAATATTCTGTTTCCAAAAGCAATTGAATTGCAAAAAGAATTGCAAAATTAAATTCACTTTAATTGTTTTTTCAAAAAATAACCCTAGAAAAACTTCTAGGGTTGTTTTATATGGTATGATAAGTTAAATTATCTTGCTAAAACTCTTTTTACCGCTTTTACTACAGCTTCTGCATCTATTTCGTATTTATGCATTAATTCTGCTGGAGTTCCACTTTCTCCGAAAGTATCATTTACAGCAACAAATTCTTGTGGAGTAGGTCTTTTTCTAGATAACATTCCTGCTACAGATTCACCTAAACCACCTAAGTAATTGTGCTCTTCTGCAGTAACAATTTTACCCGTTTTTTCTACAGATTTTAGAATAATTTCTTCGTCTAAAGGTTTAATGGTGTGAATATTAATCACTTCACAAGAAATTCCTTCTTTTTCTAATTCTTCAGCAGCTAGAAGAGATTCCCAAACTAAATGTCCAGTTGCTACAATCGTAACATCTTTTCCTTCTTGAAGTAAAATTCCTTTACCAATTTCGAAAGGCATATCTTCTGGAATGAAAACAGGAACTACAGGTCTACCAAATCTTAAATAAACTGGACCTTCATATTCAGCCGCAGCTAGAGTAGCTTGTTTGGTTTGGTTATAATCACAAGGATTAATTACAACCATTCCTGGTAACATTTTCATTTGACCAATGTCTTCTAAAACTTGGTGAGTTGCACCGTCTTCTCCTAAAGTTAAACCAGCGTGAGAAGCAGCAATTTTCACATTTTTATTAGAGTAAGCGATAGATTGACGAACTTGGTCTAAAACTCTAGAAGTAGCAAAGTTAGCAAATGTTCCTGCGAAAGGAATTTTACCAGCAGTTGCTAAACCCGCAGCAATACCCATCATATTTGCTTCTGCAATACCTGTTTGTACAAATCTTTCTGGAGCTTTTTCTATGAATTTCTCCATTTTTAGAGAACCGATTAAGTCAGCACAAAGTGCTACTACATTTGGATTTTTGTCTGCTAACTCAGCTAAACCTGCTCCAAAACCGCTTCTTGTATCTTTTTTTTCTGTGTATGTAAATTTCATGTGTATTAAATTTAGAAGAATTAATAATCTGCTTCGGTTTCTACATAAAGTTGAGAAAGAGCGCTTTCTAACTGAGCATCATTCGGAGCTTTTCCGTGCCAAGAGTGAGAACCCATCATAAAATCTACACCTTGTCCCATTTCTGTATGAAGAATGATGGCCACTGGTTTTCCGTTTCCTGTTTTAGATTTTGCATGTTCTAAAACTGCTATTACCGCTTCTAAATCGTTGCCGTTTTTCTCTTCTAAAACTTCCCAACCGAAAGCTCTTAATTTAGCATTTAAATCTCCTAGAGATAATACATCATCTGTATCACCATCGATTTGTCTTCCGTTATAATCTATTGTAGAAATTAAGTTGTCTACTTTTTTAGCAGCAGCAAACATTAATGCTTCCCAGATTTGTCCTTCTTGTAATTCTCCATCTCCATGAAGTGTGTACACTAAAGATGAATCTCCATCTAATTTTTTAGCTAAAGCTACTCCTATTCCTACAGATAAACCTTGGCCAAGAGAGCCAGAACTCATTCTGATGCCTTCTAAATGTTCGTGTGTAGTTGGGTGACCTTGCAATCTAGAATTTAATTTTCTAAAAGTAGAAAGTTCAGAAATTGGGAAAAAACCGTTTCTTGCTAATGTAGAATAGAAAACGGGAGAAATGTGACCGTTAGAAAGGTAGAAATGATCTTCTCCTTTTCCTTCCATAGAGAAAGGGAGTTTGTAGTTCATTACTTTGCCATAAAGCGCTGTAAAGTATTCTACACAGCCAAGACTTCCACCTGGGTGTCCTGAATTTACGGCATGAACCATTCTTAAAATGTCTCTTCTGATTTGTGTTGCCTGAGCTTTTAACTCTTCAATAGATTTACTCATGATTTATAAAATAAGTTTTGCAAATTTACTAAATTTAAGGGGCATGAAAGAATTAAAAATGAAAAGATTTCTTACTTTTTGAAATAAAAAAATTCGGCAATGATTTACCGAATTTTTTAAAATTTATTTCTTTCTGATGAGCCAAAGTCCTAAAAAGGTGATGATGCCGTTAATAATTAAGACTTCTATTCCTATTTGGTAGGCGTATTCTGCTTTTTCTAGATAAGTGCTTAGTGCATAAGTGATAATGGGCGCCGCTAAACAAACCCAAAGTGTCAATTTATCTTTAATCTGATGTTTGGTCAGAATTCCAAATGCGAATAAGCCAAGAAGTGGACCATAAGTATATCCTGCGATTTTTAGAATTAAGCCAATGATGGATTTGTCATTGATAACTTTAAAAATAATAACTAAAATCAAGAAAATTAAAGTAAACGTTAGGTGAACTATTTTTCTGGTTTTAGAATTTTCAAGTTCTGATTTTTGATTTCTGTTGATGCCTAAAATATCAATACAAAAAGAAGAAGTAAGTGCTGTAATTGCACCATCTGCAGAAGGAAAAAGCGCAGAAATAAGTCCAATAATGAAAACCACGCCAATAATGGGTGACATTTTTTGAAACGCTAAAATAGGATATAAATCGTCTCCTTTTGCATCTACACCAATTTGAGCAGCGTACATATAAAGAAGTCCGCCCATAAAAAGGAAAATGAAATTTACAATCACCATAACCACCGAAAAAGTGAACATGTTTTTCTGTGAATTTCCTAATTTTTCGATGGAAATATTTTTTTGCATCATTTCTTGGTCAAGACCTGTCATAGAAATGGTAATGAACATTCCTCCGAGAATTGATTTTAAGAAAAAATCTTTAGAATTAATATCTAAAACAAACATATTATCATAACCCAAACCTTGAAATTGAGACCAAGTTTCGCCAATTCCTAAATTCATTTTGGTAAGAATATAACCTACAGTAATAAGCAACGCTCCTAACATGAAAACGGTCTGCAAAGTGTCTGTCCAAACGATAGTTTTCACGCCACCTTTAAAAGTATAAGCTAAAATCATTAATAAAATAGCGACAGAAATGGCAACAAAACTCCAAGAAATATCGGTAGCTTTAGTAATATCATTATGGAAAATAAGCAAGTCTAAAATGTTGATAACCAAATATAAACGAGCAGTGGCGCCTAAAGTTCTAGAAATAATGAAAAAGATAGCGCCAGTTTGGTAAGAATTAAACCCAAATCTTTCGTTGAGGTAAGTGTAAATAGAAGTAAGTTTCAGTTTGTAATACAAAGGAAGTAAGACAAATGCCACTACAAAATATCCTAAAAAATAACCTAAGACTACTTGAAAATAAGTAAAACCACCTGTTCCTACCGTTCCAGGAACCGACACAAATGTTACTCCAGAAAGGGAAGTGCCAATCATTCCAAAAGCTACTAAAAGCCAGTTAGAATTTTTATTTCCTATAAAAAATGTTTGGTTATTTGCATTTCTAGAAGTGTAGTAAGAAACGCCAAGTAGCGCCAGAAAATAAACGGATAAAATTACTCCTACAAAAACTGGATTCATTGATTTGATTTTAAGTTGAGCAAATATAGTTTTTTTAGCGTTTTCAGAAAGTTATTTCAAGGAAAGATTTTAAGATTTCATATTATCGCCATCTCTGAAATGAAGTCTTCTAAAAACAAAACCAGACAAAATGGTGAGAATTCCCATCACCAAAAAAGTGTATCGAAATGCATTGTGAATATTTCCTTTGATAAGTTGCGTATCACCTTCAAAAAGTTTTAAAATGATTAAACCAAATGCAATTCCAAATCCTATGGCAATTTGTTGATTTACAGAAATTAAAGAGTTTCCACTACTCGTGTGACTATCTCGTAAATCCGAAATAGAAATAGTATTCATAGAGGTAAATTGAATAGAATTAAAAAATCCTAAAACCAAAATTAAAGGAATAAACCAATAAATAGACGTATTAATTCCAGGGATTGCCATTAAACAAATGAGTGTGCCAATAAGAAAAGTGTTGAACATCAATGTTTTTCGGTAACCAAAACGATTCAGGATTTTAATAACGGCAGATTTTCCAAACATGGCTGTAATCGCCATAGGTGCTACAATCCAGCCAGAAACTACTGCAGATTGTCCGTAAGCAATTTGAATCATCAAAGGAATTAATAACGGAATTGAGCTTATGCCTAATCTCGTCGCTAGATTTCCTAAAAATCCTACTCTGAAGGTTCTTACCATGAATAATTCTAAAGGAAAAATGGGATTTTCTTCTTTTTTGGCGTGTCTGTAATAGAGATAAATAAAAATAAAACCCATTAAAAATACCAACAGAACAGGAGTTATATTTTTAGCGTTTCCCATCCATTCTAGTGAGATGGAAAGCAACAAAGATGCGGCTGCAAAAAATAGAAAACCTTTAAAATCAAAATCTATGATTTTAGAAAAATAATTTGGCATATATTTTACACTCAGCACAATTCCTAAAATTCCAATTGGTAGATTTATTAAAAATATCCAATGCCAAGAAAGATAATCTACCATATAACCTCCAATTAATGGACCGAGAACTGGGCCAATTAAAGCGGGAATAATAGCAAAATTCATCGCTTTAAGTAATTCACTTTTGTCAAAAGTTTTGATAAGTGCTAATTTACCAACTGGTGTCATTAAACTTCCTCCAATTCCTTGTATTACCCTCGCAATCACCAAAAAAGTTAAGTTTGGGGAAAGTGAACACAAAAGAGAACCTAAACTGAATAGGATTAAAGAAATAATAAATACTTTTTTCGTCCCGAATTTATCTGCCAAAAAACCACTTACAGGCATAAATAAAGCCAATGTCAAAACATAACTGATAATGGCATTTTGCATATTGAGCGGTGACTCGTTTAAATCTTTTGCAATAGATGGTAGAGAGGTGTTGAGAATAGTAGAGTCTAGCATTTGCATAAAAATAGCAGTAGCCAATATTAATGGAAGAATTTTTTTGGTGGTTTCTATATTTTCAATCTGTGATGTTTTCATTTCATCAAATTTACAAAAAATAAAACCTGCAAATTTGCAGGTTTTGATAGTTTATACTAATGGTTCTTGTTGGCTTAAACAATGAAAACTGCCTAATCCCCAAATAATTTCTGTGGAATCTATACCTACTACTTTTCTTTCTGGGAAACATTTTTGGATGATTTCTAATGCTTTTTCGTCTTTCTCACATCTATAAGTTGGTACAATAACGTGCTTGTTCGAGATGTAAAAATTAGCATAAGAAGCTGGCAATCTTTGGTCTTCCCAAATTACAGGATCTGGCATTGGCAATTCAATAATATTTAAAGGAGAGCCATCTAAAAGTTTCATTTCTTGCAATTCTCTGAGGTTGGTTTGCAAGATTTCGTAGTTTTCGTCTTCTGGATTGTCTTCTACAACGGTAAGAACGGTATTTTCATTCACAAAACGAACGGTGTCATCAATATGTCCATCAGTGTCATCACCAATAATTCCGTCACTTACCCAAAGAACTTGCTCTTGTCCGTAATAATTTTTCAGATATTCTTCAATTTCTTCTTTTGAAAGATGAGGATTTCTATTTTTATTCAAAAGACAAGATTTTGATGTCAAAATAGTGCCTTTTCCGTTAAATTCTACGCTTCCACCTTCCATTACGATTCCTGGATGAAAAACAGGAATGTCAAATTCTTTACCAATTTTTGTAGGAATTACATCATCCAAATCAAACGGAGGATATTTGTTTCCCCAAGCATTATAACCCCAATCTACGATTGCTTTTTCTGGTTCTTCACCATTTTTATTAATCAAAAAAGCGGGACCGTGATCTCTGCACCATGCATCGTTGGTTTCGTGGAAATAGAATTCAATATTTTCGAGATTTGCACCAGCTTGCATGATACAATCCATAGCAAATTTTCTCATTTCCTCGTCTTTTACATTAATTCTCACGAATTCGTCTTCGGAAAGAATTTTAATAAATTGACAGTAATAAGGATAAATTTCTTCTAATTTACCTGGCCAAGATTCTTCCTTATGAGGCCAAGAAAGCCAAGTAGCATCGTGTTCTTCCCATTCTGCTGGGAAAACGTAGCCTTGTGATTTTGGAGTTTTTGTTAGATCAATCATTAATCTTCGTCAATAAATCTTTTGGTGATAGGGCTGTAAGTTTCAATTCTTCTGTCTCTCAGGAAAGGCCAGTGTTTACGGAAATAATCAGTTTGAGATAAATCTAATTCAGTAACTACTACTTCTTCTTGGTCGTGAGATGCGAGATACAATAATTTACCTTGAGCATTAGCAACGAAACTTCCGCCCCAGAATTTCATAGCGCCATCTTGCTCAAAACCTACTCGGTTTACAGAAACTACAGGAACTCCATTTGCAACAGCATGACTTCTTTGTATGGTTTGCCAAGCGTTGTATTGGTCTTGGTTGGTTTCTTCGTCTTGGTCTGTTGCCCAACCAATTGCAGTAGGGTAGAACATAATATCAGCTCCCATCAATGCGGTGATTCTGGAAGCTTCTGGATACCATTGATCCCAACAAATTAAAACACCAATTTTCGCAAATTTGGTTTGAAAAACTTTATAACCTAAATCTCCAGGCGTGAAATAGAATTTTTCGTAAAAAGCTGGATCATCTGGAATGTGCATTTTGCGGTATTTTCCAAGATAAGTTCCGTCTGCATCTAAAATTGCGGTAGTGTTGTGGTACAAACCTTGCGCTCTTTTCTCGAAAAGTGAAGCGATGATTACCACGCCTAATTCTTTGGCAACTTCACTCAAAGCATTGGTAGAAGGTCCAGGAATGGCTTCTGCTAAATCAAAATTGTCATAATCTTCTACATCACAAAAATAAAGCGATGTAAAAAGTTCTTGCAAACAAACAATTTGAGCACCTTTTGCAGCAGCTTCTCTTACTTTTTCGATGGCTTTTTGCAGATTTTCGTTTTTATCTTTTACACAGGTCATTTGTACTGTGCCTACTTTTACTTTTGACATTTTTTGGAATTTTTAAATTTCTATTTTGATACAAATTCTATGCAAAAATATGATTTTTTTAATGCTTAATCAAATTGTGGTTTTTAGTCTTACAAATTACAAAAAAGCCTGCCCTAATTTTAGAACAGACTTCTCTTCATATCAAATTTTGAATAACAATTTCTAATAAGAATCTTCATGAACGGAAATCACAGCTCTTCCGCTCGGATCATTCATTTTTTTGAAAGCTTCGTCCCATTCCAAAGCAATTGGCGTAGAACAAGCTACTGATGGAACAGATGGGACTGTTAAAGCAGCGGTTTCACTTGGGAAATGCTCTTCAAAAATAGTTCTGTATCTGTATTCTTCTTTATTTTGAGGGGTGTTTTGAGGAAAACGGAATTTTGCATTTGCCATCATTTCATCAGTCACTTCTTTTTCGGCCACTTCCTTTAAAGTGTCAATCCAGCTATAACCAACTCCGTCTGAAAACTGTTCTTTTTGTCTCCAAGCAATTGATTCTGGTAACAAATCTTCAAAAGCTTTTCTCAATAACCATTTTTCAATTTTGGGTTCGTGAGCAGTAACCATTTTATCCGCTGGATTTACGGTCATAGCAATATCCATAAATTCTTTGTCTAAGAAAGGAACTCTTCCTTCAATTCCCCAACTCATTAATGCTTTGTTGGCTCTCAAACAATCGTACAAGTGTAATTTTCCTAGTTTTCTTACCGTTTCATCATGGAATTCTTTAGCATTGGGAGCTTTGTGAAAATATAAATATCCACCAAAAAGTTCATCGCTTCCTTCACCAGAAAGTACCATTTTAATTCCCATTGATTTAATCACTCTCGCCATTAAATACATCGGTGTAGAAGCACGAACTGTGGTTACATCATACGTTTCGAGGTGATAAATTACATCTTTTACTGCGTCTAAACCTTCTTGAACGGTAAAGTGGATTTCGTGGTGAACAGAACCGATGTGTTCTGCCGCTTTTTGTGCAGCCGCTAAATCCGGTGAACCTTCTAAACCTACCGCAAAACTGTGCAATCTAGGATACCAAGCTTCTTGTTCGTCTCCACTTTCGATTCTTTTTTTGGCATATTTTGCAGCAATTGCAGAAATAATAGAAGAATCAAGTCCACCAGAAAGTAAAACTCCATAAGGAACGTCACTCATCATTTGTCTGTGTACCGCATCTTCTAAGCCTTTTCTTATGGCCGCAATGCTAGTTTCTTTGTCTTTTACATTTTCAAAATCTTCCCAATCTCTTTTGTACCATTGTTGCAATTCTTGTCCGTCTTTGCTATAAACAAAATGCCCAGGTAAAAAAGTTTCTATTTTATTGCAAACGCCTTCTAAAGCTTTCAGTTCAGAAGCTACATAATAATTTCCGTGTTTGTCCCAACCTTGATAAAGCGGGCAAATTCCCATGTGATCTCTTGCAATTAAATAAATGTCGTTTTCGATATCATAAAGCGAAAATGCAAAAATCCCGTTGAGTTTTTCAATAAAATCTTTGCCGTATTTTCTATAAAGTGCCAAGATAACTTCACAGTCAGACTGAGTAAGAAATTCGTAATCAGGGAATTCTTTTCTGAGCTCTTGATGGTTGTAGATTTCACCATTTACGGCAAGAACTACTTTCCCGTCTTTGGTAAATAAAGGTTGTTTCCCTGAAGTTGGGTCTACAATTGCTAATCTTTCGTGAGAAAAAACAGTTTTTTCTGATTGGTAAATTCCGCTCCAATCTGGACCGCGGTGTCTAATTTTTTTAGACATTTCTAATATCTGAGGACGCAGAGCGTCTGTTTTTTGTTTCGCATCAAACAAGCATACAATTCCGCACATATCTTATATAAATAATTTTAAAGTTGATTAAATGTTTACGTTTCGTATGCAAAAATAGATTTAAAGTTTATAAATAAAAATAAAATATTAAAATTGATTAATAATTTTAACTAATTAATTTTATTTTAGAAATATTTTAATTTAAACGCTTGTTTTGAAACAAGGATGCGAATTTTTTTAAGTTGGAAAAACAAAAAAAGCAACCTTACAAAAAGGTTGCTTTAAAAGCTATATTTTGTAATTTATTTAAACTCTTTCAATCAGCGCCATATAAAATCCGTCAAAACCTGTACTTGGTAGTACTTTTTCTTCTTTTACTAATTTAAAATCAGGGTTGTTTTTCAAGAAATTCTCAACCTGTTCATTGTTTTCACTTGGCAAGATAGAACAAGTGGCGTAAACCATTTTTCCACCTTTTTTAATGATTTTAGAATAATCTTGAAGAATGGTTTCTTGCTCTTTTCTAATTCTATCAATAAAATCTTGGTCTATTTTCCATTTAGAATCTGGGTTTCTTTTCAAAACGCCTAAACCAGAACACGGTGCGTCTATCAAAAGTCTGTCTGCCTTTTCGTGTAATCTTTTGATGACTTTATTATCTGTAATTTCTCTGGTTTCTATATTGTGAGCTCCCGCTCTTTTTGCTCTACGTTTCAGTTCGGCTAATTTCCAACCGTGAATATCCATGGCAATGATTTGACCTTTGTTTTCCATCAAAGCAGCAAGGTGAAGAGTTTTTCCACCAGCTCCAGCACAAGCATCTACTACACGCATTCCGGGTTTTACGTCTAGAAATTCTCCAATTTTCTGTGAACCAGCATCTTGTACTTCGAAAAAGCCATCTTTAAAAGCTGAAGTTAAGAACACATTTTTCTTTTCTTCCAACTGTACTGCATTTTCGAAGCCCGGAACTTGAAAACTTTCTACATTTTCGTGTTTTAGTTCTTCGATTAAGTGTTTTGTTGAGGTTTTCAAAGAATTGGCACGTAAAATAGTTGGCGCTTGTTCATTAAGCGCAATCATTTCTTTTTCCCAATTTTCGCCGAGTTCTTTTTCTAAAGTTTCTACCAACCAATCTGGAATAGAATGTTCAAAAGCTTTAGTAGGAACGGTTCCTTTCTTCAATTTGGTAATAATATCCGCAACTTTTATTCCTTGAAACTCTTCGAATTTTTTATATTCTGTTTCGCTCCAAAGCAAATAAGCTAGGATAAGTCTGTAAATGTTATTAGGTTTTGCGCCTTCTCCAATGTAATATTCTAGGCGTTTTTTCCAACGGATAATGTTGTAGAAAATTTCAGAAACTACCTTTCTGTCTTCGCTTCCCCATTTTTTATGAGCTTTCAAAAGTCTTTCTATAACTTTATCTGCGTATTTATTTTTTTCGAAAAAAGTTTCTTGTAGTGCATCGTGAATACCGATGAGTAGATTTCTGTGGATAAGTTGCATACGAATATTAAATTATGAATTCTAGATTTTAAACCTAAAATTTTTGCAAAAATACGGATTTTTTTGCTGGAAGTTCAAACAAATGAGTATAGTAGTTTTTATAAAGGTTTTTTGGAACGCTTTCATTCTGAACCTAGCAAAGCGAAGTGAAGAATTTATTTGAAGAAATAGTTTTAATTAACATATAAAGTATAGGTAGCTGAAAAAAAATTTTTCTTTCTATTTTGATTAAATATTTTATTTATTTCACTTTTATCTTTTAAAACGATTGAATCATTCTCTTTATTAATAATTATTTGATGAAAAGGAAAACTATCTTCACCGCCACCATAACCAATATACCCAAATATTCTAAATGTTTCTTTAGGTTTAATAATAGCAGAATCTAGTTCTCTACCATAAATATTTTTATCATATACTTTTATTGGAGGTTTTGTGATTACATAAATATCTTTTTCTGAATTATTACTTATGTAATATGCATAACCAGGATCACAAGAAATAAAAGTGAATAATGTGATAATAAAAATAAAGTATTTCATGATTAAAAATTTCTTTAAAATTAAGAATATTTTTATATCAAAGCAAAAACTTCTAGCATCCATTCTTCCATCTTCAATCAAATTAATATATTTGCCGAAAATCAAAATAAATGAGAAAACTACTATTAGGAACATTATTTTTACTGAGTTTAAGTATGAATGCTCAGGAAAATGACACGCAAAGAAAGAACATTATCAAAACTAATGTTACTGCTTTTGCATTTAAGAATTTTCAATTGAATTATGAAAGAGTTTTTACCAAAACATTTTCACTTTCTGTAAGTTATGGAATGATACCAGAAGGTAAATTGCCATTTTCTTCACTTTTACCCAATGATAGTGAGGTGAATTTAGAAGAAGTAGAACTCGGTGGAAGCAATGCTACTTTAGAAACCAGATTTTATTTAGGAAAAAAAGGTTATGGTCATGGTTTTTATTTAGCTCCTTATTATAGATATTCTACCTTCAAAGTTTCAAATTTTACAGAAACCATAGATGTGGAAATCAATGGAGTAGTGTATGATACCGTAGACGTTACTTTCAAAGGAAATTCTACAGCTCACAGTGCAGGTTTGTTAATCGGCGCGCAATGGTTTTTAGGCAAAAAAGATAATTTCGTTTTAGATGCATGGTTTTTAGGTGCTCATTATGGAACATCAACCGGAGATCTAGATGGTATTACAGATAGAACATTAACTTCAGTTGAGCAACAGCAAGTTCAGGATGAATTAGACAACTTAGATATTCCAGTGGTGAAATACAAAGCTACTGTAAATGCAAATGGTGCCAATCTAAAAGTAGACGGACCTTGGGCTGGTTTAAGAGCAGGGATTTCTTTAGGTTACAGATTTTAAAGTATCTTTGCAAAAAATTAAAAAATGAGTGAATTAATGCCTTGCCCAAAATGTGGCAGCGAATTTACCTACGAACAAGACAATCTTTTGGTTTGCAGCCAATGTTTCCATGAGTTTGATCCTGCAGAAGTAGGTGCAGAAGATAAGATTTTCGATAGCAACGGAAATGAATTGCAAAATGGTGATTCTGTGGTAGTCATTAAAGATTTACCAGTGAAAGGCGCACCAAAACCTTTAAAAGCTGGAACTAAGGTGAAAAACATTAGATTAAGACCAGGTTCTGATCATAATATCGATTGTAAAATAGATGGTTTCGGAGCAATGGCATTGAAGTCTGAATTCGTGAAGAAAGCTTAATATTTTAAATGCGAAGATGAGAATCTCTGATTTTCATTTGTAATAAAAAAATGAAACGCAAGGATTTTATCTTTGCGTTTTTTTATACATAAAAAAAAGGAAAGATTTGGCAGGGTTCTTTTCTAAGACTTTGATTGTTCGTATGAAACGAATCTAATTTCAGTCCATCAAGGCAGAAAGAGAATTAACCAAAAATTTCCTTACGTTTTTCAGGGAAGACAAAATTAATAATTTTTCTAGAAATAAAATGAAATTTTAGTTGGATGTTCTAAACGATGAATTTTAAACTCAACCTTTACCTTTACCTAATCCTTAATCTCAATCTTAATATTTCCCTCCAATCTGTTTTCTGAATACATAACAAGCGGAATATTATGAACTAAAATCTTGTTCCAATAATGGTTTCCTGCAAATCTGCTTTCTACAATTTGAGCATCTAAACCATTTTCGGTGAGTTTTACTTGATGCGGAAAGAAATAATTTTTAGAAACGTTGAGTACAGATTTTTCTTCTTCGGAAATGGTATTTACTTCGCCTAGAAGTTTTGCTACATAAGCATTATAAGGATTTCTGAAAGTTTCTTCAGCATTGTCATTTTGAATCAATCTTCCTTCTTGTAGTACAATGATTTGGTCAGTCCAAGGAAGGATTTCTTGAATTTCGTGAGTAGAAATCATCACAGAAAGTTCATGTTCTTTAGCATAGTTAAACAAACGTTCTCTCAATTCCA
The DNA here is from genome assembly GCF_907163125.1 of Cloacibacterium caeni. Classification (NCBI taxonomy): domain Bacteria; kingdom Pseudomonadati; phylum Bacteroidota; class Flavobacteriia; order Flavobacteriales; family Weeksellaceae; genus Cloacibacterium; species Cloacibacterium caeni. The sequence continues at coordinate 340,407 of NZ_OU015319.1, forward strand.
TTTTTCTGGAATAATCCAAATTACTGAAAGGTTCGTCTAATAAAAGCAGTTTTGGCATTACAGAAAGCGCTCTCGCAATCGCAACTCGCTGTTGCTGACCGCCACTTAAATTTTTTGGCAAAACATGCGCGTAATCTTCTAGTCCAACTACTTGTAAAAGCTCCTGAATTTTTTGCTTTTTCTCCGAAAGATTGGTGTTAGAAATAAATTTCCCTATGTTTTCAGCCACAGTAAGATAGGGCATTAAATCATAATTCTGAGAAACCAACTTCATGCCGAGTTCTCCTGGGACAATGTTTCCTTTCGGTCCGAAAAGTCTTTCGTCTTCCAAATAAATTTCGCCGCTTTGCCAATCAAACAAACCGTAAATAATATTAAGAAGAGTAGATTTTCCACAGCCAGATTCGCCAGCCAAAGCAATAATTTTACCTTTTTCTACAGAAAGATTGATATTTCTGAAAAGTAAAGTTCCGGGTTTGTAACCGAAATATAAGTTTCTAACATTCAAAAGCATATACAAAAATAAGCATAATAAAAGAATTTTTGAAAATTTGAAGAGAAATTTCTTACTTTAGCAGAAGTAAAATGATAAAAAACAGTTAAAAATGAAAAAGAATTTATATAGCGTTTTTGGGATTTTAGTCCTCTCTTTTCTGGTGATTTCTTGTGGAAAAGATAAACCTGTAACCAGCGAAGCGAATGAAGTTTTAACCGAAACTGATGGTGTGCTCTACAAAGTAGACACCATGAACAGTAGAATAGAGTGGAAAGGTTATAAAGTGCTAAAGTCTGATCAAACCACACATTTCGGTTCTATAAAATTTGAAAGTGGAGACGTTACCGTAAAAGATGGTAAACTGCAATCAGGAAAATTCGTGGCAGATATTACCACACTAGAAAATATAGATTTAAAAGATGACCAAGAAATGAAAGCCAAATTAGAAGGTCATCTAAAAAGTGGAGATTTCTTCGAGGTAGAAAAATTTCCTACCGCTTCTTATGAAATTACCAAAGTAACCGAAAATGCAGCTGGAGATTATAACACGCTTTTAGAAGGAAATCTTACGATTAAAGGCATCACAAAGCCAGTTCAGTTTAAAGCAAATGTAACGGTAGCTGACGGAAATGTAAGCATTGCAAGTGAACCAACAGATATTAACAGAGAAGATTTCGGGTTGAAATTTGAGCTTCCTCTAGAAAATGGTTTGCTGAACAAAGAAATTAATCTTCAGATTTTGGTAAAAGCTTTAGAAAGCAAGTAATTTTCAAGAACCAAGTAAAAAATAGAACTCGCAGTTTTGTGAGTTCTTTTTTTATGATTTAAGTTCGGGATTATTCTGTGCTGGTTTTTGTGGTTAAAAATTAAAATCCGTATTTTTGCAATTCTATAAAACAAACCGATGTTAGATAAGATAGATGAGTTATTGAAAGAAGTGCAAGGTTTTACTTCTACTAACAAAGACGAAATTGAACAATTTCGTATCAAATTCAATGGGAAAAAAGGAATTTTAAATGATTTTTTCGAAAAATTTAAAGAAGTTCCTAATGAACAGAAAAAAGAATTTGGTCAAAAAATCAATACACTCAAACAAGCAGTAAATACTAAGTTAGAAGAGCTGAAAGAAGCTACTTCTAGCCAAATTATTATCGAAAAAGAAGACCTTACGAAACCTGCTTTTCCGTTGGAATTGGGTTCTCGTCATCCTATTAATTTAGTAAAAGGCAGAATTATTGAGATTTTTAAATCTATTGGTTTTGCAGTTTCTGATGGACCAGAAATAGAAGATGATTGGCACAACTTTACTGCGCTTAATTTACCAGAATATCATCCTGCAAGAGATATGCAAGATACGTTCTTCATTGAGAAAAATCCAGATGTTTTATTAAGAACGCATACTTCTTCGGTGCAGATTCGTCACATGGAAGAAAATCAACCGCCAATTAGAATTCTTTCTCCGGGAAGAGTTTTCCGTAACGAAGCTATTTCTTCTCGTTCACACTGTATTTTCCACCAAATAGAAGGTTTATATATAGACGAAAACGTGAGTTTTGCAGATTTGAAACAGACTTTACAGTTTTTCACAACAGAACTTTTCGGAAAATCAAAAATCAGAATGAGACCTTCTTATTTCCCTTTTACAGAGCCAAGTGCAGAAGTAGATGTTTATTGGGGATTGAATTCTGAAACCGATTATAGAATTACCAAAGGAACCGGTTGGTTAGAAATTATGGGTTGTGGAATGGTAGATCCTGCCGTTCTTAAAAATGTAAATATCGATGCGGATAAATACTCTGGTTACGCATTCGGAATGGGAATTGAGAGAATCGTAATGTTGCTTTATCAATTGGGAGACATCAGAATGTTCTTCGAAAATGATAAGAGAATGCTAGAGCAATTCGGGCATTTATAAATTAGAATTTATTATTGAAATTTTCAGAAATGATAAAAAGAAAGCGTTCAAAATTTTTTGAACGCTTTTTTATTTTTAAGATTTTTTGAACCAATTTTTTGCTCTGTTGTAATCTAAGAAATAGGTAATTCTGAGCGAAAGATTGTTAATCATAGGTTCGTTAAATAATCGGTCAAAATTATCTCTCATGCTTAATCTGGCTACATCTAAGAAATTCTGAGCTTGATTTCTGTACAGTAAAGTGAGCTGTGAACCTGGCGCAAACCACCAACTGTAACGTAAATCCAAGTTCCATGAATTGAAGGTGCCATCTTTGTTTTCGGCGAAACTAGTGTCTGGATTGAGTTCTCCATTATCTTTTAACGTGTAAAATTGTCTGTAGGCAACTTCCGAAAAATAATGACGGAAAGTTAGATTAATCGCCATTTTTTCATTAAAAGTATATTGAGAAGAAACACTGTTTTCCACAGAATTTCTTAATCTTCGGCCAATGAAAATATTCGTGGCGTCTTTTCCTACAAATCCTGTTTCATTATTGAAATTAGCATAATTTAAAGTGTGGAAAATAGAGAAATGGTCATTAAAACGATATCGGGTATTGATTTCTGACATATACGTAATTCTCTTATCTTCATTATATTTATAAAATTCTACATAACCACCGATTTTGAATTTTTTTCTTTCGTCTGTATTGGCAAAAACCCATGGATTATACATTGCCGGAATGAAAAGATATTTTCCGAAGGTTCTCGGTTCGTAAATATCATTGGTTCCAAGTGGTTTTACCATCAATCCACCTCCGAAATTGAAAAACTTTTTATTGGTAATTTGTAAATTTTGGTGAATCACGAAATCTGCAAATAAATCGGTTTCTAATCTTCTGTTATTGTTTACTCTAAGGCTGTAATTCAATTGATTGATATTGCCTTTTGGTTGCAAATAACGGTAATTGTAATTCGCACTATAATTCACATAATTGGTTTGTCCAGTAAATCCAAGGTCGTTAATATCATAATTTTTATCTCTCAAGAAAACTTCTGCGCCGAATTGATGACCTTTAATAATTTGGTTAAAACCAGCATTTCCTTCGAAACCGAATTTTTGTTTTTGATTTTCGAAAACCCAACTTCCCTCTGTAGAACCGAAAACATTAAATGTATTTTTCTTATTGGTTAAATCTAGGAAAACTCCAGTTGCATTAGCATCTCTGAAATCTCCGCTTCTCATCACACTTGTATTGATGAGGGAAACCGAAGAATTTTCACGAAATCTTTGGTCTAAAACAAAGACATTATAGTTCGCCAAAGGTTCTGTTACTTCTTTTCTGATTTCGCCAGTGTTGATATTTCTGATGGAAGCTTCCGTTTTTTCGGTAATGGCATTGAAAAATCCAATTCCTAATCCTTTTTTTGTTCTTCCTGAAATTTTAGTAGCGTTAAAAAGTTTTACTTTTTCTGGATTTTCTGCAAATTCTTCATCGGCTGCAAGTTGAGGAAACTTACTTGGGAAACCACCAATTCTTCTGGAATAAAACATATTTCCTTTGTTGAAAAGCTCTGTTCCTTCATTGAAAAACGAACGCTGTTCGCTGAACTGTTGTTCAAATGGTCCCAAATTTAGAACGGTAGCATCAAAATTGGTTTGTCCAAAATCGGGAATTAAAGTGGTGTCTAGTGTAAAAGCGTCATTAATTCCATATTTCACGTCCATTCCGCCATTGATGTTGGTAGTGGTTTTTCCGTCAAAATAATTTACATAACTCGAAAAATAAGGAAGGAAAGATAATCTGGTAGGCGTTTGTATATTTTCTACACCGTTTAGAATTCCGTCATATAATAAGAAACTACCTTTTTGATTATTCACATGATTCCATGTATAAGCGGTTTGCAATCTATTAATTTGTCTAAAAAAATTAATTCCCCACTGTTGTTTTTCGCTTTTAGGAAATCTCATCTCGAAATATGGGATTTTCATCTCAACAGACCAACCGTTTTCTAAAATTTTTACGCCAGAATACCAAATTCCGTTCCATGAAAAATCTTCCCCATTTTGATTGGTGATTTTACTATCTGCTTGTACACCTGCTGCAGTTACGAATAACTCTAAACTCTGCTGTTTATCATTATATCCATTAATAAAAAGTACGAAAAAATCATCATTTCCTATATTGTCTCTTTCGGTGAGTTCTTTCCCGATTTTAGAAGGTTCTTTATCATACATCATCGCAGAAACATAAATCCCAGTATCGTCATAAGCGACTTTTACTTCTGTTTTGAAATCAGGATTTTCAGCTTTGCCATTATTAGGTCTTAGTTCTATAAAATCATTGGCAATAGGTGCGTTTTTCCAAATTTCATCATCTAAAATTCCATCAATCTTTGGCGCTTTTTCTACTCTTACCGCGTTAATGGTTTTCCGGGTAATGTTTTCGGTTTTTTCTTCTTGTGCCGAGGAAAAACCAACAAAAAGAAAAGTGAATAAGATGATGATTTGAACTTTCATGTATTTTTTATTTAAAGAAATTAGTTGCAAAAAATTTTCATTTGTTTCAATTAGAACAACTAATCTTTTAGTTTTATTACATTAAGTACAAAAAAATCCGACAAAAATTGTCGGATTTTATATTTCAAGAAATTTATTTAGAAAAATTCAAAGGATATTTTACGTTGGCATATCCGTCTAAACTTGCTTTGAGAGAACCTACTAAAAGTTCTGCTCTGATTTCTACGGGAACGTGGTTTTCGTCATTGGTTACCCACATCGTAACGCCTTCTTGAGATTTAAAAATTCTACCACTCATTACGTAAGGTTTGATTTTAAGACAAGAAATATCTCCAAATTTGGTGGTTTTGTTTTCTACAGCAACCACTTTTAGCATAAAAGGATAAGACTCGTCATCAATCCAAACATTCATTTTAATATTGCTTCCAACTTTAAATTTAGATTTGTCCATGCTTCTAAGGTTGTAAAAAGAAGAAAGCATATCTTGAATTCCTCTCATGGTTTTAAAATTTTTAGAAGTTTGGTCTAGTTTATTGGTGAGTGTAAGAGATTGATTATCATGGTTAAATTCGGTTTCATAATGTCTTCTGTAACCACCTTCCGAAACGTTTCTAACATAATAACTAGGCAATCCAGTAGCGATATTAATGTAACTTTCATACACATCATCTACTTTGAAAAAAGCTCTTACCGCACCTGTACTTCTCCCAACTCCTGTTACTCTGTAATGAGGTTTTCCTTTATACATGATTTGGTTGGTGGTAAGAGTTGCTGTTCCTGCATTTAAGAAACCATAATGTAACCTATACGAAAGTTTTTCACCACTTTTAATATTGTCAATTTGTGAAAAAACAGAGATTGAAATTAATAAAAATATAAAATTGAATATTTTTTTCATAATCGATTTTTAAATATTTATTCCTTCGCAAATTCTTTGCCAAAATTTTAAAGTGGCAATTTTACGCATAATCAGTTGTGACAAATGTCATAAAAGTTACATAGGCCAAACCACAAAATTTGCTATATTTGCAAAAAATGAAAAGTTTTTATTCGTAATTCAAATTTACAATAAAAAATATATAAATGATAAATACAGATTTATTGATTATCGGAGCCGGACCAACCGGTCTTTTTGCTGTTTTTGAGGCAGGTTTACTTAAAATTAAATGTCACATCATAGATGCATTACCACAACCAGGTGGGCAATTGGCAGAACTTTATCCTAAGAAACCAATTTTTGATATTCCTGGCTATCCATCAGTGTTAGCTGGTGAATTGGTAGATAATTTAATGGAACAAATTAAACAGTTTGAGCCTGGTTTTACTTTGGCAGAAACTGCAACTACTCTTAATAAATTAGAAGATGGGACGTTCGAAGTGATTACCAATAAAGGTACTATTCACCGTGCAAAAGCTGTGGCAATTGCTGGTGGTTTAGGAACTTTCGAGCCGAGAAAACCTTTGATTGACAATATTGCAGACTACGAAGAAAAAGGAGTAGAATATTTTGTGAAAAATCCTGAACATTTCAGAGATAAAAATATTGTAATTGCTGGTGGCGGTGATTCTGCACTGGACTGGAGTATTTTCTTGTCTAATGTGGCAAAATCTGTTACGCTTATTCATCGTAGAAATGAGTTTAGAGGTGCTCTTGACTCCGTAGAAAAGGTACAAGAACTTAAAAATGCGGGCAAGATTAACTTAATTACACCTGCAGAAGTAATTGGTCTAAAAGGTGATGGTCATATAGAAGCTATTACAGTAGATAAAGAAGGTGAAGTTTACGATTTGGCAACCGATTATTTTATTCCGCTTTTTGGACTAACTCCTAAATTAGGTGATATTGCGAATTGGGGATTAGAAATTGAGAAAAATGCGATTGTGGTAAATAACGCTTTGGATTATCAAACCAATATTGAAGGCGTTTATGCAATTGGCGACGTGAATACTTATCCAGGAAAATTAAAATTAATTTTGTGTGGTTTCCACGAAGCAACTTTGATGTGTCAAAGTGTCTACAATAGAATGAATCCTGGTAGAAAATATGTCTTGAAATATACTACTGTAAGTGGAGTAGATGGTTTCGATGGAACCAGAAAAGAAGCTGAAAAAGCAGTAGTGAAGAAGATAGATTAAATTTTTAGTATTTGGTAGCTAGACTTATTACCAATTACTAATTACCAACTACCAATTACCAACTACCAATTACCAAAATATAACTACTAAAATGTTAGATGTAAACATAAAAATTACAGATAGAAACGGAGTTACCCATGAAGTTGCTGCGCCTACAGATATGGCGATGAACTTGATGGAAATCGTGAAACTCTATGAATTAGCAGAAGAAGGAACCATTGGTGTTTGTGGAGGAATGGCAATGTGCGCATCTTGTCAATGCTATGTAAAAAGTGATACTACGCTTCCTGAAAAATCAGATGAAGAAGAAGCGATGCTTTCTGAAGCTTATAATGTGAAAGAAAATTCTAGATTAGGCTGTCAGATTCACATTACAGAAGATTTAGAAGGTCTGGAAGTAGAGTTGGCTCCTTACGAGTAAATGTTCTTCTGAAAAAAATAAAAAAAGGCTGTTTCAATTTCCGAAACAGCCTTTTTCTTTATCAAGATTGAATTAATTCACTAAAAATAAAGCATTGCTAAATAACAGAATTCCGTTTTCCCAAAATGATCTAAAAAGCGGATTGTCTATCATGTAAACCAGTTTACCAGAGCCTTTGCTTTCTACTGAATAACTTACTGTTTCGGGTAGTTTTTTTCCGAAATTGTGGCCAATATAACCATAGCTTTTATAGTTTTTAGGTACATAAACTACATTGTTGCTTCCTTTCAATAAAGAATAGATTTTGTCTCCCGTTTTTAAACTGTAATATTTTTTGCCTAATCCAAAAGATAAAGGATGGGTAATGTCTAAATTATTCTCAATGATTGCACCAGGAATGGAATTGGCCAATAATCTTCTTTCTTCACTGCCAGAATCTAAGAAACGTTCTTTCAACTCCTTTTCTTTTTTTAATTTTTCCGCAGCTTGTTTTTCTTCATCTGAAGCATAAGGATTTAAGGCGAAACCTTCTTTTCCGTCAAAGATATTTAGTGCGCCATCAATTGCAATTACTTTTCCGCCATTGTTAATCCATTCTGTTAATCTCTTCATTTCAGCATCAGAAAAATTATATTTTCCGTCTGCCAACACCAAAGTATTAAATTCAAAAAGTTTTACATTTTTGAGTTTATTTTGCTCCACAATTGTTACAGGATAATTCAAGACTTCATCAAAATAATACCAAGCAGCACCAAACTCAGTAGAAGTAACGCCTTCACCAGAGAGTAAAAGTACTTTTGGAGCTTTCATCAACGGGAAGTTCTCTCCACCTAAATCTTTAGCATTTTTAGAAAAACCTGTAGAAATAGTAGTGAAATCATTTTTCTTTTTTACGATTTCTCCTACAAGGTTTTCAAAATCAGTAATTTTTGGGTTGTCTCCTTTAGTGATAACAATTCCTCCAGGTTCTATGGTAGCCTCGCCAAAAATAGCCTGTTTCATGGCATATCTTACTTTAATATCTTTTTTGTGAAGTTCGCCTACAATTTCTGCAGAAATTCTGTTGTTCCAAGGTACATAAAATGCGTAAACGTTTTTCGGAATTTCTTTAGAAGTAGTTTCAATAGAATTTTTTGTTTTTATATTTAAAGCATTTTTCACCGCATAACCTTGCACGCCGTAAGCTAAAGGAAGGCTCCAAGCGGTAATGTCATAAGAAAGACTGTCCGTCATTTTATTAGTCGGTTCAAATAAAATCTGTGTGAAAACCGCTTTCGGTTGATCTACTTTTACAATTAAATCATTGGGCTCTACAGAAAAACTTTCATCTTTTTTACTGAAATAATTATAACCGCTTGTGCTCATTTTTTCAGTTGCATAAGCATATTCTATTTTATTAATTTTGAGGAGTTCTGCTAATTGAACGTTTTTAGGATTGTGTTTAACCACATATGTAGCATATTTTCCTTTCATCTTCGTTCTAGGATTATTCATGAAATTTCTAAATCCTTTTATTAATGGTTCCATCTGCGAAGCAGAGGTTTCTACTACTGCTAAAACAGCAGTTTTATGATGGGTTAATCTTTCTTTGATGGTAAGATTTACACCATTTTCCATCGTAACTTCTCTACCGGCACGAATTCCGCCTTGTTCTATGGTCATTCCTACGGCTCCATTGTACATAGGATAAGTGTCTCCATAGCTAGGATAAAAAAGATCAAATCTTTCACTGGTATTATATAACCAATTTTTTTCATCAAATTTTGCGGCAATATTTTTTCCTAATAATTTGTGAAAATCTTTTTGATAGGCTTCAATAAATTCATGTTGAGGTTCTGCTGCAGGCGGGAAAAAATAAGGAGAATCATATCCTTGCTCATGAATATCCGAATGTACATGTGGCATCCATTGGTTATAAATTGCCATTCTCTGCTTAGTTTCTGCTTGTGTTTGCCAAGCCCAATCTCTGTTCATATCAAAAACATAATGATTGTATCTTCCGCCAGGCCATTCTTCTGCATGTTCTCTGTCGAATTTATTAGGATTGGTATTTTTACCCGAAATTTCTCTTAGCCAGTTTCCGTATCTGGAAAATCCATCAGGGTTAAGACATGGGTCTAAGATAACAATCGTGTTTTTCAGCCATTCTTTAGTTGTTTTATTTTCTGGGTTCGCTAATTCGTAAGCTACAGAAAGAGCGCTTTCGGTTCCAGCCCATTCGTTGCCATGTACATTAAAACTTAGCCAAACAATGAGTTTGTCGCCGATTTTGGTTGAGGTTTTAGGAGCCATACCAATAGAAGCTAAATTCTGAAGTCTTATTTCTTCTAGGTTGGCTAAATTTTCAGGAGTTGAGATATAATAAAGATTAAGATTTCTATGTTCTGAAGTTTCACCGTATTTCTGGTGTTTTACATAAGGAGTTTGAGTGGTAAGATGATTGAAATAATCTTCTACTTGATGATAAAGGGTAATTTGTTTTCCATAAGTGGGTATAAATTCATTTGGACTTTTTACCTGTGCAAAACCAATTGCAAAAATATTAATCCATGAAAGAAATAAGAGTTTTTTCATATCTGATTTAAATTTTCTCAAAAATAACGATTATATCATTACTAGAAATAGGTTTTTAATAAAAATTCCAAAACTAAATGTTTTGGAATTTTTTTTATTTTATTTTAAAACTAGTATTAAAGAGAAGGTACTTCATACCAATTTGTTCCATCGCAAATGAATTCCGTTGCGCTAATAGTTATTCCATAAGTGTTAGAGGCTTTTATCCCATCAGAAGCAGTGTAAAGTAGTCCAAAAGGCGTTTTACTTTTTACTTTAATTGTTGTATTACTGTTATATTGAGTGTATGATAATTTTAGTCTTGCGCCATTTCCTACAACAGCTGGAGATGGTAAAGTAATGTTTATATTAACAGTTTCAGAAGTAAAAGCGGAATAATTTAAAAGTAATACACCTCCAATACTAGAATTTTGTACGGTGTAATTAAATGTTGTAGAATTTACATTTACAACAGAAAAAGGAGCGTTTGTTGTGGATAATGTAGCCCAAGTTCCATCTCCTCTTAGATAAGTACTAGAACTAGCAGTGCCTGTTGCTGAAATTTTAGTTGTGGTTATAGAGTTGTCGTCTACCGTTTTGGCATGTAAAGCGTAAGGAACGCTAAGAAGTTGAGAAGTGCCATTAATGGTATAAGAATTACCACCAGTAGGGTCTATTTCAGTTTTTATGAAATATAAATCGTTTCCCCAGTTGATATTTGTTAGAGAGCCACTTACAAGACTTCCGCTACCTATTTTAGCAGTAAAAAGTCCGTTGTTGTTTGTAGTTGAGTTTTGGGTTTCAGAGTATACTGTAGTTCCATTAATAGAACTTTTTAATATACTAAACTTAATTCCTACAGATTGGTTAACTACTAATGCGTTAGATGCATTTCTTACCACTGCTTGATAACTAATTAAATTAGGTGTCTGCGCAATTAATAAAGTTGCAAATAAAAAGGCAAACAGCGAAAATAGATTTTTTTTCATAGTATTATTTTTTAATTATTTTATAAGTTTTAATAGTTTTAGCTCCTTTTTTTATGTTCAATAAATAAAGAGAAGGGAGACGCTTAATCATATTAATATTTGTGTCTTTTGAAGTTATTTCTTTTGATTCTAAGAGACGACCATTAGAATCTAAAAGTTCAAAACTTACATTTTTATAATCTTTATTGATGCTAATCGTTAAATAATCTGTAACCGGATTAGGATAAGCGTTGAAAAGAAGTTTGATTTCTGTTTCATTAATTCCTAAATAAGTGCTTACTTCATAAGCTTGTTGGGTGCCTTGAGAAATACTTCCGTTTCCCGAGCTTGTAGTAGTGTAAATCGTTTCTCCAATAGTAGAGCTTACCATTCCTGCTGAAGAACTAGTGTCAGAACCAGAAGAGACAATAGCAGATTGGGCTTTTATAAGAAAAAAATTGCTTAAGACCAAAGCTAAAATAATGTACTTTTTTTTCTTCATTTTAATAATTGTTATTAATTTAATTGTAATTGGTAAAATATATTTGACAAAGAATAAAATACTATTAGACTTATGCTAATGTATTTTTGTTTTCAGAGAAATTTCAATTGAAAAATAGATTTTTATTTAATATTTTTCTATAAAGGATTTTTTCAGGGTTATTATTATTCAAATATATAAAAAAAATCCAAAACTAAATGTTTTGGATTTTTTTTAAAGTTAAAAGACAATTCTTAATTCTTCACAGGAATATTCTTTAAGATTTCTTGTAAATATTTCCAGAATTTTTGTGCTGAAGGAATATTCGCTCTTTCGTCTGGAGAATGCGCTCCTCTAATCGTAGGTCCGAAACTTACCATTTCCATTTTTGGATAATTCGCTCCAATAATTCCACATTCTAAACCAGCATGACAAGCTACAACGTGAGGTTTTGCTCCGAAGTCTTTTTCATAAATTTCTGTCATAATTTTAATGATTTCTGCACCGGGTTTTGGTTTCCAACCTGGATATGAACCCGAAAACTCAACTTGCATTCCTGCCAGTTCAAAAACAGATTTCAGTTGTTCGGCAACAGCCATTTTGGTAGATTCTACCGAAGAACGAGTAAGGTTTAAGATTTTTAAGCCACCGTTTTTCAGTTCTACTCTTGCGATATTATTAGATGCTTCTACTAAATCTGCAACGTCTGGAGACATTCTGTAAACACCATTGTGAGCAGATTTTAAAACTAAAATAATTTTTTTAGAATCTTCCACAGAAAGTCCGTTCTCTGTATTTTCATCGGTAGCGAAATTGATTTCTAAATCTTTTTCAACCGATGCAAATTCTTCTAAAATATCAGATTTAAGAGTTTCTAATTTCTGTAAATATTCAGAAGCGTTATTTACGGCAACCAAAGCGTGAGCTTCTCTAGGAATAGCGTTTCTCAATCCGCCTCCGTCAATAGAAATCAATTGAATTTCGTTTGAAATGCCTGTATAAAGTAATCTTCCCAAGATTACATTAGAGTTGCCAAAACCTTTATGAATATCCATTCCAGAGTGGCCACCTTGTAAACCTTTGATTTCAATTTTTACAAAATTTGATGAAGTGGAAGTCAGAGTATAGTTGGCAGAAGCAGTTACATCGATTCCACCAGCACAACCTATATCTATTTCGTCATCTTCTTCTGTATCTAGATTTAATAAAATTTCGCCTGTTAATTGACCAGGTTTTAAACCAAGCGCACCCGTCATTCCCGTTTCTTCATCTATCGTAAAAAGCGCTTCAATCGCAGGATGAGCAATGTCTGTACTTTCTAAAATACTCATAATGGCTGCAACGCCAAGTCCATTATCTGCACCTAAAGTGGTTCCTTTTGCTTTTACCCAGTCTCCGTCTACATACATTTCGATTCCTTGCGTATCAAAATCGAAATCTACATTATTATTTTTCTGACAAACCATGTCCAGGTGAGATTGTAAAACCACAGTTTGACGGTTTTCCATTCCTGCGGTTGCTGGTTTTTTGATGATGACGTTTCCAACTTCGTCTACAGAAGTGGGTAAACCAAGATTTTCGCCAAAATTTTTAATAAAAGCGATTACTCTTTCTTCCTTTTTAGAAGGACGTGGAACGGCATTAAGCGCCGCGAAGTTTTTCCAAATATTTTGAGGTTCTAAATGGGTAATTGACATATAAAATGATTTCTTACAAAGATAATGAATCGTGAAAATGTAAACATAAAAAAACCTGCAAAATGCAGGCTTTTCTTTTATTTTTTAGCAAGTAAATCTACTTGTTCGTAAATTTTTTTCTTGTATTGTTCTAATTCTTCGCCGTATTTTTCTAAAAATAATCGAGCGCTCATTCCATAAACCGCTTTATTAATGGTGGTAAAGTCTTTTTCGTTTTGCTTCATTAGCGTTTCATAATCTTCTGAAGAAAGTTCTGCTTTCTTTGATTTAATGTATTTTCTGATGTCAAAATAATATTTGCTAATTTCTAAATCTGCTTCATTGTTTTTAAACGAAGCGTCATTCATGGTAAAATAGCTTTGATAATTATCGCTATCTCTTTTTACATTGTTAGAAGAATTTTGTTGCGCAAAAGAAAGTGCAGAAAAAAGTATTGCGGAAATTAATATTAGCTTTTTCATAATTTTTTGGATTTTATCAAAGATAATAAATATTTTTTGATTTGATGTTAACCTTTTGCTCTTTCTAATAAAACCATCATCATTAGGCTTAAAACTACCAGAGTTTCATCTTCATCTGCAATTTCATTGATTTGGTCTAACTGAAATTTTCTACCAAAAAATGAAGGCATTTTCTTCAAACGGTAAATTTCCTTCCCGTTATTATCATAAATGATATAAGTAGGATTGAAAAAATAACCTGTAAAAATTCCCAAAATTGGAATTTCGGTAAAGAATCCGTCTATAATTTTTACCCAAGCATTTTCTTCTTGAACTTTATATTTTTGGTTGTCAAAAGCATCCATTACAAAATAAGTAGCCTTCCAAATAGAGCGCATTCCTTTTCTGGCGATTTTTCCTAAATTCTTTCCAGTGTGGTCTGCTATGGCATAACTTGCGTTAAAATCTATCCATTGATTGGCTCTTATTCTGAAGTTTTCCTGCGTTCTGCTTTCGTTATTGTAAACAACTACATCTTCTTTGAGTTTGAATAATTTTTGACGAACATAAGCCAAAGAATTGCCGTTTTTGTCAGAAATATTGAAATCACTTGAAAGGGTAGAAATTTTAAATTTTAAAAATAGCGGATACTGAAGATTTTGCATAGAAATTTATTTTTGATAAAGATAATTTTAAATTTCCAAATTTTCAGATTTTCAAATTAAAAAGTACATTTGTATAATGAATTTTCCCAGTAAAGTTTTAGAAAAAGCCGTAGAAGAAATTTCTAGTTTGCCTGGAATTGGTAAAAAATCTGCATTGAGACTTGCTTTGCATTTGCTTCGCGTTCCAGAATCTCAAGGAATGGCACTAGGTAAAGCCATCCAAAAATTGGTAACGGACATTAAATATTGTCAGGAATGTCATAATTTTTCAGATGAAGATATTTGCGAAATTTGCAGTAATCATAAGAGAAATGATGAGGTGCTATGCATTGTAGAAGATGTAAGAGATGTCATGGCGATAGAAAATACTGCAAAATTTAATGGTAAATATTTGGTTTTGGGAGGTAAGATTTCTCCCATGGAAGGAATTGGGCCACATCAATTAAATATTTCTTCTATTGAAAGAAAACTGAATGAAGGAAAAGTAAAAGAATTGATTTTTGCCCTTTCTGCAACCATGGAAGGAGATACTACAGCGTATTATTTATACAAAAAATTCAAAGAGTTTCCGGTGACTTTTTCTACCATTGCTCGTGGAATTTCTGTGGGTGATGAACTGGAATATGCAGACGAAATCTCTTTGGGAAGAAGTATTGTGAACCGCTTGCCTTACAACGAAAAAATGTAATTTTTATAAAAATTTCACTGCATGATTTCTGTAATTATTCCTCTTTACAACGCCGAAAATACCATTCTAGCTGCACTAGATTCGGTGAAAAATCAGGAAGGGGATTTTGATTTTGAAATTTTGGTAATCAATGACGGTTCTACCGATAAAAGCGCTGAAAAAGTTCAACAATTCATTGACGAAAATCCTCAGTTAAAGATTCAATTAATTCATCAGGAAAACAAAGGTGTTTCTTCGGCTAGAAATGCAGGTTTAAGATTAGCAAAAGGAGAATGGATTGCTTTTTTAGATTCGGATGACGTTTGGTTGTCTCATAAAACCAAAGTGATGATGAAGGTTTTAACAGAAAATTCAGAAATAGATTTTTTGGTGGCTTTAGCCAATGATGAACAATCTGGATTCCCCTATATTTTCAATGAAAAAAAACTGGCGGAAATCTCTATGTGGAAAACAATAATTAGAAATGTAGGACCAACTCCCACCGCAATTTTCCGAAGAAAAGTATTAGGAAATACAGGCTATTTTGATGAAAATCAAAAATTTGCAGAAGACGCGAATTATTGGCTTAGAATTTCTGAAAATAATAAAATGTTTGTTTTAGGAGAAAGTTTAGTGATTACAGGTTCAGGAAAGAAATCTTTCGGAGAATCAGGACTTTCGGGAAATCTTCCAGCAATGGAAAAAGGTTTTCAGAAAAATCTTAAAGAAATGCTTCAGCGAAAAAGAATTTCGGCAATAGAATATTTCTTTTTCTATTTGTTTTTGAAGTTAAAATATATCATTAGAATTATAAGAGCGAGAATATAATGAAGCTTTCCATCATCATATTAAATTACAACGTAACGCAGTGGTTAAGAAATTGTCTTTTATCCATTGAAAAATATGTACATGATATTGATTATGAGGTAATTGTGATTGATAATCAATCACCTGATTCTTCATGGAAAGAATTGATAGCGGAGTTTCCTCAAGTGAATTTTATAGAAAATTCTTCCAATGAAGGTTTTGCCAAAGCCAATAACAAAGCCGTAAAAACTGCAAAAGGCGAGTATATTTTATTGCTGAATCCAGATACAGAATTGGAAGGGAATTACATGCGTGAAATTTTGGATTTTGCAGAAGCTCAAGAAAATTTGGGTTGTCTTGGCGTGAGATTTCACGATTTGCAAGGTAATTTTTTACCAGAATGCAAGCGTTCTGTTCCTGATGTGTTTAATTCCTTTGAAAAATTATTTTCACCATTTCAGTCGAATCAGTCTTCTAAGAAAAACTATTACCGAAACGACATTGCAGAAACAGAAATTGCACCAGTCGAAGTGATTACAGGTGCTTTTTTATTGATGAAAAGAGAATTGTATCTGGAAATTGGCGGTTTAGATGAATCGTATTTTATGTACGGAGAAGATATAGATTTGTGTTACACCTTGTTGAAAAAAGGTTATCAGAACTGGTATTACGGCAAACATTCTATTTTGCACATCAAAGGCGAAAGTACGGTAAAAGATGAAAAATACCTTTCTAATTTTTACGGAGCCATGCAGATTTTCATTGAAAAATATTACAAGAAACAATCACCGTTGCAATATCAGTTTTTAAAGTTTGGACTAAAAGTTCGACACTTTATTGCAAAGCTTCAACTCAAATAAAAAAGCGATTCAGAATTTCTGAATCGCTTTTTTAAATATCGTAAATAATAAATTATTTCGTAGCAGTTGGTTTTTGAACCGGAGCTTGTGGAGCTGATTGAGCAGGAGCTTTAGCTTCTTTTTTCTCTGGAGCATTTACGTCTTTAATTTGTACGCTTGGTTTTGCAGTAAGCACTACGCTTAAGAAAATCAATGAAACAATGATAATTGCTAATACCCAAGTTGCTTTTTCCATAAAATCATTCGTTCTCTGTACGCCGAATTGTGCAGAAGAACCGCCAAACGTAGCAGATAAACCTCCACCTTTTGGGTTTTGTGCCATTACAATAATAACTAATAAAACACAAGCTATGATGATTAACACCATGAAAAGACTAAATATAGTACTCATCTTATATTAAAATTTTTGAGTTGCAAATGTAGTGATTATTTTTATAAAATTTGTAAAATATTATAAATTAATTTGTTGGTAAAGGTGCGCCCACTGGAATATCACATCTGTGACCGGGCTGTCCGTGTGCAGGATTCATTCCAGCTGCTATTGTTGTAGAAGAGGTGTTGTTTTGTGGTGTAGCAATAGGAGCAGTGGTAGTGGTTTGAATATCAGTAGTTTTTACCGTTGTAGGTTCTGCTTTTTTAGAATTTAATGGAGCGCCAACTGGGATGTCACATCTGTGATTCGGTTGTCCATGAGGTGGATTCATTCCCGGTGCAGTTGGTTGAGTCTGATTGACTGAAACTGTATTACTTTGTGGAGCAACAGGAGCAGAGTTGTTCATTATGATAGGCGCAGAATTCTGTGCATTTGTCACATTTGATGAATCAGAAGCGCTTTTTTGCTCATAAGAAGCCAATTCAGGAGAAAGGGTTTCAGGAGTTTCATTTTTTTTCTGACAAGAAACTAAAGCGAACGCTATTAGAACTAAAGCTATTTTTGTCATATTTTTATTTAAATCAAAACGTTAATATTAATTGGATAATTTTGTTGGTAAATCTAAGTAAAATTTAGATTTAAATTTTCATAAATTAGCAATACCATATTTTTAAAAACGACCACCATGTTAGAAAACTCACAAATTACCTTTATTTCTGAAATTAAAACCAAGGTAAGAAACGCGCAATACGAAGCCATGAAAGCTGTAAACGTGGCTTTAATTAATTTGTATTGGGAAATTGGTAAATCTATTGCAGAAAAACAATCCGAAAGTTGGGGCAAATCTATCGTTCCTACACTTTCTAAAGAATTACAAAATGAATTTCCAGGAGTTGGCGGTTTTTCGGTAGGGAATCTTTGGTTGATGGCACAGTTTTATTCTGAATATCAATCAGTTGAAAATCTCGCACCATTGGTACGAGAAATTAGTTGGAGTAAGCATATTTCAATTTTAAAAAAATGCAAAAACCCAAAAGAAAGAGAATTCTACATTTTGTCAACCAAAAAATTTGGGTGGACTAAAAACGTGCTAATTCATCAAATTGAAAATAAAACGTTTGAAAAATACTTGCTCAACCAAACCAATTTTGAGGAAACTTTACCCGAAAAAATTAAAAACCAAGCCATTTTAGCGGTAAAAGACGAATATATTTTTGATTTTCTCGGTATAGAAGAAGAACATTCTGAAAGAGATTTAGAGCAAAAATTGATACAAAATATCAGAGCATTTTTGTTGGAATTAGGAAGCGATTTTTCCTTTTTGGGAAACCAATACAAAGTAGAACTTTCTGATAAAGAATATTTTATAGATTTGTTGCTGTTTCACAGGAAATTGCAAAGTTTGGTAGCAATAGAACTGAAAATAGGAGAATTTCTACCAGAATACAAAGGCAAAATGGAATTCTACCTCAATATTCTGAACGACAAAGTAAAACTACCCCACGAAAACGAAGCGATAGGAATTATCATCTGTAAAAGCAAAGACAGAACCATTGTAGAATATTCTCTGAAATCTAGCAATTTACCGATTGGGATTTCTACCTATTCTACTTCGGAGAAATTGCCAAAAAACTACCAAAATCTTTTGCCAAGCAATGAAGAACTATCAGAAAAATTTGAAAATTATTTTAAAAATTTAAAAGATTAATGCGTAACAATGGCAATCTTTTTGCTATAAAAACCAAAAACACACCTTATGAAAACCCCATTTTCTTTTCTCTTACTTTTTCTGTTTTTGCTTGGGTTTGGGCAAAGTCCTGCAATTAAAATATACGTTGCAGATGCAGAAAATGACAAAAACATTGGCAATGCTAAAGTATGTTTAGAAGGCTTTGAAATACCTGCTATAAAAGCGCAGTATAACAAGAAAGAAAAGTACTATTATTTTACAGAAATCCCTAAAAATTATAATACCGTGATGGTTTACCATAAAAAGTATAATGAAAAAGGATTTCAAGATATTAATGGTTTGCCAAAAGAACTAAAGTTTAAACTGCACGAACCATTACAGAATTATTATGATTTTGATTATGAAACTTCTGATGAACAACCCAATAAAAAATTCTATAATTATTATGTAGAAGACCCTTATAAAATAGTGATAAGACCCAAAAAAGAAATGTCTTATAATGATTTTAGAAACTACATTTATAGCTATATAAATGAAAATAATATAGAAATTGAGCCAGTAAATCCTGTTTGGGAAAGATATAAATTAGAAAATAATATTAAAGAAAATTTAGAGCCTTATCCTTCTCTTCATTCTGATTATTTAAACTTTTATGACAAAAATGATGAAAATAAAGTTTGTTATTTTCCATTAGTATCAGGTAGAGCATCTTATAGAGAAAATTCAAATATAAAACTCCAAGAAGAAAGCGTAAATCAAATAGTTTTCTTTTTTGCTAAGAAGAACGGTGACAAATTCTCTAGATTTAATGACAAAATAATTATGAGCTTGAGAATAAATGATAAAATTGTTGTTAGTAATACAATTATTCCTTTAGAAGATATTAAGCATAGAGCAGTTGAAAATTACAAATATTTATTAATAGCAAACAAAGAATTTAATAAAAAATATAATCCAAACTTTAAGTCTGCATTTCCCTTTTATTTTGGATTTTTAGACAATAAAGAATATATTAAAAATAGAATGACGCCAGATTTTGAAATGTCTTATCCTGTTGTAATCTTCGATACTGTAACGTTTAATAATGAATCTGATAATATTTATGCAAAATTATATTATAATCATTCTTCAAGAATTGAGGATTGGAAGATTAAATTATTGTATGAAAACAATTCCATTTCTGGAGGAGTAGGTTTAGGTTTATTAGATGTTTACGAATATTATTATAAAAATTTAAAATAATGAGAAACATACACAACCCCATGAAACACTACTTTTCTTTCTTTTTGGTTTTTGCTTTTTTCTTTGCAAGTGCGCAGAAGAAAGACACTGTTTTTAGACAACCAGATTGTACAAAATTTCATCAAGCAGAAAAAGAAAAATTTGATGTTTTAGAAAAAGATTTTAAAAAGGTAAATTTTTCTAAACTAAACAAGTTAATTATTAACCATATTGATGAAAGTAGATTAAAGAAACAAAACCTAAAAATTTCTTTAATAAAAAGGAAAATGGCTATTTGTGGATGGGATATATTTAGAGATTGTATTTCCAAATATAATTTAACCAATAATTTTTATAATGACATACATTTTTGGAGTTCTGAAACCGTTCTTTTACTGCAAAAAAAGTTAAAAAAGAATATAGTTCCAATTGTATCTGTATATTCAAAGTCGTATTATCATACAAATTATTATAGACATGAATTTTTTACTGTAAACCCTAAAATAATAAATCAATTAAAAGTAAATAAATTTACTTTTGAAAATAAAGATTACATCTATTTTCCCTACAATGAAGAAAAATTAGAAATTAGTGATTCAGATATGATATTTATGTATTTTAAAAACCATTTAAATAAAATAATAGAAGTAGAAATTTACTATAATCAGGAACAAATACCACAAATTCTTAAATTTCAATACACTAATCATAAATGGAAACTTTTTGAAACTAAAAATTAAAAATAAATTTATGAAAACCCCACTTTCTTTTCTCTTACTTTTTCTGTTTTTGCTTGGGTTTGGACAAAAAACGAAAAGTACAAGGAGTAATCAAATTGAAAAATATTGCATCGAACAAAATAAAATTTATTTAGGGCTCGAAAAAGATTTTAAGAAAGTTGATTTTTCAAAACTTTATATCAAAATAGTCTCTGATTTTGATTTAGAAAAAATTAAAGATGATAATCTTGTTTTTTATTTTAGAAATTTGGAAAATGAAAGAATAGGTTTTGTTTTTGAAGATGAATGGATTTGTGGAAATAATAGTTTGAATCCTTTCTATAATCAGACAAGTTTTTGGAACAAGAAGACAATAAAGTATATTCAGAAAAAGCTAAATAAAAATTTAATTCCTTTTTTACAAAGAATTGATGATTATGTTTTTGTTGATAATAACGAAGAAAATTTAAACGAAAAAACTGAATATTATTATTTTAGAGAATCAAAAAAATTAATAGAATTAACAAAAAAACAATCAAAAGGAACTCTTATAAAAAAATATAAAAGATTCGATTCGTCTAATAAAGTTGATACAATAAATGAAAAAAAAGAATTCTACTATTTTCCTTATAACAAAGATAAATTAGAATTGATAACATTACAAGGAGAGAACCAGAATTTTGATACTATATTTTTAGAATTTTTAAATAAACCAGGAAAAATAGTAGTAGTGAAATTTAAATATAATCTTGATGAGCCTATTTCTAAAGATGAGGATACAGTTTACAAAACCTACCAATACCAAAACAAAAACTGGGTAGAAATCCCAACAACAGATGAATACAAATTTTAAAAATTATAACCCCATGAAACCCTACTTTTCTTTCTTTTTGGTTTTTGCTTTTTTGGTGGTGAGTGCGCAGAAGAGTTTAAGAGTTGTTTCACCTTACAGTTTGTCTAATTATGATGAGCTAATAAAAAAATATGAAAACCAAACAAAAAAAAAATCTAGTGAAGTTGTTTTCATAGAAAACACTTATTACTCTGTGAAAAAACTTGATAGTTTACTTCTTATAAAGGATAAATTCAAAAGAGAACAGCTTATTAAAAACGGTGCGAAAACAGAAAATGATATTCTGCCAAATTTGTGGAGAATAAATGATGATATTGTTTTACCATACGCTATTTTTACTCTTAAAGAAAATGATTTTTATTATTATGTAATTGGTAAAAAAGTCTTATTGATGGATAGTAAAACTTTTCATATAAAAATACAGCCAATTGATAATTTTATACAAGAATTTTTAATTGATGATAACAGAAAAATTTACACGAAAAATGTTTATGTAAATAACAAGATAAAATATTCTGATAATTTTAATTCAAAATACAATTATAAAATGGGAAATTCATTAGAATATAATGAAAATAATGAAATAATAAAGTCTTTTGATTGGGATGAAAATGTGAAATACACAATTGAAGAAATTGAGAAAAAATATATGCCAGTTGACAAAGATAATTATACATATTTTGCAAATAGATTTGATGTTAATAAAGTAATTTATGAGAATAAAATTACTTGGCTGGTTAATTCTGGTAATCAAGAAATTTTGATTAATACCGAAAATGGAAATGTAATTAGTAGAAAAATTCTAACTTATAAAGAATGAAAAAAGTACTTTTAATATTCTGTTTTTTAATTCCTTATTTCGTTTTTTCACAAATTAATTATCCAGCAAAAGATAGTTTAGGAAATTATGGCATTATAAATAGTTTTGGAAAATGGGTAGTGCAACCAAAATATTCTTCAATAGGTGAGTTTTTTGATTATCAATATAATAAAATAGATTCTGCAACTGTATTTGTGGAGAATAATTATTACAAGAACAGCAATATTGTAATTTCCAAAAAGTCAGGTTTAATTTCTGAAAAAGGGAAAATATTAATAAAACCAAAATATGATAGACTCATTTGTTCAAAAGGATTATGCTTGGCTACAGATGAAAAGGAAACTTGGATTATAGATTACCAAGAAAAAAAATTAGAAAAGCCTAAAGAAAATTTAGTATATTTAAAAGATTCTGTTATTGTTTTCACTAATAAAGAAAATCAGTTTTTTTATAAAAAAGTGTTTTCTAATAAAATTTTTGGACCTTTTAAAAATGTTTCTTTTTTTTGGGACAAAAAAATGCTATATGTTGATTATGATGAAAGTAAACAATATGATTACAATGGTAATAAAGTCACTATTAATAATGAAGAAGTTGAAGAAGCACCATTTGAAGTTCCTTTTAAAAATGTAGTTTGGAAAGGTAAAAGTTTTGCGTTATTAGATAAAAATAAAAAAATAATTACAGATTTTTATGATAAAATTTATTATCAAAATGGTTCCTATTTAGTGGAAAGTCATCAAAATAAAAATAAGAGATATACAGTATTAAACAAAAAAGGAGAAATTGTTATAAAGTCTTATTTACCAATTATTTTTTTTAGTAGCAAAGCTTCAATTTCTTATGATTCTATAAATAAAAGATTTTATCTTTTAGAGAATAATAAAAAGACATTAATTAAAAATTTATCAGATAAAAATATTTTTGGAAATTTTTATCCATCTTTTAATTCAGATTTGCATCTAATTTATTTTACAGATACCTATACATATTCTTATTTAGACAAAAAAGGAAATATCATTAGACCAGCTTTTACAATAAAACCAGCTTACACAACTTTCACTAATTTTTATAATCATTATGCTTTTGCGCTTAAAGATGGAAAGTGGTATAGAATAAATGATAAATTAGAAATATTAAATGAAATTAATGTTTCAGGCGTTAGAGGTTTTGATTCATACGGAAATACTCAGTTTACAGATAAAAATGAAAATGTTGGCTTGATGAATTATTTGGGAGAAATTATAGTTAAAGCAGAGTATTACAGAATTACAAATGAGAATGATTTCTATTATAGAGTTGCCAAAAGAGATCCAAATCGTGAAGGATGGGAATTATTTTATTACACAGATTCTAAAGGAAATTATTTAGATAATAATATAACTGAAGCACAATTTTTTTATGCTAAAAATTATTTTGTTATCTATAAAGATTATGATTATTATTTTTATGATTACAAAAATAATTATTTGGGAAGTAGTAGATTAGGTTTAACTTTAGACGTTCCTCAAAACAAAGTTTTTGAACAAAGAGATAATAATGAATAAACTGAAATTATTAAATTTTCACCTTCCGCAGTAAATCTAACAAAGTGGTTCGACGAAGTCAATCTAAACTAATATTTCCACAAACTTTGTAGAGTTTCTTTCAGAATGACAAACTAACCGTCTAAATCCCGACTCCCAACTCCCGACTTCGGACTTCCGTCTTCCCAAATATTTTCATAAATTCGCAACACAAAATTTTAATGAAAGAATGAATTATTTAGAAGGATTAAACGAACCTCAGTATGAAGCAGTTACCACTTTGCACGGACCATTGATGGTTTTGGCAGGAGCAGGTTCTGGTAAAACGAGAGTTCTTACGATGAGAATTGCACATTTAATTACCAACGGAATTGATCCTTTTAATATTTTGGCGCTTACTTTTACCAACAAAGCCGCCAAGGAAATGAAACTGCGTATTGCTAAAGTAGTAGGAGAAGGAAATGCCAAATCTCTTTGGATGGGAACTTTCCACTCGGTTTTTGCCAGAATTCTGAGAAGCGAAGCGCATTATCTCGGTTTTCCTTCTAATTTTACCATTTATGACACGCAAGATTCTCTGAATGTTCTCAAAAAAGTCTTGAAAGACCTCAATATTGACCAAGAATTATACAAACCTAAAAAAGTTCAGTCCAGAATTTCTACCTATAAGAATAATCTCATCACGGTTCGTGCGTACAATAATAATCCTGAATTAATCGAAGCAGACGAACGTGCAAACATGAAATACATTGGCAAAATCTACGAGAAATATGTAGAACAATGTTTCAGAAATGGCGCGATGGATTTCGATGATTTACTCTTGAGAACAAATGAATTATTGACGAGATTTCCAGAAGTTTTAGCCAAATATCAAGATAGATTCAGATATATTTTGGTAGATGAGTACCAAGATACCAACCATTCTCAATATTTAATTGTAAAAGCACTTTCTTCAAAATTTGAAAATATTTGTGTGGTAGGAGATGATGCACAGTCCATTTACTCTTTCCGTGGTGCTAATATTTACAATATCCTGAACTTCAAGAAAGATTATCCAGATGCCAAAACGGTTTCTCTGGAGCAAAACTACCGTTCTACACAGAATATTGTGAATGCTGCGAATGTAGTCATTGCCAAAAACAAAGAACAGTTCAAGAAAAATGTATTCAGTGATAATGAAGTAGGCGATAAAATAAAGGTTTTCCGAGCGCTTTCAGATGCAGACGAAGCCAATTTTGTGGCGAATAACATTTGGGAACAGCACAACGCGAACCAAAGAAAATTTACAGATTTTGCCATTTTATATAGAACCAATTCCCAAACCAGAGCTTTCGAAGATGCGCTGAGACGTAAAAATATTCCGTACAGAGTTTATGGCGGTTTAAGTTTTTATCAAAGAAAAGAAATTAAGGATTTGGTGGCGTATTTAAGACTTTTGGTCAATGAAAATGACAGCGAAGCTTTGCTTAGAGTCATTAATTATCCCACTCGTGGAATTGGAGAAACGACTCAGAATAAATTGATTGTTTTTGCAGATTCACAAAATGTGAGTTTGGCTAATGTTTTAGATAATTTAGGAATTTATGCACCACATTTAGGTTTTAACAATGGCGTGATTTCTAAGTTGGCAGATTTTTGGAGCATGATTAAAGCCTTCCAAGTGATGCTGAAAACCGAAAATGTGTATACCGTTGCAATGGAAGTTGCCCAAAGAAGTGGTTTAATCAAGTTTTTGAAAGACGACCAAACTCCTGAAGGAATTTCTAGAGTAGAAAACGTTCAGGAACTCATGAACTCTATGCAAGGTTTCATAGAGGAGCAGCAACAATTAGAAGATGGAGACCCAAGTTTGTCGAGTTTTCTAGAAAACATCGCCCTTTCTACAGACCAAGACAAGAAATCTGAAAACGAAGACCAAGTTTCTTTGATGACGATTCACTTGTCAAAAGGATTGGAGTTTCCAGTGGTTCATTTGGTAGGTTTAGAAGAAAATCTTTTCCCGAGTTTTATGAGTTCTTCCACGCGTGAAGAGTTGGAAGAAGAGCGAAGATTATTCTACGTAGCTTTAACCAGAGCCGAAAAACAGGTTTTCTTTTCTTACGCCGTTTCCAGATTTCAATGGGGAAAAATTACAGATGCAGAACCTTCCAGATTTTTAAGCGAAGTAGACGAAGAGTATATAGAATTCTTAAATCCAGCCGTAGAAAGCAGATTTGTGAATAAATCTGGTTTGAGTTCTGATATTTTTGGTGATAATTCTTTTGAGCCGAGAACTTTCAAAAAAATTGAAAAGAAGAAGCTTTCTTCTTCTGAACCTGAATCTTTGCCTTTACCTAAAAAATTAAAACCGGTTGCTTCAGCAAAAATCATCAACCCGAGCGGAAATTCTTCTCAAGATATTGAAGTAGGAGACAGAGTTCGTCATGATAGATTTGGAGTAGGAGAAGTAGTTTTTCTTGATGGAACTGACCCAGAAAATATTAAAGCTAAAGTGAAATTTGTAACTGAAGGAGAAAAAAATCTAATCCTGAAATTTGCAAAACTGACGAAACTATAAACGATAAAACGTGCAAATAAGCACGTTTTTTATTTTTAATCAGAATTTCTAATTGTTCTTTGCGAAAAATCTTCGAGTCTTTGCGTGAAATTCATAAACTTTATTTCACCAATTCTTCAAAAAGTCTGTCAAAAGTTTGGTCTAAATCTTTAGATTTTCCGGGATGAGGTCTTGAGGTTTGAATGACTGCGCTTCTTACTGCAGTGAGCCAACGAAAACGTTCAGGAATATCTAGCAAAGCAATTGGGCCGCCTTCTTTTTCGCCTTTGGCAACTTTTTGAAAGTTTTCCAGATTTTTAAAAACTTCATCGTAATCTAATTTGCTGTGCATCAGTTGGAATTTGTCTTTACAAAGATAAAATTCTACTCTTATGTATTTTTCTTTCTTAGAAAACATCACCAATCCTATGTTGAAAAATTCTTCTCTTTCAACCTTAGGAACCAATCTTATTACTGCGTATTCGTAAATTTTATCCTCTTGCATTTTTGGCTTCGTTTAAAAAGATTTCTGAATGTTCTAATCTGGTTTTCAAGAAATTAAAATAAATTTCTCGTATTTCTTCTGGCGTTTCATCGGCGTCATTCCATTGCAACCAATCTTCAGGAATTAAATTCACAATCGCTTTGAAAACGTCATCCTTTAAAACCGATTTTGCAAAGACATCTGCTTCGTCTAATTTGCTGGCTTGAGGAAGCAAAACGTGGTCTTTTACATATTTAAAAGGTGTTTTCGCAGCTGTATCAAAATTTTGCCAAGAGTGATGGAAATAGAAAGAAGCTCCATTATCAATCACCCAAAGTTCTTTGTGCCACCAAAGCAAATTGGTATTCTTGAAAGTACGGTCGATATTGGTAATAAACGCATCGAGCCAAACAATTTTAGAAGCCAAAAGCGCATCGATTTTCATACTTGGATCGTATGCAATAGCTCCAGAAAGATAATGCAAACCTAAGTTTAAGCCTTCTGAAAATTTCAGTAAATCCTGAATTTCTTCATCGGCTTCGGTTCTCCCGAAATCTACATCTAGATTCGCAAAAACCAATTCTGGAATTTTCAAACCTAGAATTTCAGCGATTTTTCCGCCCAAAAGTTCAGAGATCAGCATTTTAACACCGTGACCAGCGCCTCGAAATTTCAAAACGTATTTAAAATCATCATCCGCTTCTGCTAATGCAGGCAAACTTCCACCTTCACGAAGCGGAAGAATGTAACGCATTACCGTAACGTTCCTTAAATTCAAATCTTTCATTGAGTCAAAAATACGATTAAATTTAAAATTTCTCAAAAATAAAAACTTCAATACCAACTTCTCACAAATTTCTTCCAACTTCTGACTTCCGACTTCTGACTTTTCCCTATCTTTGTTTTTATGACAAATTCTGACAAAAGACTTTTTCTCATCGATGCTTATGCGATGATTTTCCGCGGTTATTACGCCCTGATTAGAAATCCTAGATTAACTTCTAAAGGTTTTGATACGTCTGCTATTTTTGGATTTACCAATTCATTAATTGAGTTGATTAGAAGAGAAAAACCTACACATTTGGCTGTGGTTTTTGATGTAGGAAAAGAAAATGTGAGAACCGCAGATTTTACAGAATACAAAGCCAACAGAAGTGACACTCCAGAAGCGATTAAAAACGCAGTTCCATACATTCACAGGATTTTAGAAGCCATGCATATTCCAATTTTGGGAGTAGAAGGTTATGAAGCAGATGACGTGATAGGAACCATTGCCAATAAAGCCGAAAAAGAAGGGTACACCACGTTTATGGTAACGCCAGATAAGGATTTTGCGCAGTTGGTTACCGACAAAATTAAAATCTACAAACCGGGTTTAAAAGGTGGCGATGTAGAAATTTTAGGCGTAGAAGAAGTTAAAGCTAAATACGAAATTGAAGACCCAAAACAAGTCATCGATTTTCTGGCAATGATGGGAGATGCTGTGGATAATATTCCAGGATTGGAAGGAGTGGGCGAAAAAACTGCTATGAAATTTTTGAAAGAATTTGGCAGTATAGAAAATCTTTTGGCAAACACTTCTCAACTGAAAGGAAAACTGAAAGAAAAAGTAGAAAATTCTGCAGAAAGAGGGATTTTGTCAAAAAAATTGGCAACGATTATTTGTGACGTTCCCGTTGAATTCCACCAAGAGCAATACGATTTAGATATTCCAGATTTTGAAAAAGTTCGTGAGATTTTTGACGAAATAGAATTTAGAAGATTGTATGAAAATCTGTACAGAGCATTTCATAATGAGCAATCAGCAATCAGCAATCAGCAATCAGCGAATGAAAGTGATTCAAAACCAGTCTCGCAGAAAGCGGAAAGCGGAAAGCAGAATGCTCTACAATTAGACCTTTTCGCAGATTTCGAAGCGCTAGAACAATCTACTTCTACTACGCTCAATATCGAAACTACGGATAAAATTTATCAATACATTGATACCGAAAAAGCTCAGAAAATTTTAGTCAAAAATCTTTTGGCACAAAAAGTAGTTTGTTTTGACACAGAAACTACTTCGCTTAATGAAATGGAAACCGAACTTATCGGGATGAGTTTCTGTTACAGAAAAGGATTGGCTTATTACATTCCGATTTCTGAAAACCAAGAAGAAGCAAAGAAAACGTTAGAAATTTTCCGTCCGTTTTTTGAGAAAAAAGAGATTTTAAAAATCGCTCACAATCTTAAATTCGATTATAAAGTTCTGAAACATTACGGTGTTGAAGTTGAAGGAGCGATTTTTGACACGATGATTGCCCATTATCTTCTAAATCCAGACGGAAGACACGGAATGGATTATCTATCAGAGATTTACCTCAATTATAAGCCTGTTTCTATTGAAAGTTTAATTGGCAAAAAAGGCAAGAACCAAGGAACATTGCGTGATGTTTCGCTAGAAGAACAAACCAATTACGCTGCCGAAGATGCAGATGTAACGTTTCAACTCTATGAAATTTTTGCGCCTCAACTGAAAAAAGAAGGGGTAGAAGATTTGTTTTATCACATCGAAATGCCATTAATGCGCGTTTTGGCAAAAATGGAATTTGCGGGAATTTCTTTAGACGAAAATTGGTTAATTCAAGAAAGCAAGGATTTAGAAAACGACTTGAAAAACCTTGAAACCAAAATTTTTGAACTCTGTGGAGAAGAATTTAACATGAATTCTCCGAAACAACTCGGCGAAATTTTATTCGAAAAGTTAAAATTAGACCCGAAAGCGAAAAAGACCAAAACTGGTCAATACGCTACTTCGGAAGATATTTTGCAGAAATTGGCTTCTAAACATGAAATTATCCAATATATTTTAGAATACAGAACCTACCAAAAATTGAAGTCAACGTATGTAGATGCATTGCCGAATCAGATTGACAAAGACACGAAAAGAGTACATACCAACTTTTCGCAAACTACAGCTGCTACAGGAAGATTGGCTTCTCTGAACCCGAATTTACAGAACATTCCGATTAGAACTTTGCGTGGTCAACAAATTCGTGGAGCTTTCGTAGCAGATGAAGGAAACAAACTTATTTCTGCCGATTATTCTCAGATAGAATTGCGCTTGATTGCAGAAATTTCTGGCGAAGAAAATATGATTAAAGCCTTCCAAAATGGCGAAGATATTCACGCTTCTACTGCGGCAAAATTATTTAAAATCCCAATCGAAGAAGTGACCAAAACACAGCGTTCACAAGCCAAAACCGTGAATTTTGGGATTATTTATGGTCAAGGTGCGTTTGCTTTGGCAGAACAAACTGGACTTTCGCGAACGGAAGCAAAACAACTCATTGATTCTTACTACGAAACCTATCCGAAATTGAAAGAATTCATGGCTGAACAAGTTGCGAAAGCTAGAAAATTAGGATATGTAGAAACAATTTTGGGTAGAAAACGCCATTTGCAAGACATCAATTCTAATAATTTTGTGGTAAAAGGTCACGCCGAAAGAAATGCTGTAAACGCACCGATTCAAGGTTCTGCGGCAGATATTATCAAATTGGCGATGATTAAAATTCAGGAAGTTCTGGAACAGGAACATCTGAAAACTAAAATGCTCTTACAAGTGCATGACGAATTGGTTTTTGAAGCACCAGAAAACGAAGTAGAAATCGCCAAAAAACTGATTAAAGAAAATATGGAAAACGCCTACAAAACTGAAGTTCCTTTATTAGTGGAAGTTGGCGTGGGTGAAAATTGGCTGGAAGCGCATTGATTTTGAGTGGGAGAATGGTAGAGTTAGAAAATTGGAGAGTTTGCTTTTCTAAAAATTCAAAATTTATTTTAAAAATTGCTTCGTAGAAG
This sequence comes from Cloacibacterium caeni, assembly GCF_907163125.1. Lineage (NCBI taxonomy): Bacteria > Pseudomonadati > Bacteroidota > Flavobacteriia > Flavobacteriales > Weeksellaceae > Cloacibacterium > Cloacibacterium caeni. The sequence goes on from NZ_OU015319.1 coordinate 371,077, forward strand.
CAAAAGTTTTGTAGAAAAAAATGTAGAATTTGAAAGGAAGTTCCGTAGGAACGACAGATTTTTAAGATTTGGAATTTATTCCAAACATTAGAGAGTTTAATAGATGTTTTTGCTTCGGAGAAGCAAAAGGCTTGTAGAAAAAAAATGTAGATTTTGAAAGGAAGTTCCGTAGGAACGATAGATAATTTGAGGTTTGGAATTTACTCCAATAACAAGTATTAGTTTCAATAGGAACGGGCTTTAGCCCGTTTTCAAAATAAAAAAAATCAATTGGCTTTAGCCAAAATTTAAAAAATACCAAATACCAAATACCAAAATACTAATTACTAATCAAAAAAAAATATGAAAACAGTAGTTCTTTACGAAACCGCTCCAGATACAACTATGGAAAAAATGATGGAAATTTTTCCTGCGCATCAAGCCAATGAAGAAATCTTTGTAAAAGCTGGAAAAATTCTAGGAATTGGTCCGTTTGCAATTCCGGGAGAAGGAGCGATGGCTATTTTTACTGATAGAGAATCTGCCGAAGAATTTGTAAAAGGCGACCCATTTGTAACCACAGGTTTGGTTTCGAAAGTAATCATCAAAGAATGGCATGACGAATTAATGTAATCCATGAAGTTTCTTATTATAATTCCCGCTCACAACGAAGAAGAAAACATACTTCCGTGTTTAGAATCGCTGAAAAATCAGACGTTTCATGATTTTAAATGCGTCATTGTGAACGATGGTTCTACGGATAAAACTCGAGAAATTGTAGAAAATTTTATTAAAAGTGTCACGCTGAGCGGAGTCGAAGCGTTAAGTTTCAAAGTTTTAAATTTAGAAAAATCCGAACATCAACCCGGCGCAAAAGTCGTGAGAACTTTCAATAAAGGTTTAGAAACCGAAAATTTAGAAAATTTTGACGTGGTTTGTAAATTCGATGCAGATATTATTTTCCCTGAAAATTATTTAGAAAAAATCAACGAAGTTTACGAGAAAAATCCAAACGCAGGAATGGTTTCTGGGTTGGTTTACATTAAAAAAGATTCCTCGTTCCTCGGAATGACAAAAAGAAATTCTGTCATTCTGAATGAAGCGCAGCGAAATGAAGAATCTAAAAGCGATTTTACAATTTCACAACTTCACGATTTTACCAATCAAAATGAATGGATTTTTGAAAATCTGTCTTCTAAAAATCATGTTCGTGGTCCTATAAAATCTTACCGAAAAGAAGTTTTCCAGAAAATGAATGGTTTGAGAGCGGTTCTCGGTTGGGATAATATCGATGTGATGTTGTGTAAAATGCACGGATTTGAAACAGTAACACTTCAAGAACTTTGGGTGAAACATCTTCGCCCAACTGCCTATAAATACAAATCTCAAAAAGCCCAGAAATTGGGAGAATATTTCTATAATATTGGACTTAATTTTCCTTTGGCTGCTATTTCTTCGGCAAAATCTTCGTTGAAAAATAAATCTATTTTTGAATTTTTTATCACCATGAAATCTTTTTTGAAAAAGAAAAACGATAGAATTTTAACGAAAAAAGAAATTGCGTTTATTAGAAATTTGAGGTGGAATGAAATAAAGCAAAAATTCACGTAATTCCACGTAGGGACAAGTCGTGACTTGTCCGAAAAACCAAAGGTTTTCAATGTGTATAAATCCAAAAACCAAATTTCAGAAAAAATTAAAAATGCAAGGAAGAAAACGAAATAGAAAATTAGATTTTGATTATTGGTCAGAAGCTATTTATTTTGTTACGATTTGCACACAAAATAGAGTTCATTATTTTGGGAAAGTTGAAAGCGGTAAAATGAATTTGAGTAATTTTGGAAAAGTAGCTTATGAAAAATGCATTTGGTTAGAAAATCAATATCCTTATGTAGAAATTCATAATTTTATTATCATGCCCAATCATATTCACATACTTTTTGAAATAAATAAAATTGATAAAGAGGTGAAAATAAAATCTGTTTCATCTTTAATAGGCGCCTATAAAATGGTGGTTTCTAAAGAAATTCATTTGCATGGAAATATTGATTTTTCTTGGCAAAGGTCATTTCACGATCATATTGTAAGGTCAGAAAATAGTTATGAAAATATTTACAATTACATCACAAATAATCCTGAAAATTGGAAAAAAGATAAATTTTATGGAAATTAATAAATGCACAAACATTTGTAGGGGCAAGTCGCGAATTGTCCAAAATTCCAAAAAACATTTTATTATTTGTCCTAATTTTATTTTTGAAAACCTACGGTTTTCGGACAAGTCACGACTTGTCCCTACGATAATAATGATGTTTTTTTGTATTTTATTTTCCGCACAAAAAAAGGTAGATTTAATTGTTCACAATGCTAGAATTTACACCGTAAATCAGAATTTTGATATTGCTGAAGTCATGGCGATTTCCAAAGGAAAAATTGTAGCTATTGGAGGAAAAGAGATTCTAAAAAAATATACTGCAACTCAAAAAATTGATGCTCAAGGAAAGCCCGTTTATCCGGGTTTTATAGATGCGCATTGCCATTTTACAGGTTATGCAACAGATCGTTGGAAAAGTGATTTGGTTGGCACTAAATCTTGGGAAGAAATTGTAGGAAAAATCAAAAAATACAGCGAAACGGCTCATAAATTTTGGTTGTATGGAAGAGGTTGGGATCAGAATGATTGGGCGGTAAAAGAATATCCAACCAAAGAAAAATTAGATGAATTGTTTCCTAATCGTCCGGTTTATTTAAAAAGAGTGGATGGTCACGCTGCCATTGCCAATCAAAAAGCCTTGGATTTGGCTAAAATTACAACCGAAACTAAAATTTTGGGTGGAGATATTGAACAAAAAAACGGAAAATTAACCGGGATTTTAGTTGATAATGCCATGGATTTGGTAGAAAAAGTGATTCCAGAGATTGAAGATGATTTGGCCATCAAATATTTCGGGGAGTTGCAAAAAGAATGCTTTGCTTTCGGTTTAACTTCACTTCATGATTGCGGGATTTCTGAGCATACTTTGTCGCTTTTAGAAAAATCTCAGAAGCAAAAAGTGTTAAAAATGAATGTTTTTGCGCTTTTAAGTGACAATCCTGATTATTATGAAAAATGGACTAAAAAAGGTCGCTACACGAACGGAAAAATCACAGTTGGCGGTTTTAAAGTTTATGCAGACGGAGCTTTGGGAAGTAGAGGAGCATGTTTGTTAAGCGATTATCACGATAAACCGAAATGGAGAGGTTTTCTATTAAGTGAAAAATCTCATTTTGAAAATTTAGCTAAAAAACTGGTTAAGAGTGATTTACAGATGTGTACTCACGCCATTGGTGATTCTGCCAACCGAGAAATTCTAAAAATTTATGGTGATGTTCTAAAAGGTAAAAACGATAAAAGATGGAGAATAGAACACGCGCAAATTGTAAATCCAAATGATTTTCAATATTTTGGAAAATATAATATTGTTCCGTCTGTTCAGCCAACTCATGCTACTTCAGACATGTATTGGGCGGAAGAAAGATTGGGAAGTGAACGCATTAAAACAGCGTATGCTTATCAAGATTTATTGAAACAAAATGGTTGGGTTGCGTTGGGAACGGATTTTCCTGTGGAAGACATCAATCCGTTTAAAACGTTTTTGGCTTCACTTGCTAGAAAAGATGCTCAGAATTATCCAGAAAATGGTTTCCAAAAAGAGAATGCTTTAACCAGAGAACAAACCTTGCGTGGAATGACCATTTGGGCAGCGAAATCGGTGTTTCAAGAGAAAGAAAGAGGAAGTTTAGAAGTAGGTAAAAATGCAGATTTTATTATTTTGAACCAAGATTTAATGAATATTGATGAGAAAGATATTTTGAAAACGAATGTTTTAAAAACTTTCGTTGATGGAAAAATTGTTTTTATAGATTTGATTTATGATATAGAAAATTCTGCGCCAGGTTATCTTGATATTAAAAAACCAAAGATAATAGAAAATAAAAATCCGCAGATAAAATAAAATTAGAATTCTGAATTGAAAAAAATCGCATACATAGAACTCGATACTCACGCAGAAATTGCGCTGAATTTTATGGAATTGATGAATGATTCCACCTCGTTTTCTGTGGATTATTATTTCAGTGAAAAAATTCTGAGATTCTTAGGCTTCGCTCAGAATGATGACAGGAATAATAATCTCAACTGTTTTATAAACGAAATTTTCTTCAAATTTGGAAAACGAAACTTTCACAATAGTTATTCTAGGAATGGCTTCGCAGAAAAGTAGAAATTATAAAAAGTTTTTGAATTAAAAAATAAACAATGAAATATCTTTTTTCAATTTTCATTTTGATTTCATTTTGTGTTAAATCTCAAAAATTTCAAGACACTATTATTGGTAATCCTAAATATGTAAGAGAATATGTTTCTTTTTTAACAGAAAAACAAAATCCTCAGTTTTTATATAATAGTGATTATGGGCACGAAGGATTTTTAGGAAATGAGTTTACTAAGAAAGAATTTAAAGAAATTTGGTTCAATTATGACTTTGTGTATTATATTAATTATGAAAAGTTTTATAAAAAAAAAAATAATTCTTTACTAATCAAGGAAAATTGGTTTTACAAAGATCATTCTTTTTTGGCAAGTTTTTCAAAAGAATTTTATAATGGTAAATTAACAAAATTGGTCCTTGATTCAAGTGCAGTAAATAGATATAAAACTATTTTTATAAATTATAAAAATAGAAATCCCAAACAAATAAGATTAATGAAATTTTCTAAGACAAAAGATTACAATACAAGAAAATATTTTTTCAAAAAAAATCAATTAAAAAAAATTTCAAGATATGTTAATGGAAGAAAACAATATGACAGTGTTTTTGTTTATGATAAAAAAAATCTTGTTGAAGAATATGTCTTACATAAAAGAAAATGGAAAAATATAGATAATAATCAAAGATGTTTTTGTGAAGATCCTGTCGGGGTAAAAGAAATGATTAAGAAAAATTATTTTGATGAAAAAAATAATTTGATTAAGGTTGAAAATTATAAATTAAGTGAGGATAATACTAATTATTTGAATTCTAAAGTTGAATATAAATACGATGATAATAAATTAATTTCCAAACAAGATTTTTGGAGAGATTGGAATTCTGCATTAAATAAAACAGAATTAAAAAAAGGAACAAAAACAATTTATGAATATAAGTTTGGTAAACTTTTAAAAAAACAAAGTTATACAGATAATAAATCTTTAAATATGAGTACAACCTATTATTATGATGATAATGATAATATTTCAAAAATAGAGTTTTTTGATAATGAAAATTGCTTTGAAGTTACATTCAGATATAGATTTGATGAAAATAATAATTGGATAGAAATAATAAAGAATGTAAACGGAAAAGATTTATATATGTGGAAAAGAGAAATAGAATATCATTAAAATTTTGAAAAAAATCGCATACATAGAACTGGATACTCACGCGGAAATAGCGCTGAATTTTATGGAATTAATGAATGATTCCACCTCGTTTTCTGTGGATTATTATTTCAGTGAAAAAATTCTGAAAACATTGGGTTTGAAAGAATCTGAAAACATAAAAAAAACAACTTCAGGAAATCTTATCCAACAATTATCAACCAACAACTATCAACTCATTATCATTGGAACAGTTCATCGTTACTTCAATAATTTTGAGAAAGTTGCAGAACAATTCAACACTTCGATAATTTGTCATAATTTGAATTTTGTGAAAGCTTCAAAATTTGATTTGTTGAGTTCTGTTTTCAAAGAAGATATTCAATATCGTTTGAAACTATTGTTGAAAGAAGGTTTGTTGAGGAAATCGAATGTTTACAAACAAGCGAAAAACCTTTTGGTTTTGGATGCTAATTTAGCAAATAATAATAATAAAAATCTACCGATTTTTTACACTAAATTTTTCGAAAAACCAGACAACGAAACGTTCACTATTGTAATTCCAGGAGCGGTTTCGCAGAAAAGGAGAGACTACAAAAGTGTAATTAAAAAATTAAAAAAATTAGAATTAAATTTTGAGGAAAGTGAGCTCCGTAGGAGCGAAACGTTTGTAGAGAATACGCTTTCAGAAAGAGGAAGTTCCGTAGGAACGACACAAAAAATACAAGTTATTTTCTTAGGAAAAGCGCAAGGAAAAGAGTTAGAAATGCTTCAAGATTTTGATTCTTCGACTTCGCTCAGAATGACAAATATCTCCATCAAATATTTCACAGAAAAAGTTTCACAAGATAATTTTGATGTTTATATGCAAAAAGCAGATGTTTTGTGGTGTCCGATTCAACAAAAAACGGAATTTTTCAGTCAAAAAGAAATTTACGGCTTTACCAAAATGAGTGGAAACATTGGCGATGCTGTTAAATTCGGAAAATTGGCAGTTTTTCCAGATGATTATCCTTCAAAATATTCTTTTATTATTCCAGAAAAAGGAAGTCTAGGAGATTTTCTATTTACCAGAAAAGATGTAGATTTTTCAGAATTTAGCAAAGAAAAAGTCATACAAGAACTAGAAAAAACTATTTTTGCACTCTTATAATTCATTCATGAAATTCTATCAACTTCTCACAGAAGCGTCACAATATATCATTCCTCAGTTGTATAAACAGAGGTTTTTTAAGAAACAGAATCAACTTTCCCGCGAAAATATTATTTCCAGAAAAGTAGAACCAGAATTGCTTTGGTTGAGCGAATTTCTTCCGAAAGATGCAGTTTTTATAGATGTTGGTGCAAACGTAGGACATTTTATTTATCAATTAGAATATCATCTTTTTCCTCAAAATATTTATGCTTTTGAACCGAATAAATCTTTGAACAGAAGATTGAAAAGGCTATTTCCGAAGGTTAAATTGTTTTCGGTGGCTTTGTCAGACGAAAATACGGTGGCAGAATTTAAAATTCCAGTTTTGAAAGGTGAAAAAGTAAATTCAAGAGGAACTTTGCAGACCGATTTCAGAGAAGAAAATGAAGAAAAAACCATTATTCAAAAGGTGAAAGTGGTAAAACTAGATGATTTTGTTCCCATTCAAAAATTAGAAAAAGTAGATTTCATCAAAATAGATGTGGAAGGAAACGAGATGAAAACGCTTTTCGGAGCGAAGGAAACGATTTTAAAATTTAAACCAACGGTAATGGTGGAAATGGAACAGCGCCATCACCAAGAACCTGTTTGGAACTTGATTTCAGAAGTGGAAAATTGGGGTTTTGAAGCGCATTATTTAGAAAGAAATACTTTTGAATTGAAAAGATTGACAGAAGAGTTTATCAAATCTCAAAATACTATCTTTGTAAAAGATTACGAAAATTACGTTAACAATATTATATTTATTGTAAAATCGTAAAATCGTAAAGTTGTAAAATGGTTAAGATGTTTTTCCGACTCAATTATTTTACAGTTTCACGACTTTACAAATCAACAAATCAACAACTTAAAAAAGAATGAGCGTAATAGCCAGACAAAGTTTTAAATATTCTATCATAGGATACCTAGGTTTTTTACTGGGAACTGTTTCTATATTTATTTTTCAGAGTGATTTAGATTATTATGGTAAATTGCGCTATATATTGCCCGCTGCACAAATGTACATGACAGTGGTGGTTTTTGGGTTGTCTTTTTCTAACGTTTATTTTTTTGGGAGGTTAAAAGAAGTAAATAAGCAACAGAATTTTCTGTCTTGGTCTTTGCTTCTCGTTACGATAAATTTTGTGTTTTTTACTGCGATTTTTTTTGCAGTTTTTTACTTTTTTCCGAGTCTTAAAGAAGATTCTAAGCTCTGGAGTTTAAGAAAAGTGATTGTTCCGCTTATATTGGTTTTATCGCTTTCTTCGGTGTTTAATAAGTATGTTTCTAATTTCAAAAGGATAGTTGTACCCAATATTTTTGAGAATTTGTTCCCGAAAATTGCCAATTTACTAGCTTTTGGATTGTTTGTCTTTGTAGATGTTGAAAGTATTTCTTTCGTGGTATTTTTTGTAGTTTTTCTGTTAAGTTTTTTCGGGTATATTTTTTATACCAACAAATTAGAAAAAATAAAATTAGATTTTAATACAGATTTTCTTAAAGAAAACCATTTTTGGAAGGAAGTTTTCAGTTATAGTTTTTACGGATTTTTGGGAAATTTAGGCAGTGTTTTGGCGCTCAATATTTCTAGTTATATGATTAGCGAATACTTGTCTTTCGAAGAAAATGGTGTGTATGCCACTATTTTTTCAATTGTTCAACTTATAAGTATTCCTGCGATGGGTTTATATAATATTTCTGCGCCCATTATTAGTAAGCATTTTGCAGACGACACCATTAAGGACCTTGATGTATACTATAAAAAAACCTCACTGAGTTTATTTTTTCTAGGTTTGGTGTTGTTTTCTTGTATCGCAGTTGGTTATCCTTACCTCACGGATTTCATGCCAAAATCTGGAAAATTATTACTAGAAGCGCAACCGCTGGTTTGGGTAATTGGTTTTGCACTGTTGTTCGAATTGGCAACAGGTTTTAACAGTCACATTATTTCCATGTCAAAATATTATCGATTTAATATTTATGTGATGTTGTTTTTGGCGGTTCTTACCACGAGTCTCAACTTTTATTTCATCAATAAAACCAGTTTAGGAATTCTGGGGATTTCCATTTCTTACGCCGTTTCATTGACGATATTTAACTTAACCAAAATTGCGTTCAACTACTATCAATTCAAGGTTTCTCCTTTTACGATAGAGATGTTGTACAGCGTTATTTTAGCAACTTTAGCCATTTCTTTGGCGATTGTTTTGCCTAATTTTTCAAATAGTTTTTTGAATTTGGTTTACAAACCAGCTCTGGTTTTGATTATTTTCTTTGTGGGGAATCACTTTATGAGAATTTATCCTTTAGATAAATTTTTAACCAAAGATTTTCTAAAGTCACTTTTTAAGTTTTAAAAAATCCTAAACCTAAAATCTAAAATCGTAAATATATAGGGCAATCTTTTTCTGCCTCTACTTTTGCCAAAGCAAGAAAAAGTCGGGCTATTCGTTACAATCTTTTATTTTTCCATTTGTCAAAGAAAAATAAAAGGATTTTCACTTCTATCCCTATTGCAGAAATATATACCTTTTAACCAAATTTACCCTCCAAAATTCCTAAAATTTCTGTAAATTTGCGACTTACAACAAGTTATGGAAAGCATACAAATTCACGACAAATCTTTCGTGCCTTACCTAAAGCACGACGAACTTCAAGAAATCGTAAAAAAACTTGCAGAAAAAGTTTACGAAGATTATAAAGATGAAACTCCTGTTTTTATCGGGGTTTTAAACGGTGTAATCATGTTTTTTTCTGATTTTTTAAAGTATTATCCAGGGAAATGCGAATTGGCATTTATCCAAATGTCTTCTTATTCAGGAACACAATCTACAGGGATTGTTTACAAGAAAATGGACTTGACAAAAGAAGTAGAAGGAAGACACATTATCTTAATGGAAGATATTGTAGATACAGGAAATACCATCGAAAGTTTATACAATTATTTCGAAAATACACAGAGACCAAAATCTCTAAAAGTGGCAACACTTTTACTTAAACCAGAAGTCTATAAAAAAGATTTCAAAATACATTATGTAGCCAAAGAAATTCCTAATAAATTCGTGTTGGGTTATGGATTAGATTATGATGAATTAGGAAGAAATTTACCAGATTTGTACCAATTAGAAGATGGTAGAATAAATCATTGATTGCAGTCAGCTTTCTGCAATCAGCAATCAGCAAAAAAAACTAATAATCAAAATGCGTGATTATAAAAAATATGATATTTGGAAATTGAGTCATTTATTGACTTTAGAAGTTTATAAAATAACTGAAAGTTTTCCAAAAGAAGAAATATTTGGGCTTACATCGCAGTTTAGAAGAGCATCAAGTTCTATAGGGATAAATATAGTAGAAGGTTGTGGTAGAGGAAGTGATGAGGATTTTAAAAGATTTTTGAGAAATGCATCTGGTTCTGCCTTTGAAGTAGAATATATACTTTTGCTCTCAAAAGATTTGAATTATATTTCAGAAGAGAAATTTATAGGATTAACTCCAAAAGCAGAAGAATTGAAAATGAAAATCTCTAAATTAATTCTCAAAATTGAAGAAGATTTCAATAAAAATAAAAATAGATAAATAATATTAACCAAAAAAAATTGGCATTGCAAAGCTGAAAGCTGAAAGCAGATTGCCGAATGCTAAAAATGATAAACATCGTTCTATTCGGTCCTCCAGGAAGTGGTAAAGGAACCCAAGCACAAAACCTAATTGAAAAATTTAACCTTAAGCAAATTTCTACAGGAGATTTGTTCCGTTTTAACATGAAAAATGATACGGAATTAGGAAAATTGGCTAAATATTATATTGACAAAGGAGAATTGGTTCCAGACCAAGTAACCATCAATATGTTAGTAGATGAGCTTAAAAAACCTACAGATACTAATGGTTTTATTTTTGATGGTTTCCCAAGAACTTCTTACCAAACTGAAGTTTTAGACCAAATTGTAAAAGAACAATTACATTCAGAAATTTCTGTATGTCTTTCACTTATCGTAGAAGATGAAATTTTAGTGCAAAGATTAGTAAAAAGAGGTGAAACTTCTGGCAGAGTAGATGATAGTGAAGAAGGAATCATCAGACACAGAATTGAAGAATATTATGCTAAAACTGCTGAAGTAGCAGAACTGTATAAACAACAAGGCAAATATGTAGAAATTAATGGAGTAGGAGAAATCTCTGAAATCTCTGAGAAACTTTTTGCCGAAGTAGAAAAAATAAAATAATGCAATCTGCGATCAGCAATCCGCTTTCAGCGTAAAATTTTAAAAGCAGATTGCTTAAAGCTGAAAGCCGAAAGCAAAAAAATATGAGCAATTTTGTAGATTACGTAAAAATACATTGTAAATCAGGTCACGGTGGTGCAGGTTCTGCGCATCTTCGTAGAGAAAAATATATTCCCAAAGGTGGACCTGATGGTGGCGATGGAGGAAGAGGAGGACATGTTATTATGAGAGGAAATGCTCAGGAATGGACATTGCTTCCGCTTCGTTATACTCGTCATGTAAAGGCAGAACGCGGCGAAAATGGTGGCAAAAACCAATTGACTGGAGCTTATGGAGCTGATGTTTACATTAATGTTCCTATTGGTACCATTGCCAAAAATGAAGAAGGCGAGATTATTGGAGAAATCATGGAAGATGGTCAAGAAATCATCATCATGAAAGGTGGAATGGGTGGTCTTGGAAATGAGCATTTCAAATCTTCTACCAATCAAACTCCGAGATATGCACAACCCGGAATGCCTGGCGAGGAAGGTTACGTAGTTTTTGAACTCAAAATTTTAGCAGATGTAGGATTAGTTGGCTTTCCAAATGCTGGAAAATCTACACTTTTAGCTGCTGTTTCTGCGGCAAAACCTAAAATCGCAGATTACGCTTTTACTACATTGACTCCCAATTTAGGAATTGTAGAATACAGAAATTTCAAGTCTTTTGTAATGGCAGATATTCCCGGAATTATTGAAGGAGCTGCAGAAGGAAAAGGCCTTGGTCATAGATTTTTAAGACATATTGAGCGTAATTCAATCTTGCTTTTTATGATTCCTGCAGATTCTGAAGATCATTACAAAGAATATCAAATTCTACTGAATGAATTAGAAGAATACAATCCAGAATTGATAGATAAAGACATCATCGTTTCTATTTCTAAATCTGATTTGTTAGATGATGAATTGAAAAAAGAAATCACTGCAGAGTTTCCAGAAAAACTGAAACCGCTTTTCTTTTCAGGAGTTACGCAAGAAGGTTTGGTAGAACTGAAAGACGTTATCTGGAAAAAATTACACGGATAAAAATATAAAAAGCGTTCATTTTTGAGCGCTTTTTTAGTACATAATAATTATTTAAAATTTTATTTTTAATCCGCAAAAGCAAAAAAAAAATCTTTAGTTGATAAGCTATTCAAAAGTAAAAAAAGCGAAATATTTTACTTTTTTTACTTTTGAAGTACTTGTTTTCATGTATTTCTTTTGTCTCTTTTGTGGTTTATAAATAATTCTTTTTTTCATTTATTTCTAAAAGACTATCTTTGTCCCATTATTCGCGGCATTCTTTATCCAAAGTAGAAGATACTTTTCAAAAATTTGTAAATAATAAACAGATTTTTGCGCAAAAAATGTTGAAGTAAAATACTTCGCCCGCACACATTTTTAAAATTTAAACATTTGTTATTTACAGATTTACAATTGATTAAGCCTATCCTTGATGCGCTTACCCAAGAAGGTTATGAAAAACCAACACCTATTCAATCACAAGCGATTCCTCATTTATTAGAAGGCAAAGACTTACTAGGAACTGCTCAAACAGGAACCGGAAAAACAGCAGCTTTTGCCATTCCTATTTTGCAAAATCTTTATCATAAAAACACCAAAAACCATCAAATTAAGGCTTTAATTCTTACGCCAACCAGAGAATTAGCGATTCAAATTGAAGAAAGTTTCAAAGCCTACGGAAGACATTTGCCATTAAAGACTTTGGTAATATTTGGAGGCGTAAAACAAGGCGCTCAAGAACAAGCGCTGAAAAAAGGGGTTGATATTTTGGTAGCTACTCCAGGAAGATTGCTCGATTTTATCAATCAAGGCATCGTTTCGCTCAGGAATTTAGAAATTTTTGTTTTAGATGAAGCAGATAGAATGCTCGATATGGGTTTTGTTCACGATGTGAAAAGAGTAGTAAAATTACTTCCGCCAAAAAGACAAACACTTTTCTTTTCGGCTACTTTTCCTAAAGAAATTCAAGATTTGGCAAACTCTATGCTCAGAAATCCTGTAAAAGTAGAAGTTGCTCCAGTTTCTTCAACTGCTGACACGATTAATCAATCGATTTATTTTGTAGAAAAAGACGATAAATTAGATTTGTTGACACACATTCTTCAAGATGAAAAATTAGACCAAGTATTGGTTTTTGCCAGAACAAAACACGGTTCTGATAAAATCGCCAGAAAACTCCATAAAAGCAATATTTCTGCTGAAGCGATTCATGGAAATAAATCTCAAAATGCCAGACAAACCGCTTTGAGTAATTTTAAAAACAAGAAAACAAGAGTTTTAGTAGCGACTGATATTGCAGCAAGAGGAATTGACATTGATGACTTAAAATATGTGATTAATTTTGAGCTTTCAGACGTTTCTGAGACTTATGTTCACCGAATTGGTAGAACGGGAAGAGCGGGAGCAGAAGGTACTTCTATTTCGTTTGTAGATGGATTAGATTTAGTGAATTTAAGAAACACCGAAAAACTCATTGGTAAGAAAATTCCTGTGGTGAAAGATCATCCTTTTCATCCTGAAAAATTAGTTGAGCAAAAAAGAGATTCTAATAACAAACCTTTTGTTCCTAAACCAAAACCTCAGAAAAAAGAAGACATCAATTTTAAAAAACCGAAAAAGAAAGTTTTTTATAGAAAGAAATAGGTTTTCACACAATGACGCAAAGATTTTTCGCAATGTGCGCAAAGATTATTTATAAAAAAGACCGTAATGATATTCATTGCGGTCTTTGCTTTTCTTATGCGTTTTGCGTGAAATTACTTCCCGAAAATTCGATGTGCGTTTTCGGTAGTAATTCTATCAATTTCTGCAAAATCTTTATTGTAAATATTGACGAGTTTTCCAACGACCAAATCCAGGTAAGAACTTTCATTTCTTTTTCCACGATGCGGAACTGGTGCAAGATAAGGCGAATCTGTTTCCAGAACAATTTTTTCTAAAGGAATTTCATGTAAAAATTGGTCGATTTTACCATTTTTAAAAGTAACAACGCCGCCAATTCCGAGAAGGAAATTCAAATCTATCGCTCGTTTTGCTTGTTCTAAATTTCCAGAAAAGCAATGGAAAATCCCTCTTAATTTCGGGTGTTTTTTACGTTCTAAAACTTCAAAAGTTTCATCAAAACTTTCTCTGGTATGAATGACAATCGGTAAATCTTTTTCAATAGCCCAATCTATTTGTTTTTCAAAAGCTTTTATTTGAATATCAAGCGTAGTTTTGTCCCAATACAAATCAATTCCGATTTCGCCAATGGCGGGAAATGGTCTCTGATTCAAATAATTTTCTACGATGTCTAATTCTTTTTCCCAAGTTTCTGGTTTTACATAACAAGGATGCAGCCCCATCATTGCGAAAATTTGATTGGGAAATTCAGCTTCCAAATCAAGCATTTTTTCGTGTGATTCTGAATCAATGGCAGGTAAATAAAATTCGGTAACGCCTTTGTTAAGGGCGCGTTTTATCATTTCTGCTCTGTCTTCATCAAATTCTTCTGAATATAAGTGTGTATGTGTGTCAATCATAGTAGAGTTTCGAGTTTCGAGTTCCGAGTTTTTTTAAAGTTTCAGTTTCATCAGCAAATCAGTCTGTACATCTTTTCCGAGAACAAAGTCATGTTTTCCGAAGATTTCAAAACCATTTTTTTCGTAAAAACGAATAGCTCTGTGGTTTTCTTCCCAAACGCCAAGCCAAACATATTCTAAATTCTTTTCTCTTCCGATTTCTATTGCTTTGTCAAATAGAATTTGTCCGATTTTTTGACCTAAAAATGCTTTTAAAACATAAATTCTTTCAATTTCGAAATGGTTTTCTTCTAATTTTTCGGTTTGAGCATCTTTGAAATTCAGTTTCAAGTAACCCAAGATTTCATCATTGTTTTCAGCGAAATAAAACTCTGAATTTGGATTTTCTAACTCAGATTTTAGCTTTTGAATGCTCAGATTTTCAAGGAGATATTTTTGCATGTCTTCTTCTGTATTCACTTCTTCAAAGGTTTCTTTGAAGGTTTGAATACTGAGATTTCTAAGCGCTTCTAAATCATCGATATTGATTTTTCTGATTTTCATATTTTAGGTTTTGGCTAAAGCCAAATGAAATTTGCTATTGTAAAAACGGGCTAAAGCCCGTTCCTACTGATTTTTATTCTAATTTAAACTTAACAGTGATGTTGGTTTCAAATTTTATTTTTTTAAACTCAATATCAATTGGTTTCAATTCTTTTTTCTCCCTCGCAGAATATCCCATTACAACTACACCTTCTACATCTCCACTATTAGAATTGTAGATATTGTTTTCTAAGTCAGATATAAAAATTGCAGTTCCTAATTTTTGATTAAGAGCTTTAGTGATTAATATAGCTTTGTTTTTTGCTTTTATTACAGCTTTAGCCTTTAAATCCAAGATTATTTCTTCTGCTTTAGAATGTTCAGTTTTAATAAGTTTAACATTAGAAATTTCAGAATTTTCTAATTCGTAAATAACTCTTCCTGCTGTTTTTGCATCATATAGAATTAAACTATATGATTTTGTTTTTAATATATCGGTATTTTTTAAAAAATATTTTTTAAAATTACTCGCTAAATCATTTAGCGTTAACTGCTTTTTAGTATCTATTCCAATTGATTTTAACTTTTCTTCCATCAAAATTTCTAATTCTTCAATTGACTTTTTATCTTTTGTATCTTTTTCTGAAATTAAAATATCAAGATAAATTCTATCTGGGATTACTAAAGTATCCGCTTCTGCAGAAGTTTCTAAATAAGGTTGGTCTATGAAATTTTTAGTTTGAGAAAATACAAACGAAACAATACATAAAGCGATGATGGACAAAAAATTTTTCATAATAAATATTTATTTTAAAGATGGTTATTTTTTTATTTAAGTTGGAAGTTTTAGAAAATTTTATGCTTCACTTTCTGTTGTTGAAGTGCTATTTTTTCTTTTAATTTTTCTAAAAATTCCAAATATTTTGGAGATTTTTCGTCATTCGGTCTGTGTTCTAAGGCTACTTTTATTTTGTAGTTTTCGGTAATGAAATCTTTTACTTCTTCTGAAAAATAAGCATTCCCGAATTTTTCCCAAATGTATTGAATGGCTTGATTATTAGGATGAATTAAGTCTTCTTTGTAAAATCTGTAATCACGCAAATCGTCTATCATGATTTCGTAAATCGGTAAATAATGACAGTTTTCGAAATGGGGAAGTGTTTCATGAAGTGCACAAATCAACTTAGATTTACTCAATTGATTTTCGGTCATTCCATCTTTGGTATGACGAACTGGTGAAACCGTAAATAGAATCTGAACGTCATTTTCGCAAATATCTTTTAGATTTTCAATGGTTTCTGTGATGGAATTTTTCAATTCCTCATCTGTTAAAAGTCTTTTGCTGAAAAACTTTTGCGGAATTTTATGACAGTTCGCCACCAATTGATTTTTAGGCAAAAATTCGTAGATAAATGAAGTTCCGTAGGTGATAATCACCCAATTGGTTTTTTGTAGAAATTGATTTCCTGTTTCTATATTTTGGTTGATTCTTTCTAGAGTTTTATGTGCATAAAAACTGTTGAAAGAAGTGTGGTGATTTAGAGAAATGTACTCTTGATTATAAAGAATTAAATCTTCTTCTTTATATTTTTTGCAATCGTGTAGATTTTTGATGGCGATATTCAACGAAAATGGGTTAAAAATCGTTCCAAAAGGATTGCAAAGTGTTTGCATTTGTCCGTTTTTGAGCAGTTGAGACATTTCTGCAGCAAAGCAAGAACCGACAGAAAAAATGCTGTCGGTTAAAAGGATTTTCTTTTCAGAAATAGGAATATGGACTTCTGTTCTGAATTTCATTTTAAGAGTTTCTTCTCAATAAATAATTGGCCAATTCAATGAAAGGTTTTTTCTTTTCTTCTGGTGCGTCAATTTGTTTTAAGAAATCGTGACCTATTTCGTTGTGTTTTTGAATCAGTCTAAGCACTTTTTCGTCTACTTTATTTCTTCTAAAAATTTTCTCTACGCTGTAGATTTTGTCTACATTTTCAGTTTTTTTAGAATACCAGAAATCGAGTTCTTTTTTCTCTGCTTCATTGGCATGTTCCATCGCAAGGAGATAAAGCACGGTTTTTTTGTTTTCATAAATATCTCCGGCGTGTTTTTTACCGAATTGCTCTACATTTCCAAAAACATCTAAATAATCATCCATAATTTGGAAGGCAATACCAATGTGTTTTCCGAAATTATAAAGAAGTTCTGCATCTTCTTTTTTGGCACCAGCAATGAGTGCTCCAATTTGGAATGAAGCGGCACTTAGAACTCCTGTTTTGTTGGTAATCATTTCTATGTAATCATCATAGGTTACGTTTTCCATGGTTTCGAAGTTCACATCCATTTGTTGACCTTCACAAAGAACAGCACCTGTTTCAGAGAAAATTTTAATACATTCTTTGAAAAGTTCTGGTTCTAAATCTTCAAAAAATTGGTAAGCTTTTATCAGTAATGCATCGCCAGAAAGAATGCCGATATTAATTCCGTGCAAAGTATGAATGGTAGGTTTTCCTCTTCTGAGTGGTGCTTCATCCATAATATCATCATGAATGAGTGTAAAATTATGGAAAAACTCTATGGCAAGAGCTGGTTTCATTGCTTTTTCTATGTCTCCACCAAAAAGTTCATTAGCCATGAGAACCATGATAGGTCTTAATCTTTTTCCGCCATGAGAAATGATGTAATTCATGGGTTCGTAAAGTTCGGTTGGCTTATTTTTGAAGGAGTGTTTTTCAATTGCTTTGGCAACTATTTCTTGATATCTGTCTATGAATTCCATACATGTTAATTTTTACAAAAATACAATTCTTAAGGTTTAAAAAAAAGAAAAACTACTTGTAAAGACAAGTAGTTTCAATATTATTTAAAAAATATTATTTTTTATAAAGCGATTACACCAAGATAGCATAATGCTGCAATAACTGCACTGATAGGAATAGTAATTATCCATGCCCAAAGTAAACTGATGGTAACTCCCCATCTTACTGCAGAAACTCTTTTGGTAAGACCTACACCAATAATAGAACCTGTAATAGTGTGTGTAGTAGATACAGGAATACCAAGGTGATCGGTAAGGAATAAGGTAATAGCACCAGCTGTTTCAGCACTTACACCTTCTAATGGAGTCACTTTAGTAATTCTAGTACCCATGGTTTTTACAATTTTCCAACCACCACTCATTGTTCCTAAACCAATGGCTAAAAATGATACGAATGGTACCCAAATGTAATCTGTGGTGAAGTGATTAAAACGATCAGCACTTTCCATAGTGGCATATACATCTGTACCACCAATCATATTTACGTGGTAGTAAATAACTGCAGCACCTATGATTCCCATTACTTTTTGAGCGTCATTTAATCCGTGACCTAAACTGAAAAGTGCAGAAGAAAACAACTGCCATTTTTTAAACTGTTGATCAGCTTTGTGTGGATTAGATTTCTTAGAAAAATATACAATAATTAAAGTAATGATTACCGAAACAATCATCCCAATAATTGGTGCTAAGAAGATGAATAAAAAGATAGGAATTACCTTTTCATATTTAACCACATTCTGTGTAAAAAGTTCCGAAAAAGCAAGTTTTAATTTTTCAATAATGGTAAAATCTGGGTGAGCAAGAGCTACAGCATTGTAATCTAAAACTAAAGCATGCATGAGAGCAGCACCTAAGAAACCACCGATAAGTGTGTGTGATGATGATGAAGGAATACCAAACCACCAGGTTAATAAATTCCAAGCGATAGCCGCAATCAATCCTGAAAAAATCACTTCTAAGGTAATGTAATTTTCATTTACTGTTTTGGCGATGGTATTACCGATTTTAAATTCTCCGATGACGTATGCTGCAAAGAAAAAAGCAACAAAATTCCAAAGTGCAGCCCATAATACTGCCTGAAACGGCGAAAGTACTTTAGTAGAAACTATGGTTGCAATAGAATTCGCGGCATCGTGGAAACCGTTGATAAAATCAAAAATTAATGCAAGTGCAATAATGATGATTAATAGTAAGGGAAAATCCATTCTCTATAAATTTTTAAGGTTAATGAAAATAGATTTATGCGTATTTAATAACAATGTTTTCAATGGTATTGGCTACGTCTTCCGCTTTATCAGTTACGATTTCTAGATATTCTAAAACTGATTTTACTTTAATGATTTTGATAGGGTCATTGCTTTCAAAAACATCTACAATTCCTTGGCTTAGTACATCATCTGCAATGTTTTCGTAAGAATTAATTTTGATGCAAGATTCTTTAACTTCTTTAGGATTTGCAAACTCTTTTAAGTTTTTAATTGCGTTTTGAATTTCTACACAAGATTTGTAAATCAATAAAGAAAGCTCTGAATATTGTTTTACTTCTGGGCTCTTGTATAAATAGATGTATTTAGCTGAAGCAAATAAATAATCTGCGATGTCATCTAAACCAGCTGCAAGATAATTAATATCTTCTCTGTCAAAAGGAGTGATGAAGTTTTCACCTAATTGCACAAAAATTTCGTGAGTAAGGTCATCCATTTGATGCTCGTAATCACTCATTTTTTTTAACAAAGTATCATCATTGATGTCAAAATCTGTAATTCCTTCGTGAAATTCTTTTGACATGTCTATCAATTTTTCTGCTACTTGTTCAAACAATACAAAGAAAATTTTGTCTTTTGGTTGAAATGCTCTGAAAATGTTTCCAATTCCCATTGTTTTATATTTAATTATAATTTGTTGCAAATTTCTGAAAAAAATGTGGTGCGATGGTTATAGTTTTGTTAAGTTTTATTAACATTAACTTAATCTGCTACGTTATAAGGTTCGTGATGCCCGAGTTTAGCTCTGTCTAAGGTAAAATTAAAGGCCAAATACAAGAAATGTAAGCTTCTAAGGTTAGGATTAAGTTCTCTTTGCCACATATAGCCTAGATTGGTAGAAACGCTTGAGCTCAATACATATCCTACACCTCCGAAAATTCTATTTCTCTTGAATAAATCTCCATTTGGACCAATGAAAAGCTCGTCAAAAGCATTCGCAAAAATGGTTTTTGGAGCCATTTTATCACTGTTAAGAGGCAGTGTTAATGCAGTTCTGAATCTGTATCTTTCGTCATTGGTGTTAACGTCTGTAATTGCGTTATGAAAGAAACGTTTTTCCAGACGTATTCTATTGTCAATCTTTAATTTATCTACATTAATGGAGTAAGTGTGTTGTAACCAAATTCTGAATTCTTCATTGGCAATTTTGCTTTCTTTGTAGGTTGCGTATCTTCCTAATCCCACGAAAAATTGGTTGCTTTTATTAAGATTATAACCTATTCCACCTTTGATTTCGTAATAATCAGGTTTGCTAAAATCTTCTATCGAACGTTCTTGTAATTCTAAATAAGCATTCCATTTTGGGTTATGTTTGTAATTGAGCGAAACTACAGCAAAACCAGAAAGATGTTCTGAACTATTGGTTTGAGATTTTGCGAAAATAGCAAAAGTAAAAATGAAGATAATGCAAAATTTGCGTATCATTAGAATGCTTTTTTTGAGTGGTGCGAAGCTAATCATAATAAAGAAAATTAATGTTACGGTAATGTTAAATTAACATATAAAATAAATGTTTACCATAACTTTAAAAATTTTATCTCTATACAAATGTACACAAAATAAAAAAACGCTACGAAAAAGTAGCGTTTTTATGTTAAGTCAGAAAAAATTAGTTGGCCACTTCGGCGCGCATATCTTTTCCTTTGAATTTCTGAGTTTGTAAACCTTTTAGAACTTCATCTTTAAAAGATTTTTCAACTTCGAAGAATGAGAATTTTTCTAGAATTTCTATATCACCTATGTCTGCACGTTTCTTAGATTTAGCCGTAGCTTTATTGATGATTTCTAGCATGTCCATTTTCTTTAAATTGTCTCTTTTACCAAGGTTAAAGAAAAATCTGGTCATGTTTTCGTTTCTGCGTTTTGGTTTTCCACCTCTTTCTCTTCCTCCGTCTCTGTCCGAACGTCTTTCGCTTCTATCTCCTCTGTCTCTTCCTCTATCTCTTCCTCTATCACGGTCACGATCTCTTCTGCTGCCTCTGTCATCTCTGTCATTAGATAATTTTTGGTCTGCCAAGTCTTGTTTGTCTTTGTAGAAAAGCGCTAAGTCTCTTAATTGTAATTGTAACAATTTATGAACCAATTCTTCTTTAGAGAATGCAGATAAATCTGGGATAAGGCTGTCGTCAAAAGTGAAAAGCTCTTCGTGTTCTGTAAACAGTTTTTCGAAAACACCTTCTACTTGAGCTTTGATGATTTCTTCACCCGTTGGAATTTTCTTCTCTACAATTTCAATTTTTGTAGAAAGTTTGATTTGTTTTAGTTTTCTAGATTCTTCAGGTTTAATTAAAGACATAGAAATACCATCTTTACCAGCTCTACCAGTTCTACCGCTTCTGTGTACGAAAACTTCTGGGTCATCCGGAAGCGAGTAGTGAATTACGTGCGTAAGAGAATTTACATCTAAACCTCTAGCTGCTACGTCTGTTGCAACTAAAATATCGATGTTTTTCAAACGGAATTTTTTCATTACCGTATCTCTTTGTGCTTGAGATAAATCACCATGAAGTGCATCTGCTGCATAAGCATTTTGCATCAAGAAATCTGCAACTTCCTGAGTTTCCATTCTTGTTCTACAGAAAATAATAGAATACTGATTAGGATTGGCATCCAATAATCTTTTTAGAGCTTCTTTTTTCTGTCTGTAACCTACCACATAATATTCGTGCTTAATGTTTTTCTTAACTTCGTTAATAGAACCTACAGAAATTCTGTGTGGATTGGTCAAATAATTTTTGGTAATACGTTCTACTTCTTTGCTCATTGTAGCAGAGAAAAGTAACGTTTGTTTTTCAGAAGGAGTTTCGTTTAAAATAGTTTCCAAATCATCTTTGAAACCCATAGAAAGCATTTCATCAGCTTCGTCTAAAACGAGCCAATGGATTTCTGAAAAATCTAAAGCTTTTCTACCAATTAAATCAATTACACGTCCTGGAGTTCCTACAATAATCTGTGGTTTCTCACGAAGTGAACGAATTTGGTCTGTAATACTGCTTCCTCCATAAACTGCGGTAGTTTTTAGGTTAGGAAGGTACTTTGTATAGTTTTTAATGTCTTTGGTAATCTGAAGGCAAAGTTCACGAGTAGGGCAAAGCACTAATAACTGGATTTTACGACTTGCGTCGTCTATCATATCCAGAATCGGAAGCGAAAATGCTGCTGTTTTGCCTGTTCCTGTTGCCGCAAGTGCGATGAGATCGCGAGTATCCGAAAGGATAAAAGGAATAGTCTGTTTCTGGATTTCTGTCGGCTGTTCGTAGCCGAGTTCGCCAATTGCCTTCAATAAATCAGGACTTAAATTGGATTCCGTAAATAAATTCATTTAAAGATCGTCTATAATAATTAAGCGGCAAAGATAGTGATTTTATTTTTAATAAAAAATTGCGTAAAAAAATCAATAATTAATAAAATCAAATTTTGCTACTTATAAGTACAAAAGCTAAAGCCAAAATCGCTGGTAATGCTTGTACAAAAAATATTTTTCTAGAAGCAGAAAGTGCACCATAAATTCCTGCTATGATTACACAACCCAAAAAGAAAAGTTGAATATTCTTTTGCCATTCTGGATTTTCTATAAAAAAGCTCCAAATTAAACCTGCTGCCAAAAAACCATTATACAAACCTTGATTGGCGGCTAATTTTTTGGTAGGTTTAAAGAGTTCATTTGGCAGAGAACCTTTGAAAGTTTTCTTGCCAAAGTTTCCCAAGCAAACATCTCCATATATAAAATGTAAAGATGTTCTAGGGCTACTAATGCGACTAAAATGGTGGAGAAGATTTGCATATATTAAAATTTTATGAATTAAAATTAATTGTAAATGTTAAAGTGAAAAAAGAAATACTAATTTTTAATTTTTTGTTATTGATTTTGATGTAATGTGATTAAAATTAAATCTTGTTGAATTCAAGTTCTATTTTATTTTTCTCTATTATTACATCTGAATATTTGGTGATGATTTTCTTTTTTTTCCAGAAGGGATAAAACAAAATACTAGATTTACCAATATTAACAGTTTCTCCATTTGAATAAATAATTTCTGTAATTTCTTTATAAATATAATCTCCTTTTATATGTAATGTCGTTTTAATTTGATTAGTCAATAAGTCAAATACTCTAATTATTCCATTTTCCAAATTGTTGTAATCTTCACTAAAATGGCTGTGGTTTAGTCCAAAACCAACAGTTAATTCATCTTTATTCATGGACAACCAAAAATTTGAATCTTTCAACTCCAAAAATTTTGTTTCATGTCCTTGAGAAAAAATTACTCTTTCGCAAAGTTTTTCTTTCAGCAAGTTATAAATTTCTTCAAATTTTTTTTCGTGAGTTTTCATTTGACAATAATATTAGCTCATAAATTTAAGCTAAGTAAAAGTTTTATTGAATTATCATTTTCGAGTGTTCTAATTAACAATAGTTTTAATAGTTAAAGTAATTCAACTAAATTACTAAAATAATCAATAATAAAATTGAAAAGTAAAAAATCGTCACATCACTGCAACGATTTTATAATTTATAATTCATAACTCATCACTGAGTTTAGCTTGTTCTAATCCATTTCCAAAGTTCTTTAAAAGTCGCTTTGTTGCCGTACATTAGAATTCCTACTCTGTAAATTTTGGCTGCCAAATACACCATTCCTAGCGTAGAAATCACCAATAAGAAAATAGAAAGTGCAATTTGCCAAACAGGAACGCCAAAAGGAATTCTCGCAATCATCGCTACTGGTGAAGTAAGCGGAATAATAGATAACCAAAAAGCCATCGGTCCTTCTGGATTATTGATTATCCCAAAACTTCCGTACATTCCCAGCATCAATGGTAAAATACCAATCATGGTAAATTGTTGGGTTTCGGTTTCATTGTCTACAGCAGAACCTATCGCTGCATACATAGAACTGTAAAAAATGTAGCCCAATAAAAAGAAAATGATAAACACAAAAATGATAATTCCGAAATTCATGTCCAAAAGAGAATGTGAAATTTCTGCGAAAACGCTTTGAATATCTAATTTATCCAACGGAATTTCTTCTTGCTGAGGAAGATTTCCAGAAATTTTAGAAAAACCTTGGTTAAAGAAAATAGCGCCCAAAATGGTCATGGTAATCCAAATCGCAAATTGGGTTAAAGCGACCAATGTAACACCCAGAATTTTGCCCATCATGAGTTCAAAAGGTTTTACAGAAGAGATGATGATTTCTACCACTCTGTTGTTTTTTTCCTCTAAAACACTGCGCATTACACGAACTCCGTAGATGATGATGAACATAAATGTCACGTACATTAATCCCATACTCAAACCAGATTTTACCCCAAAAGCAAGTGTGCTATCTTGTTTGTTATTGTCCACCACATTTTTGGTGTTGATTTCGAAGTTTTTATCAATATTTTCGATTTGAGCTTCTGTAAGTCCTAGATTTTTGATTTTTTCTTTCTTAATCACTTCAGACATGGAAAAGGCGATGTTTTGCTTCACATCAAAACCAATATTTTTATTGACCAGAAGTTGGGTTTGTTTTTGTAAATTTTCAAAATTTTGGTCTTGCAATTTGGGAATAATAAGCAGTCCATCTACATTGTCTACCATTTCTGGAAGTGTATTCGTTAAAGCTTGTTCTGTAGATTCTGGCAGATAAATAAACTTCACATCTTTTGGCGTTTTCATGTTTTGTTGAAAGACGCCACTTTTATCGATGACATTAAAAGTATATTCGGTTTCATTCGCCTTGAGCATAAAAGCAATTAAAGCACCGAATCCTATCAATAGAATTGGTGCTAAAAGCGTGAGAATGATAAAAGATTTCTTTTTAACCTGTGTTAAAAATTCTCTTTTGGTTATGATGAAGATATTTTTCATTTTGTTGCTTTCGGCTTTCTGCAATATGCATTCTGCCTTATATTTTTTGTGAAAAATTAATAATTATAAACTGCTGATTGCTGATTGCGGAGCGCTTACTGCTGTAATAAAAACTTCATTCATGCTCGGAATTTTTTCGTCAAAACTTCTGATTTTTCCAGCTTTCATTAAATCATTGAGCAGAAGATTTTGGTCTTCATTGTAGTTTAAGTCAAATGAAATTAAACCATGTTGGTCATGAATATTGACCAGTTGATACTGATTTTTCAGCTTTTCTAAATTTTCAGCAATTACATCAGACAAAACTACGTTGAATAGATTTTGCTTGAATTTTTCTCTTACTTCAAAGACTTTTCCGTCAAGAATTTTTCTGGATTTATTGATGAGAGCCACACTATCACAAAGTTCTTCTACACTTTCCATGCGGTGAGTAGAGAGAATGATGGTGGTTCCTTGTTCTTTCAATTGAAGAATTTGGTCTTTTACTAAATTTGCATTCACCGGGTCAAATCCAGAAAAAGGCTCATCGAGTATCAATAGTTTTGGTTGATGCAATACAGTTACCACAAACTGAATTTTCTGCGCCATTCCTTTAGAAAGTTCAGAGAGTTTTTTGTTCCACCATTGGTCAATTTCTAAACGGTCAAACCAATATTTCGCTTGAGATAGTGCATCTTGCTTTTTCATTCCTTTGAGCGCTCCGAAATAGAGAATTTGGTCGCCAACAGTCATGTTTTTGTACAATCCTCTTTCTTCCGGCATGTAACCGATGTCTTTAATATGATGAGGATTAAGTTTTTCTCCATTGATGAAAACTTCGCCAGAATCTGCTTGTGTAATTTGGTTGATAATTCTGATGAAAGTGGTTTTTCCGGCTCCATTTGGACCAAGAAGTCCATAAACAGTAGCTTTTGGAACGTGAATGCTGAAATCTTGCAATGCAATTTTTTTTCCAGCACTATATGTTTTGGTAACGTGATTTGCTTGTAGCATTATAGTTTAAATTCTAAAGAATTAGTTGCGAAATTACGGAATTGTTACGAGATAAAAGAAGATTTAAAAGCAATACTAATAATACAATTATTTGTTTTATATGCTCTGTCGTTCCTACGGAACTTTATTTGTTTTGTCTGAATTTTACTACAAACGTTTCGTTCCTACGGAACTCACTTTTTTAAATTTTTAAAAAAATTAAATTACTTTAATGAAAAATAGTTAAAATTTAAATCTTCTATTTTCAACATCCAACATCTAACATCCAACTTATTTATAAATCTCCACTTCTATTTCTCCATCTTCTGTAATGGCACCTCTGTACATTCCAGAAGTATTAAATGGCATAGCGATATTTCCGTTTTTGTCTAGCGCAATTAAACCACCATCACCGCCCATTTTTTCGATTTCGTCTATGGTTTCTTGAGCTGCGGTTTTCACATCTTTATTCAAATATTGAATTTTTGCTGCGATGGTTCTTGCTGCAGTAGAACGAATGAAAAATTCGCCCCATCCTGTTGCAGAAATTCCTACATTTTCATCAGCATAAGTTCCTGCACCAATAATCGGTGCATCGCCAATTCTTCCATATTTTTTGTTGGTCATTCCGCCAGTAGAAGTTCCTGCTGCCAAATTCCCAAATTGGTCAAGAGCTACACAACCTACGGTTCCAAATTTCTGGTCAACGATGAAATAGTCAGGTTTTGAATTTTCTGCTTTTGGATTTTTTAATTTTTCTAATTCTTTTGCTTTTTGAAGGGATTTCCAACGGTTTTCTGTCCAGAAATATTTAGGATTTACGATTTCTAACCCTTGCAATTTAGCAAATTGTTCCGCACCGTTACCAGAAAGCATCACGTGTTCTGATTTTTCCATTACCGCAATCGCTGCTTTTATAGGATTTTTGATGGTGTGAACTCCTGCGATGGAACCTGCTTTTTTATCTTTTCCATTCATAATGGCGGCATCGAGTTCATTCTTTCCATCATGTGTAAAAACCGCTCCTTTTCCAGCGTTAAACAACGGAGAATCTTCCATCACTACGATGGCTGCTTCTACCGCTTCCACGGAAGTTTTACCGTTTTTAATTTCTGCATAAGCTTTTTGAAGCGCTTCGGTGAGTTTTTCTAAATATTCTTCTTCTAACTCGGGAGACATTTTTTCTCGGATGATGGTTCCTGCACCACCGTGAATAACAACTACGTATTTTTTTTGAGCCATTAGAAATAAAGAAAAGAACAGTCCGAAGAGTAACGCTAATTTTTTCATGTTGAGATATAATTTCGTGTGGCTCAAATTTAGAAAAAATTAAGCACTATTTTTGATTAATCAGCATTTTTAAATAGACTGTATTGAAATAATTCTCGGTCTACTTTTTTTTTCCAAGCTTCTTGTTTTGGATTTTTTTGGAAGAGAATTTTTTGCCCAATTTTAATGTAATAATCTTGATTATCTGCGTCAAATTGGTTGGAAGCTTTTTCTTTCATTACATTCCACTGCTGAATTTTCTTTCGGTAAATAGAAATATTGGTTACGTTTTTTTGTCTGAGACTTTCTACGGATTTTCTCATTTTTCGAGCATATAATTCGGTGAGGTCAAAATGAATTTGCTCGTGTTGTAAAACATAATCATTTTTGAGAAGCATCCAAGATTCATTAGGGTCAAAATACGTTTT
Organism: Cloacibacterium caeni; assembly: GCF_907163125.1. Lineage (NCBI taxonomy): Bacteria > Pseudomonadati > Bacteroidota > Flavobacteriia > Flavobacteriales > Weeksellaceae > Cloacibacterium > Cloacibacterium caeni. Next base: position 398,544 of record NZ_OU015319.1, read on the forward strand.
AATAGAAAATTCAGGTACCGAATTTTTATTTCTTTGAAGTGATGAATATTCTATTCTAATGGCACTTATTGCTCCTAAAAATTGCTTTCGGTTTACTTTAATCGTGTCATTGTTTTCCGCTTTAAAATCTTGAATTTTCAACTTTTTATTTTCTTGCCAAAGAATAAATTTATCTTTCACAAAAGAAAAACTCATAAGCGAAATAAAGCCAATGAAAAAGAATATATTTTTGAGAATTTGGTTTTTCATACTTTTTATTAAACAATTTTTTTGCCAAAATAGTATGAAAAAATCCAACTGATATTTCAGTTGGATTTTTGTATTTATCCATAAATTTTTAAGAGAACATGTCTCTTACTTTGTCAAAAAATGATTTTTTCTTTTCCAGAAGGTTCTGCTTGCATTTGTCCGGTTTTCATTTGCGTTTCGAAGAACTCTTTTTGTTCTGGAGTGAGTTTTTGAGGAGTCCAAACGTTTACATGTACAAACATATCGCCTTTTCCGTAAGAATCTATGCTAGGTAATCCTTTTCCTGCTAATCTTAAAATTTTGCCAGATTGCGTTCCTGCATCAATTTTAATTTTAACTTTTCCACCGACGGTATTAATTTCTTTAGAAGTTCCCAAAGCTGCTTCGGCAAAAGAAATATAGAGTTCTTGGTGTAGATTATCACCTTCACGTTTTATAGTAGCATCTTGTTCTTCTTCGATAACTACTAATAAATCTCCTGGAATTCCACCAAAAGGAGCGTCATTACCTTTTCCACGAACGTTTAATTGAATTCCGTCTCTTGCTCCCGCTGGAATTTTGATAGAAACTTCTTCTTCTGATTTGATAAGTCCTTCAGAATTGGCTCCTGCAGGAATTTTATCTGCAATTTTACCTAAACCGTTACACGTTCCACAAGTGGTTTGCGTTTGCATTTGTCCGAACATGGTGTTCATTATTTTAATCTGAACTCCGCTTCCGTTACAAGTGGTACACGTTTTAGAAGTAGCTCCTTCCGCTACTTTCATTCTTTTTACTTTTATGGTTTTAGTGGTGCCATTCACCATTTCGTCGAGATTTAATCTAATTCTAACTCTCAAGTTAGAACCTTTGATTTGATGGCTTCTTCCGCCACCACCAAAACCGCCGCCACTGAAATGTCCACCGAAAATATCTCCAAATTGTGAGAAAATATCTTCCATGTTCATTCCGCCACCGCCGAAACCGCCGCCGTAACCACCACCTGCAGCTCCGCCAACTCCAGCATGACCGAATTGGTCATAACGAGCTTTTTTATCGGCATCGCTTAATACTTCATAAGCTTCTGCAGCTTCTTTAAATTTTTCTTCTGCAGATTTATCTCCCGGATTTTTGTCTGGGTGATATTTGATGGCCAATTTACGGTAAGCCTTTTTGATTTCGTCTGCGCTGGCTGATTTTGATACGCCTAATATTTCGTAATAATCTCTTTTTGACATCTTATAAGGTGAATTATTTCTTGTGAATTCGCTACGCTATGAGTTGGTGAATTTTTTAAATTGACTCACTGAAATTCACTAGCGAAGCAAATTTGACTATTTTTAGTTTCCTGTAACTACTTTTGCAAATCTAATTACTCTATCATGCAACTGATAACCAGTTTCTACTACATCTACAATTTTTCCTTTTAGTTCCTCAGAAGGAGCAGGAATAGAGGTAATCGCTTCATGGAAATCTACGTTAAATTCATCACCAGCATTTACTTCAACTGTTTTTAAACCTTTGTCTGATAATGTATTTTTGAATTTTTGATAAATCAATTCTACACCTTTCAAGTCTGATTCGTTGCCGCTTTTTGCAATTTCTTTGATGGCTCTTTCAAAATCATCTAAGATAGAAAGCATAGCAATCATCATTTCGGTATTTGCATATTGTGCAAACTCCATTTTTTCTTTCAAGGTTCTTCTTTTATAATTTTCAAACTCTGCATACAAACGAATGTAACGGTCTTTTTCTTCTGCCAAAAGTTCTTCTGCAGTAGGTTGTTCTGTCACACTTTCTGTAGTGTTTTGTTCGTTTTGTAGATTTTCTTGACCTTCTTTATTTAAATTTTCTTCGTGTAGTTCTTTGTTTTCGCTCATTTCATTAGAATTTTCTACTGCAATATTTCAAAGATTTTGCCAAAGAGTAGTTTAGGAAAAATTGGCAGAAAAATTTCAATTTTAAATAAGTTTTTAATTAGAGTTCTTTTTTAGCCCTTATTGAAGCGGTTGCCACGCAGTAAGTTTTAGGAGTAGAAATGGAGGAGGAGTAAAAGCGGAAAGTAGCTTCTCGGCTTCTAAAAATTATAAATTATTTTCCTGTGAATGTTTGATACAATAAGTAAAGATTTAGAACCACGATGATGATGGAAATAATCCAAGCAAGAGTTTTCAAAGCTGGTTTATTCACAAATTCTCCCATTTTTAGTTTATCACTTGTAAACATGACTAAAGGAATTACCGCAAAGCTGAGTTGCATTGATAAAATGACTTGACTTAAAACCAATAAATCAGTAGTTCCTTTTTCACCATAAATAATGGCAATAATAAACGCTGGAACGATTGCTAAAAGTCTGGTAATTAATCTTCTGAGCCAAGGTTTTAATTTAAGATTTAGGAATCCTTCCATCACGATTTGTCCTGCTAAAGTTCCTGTAAGTGTAGAGTTTTGTCCGGAAGCTAATAAGGCTACTGCAAATAAAATACTGGCTAAACTGGTTCCCAAAATAGGAGAAAGTAATTTGTATGCATCATGAATATCTGCTACATCTTTGTAACCAGAATAATGGAAAGTGGCCGCCGAAACAATTAAAATGGCTGCATTGATAAAAAAGGCGAAAAGCAACGAAACAGTACTGTCTATGGTTGCGAATTTTATCGCCATTTTTTTTCCTTCAGAAGTTCTAGGATAAGCTCTGGTTTGTACTAAACTGCTATGTAAATATAAATTATGAGGCATAACTGTCGCGCCTAAAATTCCAATTGCGATATACAACATTGAAGGATTAAAAATAATATCTTTCTTCGGAAGTAGGTTGCTTAAAATAGGCATTATTTCTGGTTGACTTACTAAGATTTCGTATAAGAAGCAAGCAAAAATGACGAAAATAAGTCCTGCAACAAAACTTTCGAGCCATCTATAACCTTTGGATTGAAGCATCAAAATAAGCAAAACATCAATTCCTGTAATTAAAATCCCAACAGGAAGCGGAATTCCGAAAAGTAAATTCAAAGCAATTGCGGAACCGATAACTTCTGCTAAATCACAAGCAATAATGGCAATTTCGCATAAAACCCATAAAATAAAATTTACCGTTGGCGAAAAATGGTCTCTGCAAGCTTGTGCTAAGTCTCTTTCGGCTGCAATTCCCAGTTTTAAAGATAAATGTTGAAGGATAATTGCAAAAATATTGGATAAAAGAATTACGGATAATAAAGTATAACCAAATTGTGAACCTCCTGCAATATCAGTTGCCCAATTTCCTGGGTCCATATAACCTACAGCTACCATTAAACCAGGACCGGCAAATGCAAAAAGTTTCTTCCAGAAACTGCCATCAGTAGGAATGTGAATAGAAGCAAAAGATTCTGATAAGGAGTTTTGGTCATTATTTCTTCTCCAGGGTTTTTTCATAAATGTTAGATTATTCTAACAAAATTAGTTAAATATTTCTTATTCTGAAAATAAATATGAAAAAAAACGCTTAGAAAATTTTCTAAGCGTCTATTATTGAGGGAATAATTTTAATAATTATTTGGCAAATCTTAATGCTATTTTTCTGTCGATGCCTCTTTCTTCATCAGTTGCAGTAGCAGGTAAAGTTGCAAATTTACTTCCGTAACCTTCTGCATTTACAATTTGTTTTTCTAAGCCAGCTTTAGTCAATTCATTTTTTATAAAATCTGCTCTTGCTTGAGAAAGGGCTAAATTTTCAGTTTCTGTTCCAGATTTGTCTGTGTAAGCACCGATTTTAATTTTTACTTCGGGATACGCTTTTAAAATTTTAATAAGATTAGCAATTTGTTCTTTTCCAGATGTTAATTGGTCTGATTTTCCAGATGCAAAGTTCACTTGGTCAAATTCATACCAAGTAGATTTTAACGCATCGTCATCTTTAGCATTTTTATAATTTTCTGCTTTTAAAAATGTAATCATTCTATCTTCTAAACCATCAGAAACCACTTGTAGAGAATTTCCTTTGAAATCAATTTTTTTCTGAGCATCTGATAAAGAATCAGCTGGAATAGGTTCTGGAATTATAGTAACGTTTTCTGTTGCGGTTTTAGTTTTAAGAACTTCTTTTTGAGCTAATTGGTTCCACAAAAACCATGCAACAATACCAAGAACGAGTAAGGGAAGAAGCCATCTCCAGAAGGAACTTTTTTCTGAGTTTTCTTGATGTAAGATTTTAACTTCTTCTTTGGTTTTATGAGTAATTGGAGCAGAAGTTTCAACCAGAGTTTCTGTATTTTTTTCAAGTAAATTTTCTAAACCTAATTGTTCTAAAGACATTCCTGCAGGTAATAAAGCGGGGATTAAGTATCTGTTTTCGGCTAATTTTGAAAGAATTCCTTGGTCATCTAATCCGTTTTCATGTGCGCATTTTTTTATTCCTTGGAGTGTGGCAGCAGTTGCAACTTTTAAAAGGTTTTCAGCCGAAGATTTATTGATGTTAGCATACTCAGAGACATGAGAAAGGATGTGTTCACTTTTTTCTCCTAAAATTTTAGAAATAATATTCTCTATTTCTGGACTATTTCCTGCTTTTTCGAGTAAATTTTCAGAGAAATCGAGAGATGAAGCTTCAAGAAGTGCGTTAATCACATCATCTTGTTTAGAATGTTGGGCAAAAACTCCTAAAACCGCTGGAAAAAGACTTCCTAAAGCTTTTGAAACATTTGATTCGCTTTCTCCTAACTGAATGGCAGCTTCGGAAATTAATTCTTGATTTAATTGAGGTTTTATAAGGTCAATGAGTGACATGGTGTTGGTATAAAAAATTAACGAAGTTAAAGTTAAAAATTTTTTCCTTTACTTCGTTAATTCTTAAAAAATATGATGAGAAATTAATCTTCTCCTTGAAATCTTAATAAGCCTTTGCAAAAAGAACTCTTTTGTTAGAAGGTTTTCCTGTAATCAAAGAAATTCCTTGCTCTTCTTCTGCATCTAGAGGAATACATCTGATGGTAGCTTTGGTCTCTTCTTTGATTTGCTCTTCTTCTTCAGAAGTTCCGTCCCAATGTGCAGCAATGAAACCTCCTTTTTCTTCTAACACTTTTTTGAATTCTTCGTAAGAATCTACTTTGGTAATATGTTCGTTTCTATACGTTTCTGCTTTTTTGTAGATGTCATTTTGAACGGTAACCAATAGTTCTTCGATGTAATCTTCGATATTTTCTAACGAACGAACTTCTTTGGTTAGGTTATCTCTTCTTGCAATTTCTACCGTTTTATTTTCTAAATCTCTAGCGCCCATTGCAATTCTTAATGGAACTCCTTTTAATTCATATTCTGCAAATTTCCAACCTGGTTTGTATTCCGTTCTATCGTCATATTTTACAGAAATTCCTTTTGCTTTTAATTTGTCAAAAATGTCATTAGCTACCACAGAAATTTCAGCTAGTTGCTCTTCTCCTTTGAAAATAGGAACAATTACTACCTGAATTGGAGCCAATTTTGGAGGAAGTACCAAACCAAAATCATCTGAATGTGTCATAATCAAGGCACCCATTAATCTGGTAGAAACGCCCCAAGAAGTAGCCCAAGCAAATTCTTGTTTTCCTTCTCTATTGGTGAATTTTACATCAAAAGCTTTAGCGAAATTTTGTCCTAAGAAGTGAGATGTCCCAGCTTGAAGCGCTTTTCCGTCTTGCATCATCGCTTCGATACAATAGGTTTCATCTGCACCTGCAAATCTTTCAGTTGGTGTTTTAAAACCTTTGATTACAGGAATCGCCATGAAATTTTCTACTACATCAGCATAGACTTCTAGCATTTTTTCAGTCTCCTCGATGGCTTCATCTTTAGTTGCGTGTGCAGTGTGACCTTCTTGCCAAAGAAACTCAGAAGTTCTTAGGAAAAGTCTGGTTCTCATTTCCCAACGAACAACATTTGCCCATTGATTGATAAGAATTGGTAAATCTCTATATGATTGAATCCAAGATTTATAGGTGTTCCAAATAATTGCTTCAGAAGTAGGACGAACAATCAGTTCTTCTTCTAATTTTGCTTCTGGGTCTACGATTAATTTATGCGGATTGTTTGGGTCAGTTTTTAGTCTGTAGTGAGTTACTACAGCACATTCTTTGGCAAATCCTTCTGCATTTTTTTCTTCAGCTTCGAATAAGCTTTTCGGGACAAAGAGCGGGAAGTAAGCGTTTTGGTGACCAGTTTCTTTGAATTTTTTGTCTAGTTCTGCTTGAATTTTTTCCCAAATTGCATAACCGTAGGGTTTAATCACCATGCTTCCTCTTACACCTGAGTTTTCCGCAAGGTCTGCTTTTACTACAAGTTCGTTATACCATTTGCTATAATCTTCACTCCTTGTTGTTAATTTTGCCATTTTTTATTAAAATTTAACTTTTTAATTTTGAGAATATCTAATGTTATATTGTATTTTTGATGAAAAATATAAATACCGAGTATATTGGTATAATTTTGGTATTAATATTTTGCAAAGATAAATAAACTTAATTACATCTATCATGAAAAATTCTACTTATAAAAACTTATCAGAAATTCTTAGAACAAAAGGTGTTCTAGGGGTTGCAGCTGGTTTGCTTTTGGTTTCATGTGGCTCTCAAATGGGAGGTTACACAGAAACTGATGGGGTGTATTATGACCCTAATAAAGATGTGATACCAGAAGGTATTGTAATGCCAGAACCTAATCAAGTGGATGAAGTATATGCTTATGAGTCTGATTCTGCTAGTATTATAGAGCAAAATCAACAAAACCAAGCGGCTCAAAAAAACAAATATCAAACTTGGAACGGAACAGAATCTGACTGGGGAACTTACGCAGGAACAGAACAAAACATCTATTATAATAATTATAATACTTGGGGTTGGAATCCTTACGGATATTATTCGCCTTATTACGGTTGGGGAAATGGTTGGAATATAGGAATTGGTTTTGGTTGGAATAACTGGGGCTGGAATAATTGGGGAATGGGTTTTGGTTGGAATAACTGGGGTTGGGATCCTTTCTTTGGTTATGGAGGTTACGGTTATTATAATCCTTGGTATGGATATTATTCTCCTTATTATGGAGGTTACTATGGATATAATCCTTACTATTATGGAGGTTATTATTATCCAAGAAATAATTATAAGAGAAGTGGAGCTGATGCCATTACCAGAGGAAATGGTTTCCAAAATTCTAATAACAGAAGTTTTAACAATAGAATGAATACCAATAATTCTAATAACTCTGGATTTAGAACTACACCACCTAGAAATACTAATCCAAATATGACTCAGCCACCACAAAATTCTAATCCTTCAAGATTTAGAAGTGCTCCAAGACAAGAACCAAGACAATACGAAGCTCCTAGACAAGAGCCTAGAAGAAATGACTGGGGAGGAAGTTCTAATTCTGGCGGTGGTTTCAGATCAGGTGGTAGCTCTAGCTCTAGCGGAAGCTCAAGTTCTGGAGGAGGTTTCAGATCAGGAGGTTTTAGATAAGAAATAATAAACTATAATTTTTTGAAAAAATGTTTAAAAAATCTTTAACAATATTAAGTATTGCATCTGCATTTTATCTTCAAGCGCAAGATGTTTCGATTATCAGAAATTCTGTAGATGTTTATTCTGCCAATCCATTAACTGGCTCTGCTAAATTTAATGCAATGGCAGGTTCTATGGGAGCTTTAGGAGGAGATCTTTCTGCAATCAATACCAATCCTGCAAGTGTGGGAGTTTTCATCACAGGAAATATCAGTGGAACTTTAGCGATTAATAATTCTAAAACCACATCTTCTTTTTCTAATGCTGCAAACTCATATAAATTAAACAATGCAGACTTAGGTCAATTAGGTGGAGTTGCCGTTTTTGCAACAAGTGGAAACACACCTTGGAAATTTATAAATTTTGGAGTGAATTATACCAATCAAAATTTAGAAGAATACATAGAAACGCCAGCCAATTCTAGCTATAAATTTCAAGATAGCAATTTGGTAGATACCAATGGAAATCCTGTTACAGGAACTTTTACTTCTCTAGGTCATGCTTATGACAGAACGGGAAATCTTACCAACATGAACATCGCTTTTGGTGGGAATTATGATAATAAATTCTATGTGGGAGGTTCCCTTAATTTCAAAGGAGCTACGATTGAGCAATATGATTCTTCTAGACTCTCACTAGATGTAGACAATAATAACAGCTACGTTTTAAATAAACAAGGAACGCCTTATACTGAAGATTCTAATGGATTCTCGGTTTCTGCGGGTATTATTGGAAAAATTAATAATAATATACGATTAGGAGCATCTATTGAATCGCCAACTTGGTGGACTCAATACAGAACTTACAGCGAAGTAAACGAAGATAATTTAGGGTATTTCTTTGATTATTATGATGAAGACAGAAAATTCACTTCTCCTATGAAAGCGACTTTGAGTGGAGCTTTAGTAATGAATAAGAATTTCGCACTAAATGTAGACTATTCATTAGGTTTAACCAAGCCGAAATACAAAGATCCCGGACCTTTACCAAATGGTGAAGAGTCTGCTGAACATCAACTGAATGATTTTTTTAATTCATATTACAAAAACTTATCAGAACTTAGAGTAGGAGGTGAATACCGTTATAACAACTTCAGATTAAGAGGTGGTTACGGAATTTCTAATTCACCATTCGAGAATATATATGGTAAAAATAATTTTATTGGAAAAAGAGAAACTTTAGGGGTAGGATTCGGATTTGATTTTAAATCATTCTATATTGATGCAGCTTATAATAAGATTACCACCAATTCTACCAATGTTTACGGAGATGGTAATTATTACAGTTTAGCGAATAACGGAGATGTAGAATTCTTTACGAATAATCCTAATACTTTTACTTCTAAATTAGAAGATGTTAAGAACAATGTAACGCTTACATTAGGCTGGAAATTCTAAAAATCTTTCCTCTTAAAACATATAAAAACTCCCGAAATTTCGGGAGTTTTTGTTTTTATTTGAAATCAAATTTTTTAATGATGAGCGTGAAACAAATGATTCACTAACGCTAGTCCAACTCCAGCAATCACTAAAAAGAGTTTTTGCCAATCCATTTTGTGATTTTTATTGCTTTCGAAAATAATTACTGATGAGATATGTAAGAAAATTCCGCCAACTAATGCCAAGAAATAAGGTTGCCAATTTGGATTAAAATAATCACCAAAAACCATTCCTAATGGTGATGCTAATGCAAATAAGGCAATGATAAACCAAGAAAAAATATTGTTTTTTTCTCTCAATAAAAATGTTCCGAGAATAAATGAAATTGGTAAATTATGGAACACAATTCCCAATAAATAAGGAGAAGTTACATCTGTAATATTGGCAAGAGGAATTCCTTCTAAAAACGCATGAACAAACATTCCTGCCATCAAAGCAATAGGCAAAATGTTTTTTTCTTCGTGGTGATGATGAAAATGCCCATGTTCAAAACCTTTGGTAAGACTTTCTAAAATCATTTGCAGCAAAACGCCACCAATAATCCAAATTCCAATATTATGGTCATCTGCTTCATAGACTTCTGGAAAAACTTCGCTTACGCAAACCGTAATCAAAAAACCAGCACTTAGAATCAATAAATTTTTAGCAAATGATTGGCTCTTTCCGAAATATTTTCCCAGAAAAACACCAATGATAACGCTTAAAATCAATAGAATAATAATCATTTTCTTTGCTTTTTGGCTTTCAGCAAAACGCTTTCAGCTTTTATAAATTTTAATTTTTAACTCTGAACTGGAAAATACATCTCGGTGAAGTTTCTCTTTCAAAATCTTCTAACTGATAATTTCCCCAGATTTTTACCGCTTCAAAACCGAAACTTTCGGCGATGTTTTTTATTTCTTCTAAAGTATGAAGTTTTACTTTTTCGAAATAATGAAAGGACTCTCCTTTATCTTCAAAGAAAATATCTTTGATGACATGGTTTTCTTCTGTTCTTTTTTTGATGAGAAAATCTATTCCGTCTTTGGTAACAGTAGTTTCATCAACCAAAGTATTTTTTACAAATTTTTCATTGAGAAAATCCAAAACGAAAATTCCATCGTTCTGTAAAACATTTTTCACCGAAGAAAATACTTTTCTGTCATCTTCATCATCATCAAAATACCCAAAACTGGTGAATAAATTGAAAACTGCATTTACTTTTTCAGAAGAAACATTGGGATAAAGTTCATTTCTCATGTCGTGAACTTTAAACGCCAATTTTGGACTTTCATCAGCCGAAGTTTCAAACTGTTTATTGTGTTCTATGCTTTCCTCGGATAAATCTACTCCTAAAACTTCATAGCCTAATTGTTGCAAAAAAACAGAATGTCTGCCTTTGCCACAAGCTAAATCAATGATTTTGGAATCTTTAGAAATTTGTAAATCTTGGGTAAGATTTCTAATGAAATTTTCTGCTTCTACAAAATCTCTGTCTTTGTAGAGAATATGATAATAAGGTGTGTTAAACCATTCTTTGAACCAACTCATATTGCAAATTTATCAAAAACTTTATCATTTACTAGAAAAAAAATCCAACGAAAGGCTTCGCTGGAATTTTTATATCAGATTTTATTTAATATTTTTCTTAATTCTCATGAACCAATTGCAAGTATTTCTTTTTAGTTTCTTCGTCTAAGAATGAATACTCAAATGAATTGCTCACCAATGTTTTTACATCTTCTAAAGATAAATCGAGGGCTTCAATAATTTCGGTATAATTTTTAGTAATATAGCCGCCAAAATAAGCCGGATCATCAGAATTTACGGTTGCTTTTATTCCTAAATCAAGCATTTTTTTAATCGGATGCTGTTTCAAATCATCTACCACTCGAAGAGCAGTGTTAGAAAGTGGACAAACCGTTAAAGCCATTTTGTTTTCCACTAAATAATTAACCAATTTTTCATCAGTTAAACTATTATTTCCGTGGTCTATTCTGTCGATTTTTAATAAATCTAGCGCTTCCCAAACATATTCAGCGGGACCTTCTTCACCAGCGTGAGCTACAATTTTATAACCTTCTTTCACTGATGCGGCAAAAACTTTTTGGAATTTAGAAGGTGGATTTCCTTTCTCCGAAGAATCTAAACCTACTGCTTTAATCAAATGTTTATAAGGCAATGATTGCTCTAAAGTTTCGAAAGCATCTTCTTCTGATAAATGTCTTAAATAGCTCATTATCAAATAAGAAGTAATCCCGAAATTTTTCTCTGCATCATCTTGAGCTCTCTTAATTCCAGAAATTACCGTTTCAAAAGAAACCCCTCTTTTGGTATGGGTTTGAGGATCAAACATAATTTCGGTGTGTACTACGTTTTCTTCTGCACAATGCTTGAAATAAGCCATGGTCAAATCATAGAAATCTTGTTCGTAGAGCAAAACACTTGCTCCTGCATAATAAATGTCTAGAAAATCTTGAAGACAGTTAAATTGATACGCTTTTTTTACTTCTTCCACACTGTTGTAGGGAATTTTAACCTGATTTCTTTGAGCGATTTCAAACATCAATTCAGGTTCAAAAGTTCCTTCAATATGCAAATGCAATTCTGCTTTCGGAACTTTTTTGATATAAGAGATAATATCCATACTTTAATTTTTTTAAAAAGGGAATCAAAGGTAGGGATAAAAATTTTAGAATCCGAAGAAGTGTCAAAAATCATTTTTGATGAAAATGTTTCGGGAAAGCATCTTCTGGCTTTATATTCAATACATTGAGCTTAACCCAAGATTCTAAAAATCCGTAACCGTAAGAAAACATTTGAATGTAAGTGGTAATGATTGCTTGTGCAGCAATCGCAATATTTTTAGTCAAATACAAAGCATGAAGAAAAATCACCAAAGTATAAAAACCGTAACAAGCCAAAACAAAACCTTTTTGTAATAGGAAATATTCTAAAATTCCTGCAACATAACCTAATAAAAACAAAGTAGGAAACCAGAAAGTTGGTTTTACATAATCAGGATGTCTCTGGTTTAGAATTGGTCTTGCACAACCAAATTGATACACTTGTTTTGAGAATTTTCCTAAATCTGTTCTGCGTTTGTGATAAACGCCAATATCGTCAAAAAAAGCAGTTTGGTAACCGTTTTCCCAAATCGTCATCGATAAATCTGGATCTTCGCCGATTCGCATTTCAGAGAAACCTCCAATTTTTAGGAAAATTTCTTTATTTACGCCCATATTAAAGCTTCTTGGCTGAAATCTGGTCACTGCTTTTTTGTTGCCTCTAATTCCACCAGTTGTGAAAACCGAAGTCATGGAGTAGGAGATGGCTTTTTGTAAAAGATTGAAGCCTTTGTGCGCTTTATCTGCACCACCAAAAGCGGCGCAATCTGTTTTCTCAAGATTTTTTTTGATATTTTCTATGTAATCTTTTTCTACAATGACGTCTGAATCTACGAAAACCAACCAATCATTTTTGGCGCGATTTGCTCCGTAATTTCTGGATAAACCAGGTCCAGAATTCGCTTTTTTGAAATATTGAATGTTCAACATTTCCTTAAAAGTTTCCACAGTAGGCAATAAATCTACGAACGAACCATCATCTACAATGATGACTTCAAAATCTTTATCGGTTTGAGCAATAAGAGAGTTCAAAAGCTCGAATAATTCGTCTTTTCTATTGAAAATTGCGACTACAATGGAAATGGTTTTTTGCATTCAACAAAAATAGTGGTTTCAAACGTATTTGAATAAATTTAGACCAAGAAATTCTATAAATTTGCAAAATGAAACTTCCTGCATCAAGCATTCAACATACTAACTTTTCTATCAATTGTAATGGTAGATTAGTTGATTTAAACACTCCCAAAATTATGGGAATTCTTAATCTTACTCCAGATTCTTTTTCGGATGGTGGAAAGTTTAACAATGAAAAATCAGCACTTCTTCATGCTGAAAAATTACTTAAAGATGGAGCTGATTTTATAGATATTGGAGCGCAATCTACTCGTCCGAATGCTGAATTTCTTTCGGCAAAAGAAGAAATTTTGAGAATTGGAAAAATGATTTCTTTAATGAAAAAAGAATTTTCAGAGGCTTTGATTTCTATTGATACTTTTTATGCGGAAGTGGTAAAATTTGGTTATAATGAAGGAATGGATGTGGTGAATGATATTTCGGGAGGCTATTTTGATGAAAATTTATTGCCAACAGTTGCCGAAACTGGACTGCCGTATATTTTAATGCACAGTAATACTTCGTATTCTACCATGCACGAAAAAATTCATTACGATGATATTACCATGAGTGTGAATTATTATTTTTCAGAAAAAATAAATCAATTGCAAAAATTGGGAATTCATGATATTATTTTAGACCCGGGTTTTGGTTTTGGAAAAACGGTGGAAGATCAGTATAAAATGATTGAAGAATTAGAGCATTTAGGTTTTGGAAGATTTCCACTTTTGATAGGGATTTCCAGAAAATCTTTCATTTATAAACCTCTGAATAAAAAACCGCTTGAAATTGGAGAAGAAACCCAAATACTACACCGAAAAGTTTTAGAAAAAGGTGCAAAAATTTTGAGAGTTCATGATGTAGCTGAAACAAGAAAAACAATTGAAGAAATGAGATAAAAAAAGAGCAGAAATTTCTGCTCTTTAATTTTATCTTTCTAGTTTAAAATCTGGAATTAATTTTGGTCTTTCTGGTTCGTTGGCTACTTTCCAAGAAGTTCTGTACATCCATTCCGTCATTTTATATAATTTTTTGAAATTAATATTTTCTGATTCATCTTGTGGAGTGTGGTATTGATGGTGCAGAACGCTGGTGAAAAATAGTGCAGGAATTCCCGCTTTTGCATAAGGAAGATGGTCGCTTCTAAAGTAGAAATATTCTGGATGTTCTGGCAAATCCCAAGCTTTTAGAAATTTGAATTTAGTACTTTCGTTATTTGCATCAAGAGCCATTTTTACCAATTCTTCAGAATTTTTATGTGGAGATTCACCACCAAGAAGCGCCGCTTCATTATTATCATTTCTACCAATCATATCACCGTTTAGCACAGCAACAATGCTTTCTTTTGGGACAACTGGATGTGCAGCATGCCAACGAGAACCTAGCAATCCTCTTTCTTCAGCACCGTGAATCACGAATAAAATACTGCGTTTAGATGGCTGTTTGCTATAAGCTCTTGCCATTGCCAACATTGCTACGCAAGTACTTGCATTATCATCTGCACCATTGTAAATCGTATCATTTTTTACAGGATGACGAATTCCGTCGTGATCCTGATGTCCGCTCAAAAGAACATATTCTTTTTTCAATTGAGCGTCTGTTCCTTCTATTTTTCCGATGATATTTACTGACGGATATTTATACGTTTCAGTCTGAATATTTAGAGAAATTTCAGGATTGTTTTTTACCCAATTTTCGTTTTCTTGTTTAATCCAAAAAACAGGAATTCCTACATCTACTTTTTCTCTCAATCCTTCCACACCGTAAGTTCCTCTGGTCATTTGTGGCAGAACTTCTACCCAACTTTTATCTGAAATATCATCTGTGATGAAGATAATTCCTTTTGCACCTAATTGAGAAATGGTTTTATAATATTTAGTTCTGATGAAACCAGGATATCTTCTCTCAAAAAGCGTCATTTCTTTAGAAACGTTGAGGTCTGAAGCTTTAAGAGCAACTACTTTTCCTGCAATGTTTTTTGAAGCCAAATCTTGAGGTTCTATTTTTCCTAAATATAAAATTGGAGCACTGAAATTATTGTCAGTAACATCTTGCACCAAAATATCTTTCCAGATTTTGAGGTTTTTGTCTCCAATTTTTACAGAACTCTGCGGTGAAACTTGATGACGATACATGTCAAAAAACTGGAAAAAAGTTCCGTTATCACCTGCTGGTTTCATTCCTGCAGCTTTCATTTTATCTGCAAACCACATCGAAACTTTCAGTTCGTCTAAAGTTCCTGCTTCTCTTCCCCAAAATTGGTCTGCCGCCATTTGGTACATATCAGTTCTTAAATCTTTTTCTGTAATGGCAGAAACCAAAGGTTTTTTGTAAGATTGAGCATTACAGAACGTTAAAGTTCCTAAAGCCAATAAAGTAAAAAGTTTTTTCATATTATATTTTATTTGTTTGAATACATTTTTAGAACTTTAATCCCTTTTTCATGACTTCTCCAAATTAAGATTTCATAAAAATCATTATCAGTATCATATTGTAAATCTCTTTCTTTTACTGAATTGAAATTAGAACATAAAATCCTCACTCTATAATTTCCATTATTTAATCTAATCTTTTTGTTTGGTGTTTTTTCTCCCCAAGCAAAAATATCTAATTCGTTATTTTTAATGCTAATGCTTCCTTCAACAACATGGTCATATTTTTTAAAGTCTGAAATATAAGGTTCACTATCTAAGACTTTATAACTTCCTTTTACGTTTCCATAAGTTTGTGTAAAAATGACTAGTTCATCTCCATATTCTACTAATCTCTTTTCACCGTCTTTATCAGAAAAATTATACTTCTGAGCGTTAATATTAGCATTTTTGTCTTGCAAATAAAATTGTCCGTAAAAAGAAATAAATTCAAAATTTTCTGTTTGGTTTTTTATTGAACCACAACTTGATAATAATACTAAAAAATAAATCAGAAGAAATTTCATATTAATTCAAATTAGAGATTTTATCTGCGTATTCTTTGGCAAAGGTTTTTCGGTCTTCTTCTAATTTTTCTAAATTTGGGGGAAGAATGTAATTGAAAAGTATTTTTTCTTCTTCGTCTAAAAAGATGATTTCTTTTTCTTCTCCGTCTATCATTTGTGAGAAGATTTCCCACATAGAAGTGTCTTTCAGTTTTATAAATTCAAAAAAATCTTTGGCTTTTATTTGGATAACTTTCATTTTGGGTAAAATCTTAAATTTTTGGTAAAAATAGTGAATTTGTAACGAAGTCTTGCAATAAGGATGGAAGTGTAAATCCCGCAGTCTCGTCTGAAAGACGAGGCGAGGAATTGCAACGGACAGCCTGGTTTTGCAAATTTTTGAAATGGATTTTGCGATGGATAATTTGCAAAAATTGCCATAAAAAAATAAAAAGAACGCACTAAAAAGCACGTTCTCTATATTTTAAAAATTTCTAGAAAATTTTATTTTTTCTCTAAAACTTCGTCTACCATTCCGTATTCTTTGGCTTCGTAAGAAGTCATCCAATAATCACGGTCTGATGCTTTTTCTACCCATTCGTAAGACTGACCAGAATGTGCAGAAATAATGTCATACAACTCTTTTTTAAGCTTTAGCATCTCTCTTAGGTTGATTTCCATATCACTTGCCACACCTTGAGCGCCACCACTTGGTTGGTGAATCATCACTCTAGAATGTTTAAGCGCAGAACGTTTTCCTTTTTCGCCAGCAACTAATAAAACAGCGCCCATACTTGCAGCCATACCTGTACAAATAGTAGCAACATCTGGTTTGATGATTTGCATGGTGTCATAAATTCCTAATCCCGCGTAAACGCTTCCACCAGGAGAATTGATGTAAATCTGAATGTCTTTAGAAGGGTCTGAACTTTCTAAAAATAATAATTGAGCGGTTACAATATTGGCAACTTGGTCATCAATCCCGGTTCCTAAGAAGATGATTCTATCCATCATGAGACGAGAAAAAACGTCCATTTGAGCTACGTTCATTCTACGTTCTTCCATAATGTAAGGAGTAAGATTGGTTGGGTTAAAAATTCCCATGTATTGGTCAGTTGCTAATCCGCTATTTCCTAAATGTTTTACAGAGAAATCTCTGAATTCTTTTTTTATGTCCATATATTTGTTATTCGTTTAAATATTGTCTAACTTCTTTTTCTAAAACAGGTAAATACTGTGTAATAATAGACCAAATTAATTCATCTGAAACTTGATCATATCCATGAATTATTCTATTTCTTACACTTATAATTTTTCTTTTATCAGTAATTTCTAAATTTTCATCTTTTTTAGAAATTCTATTTACTGCTTCTCCTATTATTTCTAAATTTCTTTCTACTGCACGTTTGGTTTTAATGTCTGAAGAATAATCTTGAAAATTGGTTTCTTCAAAATCTACAAAACTCTCAATTTCTAAAATTGAATTTAGAATATCAAATAGCCAAACTTGTATTTCCTTATCCATATATTAACTGTTTTTGATGATTAACTACTTCAAGAAAATATGGGTTTTTAATGGATTTTTCTTCCAATAGATCTATTTCTCTTTTCAATATTTCTTCTAATGAAAATTTTAAATCAAAATAATTGTCTGCATATTTTGATAAATCTAATTGATGGAATTTTACGATAAAATCTATATCACTATTTTCATTAAATTTTTCTGTAAGAATAGAACCAAATACATATAATTTTTCAACATTGTATTTTTTACAAAGTTGAGCGATTGCATTTTGATGTATTTGTATTTTCTTCATACTTCTTTTTATTCAAAGTCTGTTCCTTTTTACAAATTTAGCCAAAGTGTCACAAAATTCTAAATAAATTTTCGTCTATTTTGTTTTTAAGTTTTGTGAGGTTGATGATTTTTAAATAAGTTTCTGCTGAATTTTCCTCTGAAATTTGGTGTTTTAAATCGTTAATGATTTTTACCACAAATTCTCTTTTATGTCTTATAATGACATCTTTTACAATTTTGTCTACCAACTCTTCTTCTTTACTGAAATAGATGTTGTGTTTTTCCCAATTGCTGGTTTCATGAGCGTTAATTAATGCATCTGCAGTTTTTGTCACCACTTCTTCATCCATGAAAGTTATGAAAAAATCACTAGAACGAAGTTCATTTTGCTGAATTCCTGCTTTTATTTCTTCAATAATTTTTTGATTCAAAGGAGAAATCGGTTGATATTGGTCTTCTTCTAAATGATTAATGATTTCTTCAATGACGGTGGTTTCGTAATTTTCGTTGTCTGGTGTTTTTCTGAACAATTTAAATTGACCAAATTTCAACATGAGTTCTACCAATTTTTCTTCTAAAACCAAAAGAGGATTTTTACTAATAAATTCAGCATCAGAAACAACTTCTAATTTTGTTGGTTTAACTTTATTTAAAGATTTTTGAAATTGTTTTTCTTCCTCATGTTTCTTTATTTGGTTAAGTATACTTAATTCATTAAATAAAGATTCTTCTTTAATTCCAAATCTTGTTTGGATTTCTCTGAAGTAGACATCTTTTTTAAGTTCACTATAATATGATAATGATTTTACAATGTCTCTAATAGATTCTGCTCTTTTTATTGGGTCGTTTTCAGTCTCTTTGAGAAGGGTTTCTGCTTTAAAAATTACAAAATCTTTCGCTTGATTTTTAATGAAATCTTCTACAAAATCTCTAGGATTTTTTCTAGCAAAACTGTCTGGGTCATCGCCATCAGGAAATAATACCACACGAATATTCATGCCCTCAGAAAGCAACATGTCTATACTTCTGAAACTGGCTTTAATTCCTGCAGCATCTCCGTCAAAAAGAATGGTTACGTTTTCGGTGAGACGTTTGATGAGTTTAATTTGTTCCGTTGTAAGCGCAGTTCCAGAACTTGCTACCACGTTTTCAATTCCGCTTTGGTGAAGTGAAATCACATCCATATAACCTTCTACCAATAAACATAAATTTTCTCTGGAAATGGCTTGCTTACTTTGATTTAAGCCATAGAGAACATTAGATTTATGATAAATTTCGGTTTCTGGTGAATTGAGATATTTGGCAGTTTTTACATTGGATTTCAGAATTCTCGCTCCGAAACCTAAAACTCTTCCCGAAAAACTATGTATTGGAAAAATCACGCGATCACGAAATCGGTCAATTCCTGATGGTGAATTTTCTGGAAAAATAGAAATTCCAGATTTTTCTAAAATTTCTTTTTCATAACCTTTTGCTAGAGCGTATTCAGTAAAAGCATTTTTCTTTTCTGGAGAATAGCCTAGTTGAAATTTTTTGATGATGTCATCATGCAGTTCACGTTCCTTGAAATAAGAGAGTGCAATGGTTTTTCCTTCTTCGGTTTCCCAAAGGTTTTCTTGGAAAAAAGTATTGGCAACTTCATGAATTTTGTAAAGAATTTCTCTTTCGGATTGGGCTTTTTTCTGCTCTTCAGAATATTCTACTTGGTCTTCTTCTATTTCTATGCCGTACTTTTTGGCAGCATGTCTCAGCGCTTCAGGATAGGTAAATCCTTCGATTTCCATGAGGAAAGTGATGGCAGTTCCACCTTTTCCAGAGGAGAAGTCCTTCCAAATTTGTTTGCTGGGAGAAACCACAAAACTCGGCGTTTTTTCTTCATGAAACGGACTCAAGCCCTTGAAATTAGAGCCTGCACGTTTTAACTGAACATATTCGCCGATAATTTCTTCTACTCGAATCGTAGAGAAAATTTTATCTATGGTCTTTTGAGAAATCATTTTGTAAAATTACAAAAATAAGTTAAGCTTTTTTAATGGCTTTTTGTTGATTTTTTTAGAATTCTTTAACAAAGTTTTTTGTTTTTAAATATTATCTTTGTCGTCATATAAATTAACTGAATGGAATTATTACAATTTATCCTAGATTTTTTAGGAAATCCCTTATTAGTGCTTACCGAAATTATTAGAGACTATGGCATTTACATTTACTTATTTTTATTTTTAGTGATTTTCGTAGAAACTGGTGTGGTAGTAATGCCATTTTTACCAGGAGATTCTTTACTTTTTGCAGTGGGTTTAATTGCTTCTACAACAGGTCAAATAGATATTTATACGATTATACCTTTATTAGTTTTAGCAGCACTTTTAGGAGATAACTTGAATTACTTTATAGGGAAAAAATTTGGGGATTTTATTCAGTCTAAAGAAAGAATACTCTTTTTAAAGAAATCTCACATAGAAGACACCGAGAAATATTTTGCTGAAAACGGCGGGAAAACAGTTATTCTAGCAAGATTTATCCCAATTGTGAGAACCATCGCTCCTTTCGTAGCAGGAGCGGGAGAAATGAAGTACAGAACTTATTTATTGTACTGTATTACAGGTGCTTTTATTTGGGTGACTTCTATTACTTTGCTTGGGTATTTTCTAGGAAATATCGAGTGGGTGAAATTAAATTTTGAAAAATTTGTTTTAGGAATTGTGTTTATTTCAGTTTTACCTATTATCTTTAAAGCAATTAAAAGAAAATAGCATAGATGTTAGAAAGCATTTGGAGTTTCCTCTTAGATTTTGTTTCCAAGCCTGATCAGGTACTTTTAGCGATTATTGAAAAGTATCATAATTGGGTGTATGTTTTCTTGTTCTTAATCATTTTTGCGGAAACAGGTCTTATCATTGCTTCTTTTCTCATGCCATTTTTACCTGGTGATGCATTGATATTTACCATTGGTTTATTGGCTCAAGAAGGTTCTCTTAATATTTATTTGGTGATTCCCTTGCTTATTTTCGCGGCGATTTTAGGTGATAATTTAAACTATTACGTGGGAAAACGTTTTGGTGAGTATATCATGAACAGCGAAAAAGATTTTTTCATTAAGAAAAAACATCTAGAAAAAGCCAAAGATTTTTTTGATAAAAACGGAAAGAACTCTATCATCATTGCCCGATTTGTTCCAGTAATTAGAACAATCGTTCCCTTTTTATGTGGTTCTACCAAAGTGAAATATTCTACTTTTCTAAGTTTTAGTATGATTGGAGCTGTTCTTTGGGTTGGTGTAATCGGTTTGCTCGGGTATAATCTAGGGAAAATAGAATGGGTGAAAGAAAATTTAGATTTAATGATTTGGGGAATTATTATTTTGGCAAATATTCCGCTCATCAAACAAATATTTTTTTCAAAGAAAAAGGAAGTTTAAAATTTTAAACTTCCTTTTTTTATCTAGTCATTCCTTTTAATAATCCCGAAATAATAGCTTGTTTAGGAGTTGCAGAACCATTAGGATTGATGAGGGTTTTAGGAATTTGATACGGATTAACTGTAAATCTTGAATTAAGTTGATTCAAATTTTTTTGGATGTCGTTCCCTTCATTTTGAGTTTCTTTAAAAAACATAGGTTTGTTAACAATAGGATTTGCTATTTTTAAAGAATATACTTTTGCGTTTTCAACTTTTGTAGAATCTAAAATTTGAGCTTTAGAAACAAATGAAATTGCTAACAATAATGGTAAATACAATTTTTTCATCTTTCTTTAATTTGTTACTAAATTAGAAAATAATTCTCACAAACAATTGTTTTTCAGAAGAAATCTTATAAATCAAAATCATCATCAGAAACCGCAGTTCCTTCGTTCATTAAAAATGCTTTGAGGAAAGGAGTGATATTACCGTTCATTACGCCGTCTACATCAGAAGTTTCATAGCCAGAACGCACATCTTTTACCAATTTATAAGGGTGCATTACGTAGTTTCTGATTTGGCTTCCCCATTCAATTTTCATTTTATTGGCTTCGATTTCGTTTCTAGCTTTCATTCTTTCTTCCAATTCCATTTCGTAGAGACGAGATTTCAAGAGTTGCATTGCTTTTTCTTTATTTTGAAGTTGAGAACGAGATTCAGAATTTTCAATAATAATTCCAGTAGGAGCGTGACGAAGACGTACTGCAGTTTCTACTTTGTTTACGTTTTGTCCACCAGCTCCAGAAGCTCTCATAGTTTCAAAAGTTATATCTGCTGGATTAATATTAATTTCTATAGAATCATCTACCAAAGGATAAACATACACCGAAACAAAGCTGGTATGACGTTTTGCATTAGAATCAAACGGTGAAATTCTCACCAAACGATGAACTCCATTTTCTCCTTTCAAATATCCGAAAGCATATTCTCCGTCAATTTCTAAGGTTACAGTTTTTACACCAGCTACATCGCCTTCTTGATAGTTCAGTTCACGAATTTTATAGCCTTGTTTTTCGCTCCACATTTGATACATTCTCATGAGCATAGAAGCCCAATCACATGATTCTGTACCACCAGCTCCTGCAGTAATTTGCAGAACGGCAGAAAGTTCGTCGCCTTCGTTAGAAAGCATATTTTTGAATTCCAGATTTTCTATTTTTTCTACCAATTCTGGGAATTGTTCGTCCAATTCTTTTTCAGAATCGGCATCTTCTTTGGCAAATTCTACCAAAACTTGTAAATCTTCAAACTGCGTATGAATCTCTTCATATTCTTCCACCCATTTTTTCTTAGAACGCAGTTGTTTTAGGAAACCTTCAGCTTCTTTTGGGTTGTCCCAAAATTCTGGAGCAGCCGTTTTTTCGTCATCGTTGATGATTTCAAGTTTCTTCTTTTCAATTTGAAGAAATTTATGCAAATCTTCGATGCGTTTTTGTGTATCTTTAAGTTGGTCTGTTGTAATCAAAGCTAAAATCTTTAGATGTGCAAAAATAAGGTTTTATTTAGATTGTATGCCACTGTTTTTATTTTTAAAATTTCTAGTTTTGTGGAATGAAAAACCAACTCATTTTTCTTTTTTCTTTTCTGTTTTTCTTTGCTCAAGCTCAATTACAAGAAAATACTTGGTACAAAGTTTCTAAAATTACAGATGGTGATACTTTTTATGTAATGACCAAAAATTCTGAAAAATTCAAAATTAGATTAATTGGGATTGATGCGCCAGAAAGTTATAATGTTGGCAAGAAATTTCGCAAAGAATATTTCGGGAAAGAAGCAAAAGTTTTCGCAACCAATCTTCTCAAAAATAAAAAAGTAAAATTGACTTTTGATGTTCAAAAAACCGATAGATACGGAAGGATTTTAGCGTATGCTTATCTAGAAAATGGCGTTTTTCTCAATCAATATTTAGTAGAAAATGGTTTTGCAGTGGTAGCTACTTTTCCACCAAATGTAAAATTTGTAGAAGTTTTTACCAAAGCTGAAAAATCTGCAAGAAATAAAAAATTAGGATTGTGGAAGTAAAGAAATATCATTCCGAAGGGGATTTTCCTCCGAAATGATACCTTTTTGTGTTTAAAATCCTGATAATCTGATTTGTAAACCAAAATTATCTTTAAACTGAGAAGTTTGATAATAACCAAGTCTATAAGAAAATCCTACATCAAATTTTCTTCCCAAAAATCTATTCCAAACCAAGCCAACTTCTTGATAATTATGATTTAAAACTTGGAAATTAAACTGATGATTTTCTGGATTTTTGAAATTTCCAATTGCCGACTTGTATTCTAATTCTATGGTAGAATAGGTTTTCCCAATTGTTTTAAATCTGAAAGGCAGGTATTGAGAAACCTGCAAACTCACAAATTTATCTGCATAGAAAGTTCCTGAAGGCATGGTTACAAATCCTAAAGTGGATGGTGTATTGATTTTTGAAGTCCAGTTTTCTGATGAACCATTGGTTTGTCCGGTAATTTCAAAATTTTTCCAAATAGGAGCGGTTCCGGAAGATATTCCACCCAAAAATTTAAGCGTTGTGGTTCCTAATTTGCTTCTGAATTGATGAATTGCCAAAGCGTCTAATCTGTGGTAATTTAGTTCGCCATCGAAGATTTTGCTTCCCATTTCATAGTTCAAGAAAAATTGGGGAAATTTCTTTTCATACGTTAATTTTCCGCCTGGTGTCATCATATTTTTATCGTTTGGAGAAAATTTCAATGATACAGTTGTGCTCACATTTTTGAAACTATTTCCTAAATTTTGGTATTGATAATCAAAAAGCGCATTCTGATTTTCGTGATTTAAACCAATTTTTGCCGTCAAACTATTAGAAACATCATACAAAAATGAAGCTCCGAATTTTTTACTTTGATAGAAATTAGCATTGTATAAATCTACTCCTAAGTCTTTCAATTTCATTGGATTGTCCCAAAGTGCGGTGCTGATTCTTCCTGCGGCAAAAACATCATCAGAATAATCTACTCTGAAAATAGAAGTTCTTTTTTCTGAAAGTTTCACATCTAAACCTGCGCCATATTTCCAAGTGTGGTCTCTAAAACCAAAGCCGAAATAAGCATCCGGCGAAAAAGTTTTACTAAATTTTTCGTTGAGTTTTGCGCCAGCTCCCAATCTTACACCTTGATATTTATCGTAATTAAAAATTTTGGTAAGGTCGAAATCGACCATTTTATAACGAAAATTTCCTTTCATTAAATTGGTAAAAAGGCTTACTTTTTTGTCAAAATTATACTTTTTTACTAAACTGTCTATTTTAACGTAAGTTCCTTTTTCTCTGGTGGTTAAGCTGTCTGTTCTGTATTTTTGAAGTTGGCTCCCATCAGAACTTTTTACCTCCAGAGCGTAACCTTTAAAATCAGCAGATTTTTGTTCTTTATTAATTTCAAAATCGAAATATTGATTTTTTACAAAAAGAAAATTACTAAAGGATTTTTTATTCATTTTAGGCTTTTGTCCGGCTTTTACAGTATCGTTAGATTTTCCTGTGGTAAAAGTTTGGTCGCCCATTCTAATTTTCAGATTTTCATAATCTAGAAACCACTTGTTGTTGATAGGTTTCCACACCGAAACTACATTTCCTTCGTTGCTTTTTTTGCTGCTGCTTTCAATTTTTTTGAGGGCAAAATTTTCGGCATCTACATAGATTTTCCCATTGAATTTTCTAGGATTTTGCTTGCCTTTGTTGTTTACTTCTTTAAATTTTATCACAAACGTTTTTCTGTTGTCCAGAGAAATGGTATCCGAAAGATAATAGTTATAAATTTTTCTGTTTTCGGGTCTTATTTGCCTCGGAATTCGGTTTAAATTTGAAATATTAAGCGCCAAAGCTTCATAAATAGGATTAGGGAAACCAGACATTCTATTGTCTATAATATTGGTTTTTTCTCCAAATTTCTGAGAATATTTGTACTCCGAAACCTTTTCCCAAAGGAAAAATTGGTTGTTTTGAGCCATTTTTGTTAAATCATCTTCTGCTAGAGAATCTTTCTTTTTTTTGTCGTTTTGATTTTTCAGCGTTCGGTTTTCTATTTTCTTGATAGAATCTGTTCTTTTTGCCATAAAATCCTGATAAGCAGCAACAGAATCTTTATCAAAATCAATTGAGATTTTACTATACGATTTAAAATCATAAGAATCTAAAGCTTTTGGACTGTTTTCTTTGTATCTTTTCAAGAGTTCGTCTAGCATTTTTAGTGCTTTTGGGTCGCTTTTGTCTGTTAAAACGATTCGGTCTATGTTTCCCGTTTTTTCCGAAGAAGGTTTCAGAGAAATTTGCATTAATTTTTTAATATCTGCTTCTTCACTTTCGAAATTATTGGCAAGAATGTCCACTTTTTTACATTTCGTTTTGAAAGATAATTCGCCATTGGCATTGGTTTTCCCGAGAAGATTGTCGTCACAATAAACCGATGCGTTGTAGATTGGTTTTTGGTTTTTAGAACTGATTACTTTTAATTGAATCTGACTAAAAGAAAATGCGAAAATCAGTAAAAATAGAGAGGATAGAGATTGTTTCATTGGTTGGTTTTTTTAATAAGACAAAACTAGGGATTAAAATGTTACACAAACGCTTATGAAATCACAAATTTTTATTAAAAAACCCTCTCAATTTTCTTGAAAGGGTTAAAATATTTTAAATTTTTGTAAAATTAAATTTCCATTGCTTTATTCAAAGCATTTTCAATTCCTGCAAGATTTTTTCCACCAGCAGTTGCGAAACCTGGGTTTCCACCACCGCCACCTTGAATTTCTTTTGCGAGTTCTTTTACAATGTTTCCAGCGTGATAATTTGCTTCTAAATCTGCAGAAACGCCAACCGTAATCATTGGTTTTTCGCCTGCGTCAGAAATTACAATCGTTACAGAATTTGGAATTTCTTTTTTCAATTGGAAGACAATATCTTTTACCGAGCCAGCGTCTAGAGAAGTGCGTTTTACCAATAATTGCTTGTCTCCTTTTTGTATGAAAGCGTTTTTCCAATCGTTAATTTCGCCTTTTGCTTTTTCTTTTTTCAAAGCATCTATTTCAGATTTTAGAGCTGCGTTTTCTTCTAACAATTTTTCGATAGATTTTACTAAATCTTTAGATTTTAATAAGGCAGAAACTTCTTTCAGTTGGTTTTCTAAATTTTTGAAATATTCCGTTGCTTTATCACCAGAAATTGCTTCTATTCTTCTAATTCCAGCAGCAGTAGAACTTTCTGCAACCAATTTGAAATGCCCAATTTCGCCAGTAGATTTTACGTGAGTTCCACCGCATAATTCTTTAGAACTACCAAACTGAATCATACGAACTTTGTCGCCATATTTTTCCCCAAAAAGCATCATTGCGCCTTTTTCAGTAGCTTCTGCAATTGGTAAATCTCTATATTCTTGCAATGGCAAATTTTCCTTGATTTTGGCATTTACTTTTTCCTCAACCAAAGCTAATTCTTCTTCGTTCATTTTAGAAAAATGCGAGAAGTCAAAACGCAAATATTCTGGACCTACATAAGAACCTTTTTGTTCTACGTGAGTTCCTAAAACGTCTCTCAAAGCTTCGTGTAACAAGTGTGTTACAGAGTGATTTGCTTGAGTGTTTTTTCTGTCTGCGGTGTTTACTTCTGCGTAGAAAAGCGCTCCAGCATCTTTTGGCAATTCTTTCACCAAAGAAATAATCAGATTATTTTCTTTTTTAGTTTCTAAAACTTCTAAAATTTCAGTTGAATTTTCTCTGTCAAAAGCAGCAGGATTAGTAAGGTCAAAACCTTCTGCATAACTTGGGATAAGAATTCCTTTGTCACCAACCTGACCACCACCTTCAGGATAGAAAGGCGTTTTATTCAGTACAATTTGGAAGAATTCTCCGTCTTTATTTTCTACTTTTCTATATCTTGTAATGTAAGTTTCAGAAGAAGTTTGGTCATAACCTACGAAAGTTTCAGGTTTTTCTTCTAAAATTACCCAGTCATACACTTTTTGCGCCGATGATTTTTTAGAGCGTTGTTTTTGTTTCTCCATTTCTTCATCGAAGCCTTTTTCATCTACAGTTAATTGCTTTTCTTCGGCAATAATTCTAGATAAATCGGCTGGGAAACCATAAGTATCATACAATTCAAAAACTTCAGCGCCAGGTAATACTTTTTCGTTTTTAGCAATGGTATCTTTTATGATGTGATCTAGGCGCACCAAACCATGTTCAATAGTTTTCAAGAAAGAATTTTCTTCTTCTTTAATCACTTCGGTCACCAATTTTTCTTGCTTCACGATTTCTGGGAAAAATGCACCCATTTGATTTTTAAGAACAGCTACCAATTCATATAAGAAAGGCTCTTTCATATCTAAAAATCTGTAAGAATATGAAATGGCACGTCTCAAAATTCTTCTGATAACATAACCAGCACCACCATTAGAAGGCAACTGACCGTCTGCAATGGCAAAAGCAACCGCACGAATATGGTCTACAACCACTCTAATCGCAATATCTTTTTCGTTTTCTAAAATTCCTTCATATTTTTTGCCAGAAAGTTCTTCTACTTTTGCAATCAGCGGAGTGAAAACATCGGTGTCATAATTAGATTTTTTACCTTGCAACGCCATACAAAGTCTCTCAAATCCCATTCCTGTATCTACGTGTTGCGCAGGAAGTTTTTCTAGAGTTCCATCAGCTTTTCTGTTGAACTCCATGAATACGTTATTCCAAATTTCTACAACTTGAGGATGATCTTGGTTAATCAACTGAACTCCCGAAGTCTGTGCTTTTTCTTCTTCAGAACGTAGGTCTACGTGAATTTCTGAACAAGGTCCACAAGGTCCAGATTCGCCCATTTCCCAAAAATTATCTTTCTTATTTCCGTTGATAATTCTATCTTCTGAAATGTGTGCTTTCCAGAAATCATGAGCAGCTTGGTCGCGCTCTAAATTTTCTGAAGCGTCTCCCTCAAAAATGGTTACATATAAGTTTTCTTTTGGAATTTTATAAACTTCTGTCAATAATTCCCAAGCAAAATCGATGGCTTCTTTTTTGAAATAATCTCCAAAACTCCAGTTTCCCAACATTTCGAACATGGTGTGGTGATACGTATCACGACCTACATCGTCCAAATCATTGTGTTTTCCAGAAACTCTCAAACATTTTTGAGTATCGGCAATTCTAGGTGCTTTTGGTTCTTTGTAACCAAGGAAATAGTCCTTAAACTGCGTCATTCCAGAGTTGGAAAACATTAGAGTAGGGTCGTCTTTCAGCACAATTGGAGCAGAAGGAACAATTAAGTGTCCTTTGCTTTTGAAAAAATCTAAAAACTGTTGGCGTATTTCTTGTGAAGTCATATTGATAATGCTTTCTATATATGTTTTTGTAAAGACGCAAATTTAATGATTTTGAACATGATGTGGAAATAAAAAAACGCTCAAATTTAATTGAACGTTTTTCTAAAAATTTATTTTTCCAAAAGTAAACTGCACCATTCTTCGCGCTGTTGTTTGTTTTTGAGTTTAAGCCCTTGTTCTGTGCAAACTTCCAAAATATCTGCTACATCAAAGAAACATAAGCCAGAAAGCAATAATTCGCTGCCTTCATTCATGTCTTTTACGTAAGTTGGGATGTCTGAAATCAAGATATTTCTGTTGATATTTGCTAAGATAATATCAAATTTTTCTTTGCCTAAATTTTCAGCAGTTCCAAGTTCAATTCTGAGTTCTACGTTGTTTCTCTCGGCATTTTCTTTAGAATTTTCCACAGACCATTCGTCAATATCAATCGCCAAAACATCTTTTGCACCTTTCATTTTGGCATAAATAGCCAAAACTGAGGTTCCGCAACCCATATCCAAAACTTTTTTGTCTGTGAAATCCATTTCCAACATTTGCTGAATCATGAGATGCGTAGTTGGGTGATGTCCCGTTCCGAAAGACATTTTCGGCTGAATAATGATTTCTTCCATGGCTGGATTGGGTTCGTGGAATTCTGCACGAATTAAGACTTTGTCTTCTACATTAATTGGAGAGAAGTTTTTTTCCCATTCTTCGTTCCAGTTGATGTTGGGCATTTCTTGGAAAGTGTAAGAAATTTTCACATTTTCATTGTTGAAAATTTCTAGGGTTTTGAAATTCTCTTCATTCACTAAATCTGTTGGAATGTAAGCTAGAATGCCTTCTAATTCTTCAGTGAAACTGTCAAAACCTATTTCAATAAGTTCTGCCATTAAGATTTCATTCCAAGGTTCTAGAGGTTGTATTGTGAAGTTGAATTCTGTATAGTTTTGCATTTGTTGCGTGTTAGATGTTTTTAAATTCCATGCAAATTTAGTGAAATTTTATGGCGCGAGCGAAGCGAGCGGCTAAGTTTCCGAATTGCAAAAGAAAAAAGCCGAGAATAATTCCCGACTTTTACTTTTTACTTGGATATTTTTACTTGGCTCTTATTGATTAAAACCTTCAATAATTTTAGAAAAATCTTCGATTTTAAGAGAAGCTCCACCAATTAAACCACCGTCAATATCTGGTTGAGAGAAAATCTCTTTCGCATTGTCTGGTTTTACAGAACCTCCGTAAAGAATAGAGATTTCATCAGCAACTTCTTGTCCGTATTTCGCAGCGATTAAACTTCTGATGTGAGCGTGAATTTCTTGCGCTTGTTCTGGAGAAGCTGTTTCGCCAGTTCCGATTGCCCAAACTGGTTCGTAAGCAATTACTACTTTTTTAATTTCTTCCGCAGTAAGCGTGAAAAGAGCAACTTCGGTTTGGTTTTTCACCACTTCAAGATGTTGACCAGCTTTTCTTTGTTCTAGAGTTTCTCCGTTGCAATAAATTGGAGTTAAACCTTTATCTAAAGCCAATTTTACTTTTCTGTTGCAGTGAGAATCGGTTTCACCATGGTATTGTCTTCTTTCGCTGTGACCAATGATAGAACCGTCCGCTTCGATAGATTGTAACATATCTGCAGAAATTTCACCTGTGTAAGCGCCACTTTCGTATTCGCTCATGTCTTGTGAAAAAACACCAACTTCGTTATTTTCGAAAATATCTCTTGCCATCATTAAGTACAATGAAGGCGGTGCAATCCAAACTTCGCAGTTGGTAGCGTTTGCTTTTTTATAATCTAATAATTGAGCCATTAATTGTTGAGCATCAATCACATTTTTGTTCATTTTCCAGTTTCCTGCTACAATGTTTTTTCTCATTTCTATAAAGTATTGAGGTTAAATTTTAAATTTTTACAAATTTCTGAATTTTTAAAGATTTACAGAAATTTGAGGGTATGAATTGAATCAGTTTTAATGAATTTCTTTCGTAGATTTTATTGATTTTCGGAGATTTATTTAAAATAAATCTAGAATCTAATTACCAACTACCAATTACCAATTACCAATTACATTTTCCAAATGGTTTTCATCAAAGAGTAGAAATCATGCTCTCTGTCTGAAACAGTTGCGTCTGCTTTGATGAGTTTTTTTGCAAATTGTTTAAATTCTTTACGTTCTTTTTCGGTAGAATCGTCAAGGAAACAATGTGCCTGAAACTCAAAATGGTCTTTCCAATCGCTAGGTTGAAGCGCAGAAATCACTTCTAACTCGTTATCCAAATTCACATGGAAAGGAAATTCTTCTTCTAGATATTCTCTGATGACTTGTTCTTCGCCTGCATGAAATTTATAATCTACAGCTGAAAGAATCATCAATAAATGATATCCTGCGATGGATTTGTTGGTTTTTCTCATAAAATGTTTTTTTTAGTTTATTCTTTTGGAATAACTTGATTCATGTACTCAATTAGACTTTTCTTTTCTACAATTTTTCCGTTTTCTAGAATCAAAACAAAAGGATTGCTTCTTGCAATAGTTTTGATGGCAGTTCCGTCCATTGTTAAACTTTTCACCTTTTTAAAAAATGATTTTTGAGTTGAAACGCCATAAAATTCTGATTTTGGATTTAATTCTTTATAATTGAAAATGAAATCTTCAATTCCGTATTCAAGAAAATTTTTATCATTTTCTTTTATTTTTTCTGGTGCGTATGAAAAGAAAATAACAACTTTTGGCAAATGTAGAATTTGTTCGGTAATATCATTTCCGTTTTCATCTTCTAATTTAAATTTATCGATAGAAGACTGATAACCTTGTTTTACTAAAACAGAAACTTCTTTACCTTTCTGAATTTGCCATGGTGTTCCTTCTTCCCAATATTCTTTTTGATTGATGAAATCATCTTGTCCTACCACTTTTTCCTCGCTAGTTTTGGCGTTTTTCAGCGTGTAAGAAGTTTTGTATTCCGAAGGATTGACCGATATTTTTTGTTTTTCTACATTTAAGTCAGTTCCAATTTTATAATCTCTGAAATCAATTAAAGGTTCGTGTACAATTCCGTAATAAATAACGTACGCAGAAATTAAAATTCCAATTCCAAGAAATGGCATTTTTAGAAATCCTTTTTCATTATTTAATGTGTCTGATTTTTTATTTAAAAACCAAAGAATAATTAAACCAAAAAGCAGCGCCATGTCTTTCCAGAAACTCTGCCAAGGTGTGAATTTAATGGCATCTCCGAAACAACCACAATCGGTAACTTTATTAAAATACGCCGAATAAAACGTAAGAAATGCAAAGAAAACGCACAAAGCAATTAACGAAATAAGTGTGCATTTTAGCTTCACCTTCAACAAAAGCATTAATCCTAAAACTAGTTCTAATGCGACTACTAAAATTGCAATTTCTAACGTGAAATTTTGTAAAAAAGTCAAATTAAAAACGTCTGGCGAAAAATATTCTTCGAGTTTAAAAGAAAAACCTTTTACGTCTATCGCTTTTACAAAGCCAGATGCAATGAAAATAATGGCTATAATGTATCTTAAAATTCTTTTCATTTTTTATAGTTTGGTTTTTTTGTCATTCTGAATGCAGTGTAACGAAATGAAGAATCTTTTTAAAATAGATTTTTCGCTTCACTTTGTTTCGCTCAAAATGACAAACGTTTTCAAATTTTCTCTTCCATCATTTTAATGAGACAGAAAACCGCATAATTTAGCATGTCATAATAATTGGCGTCTAAACCTTCCGAAACCAGAGTTTTCCCTTGGTTGTCTTCAATTTGTTTCGTGCGAAGAACTTTTTGATAAATTAAATCGGTGATAGATGAAATCCTCATTTCGCGCCATGCTTCACCATAATCGTGGTTTTTGCGAAGCATTAAATTTTTTGCTTTTTGAGCGTAATCATCATATAATTTCAGAATTTCAGTTCTGTCTTCGTCTAAATTTTCAGAAAAACCTTTCTCCAACTGAATTAAACCAATGATAGAGTAGTTCACAATCGCTATAAATTCATCTTCTTCGTGTTCATCTACCATTTTTACGTCTGTCATCTGTAAAGTACGGATTCTATTGACTTTTATATAAATTTGATCAGTAATAGAACTCGGTCTTAAAACACGCCAAGCTGCACCGTAATCTTGTAATTTTTTAGAAAATAAATCACGACATTGGTTAATGACTTCGCTAAATTGTAAAGCTGTATTTTGCATGGAATTTTTTGAAAAATTGATGTGTAAAGATAAGGATTTACCTCAAAAAAAGAAATTTAATAATTTTGTTTCTCTCGCAAATTTTGCAGATTAAGCAGATTAAATCAGCTAAATTTGCTCAATCTGCGAGATGCTATTTTTCCAACTTATGAATTTTCTTAGTGCCTTCGTACATTTCGTATTGCAAGAAACGGCATTCTAATTTTCCGTTGAACAATTTTATTTTTCTGGAAGGTCTTAAACCTACATTTTTCACGCCTTCTAAATCTGATGAAATCATCCAAGCCAAAGTATTTGGATATTTTTGTTTAAAAGTATCGCCAATTTTCTTGTAAAAATCGGGTTGGTTAATCGCAATTCTCTCATCATAAGGCGGATTGAAAACCATTAACAAAGGGAACATATCTTTTTCAGATTCAAAGAAATTCTGTTTTTTTACTTCAATTACATCTTCCATTTCTGCTGCTTCTATGTTGATTCTAGCAGCGTTGAGCATTCTTGCATCAATGTCGTAACCTACGATTTTCCCAGTAAATTCTTTAATTCTGTTGATTCTGAATTCTTTGATTTTTGCAAACAATTCAGCATCATAATTTTTCCAATTTTGGAATGCGAATTTCTTTCTGAAAATTTGCGCTGGTAAATCCATTGCGAGCATCGCAGCTTCTATCAAAAGTGTTCCACTTCCGCACATTGGATCAAGAAAATTTCCTTTGCCGTCCCAGCCAGCCAATTGCAACATTCCCGAAGCCAAGACTTCATTAATCGGCGCTTCTCCTTGTTCTTTTCTGTAACCACGCTTAAATAAAGGGTCTCCAGAAGAATCCAAAGAAATCGTTACCAATTCTCTGTCGATATGAAGGTGAAATTTAATATCAGGATTTTTAGGGTCTACATCTGGTCTGCGTCTTTCTTTCATCACGAAATAATCACAAATTGCATCTTTCATTTTCAAGGCTACAAATTGTGAATGCGTGAACGTTTCAGAATAAACCGTAGAATCTATGGCAAAACTTTGGTCTACACTCATTACGGTTTCCCAAGGAAAATCGAAAACTTTGTCATAAAATTTATTCTCATTCCATGCTTTAAAAGTTGCAATAGGAACCAAAATTTTAACAGCGGTTCTCGCTGAATAATTGATTTTGTATAGAAAACCAAGGTCGCCTTCACAATTTACCGCACGGTTTTTAATCTCTACTTTTCTCCCGCCTAACTTTTTAATTTCTTCGGCAAGAACTTCTTCTAAACCAAAAAATGTTTTTATCTGAATTTTTAAATTTTCTGTATCCATAGGTTTTTCAAAAGGCTTTTGCCTTATTTGAATTGAATGCGTAAAAATACGGAAATTTTGTGGGATTATTTTTTGTTCTTTTCTTCAATCCACTTACTCAGATACTTAGTGCTTTGTAGCGTGTGATGTTGAAGAATTTGACCTAAGAAATTTTGGTTTCTGTGTGATTCTAAATTCTCAGAAATTTCTTGAATTTTATGAATGAAATGGGGCTCAAAAAGTTCTTTTTTGAATCTATTTTCTACAATTTTATAACCGTTTTCTTGAGATTTTTGCCAAAGATTTTCATCTTGGTAGAGTAGAACTGCTTTTTCTACAAATTCTGTTTCGTTATCGGTAATAAAACCATTCCAGTCATGGTTTCCATGCATCGCTTCTGCACCAACTGCGGAAGTAACATTGGGTAATCCAAATTGCATACTTTCGAGCAATTTACCTTTGATTCCAGCTCCAAAAGGAATGGGTGCAAGTAAAACTTTAGCAGTATTAAAAACAGTTTCTACATTTTCGGCTCTTCCTTTGATGATGAAGCCTTCTTTTTCGTTGTGTAATTGAAAGACTTTTTCACTTGCGTAAGCACCATAAATATGAATTTCGGCTTCTTGAAGTTGGTTTTTAATGTTTTTCCAGAGTTTTTTCAGTTGAAGAACGGTTTGCCAATTCGGTTCGTGCAAAAAATTACCGATGCTGATAAAGTTTTTTCTTTTAGAAAAAGAAGTTTCAGGTTTTTTAACTTCTCCAAAAAGTGGGAGGTAAAATAAGATATTCTCGTCAATTCTAAACTTTTCGATGAGTAAATTCATTTCGAATTCAGAAATGATGAGGGAAAGGTCGCATCTTAAAATGGAAGCTATTTCACGTTTGAAAACGTCATTAATTAAATCTAAATGTTCTAAGTTTCTATTTTGTTTAAAGGCTTTTTCTCTGGCGGTTCTTAGAAAATGTAAGTCTTCGGTGTCAAGAATTTTTACGGCGTTCGGAACTTGCTCCGAAACTCGCCACCCGAATTGTTCTTCGGTGGTGAATCTGTCAAAAACAACAAAATCTGGGTTTAGATTTTTGATGAGTTCATCAAAACTACTGTCATTCAAAACAATATTTTGAAAAGAGATGTTTTTAGAACTCAAATCAAAACTGTTTTCTGAAATAGAAGCCGTGGAAAGAAAGGTGATTTGATAATTTTGAGTTAAGAATAAATCCATCAATTGAATCATTCTAGAACCGGCAGCTGTAGAAATAGGCTCTGGAAAAACCCTGCCAATGATTATCAAATTTTTCATTCATTTAAATAATAAATTAAAAAAAAGAAAAACCTCGCTAAAAGCGAGGTTTTCGTGAGCGCGTCAGGATTCGAACCTGAGACCGTCTGCTTAGAAGGCAGATGCTCTATCCAGCTGAGCTACGCACCCGAAGTTTTTAAAAAGGTTTCTCTCGAGACCGTTCCGATTAAAATCGGAATGCTCAATTTAGCAGAGCTACTAACCTTAATTTTCTTAAAATTTTCGATTTTTTTGGTCGGGGTGGCAGGATTCGAACCTGCGACCTCCTGGTCCCAAACCAGGCGCGATGACCGGACTACGCTACACCCCGAATTCTTGGTTGCGGAGGGTAAGGGATTCGAACCCTTGCGACCCTTGCGAGTCGACAGTTTAGCAAACTGCTCCGTTAACCACTCCGGCAACCCTCCTTGCAAATTCTTTTAAGAACTTCTCTTCCGTAATTGCGAGTGCAAATATAGGACAGTTTTCCTTAATAACCAAAAAAAAATTGCTAAAAATTTTCGTATTTTTGAATAAATAATCTTTTAAAAAATCAATAAAATGCGTAATTCATTATATTTCATAGGTTTAGCGTCTTTAATTATTTCTTGCGGTTCGCAAAAAGAAATTGCAAAACCTAATAATTTACCTCAACCCGCAACATCTACGATACCAAATCCTCCCAAATCAGAGATTAAACATGATGTACATGGCGATTATTTTACAGTAAATATAGCAGACCCAACTAAAAATGATAACACCATCAGTTATGGTTCTTTGGTGGGAGCAAAACCAGAAGGGTATAAAGTAACCAGAAATCATTTTCCTGCCATTGCACAAAATTTCAGACAGAAATATGTGATTTTACATTACACAGCTTTAGATCATGATAAATCTGTGAGGGTTTTAACCACTCAAGCCGTAAGTTCTCACTATTTGGTGAATGATTCTACCGATATAGAAATTTATCAGTTGGTAGACGAAAATAAAAGATCTTATCATGCAGGAATCAGTTCATGGAGAAAAGATGCAACGCTTAATGATACTTCTATCGGCATAGAAATCGTGAATGAAGGTTTTAAAGTAGTTGTCGGAAAAAGAGTTTTCGTTCCGTTTCCTGAACATCAAGTGAAAAAAGTAGCCGCTTTGGTTCAAGATATTGTAACGCGTTACCAAATTCCGCCGACCAATGTTTTAGCACATTCAGACATTGCGCCAACTCGTAAACAAGATCCAGGTCCATTATTTCCTTGGAAAAAATTGTATGACGAATACGGAATAGGAATGTGGTATGATGATGCTACAGTGCAGAGTTTCCAATCTCAAATTATTCCAGAAGAATTTAATGCAAAAATCAATGACATGGCTTTTGTGATGAAAGTACAGATTGCCCTAAAACAATTTGGCTATGGAGTTACAGAAACTGGAGTTTGGGATGATGCTACTAAGAAGACTATTGAGGCTTTCCAATATCATTTTAGACCACAAAATTACGATGGAAAAATAGATATAGAAACGTGGGCGATTTTACAGGCTCTCATTCAGAAATATCCCAATAAATAATTAAGAAATAAGAAATTAATGCAGACGAAATTAGTATTAAAAACTAAAAATTTTACAGATAAAAACGGGTACACTTACCAACAAGTAGAAGGAGATGAAACGGGTGTAAGAATTTACAAATTAAACAATGGATTAACGGTTTATTTGGCTCAAAATGACGATGCTCCTAGAATCCAAACCTATATTCCAGTAAGAACGGGAAGCAATAATGATCCATCAGACAATACAGGATTGGCGCATTATTTAGAGCACATGATGTTCAAAGGAACGAGCAAATTAGGAACTCTGGATTGGGAAAAAGAAAAAGTATTATTAGACCAAATTTCTGATTTGTACGAACTGCACAAATCAGAACAAAACCCAGAAATAAAGAAGGAAATTTATAGAAAAATAGACGAAATTTCTCAAGAAGCCAGTCAATATGCGATTGCCAATGAATATGACAAAGTCATTTCTTCTTTGGGTGCAACAGGAACCAATGCGCACACTTGGTTAGACGAAACCGTTTATAAAAATAACATTCCGAATAATGAATTGGAAAAATGGCTCAAAATAGAAAAAGAGCGTTTTTCTAGTCTAGTTTTAAGGCTTTTTCATACTGAGTTAGAATCGGTTTACGAAGAATTCAATCGTGCGCAAGACAATGATGTGAGGTTGGTAAATTACGCGCTTATGGAAGCCCTTTTTCCGAAGCATCCTAATGGTCAACAAACCACTCTGGGGAAATCTGAGCATTTGAAAAATCCTTCTATGCAGGCTATTCATCAATATTTCAATGATTTTTATGTGCCTAATAATATGGCGATGGTTTTGGTGGGAGATTTAGATTTTGAAGAAACCATTCTTTTGGTCGATCAATATTTTGGAAAGTTTGAGTACAAAGAACTTCCTAAGAAAGAAAAAATCATAGAAGAACCTCAAACCGAAATTGTAGAAAGAATTGTAAAAAGTCCTTCTGCGCCTAGATTAAACATCGCTTGGAGAACAGATTCTTATGGAACAAAAGAAGAGCATTTGGCAGAAATGGTGGCTCAGATTCTCTCCAATTCTGGCGAAGCAGGTTTGCTGGATTTAAACATTAACCAAAAGCATAAAGCGCTCAGAAGTTATGCTTATGAATTGGGTTTTAAGCAATACGGATTGTTCTCGCTCATGATTGTTCCGAAGGAAAATCAATCTTTAGAAGAGGCAGAACAACTGCTTTTGGCAGAGATAGAAAAAGTGAAAAATGGTGATTTCCCAGATTGGTTAATTCCTGCGATTATCAATGATATGAAATTGCAGAAAATCAGAAATCTAGAAACTGCAGATGGTTTAGCAACAGCGCTTTACGGGATTTATATCAATGACAGAACTTGGGAAGAAGAACTTTCGGAAATTGAGAAATTTGAGAAAATTACCAAGCAAGATGTGGTAGATTTTGCACAAAAATTCTTCCAAAAAAATTATGTGATCGTTAAAAAATTGCGTGGCGAAAACGAAAATCTTATCCGAGTAGAAAATCCGGGAATTACTCCTGTTAAAATCAATAGAGAAGCACAATCTGAGTTTTTGACCGAAATTCTTCACCAAAAATCTTCAGAAATTACTCCTAAATTTATTGATTATAAAAATATGATTGAGGAAACTCAAATTGGGGATAAAAAAATCAGTTTTGTTAGAAATAAATACAATCATATTGCGCAGTTGCATTTGATTTACAAAATCGGAACAGACCATGATAAAGAGCTTTTCTTAGCGGTACAAGTTTTGCAATATTTGGGAACTTCTCGTTTTTCGGCGGATCAATTAAGCCAAGAGTTTTTTAAATTGGGAATCAGTAATGATTTTAAAACGTATGACGACCAAATGATTATTTTGCTCACTGGTTTTGAGGAAAATCTAATCAAAGGTTTTGAACTTTTAAAACATTGGATTACCGAAGTTAAACCAGATGATGAGGTCTATGAAAGTACGATAGAATTGATTTTAGAAAGCCGAAATGTCGCTAAAAAAGACAAGTCAAGAATCATGACGGCATTAAGTCATTATGCTAAATTTGGTGAAAATTCCAGATTCAGAGATGTGATTCCTGAAGAAAAATTAAGAGCAACGAAAGTAGAACATCTTACTGAAAAAGTGAAGAATTTGACCCAATTACCTTATGAAATTTTCTTCTACGGTAAAGATTTTGAGGGGTTCAAAGAAAAAATTCAGCCGTTGTTAGAAAAAGCAACACTCACCATTCCAAAGCCGAAAATTTATCAAGAACTGGAAACTCAAGGAAAAGTTTTCTTTACCAATTATGATATGGTACAAATGGAAATGAGTAAAATTGGTAGGGCTTCTCAACTGAATACCGAAAATTACGGAAAAATCAATGTTTTTAATGAATATTTTGGCAGAGGTTTGTCGTCTATTGTTTTTCAGGAACTCAGAGAAAGCAAGAGTTTAGCGTATTCTGCGTATGTAAATTACTCTACTGCGACTTATTTGGATAGACATAATTACGTGGTAAGTTACATTGGTACACAAGCCAATAAATTGCATTTAGCAGTAGATGCGATGGCGGATTTAATGCAAGATTTGCCTCAAATTCCTACGCAATTTAATAATGCTAAAAATTCTGCGCTGAAACAAATTGCATCTACCCGAATAACCAGAACCAATATTTTCTTTAATTTTTTAAATCTTAAAAAAATAGGAATAGATTATGATATTAGAGAAAAAATTTACCACGAAATAGAAAATCTACAGTTAGAAGATTTAACCCAATTCTACAATCAAGAAATAAAACCGATCTCTTATAATGTTGCCATCATGGGCAAAAAAGAAAATTTAGACCATTCTGCGATTGAAAACTTAGGAGATTTTCACGAACTGAGTTTAGAAGAAATTTTTGGATATTAAAACTGAAAATTTTATAAAATAAGGTAGTTATAGTGTAACAAATAAAAAATTTAATAGACTTACCTTTGTATTACTCTACAGAGGTAAGAGTAAATTTCATCATTTGTGTTTGGCCTCAGAAGAAATTCTGAGGTTTTTTTTATGACTAGATTTTAAAAAAAAAAGAACGCACCTTTTGGCGCGTTCTTACTAAAATATTTTATCGAAAATTATTTTACAATTTTCATTTCGTCTAATAACCATCTTGCTCCAGCAAATTTATCGATGATAAATAAAATATACTTGGTCTGAACCATAATATTTCTACTGAATCTAGGGTCAAAATTAATGTCACTCATCGTGCCTTCCCATTGTCTGTCAAAATTTAAACCGATAAGGTTTCCTTTTTTGTCGAGAGCTGGACTTCCTGAGTTTCCACCAGTGGTATGATTGGTTGCAGTAAATGCTAATGGGATTTTTCCTGCTGCATTTTTGTAATCGCCATAATCTTTGGTGTTGTATAACTGAATTAATTTTTGTGGAACATCAAATTCATAATCTCCAGGTACATATTTTTCCATTACACCATCTAAAGTGGTTTCATAGTGGTAAGAAATCGCATCTGCAGGATTAGAACCTTTCACTTTTCCGTAAGTTACTCTGAGTGTAGAATTCGCATCTGGGAAAAATTTTCTTTCGGTATCTGTAGCCATCATTTGCGCTAAATATTTCTTTTGCAAAGCGTCTATTTTGCTTTGTAAACCTACATATTGAGCATCTGCTTTATTTACATAAGTTTCTCTCATTTTGGTTAAAGTCTGATAAATAGGGTCAGCTTTCAGATTTTTTACCAATTCTGGAATATTTGAGAAAACTTGGTCAATATTAGAATAAACGGTAGCTCCGTTTACCGAATTTCTTCCTGAAATCACAGAATTTCTGCTCCAGTTTTCAAGAACTTGAAGATTTTGGTTCACATCTTTAAATTGAGCAAAACCTTCTGGTAAAAATTCTGGTGCAGTTTTATTTGCATATAAAGCCAAAAGTTTAGCAGTAACTTTAGCATCTAATTCGCCGTCATAATCTTTGTAGAATCCAGAAAGTCTGTTTTTAAAACCTTTTACAGCTTTATCATCTACTTTTCCTGCTTCATAATTTTGTACGAAAGCATAAAACTGATTTGCCAACGTTAATGTTTCAGCATTTCGTAGAATTTCGCTGTAATAAGCATTGTTTAAAGCATAAGGCGCTTGTTGGTCATACAGTTTTTTAAATTCATCAAGAGACGTTTTAATTTCTGAATTTTTAGCCACTAGAGAACTTTCATAAGCTTGTTTTTTAGCAACAGCGTTTGATTTTTTAAGACCTTTTGTTTCGCCAATCCATTTTTTCCAATAATTGGCAACAGAAGCGTATTTAGAAGCATATTTAATTCTGGTAGCATCGTCTGCACGCATTTTTTCGTCTAGCGTTTTCAGCGCGATGTCTCTTACTTCAATTCTCGCAGGATTGGTATCTGTGATGATTTTTTCAATCGCTACGCTTGGCAAATATTCATTGGTTCTACCCGGAAATCCGAAAACGAAAGTGAAATCATTTTCCTTAATGTCTTTTACAGAAATCGGTAAGAAATGTTTTGGCGTAAAAGGAATATTGTCTTTAGAATATTCCGCTGGTTTGTTGTTTTTATCAGCGTAAATTCTAAACATAGAAAAATCACCAGTATGTCTTGGCCAAACCCAGTTATCCGTATCAGAACCGAATTTACCAATGCTTTGTGGTGGTGCTCCTACTAATCTGATGTCTTTATAGGTTTCTACTACAAATGCATAATATTTATTTCCTGCAAACATAGGTCTTACAATAATACTTTGGTAAGATTCTATTTTTTGAGATTTCTTGTAAGCGTCTATATTTTCATTGATTTTTTTAGTCAATTCTGCTCCACTTAATGAAGAAGTATTGCCTAAAATATCTTGAGTAATTTCTTTAATATCCGTAACAAAATCTACGGTAACGCCAGGGTTTGGCAATTCTTCCTCCATGTTTTTTGCCCAATATCCATTGGTCAATAAATCATTTTCTACGGTAGAATGGCTTTGGATATTGTCATAACCGCAGTGGTGATTGGTTAATAATAAACCTTTTGGAGAAATAATTTCTGCGGTACAACCTCCGTCAAACTGAACTACAGCGTCTTTGATACTCGGTTTTTCAGTGTTCCAAATGTCTTGGGCTTTGATTTTCATTCCCAGAGATTTCATCTCTTTTTCATTAATTTCAGTAGGAATCCACATTCCTCCGTATTGCTGACAAAAAAAAGCAACAGCCTGAAATAATGTCGCTATAATAAACGTTTTCTTAAGCATTAATTCATATTTTAAAATGAGTGCCTAAAATTAATCAAAAAATATCATCATCTCACAATTTTGAAAGCATTTAACATAATTGTATAAAACATTTGGAGACGTATCCATCTATCTTTGCCTTAACCAAATCACAAAATTTTTATAAAATGACTACACATCACACAGAAGATAGATTACAGCATTATGAATTTGACCAGTATACGGTGACCACCAATTTTGCAACCTATGAAGATGCGGTAAATTATGCCAATGAACACCAAGGTGAATTGGTAGAAGTAGGTTTTACAGATGGTTCTGATAATCCTACACCCAATGATTCGGCGAAGTTGGTAGAAAGTAAAAAACCTTTTAAGGTAGAATTACCAGATCATCCCAATTATAGAGTGCTTTATTCTGATGCTGAAGGATTTCAAGAAATGGCAGACCAAATTCTTTTTGAAATGAAAAAAGCAGAAAATGACATGCTGCCAGAAGATATTTTGTCTGACCAAAATATTGCACCAGGAGATAGAATCATTATCACAGATGAAAGCGGTGTAAATACCGTAACTACTAGAGAAAGAATTAAATTTTTAATGCGAGGAAATGTATACGAACTTGCCGTAAAAACAAATAACATTTAAACAGACAAATTTACTTCATATTTTCAGTATTTGATTTTTAGACCGAAAGCCTTCATAATGTTATGAGGGCTTTTTAATGAGAAATCGCCGCAGTTTCTACGGTTTCTATATTAATCATTTGAAGCTGAATGTGTCTGTCATGTGCTTTATTTTTGAAATCTGAAATAATTTCTAAAACATCATGGTCTATAAAATGAACTTCGGAGCCGTCAATAGTTAATACGGAATAAGCAGGAACTTTATCCAAAGCATTTTTAATTTTCACTTTATTGATGAAGGTTACATTGCTGTGAAGTTTCAATTTATATTGGTTAATCCCTTGAAAATGCGTTTTTTCTATGTCGTAATTTTCTTTGAAATTTTCTTTGATGATGTAATAAATAGAAATCAATAAACCAATAGAAACACCTATTAATAAGTCTGTTACAAGGATAATAATAATAGTGGCGATAAATGGAATAAACTGTTTTAAACCGAGTTTAAAGAGATGTTTATAAATCTCAATTCTTGTCAATCCAAAACCTGTAATAATCAAAATAGCAGATAAAGAAGCATACGGAATCATATTAATCAAAAACGGAATCAGCAATACAGAGAGCAATAAAAATATTCCATGCATGAAGGCTGAAACTTTAGTTTTTGCGCCAGCTTCTATATTAGCAGAACCTCTTACAACTACTGCAGTGATGGGAATTGCGCCTACAAGTCCACAAAGGAAATTACCAATTCCTTGCGCAATTAATTCACGATTTACAGGCGTGATTCTGTTGTGACGGTCTAGTTTATCCATCGCTTCTATACAAAGCAAAGTTTCTAGTGTAGCCAAAATTCCTATGAGAATTCCGTCTTTCCAGATTTCTTGATTGCTCAGAATTTTAGAAAATTCAGGAAATTTAATTTCTGCAAACATATTTTCTGGAATATTCACCAATTGATTAGGTTTCAAAGCATAAGAAGAACCGAAATAATTCATTAAAAAGTTGATTAAAATTCCAAAAATAACCACCAAAAGTGGAGCAGGAATCTTATTGAATTTTTGAAACTGTGGTTTTTTCATCAGAATTAAAATCGCCAAAGAAATCACAGAAATAAAAACGGCACCTCTGGTAATATGAGAATTAAATTCAACTAAGTTTCCTAAGAAATTTTTTGAAGTAAAGATTTGTACAAAACCACTCGTCCAAAAATCAGGTTGATTGTAACCTAAAGCCAATGGAATTTGTTTAGAAATCAAGATAATTCCTATAGCAGCCATCATTCCTTTAATCACCGAACTGGGAAAATAACTGGCAAAAACACCCAGTTTTAAAACGCCTAATAAAATTTGGAATAGTCCAGCAATAATAACAGTTAATAAAAAAGTTTGAAAATCGCCTAGACTGATGATAGAAGCGGCGACAACCGTAGTTAAACCAGCAGCAGGACCAGAAACAGCTAAATCTGAACCACTCAAAACTCCTACTACAATTCCACCGATAATTCCTGATAAAATACCCGAATAAAGTGGAGCTCCAGAAGCTAATGCAACACCCAAACACAAGGGAAGTGCAACT
This sequence comes from Cloacibacterium caeni, assembly GCF_907163125.1. NCBI lineage: Bacteria > Pseudomonadati > Bacteroidota > Flavobacteriia > Flavobacteriales > Weeksellaceae > Cloacibacterium > Cloacibacterium caeni. The sequence goes on from NZ_OU015319.1 coordinate 442,647, forward strand.
AGAAAAACCGTGAGACCTGCTGATAAATCGTGTCTCTTAAACATTAACCAATAATACTTAAACGTTCTATCAAGATGCAAATCCATTGTTCTAAATTTTAATACAAATTTATGAAAATTTAAAACTTTGTCCTGAGAAAGTTATAAAATGTTAATTCTGTATGAAATCAAGAAAATATTATAAAATACTAAGCGCTTGTTTAATCTAATTTTGTACTGTAAAATCATGCTTAGTTTTAATCACATACTGCAACTGTTTATTTTGGCGATACCTATTGCTTGTATCGCTTGGACAGTTACGCACGAAGAAATTTTCAAAGAACCGCGAGAATATTGTCAAAAAAGAGTAGAAAACGCAACTTCACTCTCGGAGAAAAAGTTTTTTTATCTCTTTACCTGTGAGTATTGTTTTAGTCATTATGTGACGATATTTTTCTTATTGATCACAAATTTCACCTTGTTCTTTGAAGATTGGCGAGGATATCTCATTGCAGGATTTTCATTAGTTTGGATAGCCAATATTTACATGAGCTTATTTGGTTTCTTGAGACAAAACCTAAAAGCCGAAAAAATAGAAGCAAAAATTAAAAATATTGAGTACAACGATTTAAAAAAATAAAAATTAAATGCACTACGGGAAAAAAATATTAGAATTTATGGTAGGAAATTTCAAAATCTACACCGGTTTTGGAAACTACAAACAAGCAGAAGAGTTTGCCCAAAAAACCAATGGCGAACTCACAGAGATTGTATATCATGACGGAAAAATAGAGCCAGAATTTTCAGATAAAGCCAAATTAGTAGAAAAGAAAATGCCGTTCAATGTAGAACTTTCACAAGACTACACGGTTTTTTATTCTAATGATGAGTTTTTTGAAAAATACACTCCAGCCGAACATGAACAAAATTATGAATGTGAAAATCAAAACACACTCAATGCTCAAAACGTGATTATTTTTAATGGAGATTATCATAATTCTCCTTGTTTAAAAGAAAGATTAAAGAAACTTGCCAATTCTCATTTTTATGAATTAGCCGTTAAAGTTTCCATTTAAAAGCAAAAGCTCAAGAATTTTCTTGAGCTTTTTTGTTTATTTTCAAAAAACAATTAATTTTTGAATATTAAAAACGGAAAGTTTTTCACAGTTAAAAATAAAATCAAAGGAAACAAAGAGTAAATTTGCTAGCGAATTGAAAAAGCATACACTTCAAAGCGAATGAATTTCGCAAACTTTGCTTGCTTAGAATATTCAGGTAAATAAAAAATCTTTGCGATTGAAGAATATTGAACAACATCTATGATGTTGCTTAAAGTTCTCAAAAACACAAATATATCAACTGTTATCCGTGAACTTTTTGATAGAAATGACTTGCATTAACTTTCAATCAAATCCAAAAGCATTTGTTTGAAACGAAAGAAAAGCATACGCTTCAAAGCGAATGAATTTCGCCAACTTTGCTTGCTTAGAATATTCAGGTAAATAAAAAATCTTTGCGATTGAAGAATATTGAACAACATCTTTGATGTTGCTTAGTGCTCTCAAAAACACAAACAGATCAACTGTTCTTCGTGAACTTTGTGATAGAAATGACTTGCATTAACTTTCAATCAAATCCAAAAACTGTTGTTCATCTAAAATCGTAATCGTACCGATGTCTTGCGCTTTTTTGAGTTTGCTTCCTGCCTTTTCTCCAACCACCAAATAGTTGAGGTTTTTAGACACTGCCGAAATATTTTTTCCGCCATGCTTTTCTACCATTTCTTCGGCTTGTTCACGCGTAAAAAGCGAAAGTTTCCCTGTGAAAAGAAAGGTTTTGCCTTCTAAAACAGTACTCAAAACTTCTGTGGTGTTTTCACCTTTTTCCAGTTGAACGCCATAACTTCTCAATCGTTCTATCACCTCCCAGTTTTCGGGATTTTGAAGATAAGAAACGATGCTTTCCGCAATTTTAGAGCCAATGTCTTCTACTTGACAGAGTTCTTCCTCAGTGGCATTTTTTAAATCATCAATACTAGGGAAATTCTTCGCCAATTTTTTGGCAACCGTTTCTCCTACGTGTTTGATGCCGATTCCGTACAATACTTTTTCGTAAGGAATTTGTTTAGATTTTTCTACGCCGTCAATGATGTTTTGGGCAGATTTTTCCGCCATTCTTTCTAGCGGAAGCAATTGTTCTTTGCGCAAAGTGTAAAAATCTGCAATATTGTTCAGTAAACCTTCACGGTAGAGTTGTTCTATGGTTTCACTGCCTAAATTTTCAATATTCAAAGCTTTTCTGGAAACGTAATGAATCATTTTCCCAACAACTTGTGGTGGACAATGCGTTTCATTAGGGCAAAAATGAGCAGCCTGATCTTCTAAACGAATCAGCTCACTTCCACATTCTGGACAATGCGTAGCATACTGAACTTCTGTAGCAAAAACATTTCGTTTTCCTACATTTACGCCTACAATTTTCGGAATAATTTCTCCGCCTTTTTCTACATAGACGAAATCTCCTACATGCAAATCCAGTTTTTTGATAATATCTTCGTTGTGCAGAGAAGCGCGTTTTACAATGGTTCCAGCCAAGAGAACGGGAGCCAAATTCGCAACAGGTGTTACTGCACCAGTTCTTCCCACTTGATAATCGATGCTGAGTAATTCTGTTTCTACTTTTTCGGCTTTAAATTTATAAGCCATTGCAAAACGTGGAGATTTTGCGGTGTAACCTAATAATTGCTGTTGTTTCAGGGAATTTACTTTGATTACAATTCCGTCAATGTCGAAATTCAGTTTCTTGCGTTTTTCGTCCCAGAAATTGATGAAATCTTGTACTTCTTGAATATTTTTACAAAGTTGGGCGTTTTCAGAAATTTTGAACCCCCAGGTTTTTGCCTGTTGAAGCAGTTCGAAATGCGTTTCGGCAGGACTGTTTTCACTCACAAATTGATAGAGTACCGCTGAAAGATTTCTCTTTCTTACTTCGCCAGAATCTTGCAGTTTCAGACTTCCAGAAGCAGTATTTCTTGGGTTCATAAAAGCGTCATAACCTTCTGCCAATCGCTCTTCATTAATTTTGTTGAAGTTGTGGTGCGTAAGATAAATTTCGCCACGCATGTAAAATCTTTCTGGGAAATTTCCCTGCAACTGAAGCGGAATGTCTTTGATGGTCTTCACATTGGCAGTGATTTCATCGCCTAGGAAACCATCACCTCTTGTTACGGCTTGAGAAAGTTTACCGTTTTCAAATAAAATGGAAATAGAAGCACCATCATATTTCAGTTCGGCGACAAATTCTATGTCTTCGGTTTCTAAAATTTTAGAAATTCTGGTGTGCCAATCCTGTAAATCATTGAAATCATAAGAGTTGTCCAAAGAATACATTCTGAACTGATGCTGAACGGTAGGGAAATTTTTGGTGATTTCTCCACCTACTCTCAAGGTAGGAGAATGCGGGTCATAAAACTCTGGGTGCGCTGCTTCCAGTTCTTGCAGCTCCTTAAGTTTGGCATCAAACTCAAAATCCGAAATCGTAGGCTCATCTAACACATAATAATTGTAATTATGCTGATGCAGTTCTTCTCTTAATTCTTCTATTCTTTGTAGGATATGTTCAGGCATTTTCTGTAGAAAGATTTTAGCAAAAATAACTAAAATAGTTGGAAATTAGGTTAAGGAAAAGAGCAAGTGTCCTGCCTTTATCCTGTAAGTATCTAGCAAGTGTCTAGGATTTATAATCCGAATGTTGAAAACATAACCTTTTCATTCTGAACGAAGCGCAGCAAAGTGAAGAATCTCTTTATGAAGAGAAAGATTTTCTAAAAGTGTAAATAGAAAAAACAGTGTACTTCATAGAACATCTATGATGTTCCTTAGAGAACTTAAAAACGCAATCATTTCACCAATACTTAGTGAACTTTGTGATAAAAATAAGTTACTTTATAGAGCCCTGTCGTTCTGAATGAAGCGTAGCAAAGTAAAGAATCTCTTTATGAAGAGAAATATTTTCTAAAAGTGTAAATAGAAAAACCTGTGTACTTCATAGAACATCTATGATGTTCCTTAGAGAACTTAAAAACGAAATCATTTCACCAATACTTAGTGAACTTTGTGATAAAAATAATCCGTTTCATAGAGCTCTGTCATTCTGAACGAAGCGCAGCAAAGTGAAGAATCTCTACATTATGAAACAGATTTTTCGCTTCATTCTTCCGCTCAAAATGACAAAATGTTTTATATGTAATACAAACTTCCAATCCATGAGCATATAAATACAAGCACAGCAATCTACGCTGTGCTTTTTCTTGTTCTAATAACATTTTTTAAAAACTTTTCATTAATTTTATGCACTTCAATAATAACTATGATTAATCAATACCTTTCTAAACTTTCTCAATTATATTTTGCAGGTAATGCAACCGAACATTCTTATCGTGGAGATTTACAAATTCTGCTTCAGGAGATTCTAGGTAAAGAATTTTCTGTAATTAATGAGCCAACCCGCCAAAAATGTGGCGCTCCAGATTATATTGTTTCCAAAAAAGAAGTGCCTATTGGTTATATAGAAGCCAAAGATTTAAAATTAGGAATAGACCATAAGAAAAATAAACCACAGTTCGACCGTTATAGAAATGCACTCGAAAATCTAATTATTACCGATTATCTACATTTTGAATTCTATAAAAATGGCGAACTGAAAACCAAAATCGCTCTTGGCGAAATCTTGATGAACGAAATCGTTCCACATGAGAAAAACTTTGAAACATTCATTCATCTCATCAAAGATTTTGGGCAAGAAGTCTCGCAAACCATCAAAAATTCTGAAAAACTAGCAGAAATGATGGCTAATAAAGCTTTGTTAATGGCAGATGTGATACACAATGCTTTAGACGAAGACGATTTGGCGGAAAAAAATACAGAATTGGTACAGCAAAGAACAGCGTTTAAAGATATGCTGATTCATGATATTGATAACCAACTTTTTGCAGATCTTTATTCTCAGACCATTGCTTACGGACTTTTCGTGGCACGTTATCACGACCCTACTTTGCCTACGTTTGATAGGATAGAAGCCGCCAATCTTATCCCGAAATCTAATCCTTTTTTGAGGAAACTTTTTCAGCATATTGCAGGTTTTGATTTAGATATACGTCTCAAATGGATTGTGGAAGAATTGGTGCAGATTTTCCTCGCTTCTGATGTGAAGGATATTATGAAAAACTTCGGGAAATCTACCAGACAAGAAGACCCCGTTATTCATTTCTACGAAACATTCTTGGGAAAATACAACCCAAAACTCCGTAAATCTCGCGGTGTTTGGTACACGCCACAACCTGTGGTGCAATTTATCGTACGTGCAGTAGATGATTTGCTGAAATCTGAATTTGGATTGTCTCAAGGTTTGGCAGATACTTCTAAAATCAAAAGCAAAATAGATTTTCACGGCAAAAAAGTAGATAAAGAATTTCACAGAGTGCAAGTTCTAGACCCTGCAACAGGTACAGGAACCTTTTTAGCCGAAACCATAAAACACATCTACGAAGAAAATTTTAAAAACATCAACGAGGGAATTTGGCCTCAATATGTAGAAAAAGATCTCATTCCTAGAATTAATGGTTTTGAGCTCTTGATGGCGAGTTATTCTATGGCACATCTTAAACTAGATATGCTGCTTTCTGAAACAGGTTACGAAACCAACCAAGACCAGCGTTTTAATATTTTCTTGACCAATTCTCTGGAAGAACACCACAAAGATACAGGTACACTCTTTGCCAGTTGGCTTTCTGATGAATCTACTCTGGCAAACCAAATTAAACGAGATACACCTGTAATGTGCGTCATTGGAAATCCACCGTATTCAGGAATTTCTTCTAATAATGGAGAGTGGATTTCTAAATTAATTGATGATTATAAATATGTAGATGGAGTTCATTTTAATGAAAGAAAACATTGGTTGAATGATGATTATGTAAAATTTATAAGATTTGCTCAATATTTGGTAGAAAAAAATGGAGAGGGAATTGTTGCGTTTATCAATCCTCATGGTTATCTCGATAACCCTACTTTTAGAGGAATGCGTTGGAATTTATTAAAAACTTTTGATAAAATTTACACCATTGATTTGCATGGCAACAGCAAGAAAAAAGAAACTGCTCCAGATGGAAGTGCAGACCAAAATGTGTTTGATATTATGCAAGGTGTTTCTATTAACCTTTTTGTAAAAACCAATAAAAAAGCTAAAAATGAATTAGGAAAAGTTTTTCATTATGATTTGTTTGGGAAAAGAAATGATAAATACAATTTTTTACAAGAAAATTCATTAAGAACTATTGATTTTAAAGAATTGAAACCTGAAAAACCGTTTTTACTTTTTGTTAATAGAATAAATGAGGGAAGTTATTTTAATAATACATTTCAGGTTAATGATTTGTTTTTGAATAATGTAACAGGAACTCAAACAGGAAATGACAAGTTCTTATTTAATTACAATAAAGAAAATTTAGTTAAAGCTTTAAATGAAATTTCAACTAATGAAATTTCAGATTATATAAAAAGAATTGCATATAGACCTTTTGATTTTGGGCATATGTTCTTTATTAAAGGTTTGGGAGAAGAAAAATTTGGCATTGAAATTCCTAAATCTTATAGAACAAGATTTTCACTGATGAAAAATATGCTTAAAGAAAATGTAAATTTGATTATTGGTAGACAAGGTCAGGTTGTTGGAAATATGCCTTGGAATTTGATTTTTTCTTCAAACGAAGTTGTTGATTTGAATATGTTTTATCGTGGTGGAGGAAACGTTTTCCCGCTTTACCTTTACCAAGAACCCACTGCATTTGATGAGCGAGAAAGAATCCCTAATTTCAATCCTAAAATTCTGGCAGAGATAGAAGCAAAACTCGGCATGAAATGCGTAGATGATGAGAACTTCGGCAAAGAAAACTTCGGCAAAGAAAACTTCGGCAAAGAGAACTTCAGCAAAGAGAACTTCGGCAAAGAGAACTTCGGCAAAGAGAACTTCGGGAAAGAGAACTTCGGCAAAGAGAACTTCGGCAAAGAGAACTTCGGCAAAGAGAACTTCGGCAAAGAGAACTTCGGGAAAGAGAACTTCGGCAAAGAGAACTTCGGCAAAGAGAACTTCGGCAAAGAGAACTTCGGCAAAGTTTTAAACTTTGCCGAAGTTGAGAACACTCCAGAGGTTGAGAACACTCCAGAGGTTGAGAACACTTCAGAAGTTGAGAACACTTCAGAGGTTGAGAACACTCCAGAGGTTGAGAACACTCCTGAAGCTAAGAACGCTTCAAAAGCTGAGAGTAAAAAAACAAACTTTTCTCCACTCAATCTTTTAGATTACATCTACGCCGTTTTACATTCCCCAAAATACAGAGAAACCTATAAAGAATTCCTAAAAATAGATTTCCCTAGAGTTCCTTTTCCAGATGCTGTAGGTACAAGTCGTGACTTGTCCACTATTCAAAAGAATTTTTGGGATTTGGTACAATTAGGTTCAGAAATCAGAAAACTCCATCTTTTAGAAGAAATTGCGAATAAAGACCTCCAAACCAAATATCCTATTGCTGGAAATAACGTGGTAGCAAAACCTACTTTTGTAAAAACTGAAAACTTTAGCAAAGAGAACTTCGGCAAAGAGAACTTCGGCAAAGAGAACTTCAGCAAACAGAACTTCGGCAAAGTTTCAAACTTTGCCGAAGTTAAGAGCGCTCCAGAAGTTGAAAACCTCACAGGAAAAGTCTTCATCAACGAAACCCAGTATTTCGACAACGTACCAGAAACCGCATGGAATTTCTACATTGGTGGTTATCAACCCGCGCAAAAATGGCTAAAAGACCGTAAAGAAAGAGAACTTTCTTATGAAGACATTCTTCATTACCAAAAAATCATCTACGCCCTTACCAAAACAGATGAACTGATGAAGAAGATAGATGATATTTGCTTCACCGAAGTTTAAAACTTAAATAGCTTCAGCAAAGAGAACTTCGGGAAAGAGAACTTCAGCAAAGAGAACTTCGGCAAAGTTTTAAACTTTGCCGAAGTTGAAGAAGTTAAAAAAGTTCCAAACTTTGCCGAAGTTGAAGAAGTTAAAAAAGTTCTAAACTTTGCCGAAGTTTAAGAAGTTAAAAAAGTTCTAAACTTTGCCGAAGTTTAAGAAGTTAAAAAAGTTCCAACTTTGCAGACATTGATAATTTTAAATTTTGTCACCAGAGAATTGTGGAAATTTAACTTCGGCAAAGAGAACTTCAGCAAAGAGAACTTCAGCAAAGGGAACTTCAGCAAAGGGAACTTCGGCAAAGAGAACTTCAGCAAAGGGAACTTCAGGAAAGAGAACTTCGGGAAAGAGAACTTCGGGAAAGAGAACTTCGGCAAAGTTCCAAACTTTGCCGAAGTTGAAGAAGTTAAAAAAGTTCTAAACTTTGCCGAAGTTGAAAAAGTTCTAAACTTTGCCGAAGTTGAAGAAGTTAAAAAAAAGTTCTAAACTTTGCCGAAGTTGAAGAAGTTAAAAAAAAGTTCCAACTTTGCCGAAGTTTAAGAAGTTAAAAAAGTTCCAAACTTTGCCGAAGTTGAAGAAGTTAAAAAAGTTCCAAACTTTGCCGAAGTTGATTAAAAAAACTAAAATCATATAACTAAAATGGAAATAAGAAGAGACCATCTTGAGCCAGAATTTTTTTATCACATCTATAACAGAGGAATTAACAGTGAAGATGTTTATAAAAACAAAGATAATTATTTGTATTTTTTAAAAAAGGCAAAAGAATTTTTATTGCCAGTTGCTGATATTTATGCTTATTGCCTTATGAAAAATCATTTTCACTTGTTGGTAAGAATAAAACCAGAAGTAGAATTAAAAACTTTTTTTGATTCTCAGAATAAAAATACTAAAATAAGAGCTGAGGGGATTCATGCGTTACATTCTATTGTTAGCAAGCAATTTGCAAAATTAATGAGTAGTTATACACAAGGTTTTAATAAATATTATAATAGACATGGTAGTCTATTTGAGACCCCTTTTAAAAGAATAAGAATAACGGATGAGGTTTATCTTAGAAACTGTATAATTTATATTCATCAAAATTCTTTAGATATTAATGAGCAATTAGAAAAGTATGATTTTTCTTCCTATAAAATTATTTTATCAAACTCTAAAACAGAATTAAAAAGAGAAGAAGTAATTTCATACTTTGAAGACATTGATAATTTTAAATTTTGTCACCAGAGAATTGTGGAAATTTAACTTCAGCAAAGAGAACTTCGGTAAAGAGAACTTCGGCAAAGAGAACTTCAGCAAAGAGAACTTCAGCAAAGAGAACTTTGGGAAAGAGAACTTCGGGAAAGAGAACTTCGGGAAAGAGAACTTCGGGAAAGAGAATTTCAACAAAGAGAACTTCAGCAAAGGGAACTTCAGCAAAGGGAACTTCGGGAAAGAGAACTTCGGGAAAGAGAACTTCGGGAAAGAGAACTTCAGCAAACAGAACTTCAGCAAAGAGAACTTCAGCAAAGAGAACTTCGGCAAAGTTTTAAACTTTGCCGAAGTTGAAGAAGTTAAAAAAGAGTTCCAACTTTGAAGACATTGATAATTTTAAATTTTGTCACCAGAGAATTGTGGAAATTTAACTTCAGCAAAGAGAACTCCGGGAAAGAGAACTCCGGGAAAGAGAACTTCGGCAAAGTTTAAAACTTTGCCGAAGTTGAAAAGCTCCAAACTTTGCCGAAGTTGAAGAAGTTAAAAAAGCTCCAAACTTTGCCGAAGTTGAGAGTAAACACATCACCCGATCTCCCGGATTTGTAATCCGTGAGCTCACGCCAAAAAAACACACCCCATAAAAAATAAAAAAAGCACGAACCTCGTGCTTTTTATGGTTAATAATTTCCACCCAAAAATACCAAGAAAAATCTCTCCCTTTAGGGTCGGGGTAAAAGATTTTTTATTTATAGGCAGAGAAAAAGGTTTTCTAGGCTCGCAAAAGAAACCCCTCATCATTTAGATCATTATAAAAAATCTCTCCCTTTAGGGTCGGGGTAAAAGATTTTTTATTTCCAACTCCTTGCCTGAGCACAGGCCAAAGGTCTGCGAACGTAGTTCACGAAGCCCAGTGCCTGAACTTGTAGAACGCAGGGAAAAGAAAGTTATGATCTCACAAAAAAAGCAGACCTATGGTCTGCTTAATTCATTTTATTTAATTCGTTATGAAAAATCTTACAGATAGGTTTATACTACCTTTATAAGATTCAGCGCATTGTAAGTACCATTTTTCAAAGGATACAATTGCCCATTTATTTTCTGCATCAGTTCTACCAATAATAGGTAAAATAAAGTTCCTTCTAGGGTAGGAAGATTTTCTAATCCTATTTCCAGAGGGGCGGCATCTGCATCTATCGCTATGGTATGCACTTCACTATACGCTACTTCAGATTGTTGCAGTTCAAAATCTAAACTCGCACAAGCGATGCTTAAGGAAACATGTGTTGCATACTCAGGGAGTAATAAATGCTCTTTAGGATTAAAAAGGGCTATATTTACACTGCCAGCCTCTACATCTAGCGTGTAGGGAGCTTTAAATAAAATGCCAAGAGGTGAGTTTTTATTAAAATCAAAACCTTCTAAAACCCTTTTTCCTTCTACGCTTTTTATCCCCTCAGCAACTTTTCGTTGTCCTCTTAGAGATTGGTTGTCTAAATTTTTTATAGTAGACATTAGACTTACAATTCTATTACTGGTTCTGGTATCTTTTGCACGATTCATCAGTATAGAAATACTGTTTCTTAGTAATTTACCACTACTGGCTATAGTGCCAAATTCACTCATGTTTTCCCTCGTTCTTTCATAGTTAGGGTCATTCATGATTCTGTTGCGTTCTACGCCACCTTTCGCTCTTACAAAGTGGCCTTCTGAGTTCTTGTAGAAACTCATTCCATCGAGTTTCCCTCGAAGTTTTAAAATGGACATTTCTCTTGCCATAATACTTGTTTTTTGGGTGTTAATAAATGATTTGGGTAACCATTGGCCAATGCATTACTCCACAAAGATAGATAAGCAATAAACCCTCTCCAAATGCCATGTTTCGTTTGGTTCGTCTTTGTTTTTTTTGATTCTTTTTATTCTAATAAGTGCATTTTGTGCAAATAAAAACTTATAGTTCGTTTTGTTTCAAAATGTTCGTTTAAGTCTGTTTTGTCTCATAACCTAACAAGACAATAGGCTAGATAAAAAACACTTCAATTCTTCCTTATTCTAGTCTCGTGTCAGTCCCGTGTCAATCCCGTGTCAATCCCGTGTCAATCTCGTGTCAAAAAAATAGAATATGGTGAAGTTTTTAATGAGCATGGATTCGTCATTTTTACAAGGACTAAAAATTGGGGTATAGAACCAGTGGTTTTATAAGAATATCTTGTCACTATGGGGGATATTTCTTTAGCTTAAAAATTGTTGATTGGGGCATCCTTACTTTAGAGAAAGAATAAGTAGAAAAGAAGTCTTCTTCTATGAAAATAGAGGCTGTAAATAGGGTTTTTTTGCATCATTTTACGGAGTGCTCATTTTTCGAGTAATCCTTTATCCATAGGGGTTTAAACGGTGTGTTTAAACAGTAGTTTAATTAATTGATGGTGAGGTCTTTTATCGTGGTTTGCCCAGTGTTTATCGTGGTTTACAGAGATTTGTAAAGTGCTGTAAAGCAATCAGCTTTTATCCTAATTTTTAGAAAACCCTTTATTCATGAGGTTTCTATGTAATTGTGGAAAAATACATCGCCATTTTTAGATTTTTCTTTTTACCTTTGAAAGAACAGTAGAGAATGTACTGTAGTATAAGTTCTTTGAGGTAACGGAAATAAAACAAATTGTAGATTTTTAATAAATCGTGCAAGTATTCTAAAATACCTATGCACGGAAAAGATTATGCACTAATTTATTTTTATAAAACTTAATAATTTATACTACCCGTTGTAGAAAAATGTGTACAACAAAGAGCAGGTGATACATAATCCTTAAAACCTTTTATGTCTATAGACATATATTATAAATGAAAAATTTAATTATGAAAAACACTAACTATAAACCTCTTTCTACTGCTTCGTTTTATTTCTTGCTTACTTCTTAGCATTTAGCCTATTTTATTTTCTTAACTGTCATCACGGAATATCAACCGCTCCATTATGTAAATATTAGAGCTTAATAGCCATGTAGAGCACAATGAAAGTAAAATTAATTATGAACGCTAATGACGTTCAAGCAATTACTGATTACAGTATCGGGCATTGCAGAAGAATCTTGAGGGAAATAAGAAAATCCAAGAGAAAACTCAAGCATCAGAAAGTAACCGTAGAAGAAGTAGGTGCATATCTTGGCATAAACGCCGATGATATTAGAAAGATTTTTTCTAAAGACCATTAACCTTCTTTCTATTAGATGCGATTCACAAAGCCACAACGCTTTCTTTACAGGAAGTGTTGTGGCTTTTTTATGTAGACATTATTCTGTACTCGTAGATTTATAATCCATAATTACAAAACATAACCCTGTCATTCTGAACGAAGCGCAGCAAAGTGAAGAATCTCTTTATGAAGAGAAAGATTTTCTAAAAGTGTAAATAGAAAAACCTGTGTACTTCATAGAACATCTATGATGTTCCTTTGAGAACTTAAAAACGAAATTATTTCACCAATACTTAGTGAACTTTGTGATAAAAATAATCCGTTTCATAGACCCCTGTCATTCTGAACGAAGCGCATCATAGTGAAGAATCTTTTCATGAAGAAAAAGATTTTTCTAAAAGTGTAAATAGAAAAACCTGTGTACTTCATAGAACATCTATGATGTTCCTTTGAGAACTTAAAAACGAAATTATTTCACCATTACTTAGTGAACTTTGTGATAAAAATAAGCCACTTCAAAGAACCTTGTCGTTCTGAATGAAGCGCAGCAAAGCCAAGAATCTTTTTATAAAGAAAAATATTTTTCTTGTGATATTATTATTGGGGTGTTATAAGTTGAAACTATATAAATTTAAAATATTTATATAAAAATATAGGGGTTGTGTTTCAAAAAATATATTTTTTTAAATAAAATGTTTACATTTGTAGGGGTTAAAACAGAAAATATGTTATTGAAAGTAGAAAAACGTTGGGTTATTGCTTTTATCATCACAGCGATAGTAGCAATGGTAAGTTTATTCTGGCCAACAAAGTTGCCAGATGCTAGTTCGGGAGTTTTTTTAGAAGAAAATAATTTAGTTGGAGCAGATATTGCTTGGTTATTGGCTTCATCGGGTTTAGTCCTTCTCATGACGCCGGGTTTATCTTTCTTCTATGGCGGAATGGTGGGCAAAAAAAATATAATTTCTACCATGTTGCAGAGTTTTATTGCATTGGGAGTCATCAGTTTGGTTTGGGTAGTGGTTGGTTTTTCGCTCTCTTTCGGAGATTCTCTAGGATTTTATATTGGCAAAGAACATTACGGAATCATAGGCAATCCTTTTAGTTTTACTTTTTTTAACCAAGTAGGCGTTTTGCCACATTCTAAAATGGCTTCTACCGTTCCTTTTATCCTTTTTGCATTGTTCCAAATGAAATTTGCAGTGATTACTCCTGCCATTATCACGGGAAGTTTTGCAGAGAGAGTAAGATTTGTAAGTTACCTTTTATTTATCGTACTGTTTTCACTGTTCATTTATGCACCTTTGGCTCACATGGTTTGGAGCGGAGACGGATTCTTGGTTAAATTTTTTGGAATTAAAGATTTTGCAGGTGGAACTGTAGTTCACATGAGTGCTGGTTTTGCAGCTTTAGCAGGTGCTTTGATGATTGGGAAAAGAAAAAATGACCATCACGAACCTTCCAATATTACGTATGTGATTTTAGGAACAGGAATGTTGTGGTTTGGTTGGTTCGGATTTAATTCGGGTTCAGCTTTAGCTGCCAATGCCACTGCAGCGATGGCTTTTGGAACTACAACGATAGCTTCTGCTTCAGCGATGATGACTTGGATATTTTTCGATAGAATAAATGGAAGAAAGATTTCAGCATTAGGAGCATGTATTGGAGCGGTAGTAGGATTGGTGGCGATTACACCGGGTTGTGGTTACGTAAGCATTGCAGAAAGTATATTTATCGGTTTTATCTCGGCAATTGTTTCTAATATGGCGGTCAACTGGAAAAAACTGAAAAGCGTAGATGATACGTTAGATGTTTTTGCCTGTCACGGAATCGGAGGGATTATGGGAATGATACTCACCGCTATTTTTGCTCGAGGCGAAAATGCCAGTCTTCTGCACGGTGGAATAGGCGTTTTTGCACATCACATGACTGCGCTACTTTTGGTGTCTGTGTTTACCTTTTTTGGAGCTTTGGTTATTTATAAGATTACAGATTTTATTATTCCACTTCGAGTAGAAGAAACCTCCGAAGAATTAGGGTTGGATATATCGCAACACAATGAATCTATATAAATAAAGAAAGCCTTCCGTTAATCTAGAAGGCTTTCTTTTTAAGGCAATTTTCATTCATTTGTGTTTTTCCTTTATGCAAATATATTGTATAATGTTTTAATGAAAATTAACATTTGTTAATTTTCTAATCTTTTTTTAATTCTACTCAAAGAAACTGGAATAATTCCCAAAAATGAAGCTAAATGCTTATCGGGAATTCTTTCACATAAATCGTGGTAAGTGCTTTTGAGTTGCACAAATCTTTCCTCAGGAGTTAATATAATAAAACTTTCTAATCTCTCGTATAATCTGTACGATAATTTTTGATTAGTGGCGATTCTTAATCTGAGTAATGCACCGTTTCTTTTACTTAATTCTTCAAATTTTAGCATGTCAATCTCTATAATCTCACTGTCTTCTATGGCGGTCCAAGTAAGTCTGGAGGTTTTTTTATGAATTAAACAATCTGGGTCTGCGCAAAATTCTTTTTCCCAACGGAAGAAAATGGTTTTTTCTTCTCCTTTTGAATCTGTGTAAAATCCTCTTAATAATCCTTTTTTGATATAGAATATTTTGAAGTGTTGCTTTCCTTCACTAAAATATACTTCATTTTTTTTTATTTTAACTTTCTTGAATAATCCAAAAAAATTGGTCAAATCTGTTTTGGGTATGTCTTTTATAAGGTCAATTAAAAAATTATCTAAAATTTCCATGCTTTAATTGTTGAGAAGTTCATTGATTTTAAGGCTTAATTTTTCTGCATTGGGAAGCATTTCTTTTTCTAAAATCAAATTGATAGGAACAGCTGGTAAATCCAGCGAACCCATGATTTCTACAGCTGCATCGAGGTATTTAAAGCAATTTTTAGAAATTCTTGCCCCGAAAGCTTCCATCATGGAGTTGTTTAGTGCTTCTTCCGTTAAAAGAATACATTTCCCGTGTAATTTAACCCTTTCAAAAACCAATTCTTCATCTATCGGCTTGATGGTTCTTAAATCTATAATTTCTACCCTTCCTTCAAAATTTTTAGCCGCTTCTTTGGCCCAATAAACACCCATTCCATAAGTAACGACAACTAGAGTTCGACCTTTTTGGACTTCTTCTTCATTGGCAAATTTTACAATATTGGCTTTCCCGAAAGGTAATATGTAATCTTCTGCAGGTTCTACAGTTTTTGCCTCTTCTGTTCCTGGAACTTTACTCCAATAAAGACCTTTGTGTTCTAAGAAAATGACAGGATTTGGGTCGTAAAAAGCAGCTTTAAATAAGCCTTTAAAATCTGCAGCATTGCTTGGATAAGCGATTTTAATTCCTTTGATTTGAGCCAACATGGTTTCTACGCTTCCGCTGTGATAAGGACCGCCACCTCCATAAGCTCCAATCGGAACTCTAATGATGCTCGAAACAGGATATTTTCCGTTGCTGAGGTAGCAAGATTTAGAAACTTCTGTTACCAATTGATTGATCCCTGGATAAATATAATCGGCAAATTGTACCTCTACAATAGGTTTAAGACCTACTGCGCTCATTCCTACAGTAGAACCAATGATGTACGCCTCTTGAATGGCGGTGTTAAAAACTCTTTTATTTCCAAATTTTTGTTGAAGCGTTACCGCTTCTCTGAAAACGCCCCCAATTCTTCCGCCTACATCTTGACCATAAAGCAATGCTTCAGGATGTTTGTGCATCAATTCTTGTATGGCGTGAATTCCAGCATCTACCATTGGGATTTTTTCTCCATTTTCTGGAATTCTAGTTCCTTTTTCTTCTGTGATAGGAGTAGGAGCGTAAACATGCTCTTTTACGGTTTCAGGCTTTGGGTCTGGAGCGAGAATGGCTTTGTTAAAGTCTTCTTCTATTTGTTTTCTGGCTTCAATTTCTATTTGAGATAAGGTCTCTTCGTTAAAACCTTCTTCTAATAAATATTTTTTGAGAATAATTCCCGGGTCTTTTGCTCTATGTTTGGCTAAATCTGCTTCGTCACGATAAAATTCTCTTCTTACGCCAGAAGTATGATGCCCAATCAATACGGTTTTAGCGCAAACTAAAAGAGGTTTTCTTTCTTCTCTTACAAAATGTACCGCTTTTTGTATCTGAATGAAACTTTCTACAAAATCAGTTCCATCAATTCTCATTCTATTTAGCCCTACGAATCCAGTCGCATAATCATAAGCATCAGAAGTTCTGGCTTCTTCCTTGGTTACGCTAATACCCCATTCATTATCTTGAACCAAAAAGATAATGGGAAGTTGATGAAGTGCTGCAAATTGAAAAGCTTCGGCTACTTCTCCTTCTGTAACAGAATTATCGCCTAAACTACAAATGACAACAGGATTTTTTTCAAAATTTTGAAGTTTAAAATCTTCAATATATCTTATTCCTTGAGCAACACCAGTGGTGGGAATGGCTTGCATTCCTGTAGCAGAACTCTGATGAATAATTTTAGGAAATTCTTCTGATTTACTTGAAGGATGAGAATAATAAGAACGACCACCTGAAAATGGGTCTTCTGCTTTTGCTAATAATTGAAGCATTAATTGATAAGGAGTGAAGCCTATTCCCAATAATAAAGATTCGTCTCTGTAATAAGGAGATACCCAATCTTCTTTGGATAATTGATAAGCCGTAGCCAATTGTATGGCTTCGTGGCCTCTAGAAGTACTGTGTACGTACTTGCAAATATTTCTGTTTTCTTCGTAAATATCGGCCATTGATTTTGCCAACATCATTTGAGTGTATGCCTTGAGCAAAATTTCTTTTGAAATAATTTCTTTTGTTGTAAAGTCAGATTCCATAGAAAACAAATATAAGCATTCTCTCTTTTGATTGAAAATAAAAAACGCTAACTCGTAAAGTTAGCGTTTTCAATGATTTAGAAGGTTTTTAATCCTCGAATTATTCTTTAATAAACTTGTGAGAGCTTACATTTTTATCGGTCTTCACATTGATAATGTAAGTACCTTTTGGTAATTGGCTTACATCAATGGTTTGGAAACTTTTCGCTTCTGTTTTCAGAACTGATTTTCCTGATAAATCAAAAATATCTATTGTTTTAGCACCTTTTGGAATGAGTACGTTTACAAAATCTTTAGTTTTGGTAGGATAAATAGTCACTAATTTCTCTGCGGAAATTTCTGCGGTTCCTAGAGAAGATTCTTCTACACCTGTAATGATAAGTGCATAATCTTGTGGTACAGTTGCAGGAACTGGAGTGGCACCATTATTAAGTGTTCCTTTGTTAGAAACTTCAATTCTGTAAGCTCTACCTGCTATAGGAGTTTCAAGAAGTATTTGTTCTACATTGTCTACAGTATTATCACCCTTAGTTGCGTTATCCATAGGAGAAGCTACATTAAGTTTCCAAGGGTAATATATCGTGTTTGTGGTGGTGTCAATAATTCTTAAGTCTAAGTCATTTACTAATCTGGAAGAAGTATTGTTTTGCAAGTCATTATCTGTAGTAAATGGAACAGCTGCTGGATCAATCCAAGAAATGGTAGCTTTTAATGGTTCTCCAGCTTTAGCGGTAATAGTTTTGGTGAATTTTACTCCAGAAGTGAGTTTATTTCTTTCAAAATATGCTTTTTTATTTTTCTTATCAATAACTAACTGGGCTGCTTTAGTAGCATCAGCAAATCCCCAGCCATACCAAACGTCTGGTCCCGGATTACCTGCTTCATTTGCAGTATGTGTTAATAATGCTTTTATTTCGTCTGCTTTAAACATAAATCCACTATCATTATTAATAACCCTACTTACTTGTGTTAATGCACCAATAATTCCAGAAATCATTGGAGCAGAAAAAGACGTTCCTGTAGATTTTGTATAATATCCATTGTTAGTGGGGTAAGTTGAACTATAAGTTGGAGCTAAAAGTTCAACTCCTACAGCGGTAATGTCTGGCTTTATTGCACCGTCTTTTCTTGGTCCCGCACTGCTAAAACTTGCTTTAATAACATCATTTGCTGAAGTATAGGTGTTATCTATAGTTCCAATTTGTTGAGTTGCTCCTACTACAATTATGTTTTTAGCAAGAGAACCCCAGCCAATACAATTATATCCTAAGCTACAATTAGGTTCTGGGATGATATTGTTGGCGGCAAATGGGACATAGCTTTTAGTATTGTTGTCGTATTTAAATTTAGCTTTTGAGGGGTCATTGTTTGGATGTGTTCCGTAGTAATTTCCTGCAGATTTTACAACGATTTGATAAGGATTGCTGTAAACAATTTTGTCAAAATTTGCATCTTGAGTATAATAGCTGCCATTATATGTGTCTCTTGTATTTAAATCATAATTACCAATCCAATAAAATCCAACTTGAGGATAGGTAGAGCTTGCACTACTAGCGTAAGTCCAACCTAAATTAATTCCATAGGAATGATTGGAAATATTTTGAGAATACCATTCTAATTTTTGGTAATTAGTACCCAAATCAGTATTGTCAAAGGCGTAATTTGTTGTAGTTGCATTTCTAATTATTCCTCTTACATCAGAAACATTAGAAGATGTTCCATTACTCCAATTAATAATTCCTGAATATGATCCCGAGGCTAAGATTACTCCTGTAACATTAGTTGCGTGTGATGATTTTAAAACAGATTCAGCTTCTGCATTAGTTACTTGGAAGGTACCATCAGAATAAGATTTAAATTCTTGATGGGTATTATGTGCTCTGCCTCCATCCATGACTAGAATATTAATCCCAGTGCCATTAATTTCTGTTCCATTAAGCCCTAAAAGGGTACCATTTTGTAAAGCAGTTAAATTTGCACTTCGGTTAGAAGGTTGATCATCCGTTTGTAGAAATACAGGAATGTTTCCAGCAAATCCAGCAATTTTTGCTTGCATTTCTTTTATTTGCTCATTGGTAAATTTTCCTTTATTTTGGTTTAAATATTTCTCAAGTTTTTTTTCGTTTTCAACTCTTTCTGTTGAGAATTTTTTTTGTAATTCATTGTTTTTTTGACCAAAAACAAAGTTAAGAGCGGATATACTCAATAAAAATATAAATGTTTTTCTCATATCAAATTAATTTTCAACAAATATAAAAAAAGAGATACTAATAGCTTAAAGAAAATATAAAATATTAAATAGATTAATTAAATTTTAATTTTTTTTCGATTAAATTTGAACAAATTTTCTAAAGAATGTACTTGATTTTTGATACGGAAACTACTGGTTTACCCCAAAATTTTAACGCACCCATCACAGATTCAAACAATTGGCCCAGAATGGTGCAGATTGCGTGGCAATTGCATGATGACGAAGGTAAATTAATTGAAAATCAGGATTATATCATCAAACCTGAAGGGTATGATATTCCTTTTAACGTGACCAGAATTCACGGGATTTCTACCAAAATGGCCAAAGAAGAAGGAAAGGATTTGGCATGGGTTTTAGAAGAATTTAAAAAAGCATTAGAGAAGACAAAAGTTGGTGTTGGTCACAATATTGATTTTGATTATAAAATTGTAGGTGCAGAATTTTTTAGAAAAGAAATCGAAAATAATCTTCAAGAAATTCCCAAAGCTGATACCATGGATTTGGGAACCGATTTCTGTGCTTTGCCAGGAGGAAGAGGAGGAAGATTTAAATCTCCAAAACTAGGTGAGCTTTTCGAAAAATTATACGGTTACCAATTTGATGAAGCGCACAATGCTGCGGCAGACGTAAATGCGACGGCGCAGATTTTCTTCGAAATGGCGAGACAACGCATTATTCCTGCAGAGAAAATGCTATGGACTGATGCTCAGTTTCAGCAATTTCAGAAAATTTGGAGTGAGCCGATTAAACCGTTTGATATTGTTATTAGAAGGCAAGTTGCAGATTCTAAGAAAAAGAAATCTACTGTAGATTTTGGCGATACCAAAGAAGTAGAAATTGGCGATTATTTCCATTTTCATAATCATACCATTTATTCTACACTTGCCGCTACTTCTCATTTTAATGAACTGATAAAAGTAGCTGCCGAAAACGATTTTAAGGCAGTTGGAATGGTAGATTTAGGAAATTTGATGGGTGCTTTCAAGTTTGTTTCCGAAGTTGAAAAATACAACGGCGACCTCAAAAAAAAGAAAGCAGAAGCTGAAGAAAAAGGTGAAGAGTTTACTAAAACGCCTTTGGTTCCAGTTTTGGGATGTGAATTTTATATTTCAGAAAGACCAGAGCAGAAACAATTTACCAAAGATGATCCAGATAGAAGAACAAACATGGTTCTTTTGGCTAAAAATTTTCAAGGATATAAAAATCTCGCAAAACTTTCGAGTTTAGGATATACAAATGGTTATTATGCTGGTGTACCAAGGATTTCTAAGAAACAAATTGCCGAATATAAAGAAAATCTTATTGCTGTTACAGCAGGGATTTACGGAGATGTTCCAAATGCGATTTTGAACTTCGGGGAACAAAAAGGAGAGGAAGTTTTTCTTTGGTGGAAAGAGCAGTTTGGAGACGATTTCTATGTGCAAATTCAGAATCATGACATTGAAGAAGAAGAGCACTTAAACGAAGTTTTATTAGAACTAGCCGATAAACATGAGGTGAAAATTTTAGCACAGAATGAAACTTTTTATACCAAAAAAGAAGATGCTAAAATTCAGGATATTATTACTTGTATCAAAGACGGAGAAAGAGTTTCTACGCCTATTGGTAAAGGTTTTGGGAAACGAAAAGGTTTAGCTAATGACCATTATTTTGTTCAAAATGCAGAAGAATTGAAACAAACTTTTCGTCAGTTTCCAGATGCTTTCGAAGCTTATTCTGAATTTTTACAAAAATTTGAACCTTATACTTTAAAGCGTGATGTTTTGCTTCCGAAATTTGATATTCCCGAAGAGTTTCAAAGTGAAGAAGATGAAAAAGACGGGGGAAAACGTGGTGAAAATGCCTATTTAAGACATCTAACTTATGAAGGTGCTAGAAAAAAATATGATGAAATTACTCCAGAAATTGCTGAACGTTTAGATTTTGAACTTGAAGTTATTGCAAATACAGGTTATCCTGGTTACTTTTTGATTGTTCAGGATTTCTGTAATGAAGCCCGAAAAATGGGCGTTTCAGTTGGGCCTGGTCGAGGTTCTGCAGCAGGTTCTGCAGTTGCGTATTGCATCGGAATTACCAATGTAGATCCGATTAAATATGATTTACTTTTTGAGCGTTTCTTGAATCCTGAACGTATTTCAATGCCCGATATTGATATCGATTTTGATGATGAAGGTAGAGATGCCATCATAAAATGGGTAATTGAAAAATACGGACAAATGAACGTGGCGCAGATTATTACTTACTCCGTTTTGGGAGGAAAATCAGCGATTAAAGATGCGGGAAGAGTTTTGGATGTTTCGATTCCTGATACGAATGCGATTGCGAAATTAATTCCTGAAACTCCGGGAATGAATATTGCAAAAGCACTCAATAAACCAGAAAAATTAAAACCAGAAGATAAACCTTTAGCTGAAGAAATGAAGGCGATTTTGGCCAATCCTAATGATTCTAGACATCAAGTTTTGGCTTCGGCACAGAAAATGGAAGGTTGCATCAGAAATACTGGAATTCACGCTTGTGGTGTGATTATTACGCCAGAAGATATTTCAAATTTAGTCCCGATTTCCATCGCTGCAAAAGATGCAGGAATTTTGGTTTCTCAGTTTGATAACTCTGTAGCAGAAAGTGCAGGTTTGTTGAAAATGGACTTTTTAGGTTTAAGAACTTTAACCATTATCAAAGATGCAATAAAACTCATTAAACAACGTCACGGAATTGAAATCAATACGGATGAAATTCCTCTTGATGATAAAAAAACCTACGAACTTTTCAAAGAAGGAAGAACGATTGGGATTTTCCAGTATGAAAGTGCGGGAATGCAAAAATACATGCGCGAACTGAAACCTACGGTTTTTGCGGATTTAATTGCGATGAACGCTTTGTACAGACCTGGTCCGATTAAATACATTCCGAATTTCATCAACAGAAAACACGGTTTAGAAGAAATTGTGTATGACTTACCAGAAACCGAAGAATATTTAAAAGAAACCTACGGAATTACGGTTTATCAGGAGCAGGTAATGTTGCTTTCTCAGAAATTGGCAAATTTCACCAAAGGTGAAGCCGATACGCTAAGAAAAGCAATGGGGAAAAAACAGAAAGACGTTCTGGATAAAATGTACCCGAAATTTATAGAAGGCGGTAAGAAAAATAATTTGGATGAGGTGAAACTCAATAAAATTTGGAAAGACTGGGAAGCGTTTGCAGAATATGCATTTAACAAATCTCACTCCACTTGTTATGCCTTAATTGCTTACCATACTGCTTATCTCAAAGCCAATTATCCTGCGGAATATATGGCGAGTGTGATGAGTAATAACATCAACAATACCAAGCAAATTACGCTCTTTATGGAAGACTGTAGAGCGATTGGTGTAGATGTTTTAGGGCCAGATGTTAATGAATCTCAATTCCAGTTTGCTGTGAACGAAAAAGGACAAATCAGATTTGGTTTGGGAGCGATTAAAGGAATGGGAGAAGCGCCTTCTGAAGCCATTTATATGGAAAGACAAAACGGAAGATTCAAAGATATTTATGATTTTTTTGAAAGAATGCCTTCTTCGCAAGTCAATAAAAGAGTGGTAGAAAGTTTGGTGATTGCAGGTGCTTTTGATGAATTAGATTCTTATCACAGAGCACAATATTTCGATGTAGATAATGCAGGAAGAACCAATATTGAAAAGCTTTTGCGTTACGGACAATCCTTCCAAGACAATAAAAACTCGGTGGAAAATTCACTTTTTGCTGATTTTGCAGATGAGGTTCAGATAGAAAGGCCGAAGCTTTTGCCTTGTGCAGAATGGCAAAATATGCATAAACTGAATCGTGAGAAAGAAATCATCGGTTTCTATCTTTCGGCGCATCCTTTAGATGAATATAAATTCCAGTATAAGTTTATCAATGGAGAATTTTCTAAAAATTTCGTTTTAGAAGACAACAAAAAAGATGAAATTGCTCCAAATGATTTGTCTGCCAAGATTTTAGATGAGGAAACAGACGATGATGAAAGCATTGATATAAGTTTAGATGTTTCAGAAGATGAAGAATTGGTAGAAGAATCTTCTGCGAAAAAAGCTGAACCAAAAGGAAACTTCAATTTCTTGAATTTAGACGAAATTGATGCGTTTAAAGAGCAATTATTTCCTGCAGGAAGTCTTTTTGAAGCGCCAAAAGATTGGAAGGAAAGACAAAAAATGTTTGATAATGCTAGAGAATACACGGTTTCTGGCTTGATTACCGAAATGATTTTGCGAGATGGGAAAAATTCTGGTGAAAAGATTTGTTTCTTGACTTTAGAAGATTACACGGGAAGTTACAGTTTCAGATTAGGGGATAGAGATTACATGAAGTTGCGTGAAAAAATTGCCAAAGACCGATTTGTCATCTTAAAAATGAAATTTACACAAGGAAGCGAAGGCAGAGTTTTTACCAATGTTACAGATATTATGGATTTGAAAGATGCTTTCGAAAAGTATGCAAAATCCTTGTCACTAATAATTCCTGTAAATGAACTGAATAAAACCGATATAGAATTTTTCAAAACGCAATTGTTGGCAGAAAAAGGAGAACATAAATTGAATGTTTTTCTCCAGAATCCTTTAGACAATACTTTTGTGGAAGCGAGAGCCTTGCATCAAACGATTAATATTAATAATCAATTGCTTGAAAAAATTCATGAATTTGGAAAATTTGAAATTTATTTAAACTAACATAAAGCCGAGATTTTGTCTCAGTTTTTTTTGTGATTGATTTTATCTAAAACGAAATAGATAAAAACTTGGAAACTTTTTTTGTTTTAAAGTTTTCTTTTGTATATTTGCACCCAATTATGGATGATAAAAAATATTTTTTAGAAAAATTGTTTGAGTTGTTTCATGTTTATGGCGTGAAAACATTAACAATGGATGATATTGCAAAAGAGTTTTCTATATCAAAGAAAACTCTGTACCAGAAGTATAAAAATAAGGAAGACCTTATCCACGAAGTTCTGGAATTTATTTCGAATGAAGCAATAGATGCGGTAAAAGAAGTGCAAAAAAAGTATGATTGCCCTTTAGAAGTTCTATTTGTTTCGGGGAGTAGAATAGACGAAATTACTTGCCAAGAGAAAAACGCTTTCGTTTTTCAGTTGATTAAGTATTATCCAGATATTTTCCACGCGCATCAGAAATCAATCTCAGGAAAAGTATCTGTAACGGTTAAAAATAATTACGAGAAAGGAGTTGAGTTGGGGTATTTCCGAACAGACGTTCCGATTAATCTTTACATTAAATTTTTAATCTCTTTATTATTTGCGGTAGATGTATCGCCTATTTTTGAAGACGAAAAAGATAAGTTTCCTATTTCTATTGCGATGAAGATTTTTTATCTGGAAGCTATAGTTACTGATAAAGGTAAAAAAAGACTTAATGAGTTGAGAGAAAAGTTCCAAAAAACAGAATTTTTGAAAACCATTTAATTGAATTTAAAAACTTAAAAAGAAAAATATATTTTATGAATAGAAAACCTTTTAAAGCAAGTCGCCTGAAAGTAGGCATTACTGTTGCTCTTATGGTTTTCGGCAGTGCTTCTGCAGACGCTCAGCAAGTAATATCTTTGCAAGATGCAATTTCGCAAGCACTTAATAACAAAGCGGAAGCGAAAAAAGCAGCTTTGGAAATTCAAAAAGCCGAATACAAAATAACAGAAGCAAAAGCAGGTGCATTACCACGCGTAAGTGTTGGGAGTAACCTAACTTATAATCCGATAATTCAGCAATCTGTAATTGAGTTTGGAGGACAGAAAACAGTAGTGAAAATGGGGCAACCGTGGACTTCTAATATTTCTGCAACGGTAAATCAGGCACTTTTCGATCAAAAAGTATTTATTGGTTTAAAGGCAGCAAAATCTACCAGAGAGTTTTATGTCCTTAATGCACAACTTACAAATGAGCAGATTATTACCAACGTTGCTACTGCTTATTACAACGTTTTTGTGCAACAAGAAAACCTTAAAACGCTAGAAGCAAGTTACCAAAATACCGAAAAAGTTAGAAATATTATTAAAAGTTTAACGGAAAACGGTTTGGCAAAACAGATTGATTTAGATAGAACCAATGTTCAGTTAACCAATATTGGTGCTTCTAAGCAAAAAGTAGTGAATGCGGTAGAATTAACCAAAAATGCTCTGAAATTCTATATGGGAATTCCTATTGAAACGCCTATCGTTTTAGAAGAAAAAAGCATTGAACCGAGACCAGAAATTATTTCGAGTTTAGCTAATCTTGATGAAAGATCAGAAATAAAAGTCTTAGAAAAACAAAAAGAGCTTTTGCAATATAATAAAAAAGCTACAGAAGCTGCACTTTACCCTACAGTTGGTTTACAAGGGCAATATGGTTGGGCTGGTTTAGGGACTAAATTCCCATGGACAAATGGTTCTAGCAATGGTGTAAATTGGAGCGATTTTGCAGCGGTTGCACTAAATATTAATATTCCTATTTTCACAGGAGGTGCTACAAAATCTAAAATTCAACAAGCGCAAATTGATATTGAAAGTGTAGAACAAGATATAGAAAATACTAAGCAAGGTTTAAACTTAGATTATAGAAACTCTATCACAAATATAGAAAATGCACTCATCAATTTAGAAACCATGAAGGAAAATGTGAAGTTGGCAGAGAAAGTACAGAAAAATTCTCAGTCGAATTATCAGTACGGATTGGCTAATTTAACAGAGCTTCTGGATGCAGAAAATGCTTTAACCCAAGCAAAACAAAATTATGCTACAGCATTGTTAGATTATAAACAAGCTGAAATACAGCTTATTAAAGCTAAAGGAGAACTTAATACATTACAAAACCCTTCAAAATAAACGTATTTTAAAATGAAAAAATCTTTAATATATATTGTCATAGCTCTATTATTCGCAGGTTTTGCTGCTTATAAAATTGTAGATAATAAGAAACAGCAAACGGCTAAAGTACAAGAAGTTGCTAAGCAAGTAGATAAAATAAATGTAAATGTTGAAACAGTAAAGTTTGATCATATCGATACAGATTATACCGCAAACGGTACATTTTTGCCAAAAGCAGAAACCAATCTTTCTTCTGAAATTTCTGGGAAAGTAGTAAGCGTTTTGGTTAAAGAAGGTTCTAGAGTAGGAGCCGGACAAGTGGTGGCAACCATCAAAAAAGACGCAATTGAGGTAGATATGTCTCAAGCGCAAAATAATTTACAAAACGCAATTATTGATAACCAACGTTACGAAAACGCCTTTAAAACTGGTGGTGTAACTAAGCAGCAGTTAGACAACTCTAGATTGCAACTTAGAAATGCGCAAGCTGCTGTACGTGCGCAAAGCGTTCGTGTAAACAATGCTGCTGTTCGTACTGGTATCAGCGGGACTATTAATAAGAAAATGGTAGAACCAGGTGCTGTGGTTTCGCCAGGAACACCAATGTTTGAGATTGTGAATATCAACACGCTAAAACTTTCTGTTTTGGTTGATGAAAGTCAGGTAAGCAAACTTCAGTTGGGTCAAGTAGTGCCAATTTCGGTAAGTGTTTATCCTGAAGATTCTTTCAGTGGTAGAATTTCTTTCATTGCACCGAAAAGTGATGCGTCTCTTAACTTTCCTGTAGAAATAGAAGTTTCTAATAACGGTAAATTAAAAGCAGGGATGTATGCAAGTGCTGTTTTCAAGACAAATAATGGTGCTTCTAATCAAAATCTTTTAACTGTACCTGTTGAAGCCTTTGTAAATGGGGTAACTTCTGGTCAATTATTTATTGTTGATAATAACGGAACTGCAAAATTGATAAAAGTAACCATTGGAAAAGTTTATGGAAATAGAGTACACATTATTAGTGGCTTAAAAGAAGGTGAGCAAGTTATTACCAGTGGGCAAATTAACTTAGATAACGGTTCCAAAATTAATATTGTAAAATAAGGTTGTAGATGAAATTAGCAGAAATATCAATCAAAAGGCCTTCCATAGTCATTGTATTATTTACATTGCTTACTTTAGGAGGCTTGCTCAGTTACTCTTTAATGGGTTACGAGCTTATTCCAAAATTTGAAACCAACATTGTAACCATTTCTACAGTATATCCTGGTGCTTCTCCAAGCGAGGTTGAAACATCCGTTACTAGAAAAATAGAAGATGCTGTTGGTGCTTTAGAAAACGTAAAGAAAGTAGAAGCTTCATCCTACGAAAATCTTTCAGTGGTAATGGTAGTGCTTAATGCTGGTACAGATGTAGATTATTCTCTAAATGATGCACAGCGTAGAGTAAATGCTATTCTTTCTAAATTACCAGATGGTGCAGATGCGCCTTCGCTTAATAAATTTTCACTAGATGATTTGCCTATTATTACAATGAGTATTTCTAGTGATAAACTTAATAGTAAAGAGCTTTATGATCTTTTAGATAAAAAAATAGAGCCTATTTTCTCTCGTGTGAACGGTGTTGCACAAGTAAACCTCATTGGTGGACAAGAGAGAGAAATACAGGTGAATATTGATGATAAAAAATTACAGGGTTACGGACTTTCCATTGGTGAAGTTCAACAAGCTATCCTAACTTCTAATATGGATTTCCCAACGGGTAATATAAAGACCAGAACGTCTAAATCTACTATCCGTTTGTCTGGAAAATACAAATCTGTAGAAGAAATGAGCAACCTTGTGATTTCTAACAAAAATGGAGCGCAAGTTCGTTTGTCTGATGTAGCAGTGGTAATGGATGCACAAAAAGATGTAGAAAAAATAGCACGTTTTAATGAGCGTCCTACTATTTTAATGCAAGTAAAAAAACAGTCTGATGCCAATGCAGTAGCAGTTTCTTCAAGCGTCCAAAAAACAATTGAAAAAGTAGCAAAAGATTACTCTGTGCAAGGGATAAATCTTAAGATTGTGAATGATACCACGACATTTACTTTAGAGTCAGCGAACCATGTAATTTTCGATTTGTTCTTAGCGATTATTCTCGTGGCAATTGTGATGTTATTGTTCTTACACAGTGTTCGTAACGCCTTTATTGTAATGGTTTCTATCCCAATGTCGCTTATTGCTTCATTTATTGGTATGTATCTAATGGGTTACACGTTGAATTTAATGTCACTCCTTGGTTTATCCTTAGTAGTTGGTATTTTGGTGGATGATGCGATTGTTGTATTAGAAAATATCTACCGACATATGGAAATGGGTAAATCAAAAATTAGAGCAGCTTATGATGGAGCCGCAGAAATTGGATTTACCGTTGCTGCTATTACTTTAGTTATAGTTGTAGTATTTATACCAATAGCAATGAGTAGTGGATTGGTGGCAAATATCTTGGGACAATTTTGTGTTACGGTAGCTATTGCAACATTGTTCTCATTGTTGGCTTCATTTACGATTATACCGTGGCTTTCTTCAAGATTTGGAAAGTTACAACATTTAACGGGTAAAAATTATTTTGAAAAATTCATTCTTTGGTTCGAAAAAGAATTAGACTTATTCACTCATTGGATTACGGGCATCTTAGAATGGTGTCTTAAAACAGCTACAAGAAGAATATTGACTGTAGTTGCAACATTTATGGTTCTAATTGCTTCATTTTCTTTGGTCGGTTTAGGATATATTGGAACAGACTTTTTCCCTAAAATAGACAGAGGACAGTTTTTGTTACAGATGGAATTGCCTAAAGATGCTACTGTTGAAAAAATGAACCAAACTACTTTAAGCATTGAGAAATTCTTGAGACAAAAACCAGAAGTGGTAGATATGATTACTACTGTTGGTCAGCAATCTACAGGGATGGGAGGTGCGCAATCAACAGCTTATCAGTCAGAAATTCAGGTGATTTTAACAGATAAATCAGAACGTTCAGAAAGTACAGACATCTTAGCAGCTAAATTAAAAAGAGAGCTCGAAGAAAAATATACAGGTGTAGAATTTAAATCAGCTCCAATTGGTTTAATGGGTGCAGAAGGTTCTCCAATAGAAATGGTGGTTACAGGGCCAGATGTTCAGACAGCAAATAAAGAAGCAACTAGAATTTTAGAATTACTTAAAAAAGTACCTGGTGCAGTAGATCCAGAATTATCAACTGATACTGGTAATCCAGAGGTTAGAGTTAGTTTTGATCGTGATAAAATGGCTGCTCTCGGACTTAATCTTGCTTCTGTGGGGCAAGTAATGCAAACAGCATTTAATGGAAATACTGATGGTAAATTTAAAGCTGGTGAATATGAGTATGATATCAATATTAGACTTGATGAAAGCAATAGAAATTCTATTGAAAATGTAAGGAATATCTTGTTTAAAAACGCTAAAGGCGAGCAAATTCGCTTGAGTCAGTTTGCAGATGTAGATATGTCATCTGGGCCAAGTTTATTACAACGTCGTGATAAATCTCCTGCTGTAAAAGTACTTTCTAAGGTGGTTGGTCGTCCTGTGGGTGATGTTGCTAAAGAATGGTCTAATCAATTCATGAATAGCAAAGACAAACCTGCGGGGGTAGATTACATTTGGGGAGGAACAATGGAAAACCAAAGCGAAGGTTTCGGTACATTAGGATATGCCTTATTGGCAGCTATGATATTGGTTTATTTGGTAATGGTATCTTTATATGATAGTTTCATACATCCATTTGTAGTGTTATTTTCTATTCCGTTAGCATTAATTGGGGTAATGTTGATTTTGGCTATTACAGGCAATTCACTCAATATTTTCACCTTGTTAGGGATGATTATGTTAATTGGTCTCGTTGCGAAAAACGCAATCTTATTGGTAGATTTTACCAATATGAGAAAAGCTGCTGGTGAATCTACTCATGATGCATTAATACAAGCCAACCACGCGCGTCTTCGTCCTATCTTAATGACGACAATTGCGATGATCTTCGGAATGTTGCCAATTGCTTTAGCTAATGGTGCTGGTGCTGAAATGAACCAAGGACTTGCTTGGGTAATTATTGGTGGTTTAACATCATCTTTATTCCTTACATTAATTATTGTGCCAGTAGTATATTCCATTTTTGATTCAATTCTTAGAAGGTTGGGTAAAGATGAAAAAATAGATTACGAAGCAGAAATGAAAGCTGATTATGATCATAAAGAACTCAGTGAAGACGGTTTTACACCAAAACATTTAGATTAAAAATATACAGATAAAGAATTGAAGATTAAATTCTGAAAATTCTTACTGTCATAGTTTTGTTTTAATAGTTTATTTTGAGAATTCTCACTCCTAAATATTGGAGTGAGAATTTTTTTTACGAAATTTACGCTTATTATGAAGATAGTGTTATTATGAAAAAATATTTTTTATTAATCTTGTTACTATATCAGAGTTTTTTCTCTCAAAATACTACAGGAGTTTTTAATGATGGTTTTATATTTACCAATGCTGTACAAGGAAATCCATCATCTTTTTTACAAAGTTCTAATCCTTGGGAATTAAATATTATTTCTACTGATGTGTTTTTGAACAATAATTATGGATATATCTCTAAACAGAACGTTTTAGGTGTTTTGGGAGAAAAGGATTTTGTTGTGAATGATGATAAAAGTTCACCAGATTTACCTAAGAATACTATCGGTTTTGGTGTGTATAAAAAATTTGATGGTCACTTTCAAGCAGACGTTCTAGGTCCCGCAATTGCCGTAAAATTCAAAATTAAAGACCAAGATTTTGCAGCAGGATTTTATACCAGATTAAGAACTTTTGGTAATTCCTTTAATTTAGACGGAAATTATAAATATGATAATTTTGTTCATCAACCATCATTTGCCTTAGATTTTAAACCCTTTTCAGGAAGTTTGGCCACCTTGCAAGAAAATAATTTTTTTATTTCTAAGTCTTTTTTTCAAACAAAGTCTTCTGAGTTTAATATTGGATTAAATTTTAAACACTCTAAAGTTTGGGATGCATTAATAGTTAAAGAGAAAAATTCATTTGATTTCAAATATGATAAAGCTTCCGCAACTTTTGAATACAATCATTATGATGTAGAAGCTTTGGTTACTACTTCTGTCAACTTTGATAATAATAGTTATAAACCCAAAGATTATGGACACTCTATAGGTGGCGATATTGGTTTTACATATGTAGATTACGGAGATTATGACAAAGAAAAAGGGGAGTATCTTCAAAAATTGGCATTTTCTGTTACAGACATAGGTTTTATTAAAGTCAATGGAGAAAAGCATATCTTTAAAGGCGATCCATTTTTGATTGATAGAACTAACGATTTTCAACACTTAACAAGCATCTCTGATTTTTTACAAGAACTAAGTTCGCATGTTTATGGTGATCCAAACGCTTCTCTTGTTGGAACTCAG
Source organism: Cloacibacterium caeni (assembly GCF_907163125.1). Taxonomy (NCBI): domain Bacteria; kingdom Pseudomonadati; phylum Bacteroidota; class Flavobacteriia; order Flavobacteriales; family Weeksellaceae; genus Cloacibacterium; species Cloacibacterium caeni. The sequence continues at coordinate 474,426 of NZ_OU015319.1, forward strand.
TTTACAGTTGCTTTACCTACAGCTTTGCATTTATCTTATAGTGGAAATCTACGCAGAAATAGATATTTAACTCTTGGAGTTAATCAAAGAGTGCCATTGTATAAGTATGCTTTTAAAACGCCTAATCTGTTTTATGTTAATTTAGCTAAAACACACCATTTAATAACCTACTCAGCACAATTATCTTTATTTGAGTATAAAAAACCTCAATTGGGCGCATATCTTAGATTTGGACCATTTTTTATAGGAAGCGATAATATTTTGCCCGTTTTTTTTAGACAAGATAAGTTTAATTCTTTTGATGTCTATTTTGGATTTAAAATTTATCCTTTTTGGGACAGTTCAGAATCTCGAAGATCTAGAAAGGAATGTTATTGTGATAAATAAAATTAGAATATAAAAATAGTTGCAATGAAAATTGCAACTGTTTTTTTATGATATAAAATAGGTTTAAATTTTAATCTTTTCGTTTTAGGAATTCCTAACTTTGCGCAGTAAAAACTTAAAGATGAAATCAGAAATGTTGCAAGAGAAACCTTTAATCGAAAAATATAATGATTTACTCTTAGATATAGGCTCTACATTGATGGTTGCAGGTGCGCATTGTGGTAGAATAGACCGGAATATAAAGCGTATTGCAGATGTTTTCGGGGTAGATATAGAAATCTTTTATTCTTTCAATGGAATTATTCTCACCACTAAAATGAGAAACAACCCTTCGGAAACCGCCACTCATTATAAAAGATTACCAAGTCATGGTGTACATTTCGGGATTCTCAATGAAATAAGTTTGCTTTCTTGGAAGGTGGTGAGTGATCATCTAGATTATCCACATGTGAAAAGAGAGTTCGAAAAAATTAAGAAACTTTCTCATCATAAACGAATTCAAATTGTTATAGGAGTGGGAATTGCTTGTGCATCTCTTTGTATTTTAGCTAAAGGAGATTTCATAGATGCCACTTTTGCATTTTTTGCTTCTATGCTAGGAATACTTGCGAGACAAGAAATTTCAAAAAGAAAATTTAATGTAATGTTAGCGATTAGTGGTGGAGCATTTGTTACCAGTTTTATCGCTTCCATTAATGTTTTTTATGGAATAGGAGCGCTCCCCGAAAAAGCATTGGCTACTTCAGTGCTGTATTTGGTTCCGGGTGTTCAATTGGTGAATGCCGTTATAGATTTAATCGAAGGATACGTCGCTACTGCTATTGCAAGAGGTTTTTATTCGGGATTTCTTTTATTATGTATTGCTGCAGGAATGGCTTTGAGTATTCTAATTTTTGGAATTAATAATTTTTACTAAAATGGATTTTTTTCTACTGATCATAAAAGATTTTAGCTTCGCATTTTGTGTAGCCATTGGTTTTGGAAGTTTGTTTAACACGCCAAACAGAGTTTTATTAATCGCAGGATTATTAGGTGGTTTAGGTCACGCTTTGCGTTTTACTTTGTACGAAGGAGTTGGTTTAGGATTAATAACTTCTACACTTTCGGGAACTGTTCTTATTGGTTTATTAGGAATAGTTTTGGCACATAGAGTTCACACTCCGCCTATTGTTTTCACCATGCCAGCTTGTATTACCATGATTCCCGGAATGTACGCCTACAAAACCATGTTGGGTTTCATTCGATTGACAGACGAAAGCGGATTAGTCAGAAATCCTCAAGATTTAGACAATACTTTTCACAATTTGGTTCTTACCGCTTCTTTATTGTTTTGTTTGGCAGTCGGAATTTCCATCGGAGTATTGCTTTTCAGACAGTCGAGTGTGAAAATGCTGAAATTTGCACACAAAAGAAAAATAGAAAACGATTAGTCTTCTATTTTTACGCTGGTATAATGAGCAAAAGCTTCTTCTAAATTATTGAATTTCCCTTTGAAATCTGCAATATCAGCATCTTGAATAATGTTTCCTTGATGAATCAAAATCACTCTGGTACAGAGCGCTTCTACTTCTTGCATAATGTGAGTAGAGAGAATTACGGTTTTTTCTTTGCCAATTTCTTTAATTACATTTCTAATTTCTAGAATTTGATTTGGGTCAAGACCATTGGTAGGTTCATCTAGAATCAATAAATCTGGAGCATGAAGAATCGCTTGAGCCAAGCCAACACGCTGTTTGTAACCTTTCGATAACTGAGAAATTTTCTTTGATTTTTCGGGAGTAATACCTACTAAATCTATGATTTCATCTACTTTTTCTTTAGAAATCTGGTGAATATCTGCCACGAATTGCAAATATTCTTTCACATACATTTCCAAATAAAGTGGATTATTTTCTGGCAAAAAACCGATGTTTTTCTTTACTTCTGTTTCGTTTTCGGTAATGTTTTTTCCATCAAAAATAATTTCTCCTTCATCTATTTTTAGAGCACCCACAATAGATTTCATCAAGGTAGATTTTCCCGCACCATTCGGTCCTAAAAGTCCTATGATTTCATTTTTGTCAATATCTAAATTGATGTTGTGAAGCGCTGTTTGTTCACCAAATTTTTTTGTAAGATTTTTGATTTCTAAAGACATAAGTAATCCGTAATAAGAAATAGTAATTTGTTAACGCAAAAATAGAGATAATATTTTGAAAATAGAGTTCCGTAAGAACGATTGATTTTATAAAATTGGAATTTCTTCCAAAAAGAAAATCCCAAGAAAATTCTTGGGATTTTTGTGACCTCGACAGGATTCAAACCTGTAACCTTCTGAGCCGTAATCAGATGCGCTATTCAGTTGCGCCACGAGGCCGAAATTCGGTTTGCAAATATAATGTTTTTTTGCTTTCTTTGAAGAATGAAATCATATTTTTTTGCTTTTTTTTCGTTATTGGTGGTAATTTCTTGTAAAAAAGAAACTTATCAATCATCCACAGATTGGATTGTTATTTCTAAAAACATTCAGTTCAAAGAAAATGGCGATTTTTTACTCTTAAAATCAGGAAAACTTCAGTATAAAATTCCTCATTCTAAATTGCCGTACCAAAAAATTATGTTGCTCAACGCAAGTTTAGTGGGGTACATTACAGAATTAGGCGCAGAAGAAAAAATCATTGGCGTTTCCAGTCCAGAATATATTTTTTCAGAGAAAATACAGAAATCAATCCAAGAAAATAAAATTCAAAACATCGGAAACGAACAGAAATACAACGTAGAAAAAATCATCGCGTATCAACCAGATGCTATTTTCACCAATTACGTTGCCAGTTTCGAGAATACTTATGAAGTTTTAAAGAAAAACGGAATAGAAATTATCTTTATTGATGAATATTTAGAAGAGAAACCCCTCGAAAAAGCAAAAATAATAGAGGTTTTCGGTAAACTTCTCGGTAAAGAAAAAGAAGCATTAGAAAAATATTCAGAAATTGAAAAAAATTATAATTCGTATAAGAATTTAGCAGCAAAATCTACGAATAAACCGCAAGTTTTGACCAATGAAATCTACGGAAATCAATGGTTTGTAGCTGGTGGAAACTCTCACATCGCACATTTTATAAAAGATGCAAATGCCCAATATATTTTTGGAGACAATTCAGAATCTAAATCTACCCCGAAAAGTTTCGAAGAAGTCTTTTTTAGAGCCGAAAATGCAGAATTTTGGGTAAATGTAGGAAATCATAAAAACAAGAAAGATTTACTTCAAATCAATCCTAATTATGCAAAGATGAAAGTCTACCAAAAAGGCGATATTTACACGATTTCTGGTAGAGAAAAAGGCTCTGCCAATGATTATTTCGAAAGTGGAGTAGTAAGAGGAGATTTAGTTTTGAAAGATTATATAAAAATTTTTCATCCAGAGATTTTTCCAAAAGATTCATTATTGTATATGAAAAAACTGAATTAGTCGTTATTTTTGCAACTTAAATAAACTATTATAGATTACATTTTTATGTGGAAATTTATTAAGAAACTATTTTATACCATTGCCATCATCAGCATTTTTTCTATTATTTGGGGAAGATTTTTTAATCCTATTATTACCATTACGCAAATAGAAGGTTTGGTGAAATATCAAAAACTAGACAGAGATTACATCAGCTTTGATGAAATGGGAAGAAACATAAAAAAGGCGGTCATTGCTAGCGAAGATCAGAATTTTTACAGACATAATGGTTTTGATTTTCAAGCCATCCAAAAAGCATTTGCAGATAATCAAAAAGGAAAAAAATTAAAAGGAGGAAGTACCATTTCTCAACAAACCGCTAAAAATATTTTCCTTTGGAACGGTAGAAGTTATGTAAGAAAAGGTCTGGAAGCTATTTTCACATTTATCATAGAAAAAGTTTGGAGCAAAGACATTATTTTAGAACGCTACCTGAATTCCATAGAAATGGGACAAGGTGTTTTCGGGGTAGAAGCAGCAAGTCACTACTATTTTGGGAAATCTGCAGCAGATTTAACCAAATCGGAAGCAGCTTGGATTGCAGTTTGTCTCCCAAATCCTAAAAAATATGACCCGAAAAATCCGAGTTCTTATCTTTCTAGAAAACATTCTTGGGTGATGAGACAAATGAATTACGTAAATTTGGAGTAAATAAAGACAATTCGTGAGGTTTCAATTCAATACATCGCAAAGTTCAGCAGAGATTCTTGATAAATATTTTTCTATCAAGAACGAAACGCGTGATTTAAAACCTCTTACAGAGCTTTTTCATTCTTTACAAAAAGAAAATTTCTCTGATTTTTTAACTTTTCTTAAAGAGCACGAAGAAATAAGACAAAACTTGGTGTATTACATCAATACAGTCTTTATGGGAAGAGCTTTTAACCTTTCTCTTACCGAAGCCAATATTCTTTCAGAAGACGCTTTTTTTCCGGAATTAAGAAAAAGAATTTTGTCAAAATTTCTACCACCAGTAGAAGATGATAATACTATTTCTAACATTATTTCAAACGTCTTTTTTAGAGATAATGCTGATTTTAAATTCATCAAAAAAGTTTCTAGACAAGAATCTGACGAACTTTTCAGAATGTTAGAAATCGACCGCATGATTCTACAGCCAAAAGTGAAAAAAGAACTTCTTTTTTCGATGAATATTTTGGCGTGGAGAGCTATTGGAAACGCCTTAGATGTAGATGTGCTAAAAATGGCTCCAGAATATAAAAATTTCGACAATCCATTTTTGGCATTACAAGATGAGCTAGACATTCTTATCAGCGATTTCAAAAAGAATCAAGCCATCGTTCTTACCTCTAAAGACAGTCATTATAAGCAAATTAAAATTTATCTTCAACAATGTTTTGCTTTCATCAGCAAAGCGTTCAAAAATGCTTCTAAATACGGCATTTCAGGTAAAACCAATCAATCTTTATTGAAAATTCGTCAACAATTACAGCGCATTTCAGAAATTTTAGAACTTCTAGTCATTGATGATGAAAAAGATGTGATAAGAAAGTCTAAAAATTTGGTTATCAATATTTTAGATTATAAATCTCACCGTAATAACATCAGAGATTTATTCAATGATAGCACCACATTGCTTTCGCATCTCATTACTACACATACCGCAGAAACAGGAACCAATTACATTACGACTTCGCCAAAAGAATATTTTAAAATGTTCAAAAAAGCAAGTGGTGGTGGAATTATCGTAGGTGCGCTTTGTGTCATAAAAATGCTATATGCTTATGTTCCAGGCAGTGAATTTTACCACGCATTTTTATACTCTTTTAATTATGCTATGGGTTTCATTATGATTTATTTAATGAATTTCACATTGGCTACAAAACAACCAGCCATGACCGCTGCAACGATGGCAAAAGTGCTTTCTGAAGGAAAAAATAATTCTAAAAATTATCTAGATTTTGCCCATTTGGTTTCCAAATTATTCAGGAGTCAGTTCATTGCGTTTGTAGGAAATGTATTGCTGAGTTTCCCGATTGCTTTGGCCATTATTTATGGTTTAGAAATTCTTTTCGGACAGAATTTTGCCATTGAAAAATCTTCTACCTTACTCAAAGATTTAGACCCATTTCATTCTAAAGCCTTATTACATGCCGCTTTAGCGGGAGTTTATCTTTTCATTTCGGGGATTATTGCAGGAAATGTAGGAAACACTTCTGTTTTTTATAAAATTCCAGAGAGAATTGCCAAAAATCCTTATATCCATTACCTTTTCGGAAGAAATTTTGCCGAAAATCTTTCACAATATTATTCTAAAAATTGGGCGGGAATTATGTCTAACCTTTGGTTAGGGATTTTCTTAGGTTCTACAGCCACCATCGGTAAGTTTTTTGGACTGGATTTAGATATTCGTCACATAACTTTCGCGGCAGGAAATTTTGCATTAGGATTATACGGAAAAGAATTTTCCATCGATACCCAAACGTTTATTATTGCTTTTGTCACGGTATTTTTGATTGGATTCTTAAACTTTATAGTAAGCTTTGGATTGTCGATGGTTTTAGCATTCCGTTCTAGAAAAGTGAACTTTGGTGAGGTGAGAAACCTTAACCGAAGCATCATTAAATATTTCTTTAAAAATCCGCTGATTTTCTTTTTCCCAATTCGTTCTGTGTTAGACGAAAGAGCCAAAAAATTAATTTCAGACACTACAAAACATACACATCCATAAATTGGTCTTCGCCAAATTCTTCTTGAAATTTCTTGAGGAAAAATGACTTTTTCATTCTAAAATCATTTCTGAAAAGTGGAGATTTTATTCTGATTTCTAGAATTTTTTCATTCAGATTTACACTTTCTATTTCTTTGAAAAATGCTTCGTCTAAATAGTTTTTTAGAAAATCCTTGACTTGTAAAGCCAATAATTTATCCTCAAAACCATACAACTTGGCAAAACTTTTCACCAATTCAGAACTTTGATATTCTCTTTTCTTTTTCATGTATTTGCGAGCGCAGCGAAGCAATTTGTTTTTATTTTCCCACAGATTTCACAAATTTTTATCAGCAAAATTAGCTCAATCAGTGCGAAATTTTATTTTTTAATATGTTTTTCAATTTCCAAAAAAGCAAAATTTACAGCTTCTTTTTCAGTTCTAAAATAGTGTAAGTTTTCTTTATTTCCTCTTTCATAGTTAAACCAAACATATAAACTTCCAAATTTTTCCAAACCAAAGCCTTCATTTCCATATTTTCCGAAATTGCCAATTAAGTAAAAATCTAATTCAGGATAATTAATTTTTAGATAATTTTCAAGTTTTATTATAGTCTTCATATTACTTGGCTCTTTTTACTTTTTACTTGGCTCTTAAATCTGAAAGATTTTCGATTCTTCATTAATTCTTTTCACCACAGATTCTGTACGTTCTCTATGCGTGTCTGTAATGAATATCTGTCCGAAATTCTGTTGGTTCACCAATTCTATCAACTGAGAAACTCTATTGTCATCTAATTTATCAAAAATGTCATCCAAAAGTAGAATAGGATTTTTATTCGTGATGTCTTTAATTCTTTTGATTTGAGCCAATTTCAGAGCGATGAGGAAAGATTTTTGTTGACCTTGACTTCCGAATTTTTTAATCAAATTTCCGTTCATTTCGAAGCGCAAATCATCCTTATGAATTCCTCGTGAAGTATAAGTAAGAACTCTGTCTTTTTCGAGGTTTTCGCTTAAGATTTCTTCGAAATTTTGTTCATTCAAATTACTTTCATAAATAACAGTAACTTTTTCATTTCCTTTTGAAATAATCTCATAGAAATGTTGAATTGTTGGCAAAATAGACGCTACAAATCGTTGTCTTTTTTCAAAAATTTGAGTTCCAAATTTGGTCAAAGGTTCGTTGTATATTTCAAGCGAATCAAGGTCGAAAGTTCTGTTTTTAGCAAAATATTTGAGCAAAGCATTTCTTTGTTGAAGCGTTTTTTGGTATTGAATCAAAGCAAAAAGATAATCAGAATCGGTCTGCGAAATCATGGCATCTAGAAACTTTCTTCTGCTTTCGCTGCCATCAGAAATGAGGTTCGAATCGTAAGGAGAAATCATCACACTTGGCAAAAAACCAATGTGGTCGGCGATTCTTTCGTAGGTTTTATCATTTTTTTTAATGATTTTTTTACCTTCTTTGGGCAATTGCACTTTGATGATGTCGTTTTTTTCTTCTCCTTGAATTTCTGCTTCTATCGCAAAAAAATCACTGTCGTGTAAAATGTTTTGAGCATCAAGATTTCCCAGAAAACTTTTTGCCATCGAAAGATAATGAAGCGCATCTAGAATATTGGTTTTTCCAGCGCCGTTATTTCCCACGAAACAATTGATTTCTGGCGAAAAATCGAATGATTTTTCACTGTGATTTTTGAAATTGAATATTTTCAGATTTTTGATGATCATGTAGCAAAATTACTTCAATAAAACGAGAATTAAAAACGGCATTGCGCTTAAACTCTCCATTAAAAAAGAATAATACCAATCTGCACGTTTTTGATGAGAAAAATAAACCAAAATAGCCGCTAAAATTGCATTGATAGAAAAAGCCAAAGCATAATCCAGTTTCAAAAATTTTATCGCCAGAACTGAACTGATAAAAAGAAATAGATAACTTAAATATTTTGTGTTTTGAATGCCAATTTTCATAGGCAAAGTTGTAAAATCATCTCGTTTTAAATCTCTAATTTCGAATGGAAAAGTAATGGCAGAAGTATAGAAGAAAATAATAAAAAACCACGCCCAATTCATTTCTTTCAGAGGAAACCAAACCAAACTCAGCGCCCAAATAAATCCCACATAAAAAGTTTTGACCAAAGAAAATTGTCGAAGATTAATGTTCAAAAAATCTGCGTTGTAAATAAAACCAAGAATTAAAACAATCAGCCATTTCAAGTAAAAATTCAGGTCAAAATATTTCAAAAGAATGGAACTGATAAGAACAAATCCTAAAATATTCCAAATTTTTGCAAATTTTCTTTTGTGATAAACGGTGAAAAAATATCCGTTCCAAAACGTAAGGAAAAGGACGAATGCTAAAGTATTTTGGTAAGATTCTTGCTCTTGCAAGATGAAAACGCCTAATAGCGTTGCGCACAGAGAAACATAAATCTGCGATTTTAGTAGAATATTTTTTAGTAAATTTATAACGTTCATTAAGCAAATATAAAAACACTTTGTCATTCTGAATGAAGCAAAGCGAAATGAAGAATCTATTTTTTGATTTTTCGTGACATTTTATTCTAATGCAATAAAAATCTTTTTTGATTATGAAAAAACTAACCCAAATCTTCATTTTACTATTCCTCATTTGGAATATTACTCCTATGAAAGCTCAAAAATACTATGACCAACAATGGAAGAAAATTTCTGAAAATTATAAGAAAGGAACTTATAAATCTAATCTTCCGCTCATTTTAGACATTCAGAAACGTGCAATTTCAGAAGACAACGCGATTCAATTGATTAAATCTTTGAAAGCGGAATTAAGTGTGATAGACCTTACCGAAGATGATACTCAAAATGATACTGCTTCTCAATTTTTCAAAAAATTACAATCTTTTGACCAAAAATTAAAAGGCGAACAAAAATTGGTTTTTCAAGTATTGTTGGGAGACTTTTTTCAAGATTATTACGATGAAAATCAATGGAAAATTAACCAAAAAACGAATGTAAACACTGGCGAAAAACAAGATTTTTCTCAAATCGAAACATGGAGCAAATTAGATTTTAAAAATTATTTTGCCCAACATTTTTCTGAAATTTCAAAACAAGATGCAGCGTTACAAAAAATCACCATTTCAAAATATGCAGAGATTTTTGATGAAGTAGAAGATATCGTTTATTTTCCTAGCTTCTTTGATTATAAATCAATGCAATATGTTGATTATCTTCAAAGTAATTATTATTTTACTAAAAATGAACTGAAAGAAAATCAGCCTAAAATTTTAGGAATTTATGATGCGTTGATTGCTAAAAATTCAGGAAATGCGCAATTGTACTTCAAGCATCAAAAACTGAATGATGAATGTGCTTTTACCAACTGTAAAAACAAGCAAGAACATTTAATTTCTCTTTATAATTCTGCAACAGAAGGCGATTATAAAGTTTTAATCGCTCAAGAAATTATTTCCAGTCTTCAAGGAGAACAAAAATTTGATGAAGCGCTTTCTTGGATTGAAAAAGTGAAAAAAGCCTATCCAAAATCCAAATTTTTAGAAAACATCAAAAATCAGGAAAATCAAATCAAACAGCCTTTTGTCAATATAAAATTTGAAACGTCCACTTTGCCGAATCAACCGATTCATTTGATTGCAGAATACAAAAATACTTCACAGTTCTCTCTCAATATCTATGAAGTGAAATCTGATTATCAAGGCTTTTTGAAGTATATTTATAATTCTTGGAACAAAGATTATTTTTCTCAACTCAAGAAAACTTTGGTAAAAAAAGAAACTTTTCCTTTGAAAAATTTCAAAGATTACACTTCTCATAAAACTTCGCTGGAAATTGCGCCACTTCCTTCGGGAATTTACGTGGGAGAATATTTGGTAGATGGGAATGTTCAAGACCATTTTTACTTTATTGCCGCTAATTCTAGAATTATTTTTAAGAATAAATCAGACCAACAAATTTTCGAAAACGAATTGCAATTGGTACTCAGAAATAATGGGAAAATTTTACCAAAAGAAAACTTAGAGTTTTATGAATATGTTGCTCAACAAAATATAGAAAAATCTGCGGGAGTTACAGATGCTAAAGCTGGTTTCAAAATTCCAGAAAATGATAAAAAACGCTATTATCGCTATGTTTTGGTGCGTCAACCTTCTACCAATGATGTGAATCTTTTGCAAGTCTATGGCAATCAGTATGATACTTCTTTTAACACTAGAAATGAAGTAGAACAAGCGCAAATTTTCTTAGATAGAGCAATTTACAGACCTGGACAAACCGTTTATTTTAAAGTGATTGGAACCGCTTTTAGCAGTGAAACCAACAAAGAAAAAGTAACGCCAAAAGTGAAGTTGAATATCACTTTGAAAGATACAAATGGCGAGGAAATTTCTACGCAAACATTGACTACTAATGAATTTGGTTCTGTGAACGGAAGTTTTACGCTTCCACAAGGAAAACTGAACGGACAATTTTCTATAGAAGTTGATAATGACGATGATGAAGTCACAGATTATGTGATGGACGGCTATAAAAGTTTCCGAGTGGAGGATTATAAACGTCCGAAATTTGAAGTAAGTTTTGAACCGGTAAAACAAGAATATCAGTACGGACAAACCATTGAATTGCAAGGAAAAGCCATGATGTTTTCGGGAGTTCCGCTCAATAATGCTACCGTAAATTATGAAATCAAAAAACAGAATATTCGTTGGAGATATTTCTGGTGGTATCCTCGTGGAAATGATAACGAGAACTCAATTCTTGGCGAAGTAAAAACCAATGAAAAAGGTGAATTTACCATAAAAATTGACCTTAAAAAAGATGAAACTTTAGAAGGAATTCAGATTGATAATTATCAAATCAATGCTTCTGTTACCGATATTAACGGAGAAACGCAATCTGACCAAACCAATCTGAAAGTGGCTTCGGTTTCGCATTATATTTCACTTTCAGAAGCGAACACTTCGACTCCGCTCAGTGTGACAGATTATTTTACGGATGAAAATATAAAATTTAAAGTTGAAACTAAAAATTACAACGACCAGATTTTAAAGAAAAGTTACACCGCAAAATTGTCAAAATTATCACCTCAAGAAAGAGTTTTTAGAACCAATTTTGAGAGTGAAATTCAGAATGCCCCTTTCTTTAGTAAAGAAGTTTTTGTGCAAAAATTCCCACATGATTATTTTGATAAATCGGAGAAAGAAAATAGAATAGAAAAAGTAATTTTTGAAAAAACTCCAGATTCTAAAATTATTAGAATGACAAGTGTTAATTCTGAACTAATTAATCAGCAAGGAACTGCAACTGACTTTGAAATAGGGAAATTATCAGCAGGAAAATACAAACTAGAGCTTTTCAACATCGAAGGAAAAGATACCATCAAAACGGAGAAAATTTTTGAAGTTTTTGATAAAGCTAAACTTTCTGAAAATCAAAAGCCTTTCTTAAAAGTAATTCCTGAAAAATCTGAATACAATAGAACTGAAAAGGCTAAATTCTACGTTTATTCAGCCATTCCAGATGCTTTGGTCAATGTATATGTTCAAAACGGTGATGGGAAAACACAGTTTGAGCAATTGCCGATTAAAAACGGAATTTTAGTTTACGAAGTTCCACTTCCGAAAGATGAAAGCATAGAAAATCTGAATGTTCAGTTTCAAATGATTGCTTTCAATGATGTGCAAACTGTTTCGCAAGATGTGAAAATTTCTTCGGATAAAAAGCCTTTGAAAATAGAATTGGTAACATTTAGAGATAAATTACAACCGAATTCCAAAGAAAAATGGAGTGTGAAAATTTCTGGTAGTTCGACTTCGCTCACCGACCAGATTACTGCCGAAGTTCTAGCGAATATGTATGATAAATCTTTAGACCAATTTGCGGTAAATACTTATTCTTGGCAAAGTCTTTACAGCAAACCTTATTGGATTTCTCAATACGGAATTAATGAAAATTTAGACCAAAAATATTACAGTAAAAGACTGAAATATTTTAATAATTTCGGCGTGAATAGACCGGATTTTGATTGGTTTGATGGAGGAATTACTTACCAATTAAGAGGAAGAGCTAATGGCCTTATTATTACTGAAAGTGCAGTTCCTTCCGCAAATGTCAAAATTAGAGGAATGGCTTCAATGAAGGCAGAAGCTGTAACAGATTCCGTAAAAACTAAGAATATTGAAGAAGTAGTAACAGTAGCATATGGAAGGAAAAAAGAAAATTTAGAAAAAATTCCAGTTCGTCAAAATCTCAACGAAACTGCATTTTTCTATCCTAATTTAATGACAGACAAAGACGGAAATGTATCGTTTGAATTTACATCTCCAGAAGCACTTACACAATGGAAATTGATGTTTCTAGCACATACCAAAAATGCACAAGTTGCCACTTTAGAAAAAACGGTGGTTACACAAAAAGAATTTTCGGTAACACCTAATTATCCTAGATTTTTGAGAGAAGGCGATGAATTGGTTTTCAAATCTAAATTGAGCAATTTAACGACTCAACAACTCAAAGGTTTTGCGAAATTGCAAATATTAGACGCTTTCACCAATGAAGATATTACTGAAAAATTTGGAATTAACCAGTTAAATGCAGCTGCTGGTTACAACGTAGAACAATCATTTACACTCAATGCAAATGGAAGCACAACCGTTCAATGGAATGTAAAAGTTCCGAATGGTGTTTCTTCTATTATCATTAAAAACGTAGCCACTTCGACTTCGCTCAGTGGACAAGGAAAATTTTCTGATGGTGAACAAAAAGCAATCGCAGTTTTGCCAAATAGAATGTTGGTAACAGATGCAGTTCCGGTTTTTGTGAAAGAAGGACAGACCAAAACATTTGTTTTACAAAATTTGAAAAATAATCAATCTAAAACAGCGACAAATGTATCCAATACTTTAGAATTGACGACCAATCCAATTTGGGAAGTGATTTTTGCGTTGCCAAGTCTTAAAAATGACAATAATCTTTCTGCGGATGTGGTTTTCAATAAATGGTTTGCAGATGTTTTGGCGTCTGAAATTTTCAAAGCCAATCCAAAACTGAAAACCGTTTTTGATGAATATCAATCTAAAGGTTTACTCAATTCAAATTTGGAGAAAAATCAAGAGTTGAAACAATTATTGTTGGAAGAAACACCTTGGGTTTTAGATGCTAAAAACGAAACCGAACAAATGGCGAAATTGGCAAGATTGTTCGATGCGAATAATATGCGAAATTCCATCAACGACGATTGGAGCGAACTGAAAAAATTGCAAAATCCTGATGGCGGTTTTTCTTGGTATGCCGGTTACCCAAGTTCATACTATAATTCATTGTATATTTTGAAAAATTTAGGCAGAATTAATGAATGGTTGAAAGGAAATTTAGCAGATTATCAATCTTCTGAACAAAAAGAAATGGTTTCTCAATTGGTGAAATATGTGGACAATGAAGTAAGCAGATATTTCGATGTAAAGGCGGTTGCTGAGCGTAGTCGAAGCAATGTTTGGAGTAATTATGCGTTGGATTATCTGGACACTCGTCATTATTGGGAAAAAGAATATCCGTTAAAAGGTGATGGCAAGAAAATGAAAGATTTAGTGATTTCAAAAGCGAAAACTGCAAAAATAACCGACTTCACTTTCTTTGGTTTACATAGAGCAGCATTACTTTTTGATGCGTACAATTTGAAAGATGTTTCTAAAAAATTAATGACTTATCTGAAAGAAACTTCTGTACAAAGCGAAACACAAGGCGTTTATTGGAAACAAAATCTCAACGATTGGGGTTGGTATTCTTCTAAAACTGTAAATCACGCTGGTGCTTTGGAAGCGTTTAATAAATTAACTACTGACCAAAATTTTGTAGAAGAAATGAAAATTTGGCTCATCACACAGAAAGAAGTTTCCAATTGGGATACTTCCAGAAGTACAGCAGAAGTGATTTACACGATTCTCAATTCTGGAAAATCTTGGACTTCAGCGGAAAGCGATAAAGCCACCATCATTTGGGGCGGAAAAGAACTTACCAATCCTGATACAAAAGCAACGGGTTATGTGAAATCAGCAGTGAATTCAGATAAAATAGATAAAAATTTAGCCACAGTAACCATTACAAAACCAGGAGCTGGAATTGTTCAAGGTGGTTTATTCTGGCAATATTATGAGGATTTAGATAAAATTAAATCTTCGGAAACTTATATTTCTATTACCAAAGAATTGTACAAAAAAGTGAAAACGGTAAACGGTGAAGAATTGCAGAAAATTACAGAAAATGCTCCTCTTAAAATTGGGGATAAAGTTACGGTCAGAATGATTCTGAACACCGATAGAAACATGGAATTTATTCATCTGAAAGATATGAGAGCGGCAGGTTTTGAACCAGTTGACGTACTTTCTGGCTATCAATGGAAGAATAATTTGGGTTATTATCAAGTCACCAAAGATGCTTCCACTAATTTCTACATCGAATACATGCCGAAAGGAAAATACGTTTTTGAGTATGATTATATTTGTAATGTAGCAGGAACGTTCAGCAACGGAATTACAACGATGCAGAACTATTATGCTCCGCAAATGAACGCTCATACACAAGGAACGCAAGTTTCTATTTCAGAATAATTTTTTGAAATAAGAAACATAAGTAGAGTCGGGATTTAGCCCGACTTTTTCCTTCAAGGATTTACAGAAATAATGCTTTTCAAAATTTTTAGTTAAAACTTTCTGTATTTGTTTTTATGAGAAAATATAATTTTTTACCTTTGAAAAAAAGCCGGGAATGCTCAATATTATAGATTTAGAAACTCAGTTTTCAAAGCAAAAAATTAATAAAGCTAAAAAACTTTCTTTACGAGAGATTGAAGAAGATAAAAAAAACCATTTCATTTGTTTTGTAGATGAAGGTGAAGAAAGCTATGATGCACAAATTTCTATCAGCGAAAAATTAGAAATCATAGATTCTTCTTGTGATTGTTCAGAGAAAGGTTTTTGCAATCATTTATTAGCTTTGGCAATTCATATTTTTGAAATAAAGAATAATAAACCAACCAAAAAATCAAAATTAAAAGCAAAAAAAATTTCGGAAGCAGAATTAGCAATAGAAAATCTAAATTCTGAAGAAATTAAAGGGTGGATTTTAGAATTTTTCAAAAAAAATAAAGAGGCAGAAATTCAATTTTTATTAGAATTTGGAGAAAAAAAGACTGATTTTTCTGATCATGAAATCAAGAGTATTATTGACAAAAGCATACAATCTGTAGTAGGAAAAAAGAAAAATATTACCGCACCAGAAATTAAAAAAATAGTAGATATTCTCACGAAAAGTTTGGAGCCTGTAGAAGAATTTATGTGGCAGAATATTACAAAAAATATTGCTTTGGAAACATACAATCTCATCTGTGATCATTTATTGAGTTTTCAGATGAATATTTATACTACCAGCAATAGAATTGAGAGTTTTATAGATAAATTTAGAACGAAATTTGCCATCAATTTCAATCAAATAAAAGACCAATCGGTATGGGAAATATTGGCACAGGAATATTGGAATTATTATTTGAAAGGCACAGGAAGTATTCCGTATACTTTATACCATTTGTTGTTTGATATTTATAAATATGCAGATATTCCTCAGAAAAAATTTATAGCAAAATTAGTAAAAGAGAAAATCGATATTTGGATTAAAAATGATGTGGGATTACGAACGGAACTTCGAGAACATTTGTTGGATATTATGATAGAGAATGAGATGTTTTTTTCTGTAAAATCCTATTTTCCTATTGCTTTTTACAAAAATTCTTATAATATTAAAATTTTAAATGAATTATTGAAATTTGATAAAAATCTAGTCGAAAAATATTGTAATGAGATTATCAACAGAAATTCTAATGAAAAATACAATTATCCTTACTACGAAATTTTAGAAAAATTGTATCTTGAAAATAATGATTTAGGAAAGTTAGCAATTATTAAAAAATTAAAATTTCAAGGGAACCCTACTTTAGAAGATTATATTTTTATTGAGCAAAATGAAATAGATAATGGAGAATTTAAAAAATTCAGAACCAAGATTTTAGCAAATTTGCGTAGAGGTTTTTACCAATATCCCGAAAATGCAGAAATATATTTTCAGATTTTAGAATACGAAAAAAACTATACTAAAATGCTAGATGTGATAGATGAAAACCTTCCTACATTCGTTATTAATCAATACTCTGAAAAACTTTATTTAATTGATAAAGAAAAATTTTTAGTTAAGGTAAGTCGAAGATCTAGTTGGAATTCTGTAGGAAGTGAAGATGAAAAATTGGCAGATTTTTTAGTTTCAAAATACGATAATGCTCATCTAAAATCATATTTTAGTAAAAATTCATTTGGATTTGGTAGCTATGGCTTTTCTTCTTTGGTTTTAAAAAAATTGAAATAAAAATTGAAAATGAAACATCAATAGAGTCGGGCTTTAGCCCAACTTTTTTAGTTGAAAATTTCAAGGCTTTAGCCAAAACATAAATCTATATCTCTCCCACAAATTTTTTGTGGGCGATTTTATTTTTTGACAAATGTCAAAGGAATATTTTTTCAATCGTCGCAACTTTGCATCTGTAAACAAACATTAAAAATGAAAAACTATAAAACATTAATTTTTACAGCAATGATGGGCTTTCCTTTGTCCTTCTCTGCGCAAACAGCTCCTTCACTCAAGGAATTGGTAGACGCAGCGATGAGTAAAGATGCTGCCATAGAACAACAAAACTTAGAGTCTAAAGCAAATGGATTAGACCAACAAAAATTAAAAGACATTTTCTTACCCAAAGTTGAAATTTCAGGAAAAGGAGAATATTTAAATGCTACGGCAAAATTCCTTTCACCAGAAATTGCCATTCCTGCGATTAAACCTATTTTTCCGGGTGCGGTTTTTCCAGAAGGAACTTTTAACAATAATTTTACTTTGTCAGGTTTTGATGCAGCCGCAAAAGTTGAAGCAAAAGCGCTTCTTTATTCTGGCGGAAAAGTAAAATATCTGAAACAAGCTTTGACCGAGAAAAATAATGCGACTCAAGCTTTACAAGTCAAAAATCAAGACGAAGTCATTACTCAAATTTCTAAAGCGTATGATCAATTTGCACTTGTAATAGAATCTAAAAAAGTTTTAGATGAAAGCAAAAAACGTCTCGATGCCAATAAAAAAACAGCAGAAAAAGCTTTAGGTTATGGCTTAATCACTCCTTATGATTACAAAAAAATAGAATTGGCACAAGCTACTTTGGATTCTAAAATGGTAGAATACGAAGGCAAAAAGGAGTTGCTGATTACGCAGTTAAATGTTTTAACGGGAATTGAAAAAGAGAGAATTGCTCTCATTCATCCTGATTTAGAAAAAATAGATTATTTGCTTACCAATGAAACCATCGAAAATAGAGCAGAATTGAAAGCTTTGGATTTCGGGATTAAAGCCATTGATGCCAAAATAAAAGCAGAAAAAACCTGGTGGATTCCGAAAGTTCAGGCTTCTACATCGCTTTCTTATATGGGATTTTACAACACCAATCTTTCTTCATCTAAAGAATTAATGCCGGGAACTGGCGCAAAGTTAGATTATGATTTGACTAATCTTAATTTATTGCCCATTTTTCAAGCGGGAATTGGTTTTAAATGGGATGTTTTTGATGGTAATGAAGGAAAGCATGAAGTAGAAAAAGCAAAAATAGAAAGAGAGATTTTAGAAAGTAAAAAATCTGATACCGAAAGAAAATTACAACTCAATTTAGCCAATAATCAAACCAATTATAACATCGCAAATGCCCAAGTTGATCTAAAAGCGACGGCGAAACAAATTGCTAAAAATGCATTGACACAAGCCGAAAAAGAATTCAGATATGGTTTGATTAAAGCGACGCAATTGATTGAAGCGGAAAACGATTTGGAAGTTGCAGAATTAGATTATCAAACCGCTATCTTCAACCAAAGAAGGGCAGCGATTGAACTGATGAAGTCCACTCAAAATTTAAACTTAGAAAAACTATAAAACGATAAACATTAATCAATTAAATATTTTAATCCAATGAAAAACTATATTGTAATATCTTTATTTTTAGTAACCTTACTTTCTCTCGGAGCTTGTAAAAATGAAACTCCACAAAAATTAACCGAAGGAAAAACCAAAAAAGAAATTGTTTCTTTTGCGCCAAAAGTTACAGGTAGAATTTTAAAAATTTATGTAGAAGAAGGACAAACTGTAAAAGCAGGAGATACGCTCGCAATGTTAGACGTTCCAGAAGTTTCTGCGAAAATTGCTCAAGCAAAAGGAGCAACTGCCGCTGCCGCCGCACAAGCACAAATGGCAAAAAATGGAGCAACTGCAGATCAACTTCGTCAGTTACGAGCCAAACAAAAGGGTTTAGCGGAACAATATCAGTACGCTCAAAAATCCTTTAGAAGAGCGCAAAATATGTACAAAGACAGTCTGCTTTCTCCACAAAATTATGATGAGGCTTTCGCAAAATTACAAGCCGCAAAAGCTCAATATGAAGCTGCAAACGCAGAATTGCGCGATGTGGAAATCGGTACAAGATTAGAAAAAATAGAAATGGCGATAGGTCAAGAAAATCAAGCGAGAGGTGTTCTTCAGGAAGCTAATGTTGCCTATTCTGAAAGATATATTATCGCAACCAATGATATGGAAATTGAAACTATTTCTCTAAATGTAGGCGAATTGGCAACTGCTGGTTATGCACTTTTCAACGGTTATATTCCGAATTCGACTTATTTCCGTTTTACCATTCCAGAAAGTAAAATTTCTAAATATCAAAAAGGAATGACCGTGAATATGAAATCTACATACGGAAATCAAGAGTTTTCAGGGAAAATAGTTTCTATCAAGCAATTGACAAAATATGCAGATATTACCACTGCTTTCCCAGATTATCAACCAGATGATGCGGTTTACGAAATTAAAGTAATTCCTACAGATAGAGCAAAAGTGAATAATATTTTGGTGAATTCTAGCGTAACTTTAAAATAATCTTAACTAAAAACCGCAAAAGCTCCAAAAGAAATGTTTGAAAATAAGCAATTCAAAAGTAAAAAAAGTTTTTTTTCTTTTGGAAAACTTTAAAACGGAAAAGCTTTTGTCTCTTTTGTGGTTAAAAAAAATAAAATTTAGAAAAAATGAAACAGTTAAGATACCTTTTAAAAAGAGAGTTTCATTTGTTCTTCACGAACAAAACCATGCTTTCTGTATTTTTTATGGCTCCCATTTTCTACGCGCTTTTGTTAGGTTTTACCTACAAAAAGGGAAAAGTAACGGATATTCCTGTGATTGTAATTAATCATGACCAAACTCCTTTGTCTAACCAAATTGTAGACATGTTAGAGGATAATCAAACGCTGAAAGTGCTGAATTATGTAGAAGAACCAGCGATATTGAAAGATGAGGTCATCAAAACAGAAGCAGGAGCAGTAGTGATTATTCCTGAACGTTTCGAGGCGAATATGTTGCAAAAGAAATATCCAGAAATTAACGTCTATCTCAATACTTCGAATGTGTTGACCGCTAATTTTGCTTCAAAAGCGATTCAATTAACCTTAGGCACTTTTTCAGCAGGTGCCGAAATGAAAGCTTTGCAGAAAAAAGGGATGAATGCAGACCAAGCAAAAGCCAATATAGAACCCTATAAAGCCAATTATATTACGCTTTTTAACACCACGAGTAATTACCTGATTTTCATGTGGCCAGCAATGATGGCGGTGGTTTTACAGCAAGTTATTCTTTTGGCGATGGCAGTTACGTTTTCCGAGGAATTTAAAAGAGATTCTTTCATAAAAGATTTTGCAGGGAAACACAAATATGCGATTTTGGTAATGGCGATTAAATGTTTACCCGTTTGGATTTTCTCCAATTTAAATATTTTATTCTTTTACTTGTGTAGCTTGTATTTTAAAATTCCAGTTCCAGAAAACGCTATGAATTTCTTCTTGATAACAGCAATTTTTGTAGTAGCAGCAACCAATTTAGGCGTTTTGGTGAGTATTATGGTTCCAGATGCGCTCAAAGCGACTCAGATTTTAATGGTAATTGCTTCGCCTGCGTTTATCATCAGTGGATTTACTTGGCCAAATTATGCGATGCCAGATTTCATTACTTATTTCACTAAAATTATTCCTTTAACACCATATTTAGAAGCTTTGAAAATTATGGTGGTAGAAAAAGGTTCCGATTATTTAACCCAAAAATATTTCTGGCACTTGTTTATTCTAGGTTGGGTTTATTTCCTTTTAGGTTGGATAGCTTTGAAAATCAAAATCAAAATGCTGTTCAAAGAATATCATCTCTCCGAAGATTATGACGACCAAGGGTTCGTTTAATCCATATAGTTTTTTTATTAATGTTTATTCGAAGGCGTTTCAGTTTACTGAAACGCCTTTTTTGTGTATTTTTGCCAGAAATTTAGTTTTCATGAAATTAATTCAAGAACTTAATAAGCACATTAAGGTAGATGCAGAAATAGAGCGTTTTTTAAATGAAGAATGTGAAACAAAAGTCTTTGAAAAAGGTGAAATATTGAGCAAGCAGAATCAATACAATCATACTGTTTTCTTTGTAGATGAAGGTTTGCTGAGAATGTTTTACTACGAAAACGGAAAAGATATCACTACCAATTTTTATTCTGAAGGCAAGATTACAGCCAATATCGATACGCTTTTTAAGAATCAACCTACTCGAAATAACATTGAAACTTTAGAAAAATCGGTAATTACCACTTGTAATTTCAATAAATTAGAGGAATTATGTTCGGTTTCGCTAACTGCGGCAAATTTCAGCAGATATATTCTAGGAAACTTAATGATAGAGATGTCGCGCAGAATTTCTTCGCTGCAATATATGACGGCAAAAGAAAAGTACATTCAATTGCTTGAAGAAAATCCTAATATCATTCTCAGAGCTCCACTCGGAATGATTGCTACTTATCTGGGAATTTCTCAGGAGACTTTAAGCCGTATCAGAAGTGATATTTAAAGTCAAAAACGGTTTTTATTTTCTAAATTTTATCATATTTTTAAGATTCTTTTGGTAGGCGTTTTAGAAATTTCAATTAACTTTGAGATTCTTTAAAAATAAAATCCATGCAAAACGTTTTTGATGCACAAGATGCGCAAGAGTACATCAATAGAATCAATAATTTAACACCAGAAACCCCAAGAAAATGGGGTAAAATGAGTGTAGACCAAGTTTTAGCACATTTAAATGTAGCCTATGACCTAACTTTTACGTCAGAAAAATTTCCAAAGCCTAGTTTTATTGCCAAATTTTTACTTTCGAGGTTTGTAAAGCCTAAAATCACCAACGAAATTCCTTATAAACAGAGTTTGCCAACAAGTCCAGCTTTTATCATTGCCGATGAAAGAAACTTTGAAGAAGAAAAAGCCAAATTAATTGGCAATATTCAGCGTGTGCAACAATTGGGAAGAGAAGCTTTTGAAGGAAAAGAAAATATTAATTTCGGAAAAATGACGGCTCAATGTTGGAATAATATGTTTGCGAAACATCTCAATCACCATTTAGAGCAATTTGGAGTTTAAACATGAAAAAAATATTATTTAGTTTTCTGTTGCTTTCGCAATTAATTTTTGCTCAAGAAAATAATACTTCAAATCAAAAAAATATGGAATTAGGAGCATTTTCAATAAGTCTTAAAGTAAAAGATATTAAAAAATCTGTTGAATTTTACGAAAAACTGGGTTTCACTTACAAAGCTGGAAACATAGATCAAAATTGGATTGTTCTTAAAAACGGAAATACAGTTATCGGACTTTTTCAAGGGTTTATAGAAGAAAATACACTTACTTTTAATCCAGGTTGGGACCAACAAGCGCAAAATCTTCCTGAATTTAACGATGTAAGAGAAATTCAAAAAAAATTGAAAGCGAAAGATGTAAAATTAGACAGAGAAGCTGATGAGAAAACTTCTGGTCCAGAATACATCATCTTGAAAGATCCAGACGGAAATCCTATTTTAATAGACCAACACAGATAAGCTATGAATATTGAAATTATTGATTTTGAACCGAAATATCGTGATGATTTTAAAAATCTAAATGTAGAGTGGCTAGATAAATATTTTGAAGTAGAACCTTATGATAAAGAGGTTTTATCTAATCCTGAAAAATATATTTTAGAAAAAGGCGGAAAAATTTTTTTTGCAAAACTTGAGGATAAAATTATAGGAACTGTAGCTTTAATGCCGAAAAATAGTTCTTTTGAATTGACCAAAATGGCTGTTACAGAAAAAATTCAATCAAAAGGAATAGGAAGTCTGCTCATGCAAAAATGTATTGATGAAGCTAAAAATCTAGGCTTGAAAGAAATCTTTCTTTTTTCTAATACCAAATTGGATAAAGCCATTAATCTTTATAAAAAAGTAGGTTTTTTAGAAGAACATTTTGATAGTTCAGATTACAAAAGAGCAAATATTTATATGACTTTAAAACTATAAACATAAAAATTTAAAAATATGGCTACAGCAAACATTTATCTTACTTTTGATGGAGAATGCGAAGCAGCATTCAAGTTTTATCAATCGGTTTTAGGTGGAGAAATTCCTATGTGGAACAGATTCGGCGAAATGCCTCCACAAGAAGGAATGCCACCACTTTCTGAAGAACATAAAAACAGAATTATGCACGTTACACTTCCTATTTCTACAGAAACTGTTTTGATGGGAAGCGATTCTATGCCAGGAATTCATAAGATTACCAAAGGAAATAATTTTGCAATTTCACTCAATGCACAATCTAGAGCTGAAGCAGAAAAATTATTTAACGGTCTTTCAGAAGGAGGAAATGTAACGATGCCATTACAAGATACTTTTTGGGGAGCATATTTCGGAATGTGGGAAGACAAGTTTGGGATTCAATGGATGGTGAACTATGATGCCCCTGATAAAATTCAGCAACATTAATCAAGATATTTTTTGTAAATTCGAGTATAAATAATTGTTCAATCTTAAAAATGATAACGCTATGCACGATAATGTTAAAATCAGCGTAAAAGTTAACGCACCAATAGAAAAAGTTTGGGATGCGATTACGAATAGAGAACAGATGAAAGAATGGTATTTTAATATACCAGACTTCGAATTGAAAGAGCATGCCGCTTTTAATTTCTTTGAAGGAGAAGATAAAAAATTACACCATCACTGCGAAATCGTAGAGATTATTCCTCAGAAAAAATTAAAACATTCTTGGACGTATCCTGATTATACCCATGATAAAACATTAGTAAAATGGGAGCTCCAGCCAGAAAGCAACGGAACGCTGGTTACTCTTACACACAAAGGTTTAGAAAACTTTGATCATCTAGGCGCTGATTTTAAGAAAGAAAAATTCCAAAAAGGTTGGGACGAAATCCTAAACAAAGCTTTGAAAAATTTTGTTGAAAACTAAAAATTCTTAAAATTTATTAAATATTAGGCATCATTCTTATAGAGTGGTGCTTTTTTTGTAATTTTGAACTAAATAATTTAAGAATGAAAAAAACACTTTTCGTAAGTATATTTGCCCTATTTTTATTGACTTCATGTAATAAAGACAAAGAGATTTTAGACGCTCTCAATACCTATAATACAGAAATGGAAACCAAAGGTTATCATTTCGGGGACAAAATAAACCTACCCAAAGAAGTTACAGAAAACGCAGAAAGCATCAGCATCAGTTTTGGAGACAAGGAAACAAGCGATTTAGTAGTAGATCCAGCATTTTTTACTTTAGGAGATAATGCGGTAACCATCAATATTACCAGAGATGGAAAAGTGCTGAGTCAAGATGCTACCATAAATGTTTTTGCCAAAAATCCAGAAGCGCAATTGACTTATGAAATCGTGGCAGAATATCCTCACGATAAGGCTAATTTTGTACAAGGATTTCAGCTAGAAGGAAACACCATTTATGAAAGTGATGGACAAAACGGACAATCTAAAATTTTAAAATATACCTTAGGTCAAACCAATGCTACAACTTATACCGCGCAACCTGCAGATGTTTTCTCTGAAGGAAGCACTATTGTAGGAAATAAAGTGTATCAGTTGACTTGGCAAAATAAAAAAGGTTTTATTTATGATAAATCATCGCTTAAACTTCTATCAGAATTTCCTTATCCTAATGTAATGGGAGAAGGTTGGGGTTTAACGTATGATGGTAAAAATCTTATCGCTTCAGACGGAACTAAAAATCTATATTTCTTAGATGTAAATGACCCTTCTAAAATGGTAAAATACATCTCTGTAGCTGGAAATACTGAAGTGTATGACCAATTAAATGAATTAGAATATTATAACGGTTTTGTTTACGCTAATGTTTGGCAAAAACCGTATATTCTAAAAATTAATCCAAAATCTGGAGAAGTGGTGGCAAGAATAGATTTCTCAGAAATTGTGAAAAAACACAACACAGGAACAGATGATGTTCTCAACGGAATTGCCTTCAAAGGGCAAAATATGCTTGTTACAGGAAAAAATTGGGACAAAATCTATGAAGTAAAAATTAAGTAAATTTTATACTGAAAGTTTCTGGTTTTTTCTTGATAATACATTTTACAAACACAAATGCCATGAAACGATTATCACTTATTTTTACATTTATTTGTGCTACACTTTTTGCACAAAAAGAATTTCCTATTATCATAAAAGATAGTGTTAGAGATGTTCTTATAGATGATTATGAGAACATTTATGTGTATCGCAATACAGATTTGAGTATTCTGAAATATGATTCTCTAGGTCATAAAAAAGCACAAGTCATGTTTCCGCAACCGTTTAAAATACAATCGGTTGAAAACCCTCTGAATATTTTTTTATTCTCAGAAAACGGACAGGAAATTAAAATTCTAGACCAGAATCTTAATGAAATTCAGTATCTAAACCTATACCAAAAATTCGGACATGTAAAAGCGGTTTATTCGCAAGATTTACAGTTTATTTGGGTGTTAGATTCTGCTCGAAAGCAATTGATACAGTACAATTATCGAGAGGATAAAATTATCAATATCTTTCCTTTTGACATGGATTTGAGTACTGTGGTAGATTTTATCGTGTATCAAAATCAATTATACATACTCAGAGAAAATTGTTTCAGCGTTTATGAACTCAAAGGTGCTCATAAATATTCTATCGACATAGAAAATGGTAAAAGATTAAGACGCGTAAATGATAAAATTTACGTCATAGAACAAAATACCATTTCACTCTACACACCAGCTCAATTATTCTATCCTGTATTTTCTAAAGAAAATTTTATCATTGTGGAAAAAAACAGCAATCAATTTTTGGCTTTGATAGAAGACAAACTTTATCTTTACGGAATAGAAAAATAGAATCGATGCATATTGCTGTTACTGGAAACATAGGCGCGGGAAAAACTACTCTAACTACCATGTTGTCAAAACATTATGGTTGGGATGCGCAATTTGAAGATGTAGATCATAACCCATATTTAGAAGACTTTTACGAAGACATGAGCAAATGGAGTTTTGCGCTCCAAATCTATTTCTTAGGAAGCAGATTTCGCCAAGTAAAAGAAATTAGAGAGAGTGGTAAAAATATAGTTCAAGACAGAACCATCTACGAAGATGCTTATATTTTTGCGGAAAACTTAAATGATATGGGCTTGCTTACCGAAAGAGATTTTAACAATTATTCTTCGCTGTTTCATCTGATGAAATCCTTTGTTTCGGCACCAGATTTGCTTATTTATTTAAAGTCAGATGTTCCTAATTTAGTAAAGAAAATCTACAAAAGAGGAAGAGATTATGAAGCCAGCATTAGCATAGAATATTTATCTAAACTAAACGAAAAATACGAAAAATGGATTTCTAACTACAAAGAAGGAAAACTACTTATTATAGAAGTTGATGATTTAGATTTTGTAGAAAGACCAGAAGATTTCGGGTATATTTTAGAGAAAATAGAAGCAGAATTGCACGGACTTTTTTAAGCATTAGCGTTGTAGAATGATTGAGAATTAGAGAACATTGATAAAAATCCATCATTAAACATCTAATATCCAAAATTTATGATTACCATCTTACATAATAATCGCTGCGGAAAATCTAGAGCTGCCTTACAGTATTTAGAATCTAAAGGTGTGGCATTTGAAGTAAGAAATTACTTAGAAAACCCATTGTCTGAAGTAGAAATAGAAGATTTATTATCTAAATTAGATACTTCAATACATAACATTATCAGAAAAAATGAAGATTTGTGGAAAGAAAATTTCTCAGAAACAACGTATTCTGATAGTGGTTTAGTTTCTATTTTGGCAAATTATCCTAAACTTTTGCAAAGACCAATTGTGATAAAAGATAATAAAGCCATCATCGCAAGAGAAATAGAAAAATTAGAAAAATTTTTATAAATGACTAATCCTAAAATAGGTTTACAAGTTTTACATTAAGATACCAATCCGGAAGATATTGATTTTCCGGATTTTTTGTGGATTGTTTCCGGGGTTTTCATCTTCAGACTAAGATGTGGTCTTTTGTTGTTGTAAATATAAATACTTTCTTTAACCATTTGTTTTAAATCCTGAATGTTTTTGCATTTATAAATTAAAAATTCCTGCTTCAATATTCCGTTTATTCTTTCTGCCAAAGCATTTTGATAACAATCATAGCCATCTGTCATTGAGGGTTTTATTTTGTTTTCAACAAGTACTTTCTGATACACTTCTGAGCAATATTGCAATCCTCTGTCTGAGTGATGAATAAGCGGAAGATGTGTTGTTCTGTTTTTAACGGCCATTTTCAGAGCTTTGACTACATTTTCAGCATTCATATTTTCACTTAATTCGTAACCCATTATTTTTCTGCTGTAAGCATCCGTAACCAAAGATAAATAACAGACATTCGTTTTGGTTTTTATATAAGTGATATCGCTTACAAATACCTGTTCTTTTCTTTTCAGGCAAGTCGTTTTCAAAAGGTTGGGGTGTTTTCTGAGCCAGTGTTTGGAGAAAGTTGTTCTTGTATATCTTTTCTTAGGATAAATAAGCAGGTTTTCTCTTCGTAAATAATTGAACAGCGCATCTCTGCCTATTTTTATCTTTTCAAGCTTGAACTTATTTTTAAGCAAATAATAAAGTTTTCTTGTTCCTATTCTGGGCTGTTCTAAACGAATCTCCTCAACAAATCGTTTAACTTTCTCCAATTCTTTTTCCCGAACACATAATCTTTGGCGCTGCTGGTAAATGGCTTGTCTGCTTATCCCAAACAATCTGCAGATTTTGGATAAACTCAATCCTTTTTCTTGGAGTTGTCTGACTGTTTGGGCGTAAACTTTTTTCGAATCTGTGTGCCGTATTGCTTGTCCGAGATATCAATCATCATATTGAGAACTTTGGTTTTTAGTTTCTCATCAGCTAATTCTTTCTCTAATCTTTTAATCTTTTCGGCGGGTGTTTCTTTGGATTGTAACATGGTATGAATGGTGGGTTTGCTCCAATCTAAATTACCATATTTTCTGAGCCAAACCAAAACGGTACTTCTACCTTGGATACCGTAATGTTGCTGTGCCTGTTTGTAAGTGAATTCGCCCTTTTCTACACGGCTTACAATACCTAATTTAAAAGCCATTGTGTAATCTTGTTGTGTACGCTTTTCTACTGTCTTCTCTCGATTTTCCATAATAAGTCTATTTGGTGTAAACTTATTTTAGGACGGGTCAAAAATAAACAAAAAAGCGAACTCACAAGAGTTCGCTTTTTTTATCTAAACTTTTTATTTGTTAATTAAATCATCTAAAGCAGCATTTAAATCTGGGTATTTAAAAGTAAATCCTGTTGATTTTATTTTCTCGTTTGACGCTCTGCTTCCATCTAAGATAATCGTAGACATTTCTCCCATAATCAGTTTCATCATGAATTCTGGAATAGGAATGGGCAAGAAAAATTTGTTTGATTTTTGAGCCATACTTTTCATGAAAGTTTCATTGGTCACTGTTTCATCTGCTACCGCGTTGTAACTTCCATTGTATTGAGGGTTTTCTATCGCTTCTACATACATATTCGCCAAATCTTCTATATGAATCCAGTTCATCCATTGTTTACCTTTTCCTACAGGTGAAGCCAAGTTGAAATCTGTTAATTTTTTCAATGGAACAAAACTTCCGCCTTCTTTTGCCAAAACCATTGCTGTTCTTAAGCAAACCACACGTTCTGCAATTTCAGAAAATTGATAGGCAGATTTTTCCCAATCCACTGATAGTTCTGCCAAAAAATCTAGTTTTTTGATGGGCGAATTTTCAGTGAGAATTTCATCACTCGTAAAAGTTCCGTAATAATTAATTCCAGAAGCTGAGATGAAACTTTTTAGTTTGATTTGATGCTTTTCGCAGTAAGATTTGAGAAGATTAGCAGCATTAATTCTAGAGCTGTAAAGTTCTTTTTTATATTCTTTCGTCCATCTTTTGGCAATGGTAGCACCTGCTAAATGAATAATAGCTTCTATGTTTTCAAAAGCAGCATCTTCTATGAAATTTTGATCTGGATTCCATTGAAATTCATTAGGTTTTCCCGTTTTTTTTCTGGTCAAAATTACAATTTCATGACCTATTTCTTTTAGTTTTCGAACTAAGTATTTCCCGATTAAACCAGTGGCTCCTGTTACTAAAATTTTCATAAGTTAAATTTCAAAATTTATAAATCATCCATCATCCTTCATCCTTCATCCTTCATTATTACAACATAATTACGCCCTCAATTTTGGCAACTTCTTGATAAAGTCTGATAACATGTTCCGCATCGAGTACGAAACATTGTATGGAAATGCTGATGTATTTTCCGTTACTGCTTTCTCTGGTAGAAAAAGTATTTTTGGTGCCGTCAAAAACCTTATAAATTTCGGTAAGTTTTTCTTGATTATTGACAATGATGAATTTATAAAGATAATCTTCAGGGAAATTGTGATTTTTCTCTAAGTTTATTTTTAAAGAAGCATAAAATTCTGCTTGTTCATCAAATGGTTCGTTTCCTGTTACTTCTATCATTGTTTTAAAGTGTTGTTTTCCAGCCAGTTCAATTTAAAATAAGTTTTAATCGTTTTGGCTTTCAGTTCTAAAAATTTTTCTTGAGTTTCTAATAGTTTGTTTTCTCTGCTGTTAATTAAGAAAAGTGAACTTTCACCATTAGAAAATTTTATTTCTTCGGCTTTTAAAAGCCTTTTATAATTCTCAATGAGCGATTCGTTATTTTGAGTTAAAGATAAGAAATTGCCCATTTCTGCATTGTAAGTCTGTATTTTGGTCTTTAATTCTTGATTTTTAAATTTTATATTCTCATTATTCTGGAGAATTTTCAGCTTAATGTTTTGATAATCAGCACGAGCTTCTCTCATGAATATGGGTAAATCCAATTTTATACCATATTGATAATTATTGTCAAAAAGTGGCAGAATGTCCTGATTTTTAAACTCTTTATTGTACAAATTGTAGTTGAAATTGATTTTAGGAAGAAAATTTTGCCATTTTAGTTTCCTTTCCAGTTCCAAAGATTTAGATTTTTCAAAATAATAATTCAGCGCATATTGTGCATCAATATTTTGTAAAAGTTTCTCGGTGATGATAAAATAATCTTGGGTAAACTGTGTATTCAGTTGTTCACTTGGTTTAGTAAACAGCGGAAGATTGTAATTTTTACCGTTTTCTTTCCAAAGAAATTGTGAAAGTTCTATGGTAGAAATGTTATACTTGTTCTGAGATTCTATGGTTTTGGCTTCGAAACTTTGCAGTTGCGCGAAAGCTTCTACGGTATCTATGGCTGGTCTCTCTCCCAATTCAAAAGATTTTTTTACCAATTGATATCTTTTTTTGTTGAGGTCTAGGACTTTTTTGTTCAATTCTAAAATTTCGTAATTTTTTACCCATTCCCAAAAGCTAAAATTAGCTTCCAAAAGGATTTCATTTTTGAGCATTTCTTGCTCGTAAAAAGTCATTTTGCTGAAATTTTTAGATTGCTGAATAGCGGTTCTTCGTTTATTGTAAACCAAATCTCTTGCAAGCGGAATGCTTATTCCTACATGATTCAGAACGCCTTTAGTTTCTTCATTATTCAGTTTATTTCCCGTCAAATCATTGGTGCCAATGTTGAAATCTATTCCGTACCAAGTTGGTAGATTCAGTTCTATGTTTTTTTGACTGTAATAAAGCGTGTTGTCTATTTTTTTCTCGCCAATTTTTGCTGAAATATTTGGGTCAAGTAAAGCTTTAGCTTTCAAAATATTATTCTGAGCAATATTTTTTTCCCAATCAGAAATTTTAATAATCGGATGGTTTTTTTGAACCCAAGAAATATAATTTTCATAGCTCAAAGCAATAGAATCTTGAGCGAAAAAAGGATAAGACGTGAAAAGAAAAATAAGCAATAAAATTTTATTTTTTCTCATTCTTTTGGGTGTTTACTTGATAATAATCTGGCGGAAAACCATTGATATTTCTCCATATTTCGTACCAAATCGGCACATCATTCAGAATGGCAATTCCACTGGCTCCTGTTCCAATTTTCATGTTGGGTGGCCATCTTTTTTGAGTTTTATCTTCGGCAACAATCGCTTTAAACAAACCGTTTTCACTGATGGAATTTTCTACGGCAATAATTTTACCAGAAAAAGTTCCGTAGCTAGAATTAGGCCAACCTGAGAAAACAATCGCAGGAAATCCATCGAAAGTGAGCATCACCTTTTGATTTTCTCTAATCAGCGGTAAGTCTACAGGTTTTACATAAATTTCTGCGATGTAATCTATCTTTTTCGGAACAATAATTCCGATGGTTTCTGCATCTTTTACAATTTCGCCAATTCCAGCTTTCGTGAGTTGTGTAATTTGTCCGTCTTGCGTAGCCAAAATGTAATACAAACCTTTTCTTACTTTATAGGTTGCCACTTGATTTTCTAATTTTGCAATGTCACCAGTGCTTCCTGCAACTTGTCCCATACTTTGGAAACGATCGCCTTCAGTTTTACTTAATTTTTCTGTATATTCTTGAATAACAGCGTTTTGTTCTATGTTTTGCGCGGCGATTTCTT
Source organism: Cloacibacterium caeni (assembly GCF_907163125.1). Classification (NCBI taxonomy): domain Bacteria; kingdom Pseudomonadati; phylum Bacteroidota; class Flavobacteriia; order Flavobacteriales; family Weeksellaceae; genus Cloacibacterium; species Cloacibacterium caeni. The sequence continues at coordinate 506,024 of NZ_OU015319.1, forward strand.
GTTGAGTTTGTGCCAATTTGTTTTCCGCAGAAGTTTTCTTGGCTAGAGCATTTTGATAACTTACATTTCGTTGTTGCAACTGAGTAAGAGAAACCAAACCTTCTTCATACATTTTATTCTGACGATTAAGCTGGTCTTGAGCAATTTTTAATTCATTGTTTACCGCGATAAGTTCGGCTTGTTCTGCTTTTAACTTATTTTGTAACTGAGCAATTTTAATTTTAATTTGATTCAGTTTTAAATCTTTAGCAGCAGTAATCGCTGCAATTTGGTTTTCTGTTGTAGAAATTTTGGCATTATAGTACTCTCTAACCCCTTTTTTGGCTTGAACTTGTTCCTGAGTTCTTTCTACCAAAAGTGGGTCTAGATAATCGTCTTTAATTTCAGAAATTTGAAGAATGGTATCGCCTTTTTTGACTACATCTCCGTTTTTTACGTACCATTTGATAATTCTTCCAGGAATAGGAGAGTTGAGTTTTTGAGGTCTTTGTTCCTGATATAAAGTAGAAACATTCCCTTGAGTTTTAATATTCTGAGTCCAAGGTAAAAACATAATGAAAACAAATGCTAAAAATGTAAATAAAAACCATTTGGCAACATTTGATTTCTTATTGATATGATAAATATTTTCGAGTGATTTGAGTTGCATCGTTTTATTTTTTAGTTTCTAATAGGCCATTAATCATGTGAAAATGTTGATGTGCTTTTTGGATAAAGTCATCATCTTGAGTAACCACAATAATGGTTTTTTCCTTGGCTAATTCTTGTAAAAACGCTATCATTTTTTCTTTGATTTCTTTTGAAAGTCCATCATAAGGATCTTCTAAAATGATGATTTTATTATCCGTAGCAAGAGCTCTTAGCAGAAGGATTATTTTCTTATTGCTGTAAGAAAGTTGAGAGTTTCCATCTTGAATTTTGGTCAAAAATCCGTTGGTAAACTTAGTCCCGAAATCATCAATTCCTATTTTTTGAGCAATATGATTAATTTTTTCTACGGTTATTTTTTCATTTCCCAGTTGAATATTTTCCAGTACTGTTCCTTTGAAAACATCTATATCATCTGTGTGAATACTGATTCCTCTTCTGATTTGGTCTTGAGTTAAATTTTTAGAAGAAACATTATTGTATAAAATATGTCCAGAAGTAGGGGCGTAAATACCAGACATCAGATTGATAAGCAAAGATTTACCTGAAGAAAGCTCTCCCGAAATCACATTGATGCTGCTTGGTTGAACTTTGAAATTTAAATTTTTCAGAATATCTTCATCTCCAAAACCAAAAGAAACATTTTTAAATTCAATAGATTGAATATCATCTTTGATATGGATAATATCGCTTGTTTCATTTTCTTGTGGTAAATCGGTAACCTTCGAAAGTTTGCTGAGCGCCGTAATGACATCATAATAACTTTCTAAACTTTTAATGAGTTTTTCTACGGCGGTTAAAATGGTAAGCACTACAATTTCAGCAGCGATAAACGCGCCAATGTTTAGCTTTTGGTTGACCAATAAATAGGTTCCGATTACTAACATAACCAGTGTAATCAAAACTTTGAAGAAAATAATGGTTTTATATTGAAATAATAGAACTTTGAAATGATGCGTTCTGTAACTTAGATAATCCAGAAGTCTGTCATCCGTTTCTCTAAGGTGAAGGTTGGTATGTTTATTAGCTTTGAAAGATTTCACCGAACTGGCAATATCTTCTAACCAAGATGCGACAAAATATTTCTTATCACTTTCGATTAAACTTGTTTCTATCCCCTTTTCTGAAGTATAATTAAAAATCAAAACGACTCCTACCAATACAATTCCGCCAAAAGCTAAAAACCATGGATGATAAAAAGAGAGGAGAATAATCCCAAATAAAATATGAATAATAGCGGTAGGGATTTCAAGGAGAATTTTAGAAATTCCTTTTTGTAAATTTTGGGTGTCAAAAAAACGATTGATAAGTTCTGGTAAGTAATATTGATTGGTCTTTTCGAGTTTTATTTTTGGTAAAGTTTCCGAAAAAGAGATGGCATATTCTACGAATATTTTTTGTTGAATTTTTTCAATGATTTCCATTACTTTCACCCTGAAAAATCCTACTAACCAAGTTCCAAGAACTACAAATGCAATGAGAATATAAATAGAAGTCACCATTGTTGCACCCATCGCAAAACTGATGATGGCTTGTATTCCTAGTGGTAAACTCAACTGAACCAGACCACTTAATATGGCATAAAAGTAAATATTCAGAACATCTTTTCTTTCTTTAGTTATATACTTCAGAAGCCTTTTTCCTTGCTCTTTTGCCGTCATTGTGCTTTAAATTTTGTCAAAAGTAATGCACAAAAAAATCAATTGCAATAGCTCGCAATTGATTTTACATATTATTGTGATGAAAACCTCTATTTCAGAATATTCATAGGATTTTCTGGATTTGTTTTTTCGTAATTTTCAACAATATTGAACAGTCCATTCACCATTTGTTCAGCCGCTAAATTGCTCAGACTCAAACTTGCCGAAGAATTAGAATTTTGGTTTCCTAATAAACCTCCAAGCAAATTATTTCCTTGTAAAGCAAGATTTACACTTCTTACAATACCGTATTCATTGAGTTTCGCATCTACTTTTGGTGCAATTGCAGCCATGAGTTGTGCACTGGTTTTTTGTTTAAGATAAGCAGTTGCAGCGCCACTTCCACCTTGTGCAATTTGTTGAGCTTCTGCCGAAGTCATATCATTAATCGCATTGATTAAAATAGGTTCTGCAATCGGAGCAACAAATGCTGCAGCATCTGCAATGTAGCCTTTTTCCTTCTGAACCAAATTGCTTAATCCTAATTTTTCTAGGGTAGAATTAATGTCTTTCAGCTGTTGTGGAAGTGCAGCATTAATCAATTCATTGCCCAAGAAACTATTTTTATCTTTAAAAATTCCTAAACCTTTAGAAACGCCACCGATTAAAATCTTTTTAAGAACCGAAAGTCCTACTGTAGTGGCAATTGTCATACAAGATTGCGTGGTAGTGGTAATAATTCCCACCGAACCTAATGCTAATCCTGCTGCTAAAATATATTTTTTCATAATATTTTTTTTAAGAGAAGTTTTCAAATATCAAGCCAAAGTTACATTTTTTTTGGCGTGTATTTTTTTCCTTTGCTTTTTCCATGCAAAAAATACCGCGCTTTTCGCTGCAATTCCTCGTGAAAACTAACGCTCGCTTCGCTCGCGCCATTTTCACTGCGGGATTTTCGCTGCAATCGCTCACGCAAAACAGTTCCGAGTTTCAACATCCAACATCCAACTTCTAGCTTCTCAATATTTCAAAATTTTATCAACAGCTTCTGCCAATTCTTCATTGGGCATAAATTGGTCTTCTAGCTTTTTGTTGAATGGAATTGGTGTATCCATAGAAGCTACACGTAAAATAGGAGCGTCTAAATCCTCAAAACAATGTTCAGAAATTAATGCAGAAAGTTCCGCTCCGAAACCACAAGTTAAAGTATCTTCATGCAAAATAATCACTTTATTGCATTTTTTCACAGATTCGTAAATGGTTTCTGTATCGAGTGGAATCAACGTTCTTAAATCAACAATTTCTAAAGAAATTTCAGGATTTTTTTCTGCAAATTCTAAGGCAATGTGAACTCCTAAACCATAAGTAATAATCGTAAGTTCATTACCTTCTTTCACTGTTCTGGCTTTACCAAATGGAGTAGTGTAGAAACCTTCAGGTACTTTGCCTTTCAGACTTCTGTATAATTTTTTATGTTCGAAAAACAATACTGGATTTGGATCTTCAAAACTTTGAATCAATAAACCTTTTGCGTCATCTGGAAACGCAGGATAGGCAATTTTTAGTCCTGGAGTTTTGGTAAACCAAGCTTCATTGCTTTGAGAGTGAAAAGGTCCCGCTCCAGTTCCTGCTCCAGTTGGCATTCTTACCACTACATCAGCATTTTGGTTCCATCTGTAATGGGTTTTTGCCAAGTTATTGATGATTTGATTGAAGCCTTCCGTTACAAAATCTGCGAACTGCATTTCTACCATAGATTTGTAGCCATTAATGCTGAGTCCCAAACCAGAACCTACAATTGCAGCTTCGCACAATGGTGTATTTCTCACTCTTTTTTTGCCAAATTTTTCAACAAAACCTTCTGTGATTTTAAAAGCGCCACCGTATTCTGCAATGTCTTGTCCCATTAAAACCAAATTCGGATGGTTTTTCATGGAAATTTCTATGGCTTCAGAAATCGCATCAATGAATCTGATTTCTCTGTTTTGTAATTTTTGTGGTAAGATTTCGTGATTATCAAAAGGTGCGTAAACATCTTCTAATTCTGTTTTTTTATTGGGAATGATTTCTGGTTCTGCAATGGTTTGGTCAAGTGCTTCGTCTACTTGTTTTTTATAGGATTCTTTTATTTCTTCAATTAAATTTTGAGTTAAAATTCCTTCAGAAAGTAAGAATTGTTCATAGTTAGCAATTGGGTCTTGTTTTGTCCATTCTTCAATCATTCCTTCTGGATAATAGGCCGTTCCGGAAGCTTCTTCATGACCTCTGAGTCTAAAAGTATTGCACTCTACTAAAACAGGTCTAGGATTTTTTCTGATGCTTTCTGCTAAATTTTTAAAAGTCTGGTAAACTTCCAGAATGTTATTTCCATTAATAGAATGGGCTTCTATTCCGTAGCCAATTCCTTTGTCTGCGAATGATTTGCATCTAAACTGTTCACGAGAAGGTGTAGAAAGTCCCCACTGATTATTTTCAACGACGATGATGACAGGCAAATTCCAAACTGCAGCGGTATTTACAGCTTCGTGGAAATCACCTTCAGAAGCGCCACCATCACCAGTGTAAACCAGTGTGCATTTTTCTTCTTGATTTAATAAATGAGAAAGAGCAATTCCGTCTGCAACTCCCATTTGCGAACCCAAATGAGAAATCATTCCCACAATTTTGAATTCCTGAGTTCCAAAATGAAAACTTCTGTCTCTTCCTTTGGTGAAACCATTCATTTTTCCTTGAAACTGAGAAAAAAGTCTATCCAATGGAATTTCCCTTGAAGTAAAAACACCTAAATTTCTATGCATGGTCAAGATGTATTCTTCTTTGTTCATCGCAAGAGCAGAACCTACAGAAGTGGCTTCTTGTCCCCAACTAGAAAACCATTTCGAAATTTTACCTTGGCGCAAAGCAATGAGCATTTTTTCCTCTATGGTTCTGGGTAAAACCATTGCTTTATAAAGGTGGAGTAGTGTTTCTTTATCAAGATTTTCGGTGTTGAAACTCATAAGGAATGTTTAAACTCAAAAATAATCAAATGTGATGAGAGCAACAATTTATAAATTGCCAAATTTTTAATAAAGTCTAGATAAATTATCTATTTGTGAAATGAAAAGCATAAAAAAACGCTCTCAAAATTTTGAGAGCGTTCTTAATATTTATAAGTCTGAATTTTAAGCTTCAGTGTTTGCTTCTTCAGTTGCTACATCAGAAACAACTTCGAATTCATATTCGTATTCTACGTTTCTGTGTGGTCTTACTTTAGCAGAGAATTTACCAGTTCTCTTGATTGTATTACCAGGGATTTTGATGTATTTTTTATCAACTTCTACACCAGCTTTAGCAAGAGCTTCTGCTAAGTTTGCATTATTGATAGAACCGAAAAGTTTATCACCTGTACCAGCTTTAGCAGTAATAGTAACAGGAGTAGCTTTTAGTTTTTCAACAATTGCAGTAGCTGCAGCTACTAATTTAGCTTCTTCTTCTTTTCTAGCTTCTAAAGTAGCTTCTAGAGCTGCTTTGTTTTTAGGAGTAGCAAGAAGTGCAAAACCTTGAGGAATTAAGAAATTTCTAGCATAACCAGGTTTTACGTTTACAGTATCAAACTCAAGACCTAAGTTTTCTACGTCTTTTTTTAGGATAATTTCCATGTTGTTGTCCTTTTTTTAATTAAAAAGTTAGGTTTAGAATAGACTAAAACCAACAATTTATTTTTGTTAAATAATTATTTTAATAAATCTGCTACGTAAGGCATTAAAGCTAAGTGTCTAGCTCTTTTGATAGCTGCAGAAACTTTTCTCTGATATTTAAGAGAAGTACCTGTGTATCTTCTTGGTAAGATTTTACCTTGTTCGTTTACAAATTGTAATAAGAAATCAGCATCTTTATAATCTACGTGCTTAATTCCGAATTTTTTGAATCTACAATATTTTTTTTCAGATTTTGTAGTAATATCTAGTGGAGTAAGAAATTTTACTTCAGATTCACCGCCTGCTGAGGCTTGTTTTGCCATTTCGTCGATTGCCATTTTTTTAAATTTTTAAGGGTTAGAAATTAAGCTTTAGAAGTTTTTAACTTAGCTCTTCTTGTTACAGCATATTCTACTGCATGTTTGTCAAGCTTAGTTGTTAAGTAACGGATAACTCTCTCGTCACGTTTGAAAGCAGTTTCAAGACCTGCTACTACAGTACCTTCACCTTTGAATTCGATCAAAGTGTAGAATCCATTCTTTTTTAATTGAATAGGATAAGCTAATTTTTTAAGACCCCAGTTTTCTCTGGTAACGATTTCGCAATTGTGCTCTTTCAAAAAGTCTTCGAATTTTTTTACTGCTTCCTCCACCTGTGCGTCAGATAGAACGGGAGTTAAAATGAAAACAGTTTCGTAATTGTTCATAATGTTAAAAATATTTGTTAATTATTTCGAGGTGCAAAATTAGTGAAACTTTTTAAAGTACACAATATTAATGCAGTAATTTGTTTGAAGTGGTTTGAAATAGTTTGATTATTAGTTGCAATTTTGAACTTCTAACCTCCAACTTTTTACTTCGTACTTTTTACTTCCAACTTCGTACTTCTAGTTTATTTTGCTAGATTTTCTATTCCTTCTTTGTCTAGGCGGAAAACCGTCCATTCATCCATTGGTTTTGCGCCAAGAGATTTATAGAATTCTATGGAAGGTGTGTTCCAATCTAGAACGCTCCACTCTAATCTGCCACAATTTCTTTCTTTGGCGATTTTTGCCAATTCTACTAAAAGTGCTTTTCCATAACCTTTTCCTCGCATTTCTGGTTCTACAAAAAGGTCTTCTAAATAAATACCAGGTTTGCCAACAAACGTAGAAAAATTGTGAAAATAAAGTGCAAAACCAACAGGTTTTTCGTCTTCCTCGGCAATGATTACCTCGGCGTAATTTTTTTCAAAAATATTGGTGCGGAGTTCTTCTACAGTGGTGATTACATCGTTTTCAAGTTTTTCATAAACAGCGAGTTTGTAAATTAAATTGAAGATGGTTGGTGTATCTTCTGGTGTTGCTTTTCGGATTTGGAAGTTGGACATGATTTAAAAATTGTTTTTTAAAAAATTAATTATTTGATTGAAATTTATTTTATTAAATGTTTTTTTATTACTGATTATTAATTCATTATTGAAAATTTCGATGGTGAAATTTTCTTTCTTAGGAATTGAATTAAAATTTTTTCTGACTTCTGAATTTAGAAATTGTTTTGCGTTGTTTTCATTATCTGCAAGAACAAAGAATCTATTACTAAATTCTTTGTCATCTTTGAAATCTATTTCTGTTTTAATCAATATTTCTAAGATTTTATCAAAAACATTTTCTTCACGAATCAATATTCTTCCATAATCTTTCTCTAGCATTTTAATTCCTAATATTTGATTTTCGTTATGTATAGAATCTCCGTGTCTTCCGCCAATGAAATGATGTTCAATATTGATGATTAGGACTTGAAATTGAGAATTAAAATTAATTGAGCAAAGTATTTTTATATCTGAGTAATGTGAAAATGTTTCAAATTTTTTAAAATCAAGAGTAGGATTGTTATCAAAAGATAGAATGTGCTCATCAGAAAGTTCAGTAATTATTTCTTGTAATGTTTTTTCTTCTTGTTGAGTTATTAGATAATGATATGGTTTTTGATAGATGTTCATTGGTTGTTTTTTTCAAAAATAGTAATTTTTTGACGAAAACGTAACTAGCCCCGATTGTAGCGGCATCCTTTTTCTTGAAAAGGAATAAGCTAGGGCAAGAAAAAGATATAGCGAAAAGCGGGAAATAGCTACAAAAAAAACCTCCGAAAAATTTCGAAGGTTTAGTTTTATAAATGGATTGCTTTGCTTCGTTCCTCGCAATGAAGGTGTAAAATTAAATTTCTGTATTCATATCCCAATTTTGGAGATAATCGTGTACGTGTTTTAGGAACATTCCGCCCAAGCTTCCGTCCACAACTCGATGGTCGTAAGAATGACTCATAAACATCAGTTGACGAATCGCGATTACGTCTCCGTCTGTGGTTTCTAAAACTGCTGGTTTTTTTACAATGGCGCCAATTGCCAAAATCGCCACTTGCGGCTGTGGGATGATAGGAGTTCCCATTAAATTTCCGAAACTTCCAATGTTAGAAATGGTGTAAGTAGCACCTTGCGTATCTTCTGGTTTCAGTTTTTTGTTTCTTGCTCTGTACGCTAAATCGTTAATTGCTTTTGCTAAACCTGAAAGCGAAAGTTGGTCTGCATTTTTAATGACAGGAACAATGAGATTTCCGTCTGGTAAAGCAGTTGCCATACCAATATTAATGTTTTTCTTTTTGATGATTTTGTCACCATCGACTGAAATGTTAATTAATGGAAAATCTTGAATGGCTTTTACTACCGCTTTTACAAAAATTGGCATAAAAGTAAGTTTTTGACCTTCTCTTTTTTCGAAGGCGTCTTTGTGTTTTGCTCTCCATTTTACAACGTTTGTTACGTCTGTTTCTATGAAAGAAGTAACGTGCGGTGAAGTTCTCTTAGAATTAACCATAGCATCTGCAATGATTTTTCTTACTCTATCCATTGGGATAATTTCGTCACCTTCATTTGTAGAAAGTGGGAGAGTTGGAGTGGGAGAATTGGAGAGTTGGAGAGATGGAGAAATTTCCTCAACCTTTACCTTTGCCTCAACCTTTTCATCACTTCTATTTTTTACAAAAGCCAAAATGTCTTCTTTGGTAATTCTGCCTTCTAAACCAGAACCTTTAATGGTTTTAAGTTCTGCTTCAGAGATGTTTTCTTCTTGAGCAATAGATTTTACGAGTGGAGAAAGATATGCATCTTCCGAAAATTCTTGAGGAGTAGAAGTGGTAGCTAAAGGTTTTTCTAATTCTTTTACTACTTCTGCAGCAGGAACTTCAGTTTTAGGCTCTTCTGCTTTCGGAGTTTCTGCAACTGGTGCAGCTTCTCCTTCTCCTGCTGTTCTATTGAGCGGAGTCGAAATGTCTAAAATAGCGATTGCTTCACCAATTTTAGCAACTTCGTCTTTATGTTTTAAAATTTTTACAATTTTCCCAGAAACTGGTGTAGGAACATCAGAGTCTACTTTGTCGGTAGCAATTTCTACAACAGAATCATCTTCATTTACGGTGTCGCCTTCATTGTATAACCAACTGATAATAGTAGCTTCCATCACGCCTTCTCCCATGCTTGGAAGGATTAATTTGTATTCTGCCATTTTACTTTTTGAATTTTCACAAAGATAAAAATTTTTTGGAATTACGAATTAATAAAAATTAGATACTTTTTTTATGAATTTTCTAATGGGAAAATTTTAGGATTCTGAGAAACTTTCAGAAATTTATTTCTGATGTGCTTTTAAAAATCAATACTTTTGTTTTAGAAATTACAGTCAGTTATGAATTTACACATTGTAGCATTATTCAGATTCAAAGAAAATCATCTTTTTGATGCGATAGAACTATTAAAAAAGTTAGTAATAGAAACCAGAAAAGAAGAAGGTTGCTTGCAATATGATTTGGTAGAAGACCGAGAAAATAAAGGTACTTTTTTCTTAATTGAACTTTGGGAAACTGAAGAACATCATCATTTACATGCAGGAACGGAGCATCTTTTTACTTTTAGACAAAACGCAGCTCCGCTGATGGAATCTCAAACGGAGGTTTACAGAGGAACGAAAATTTTTTAAAAAGAAAAAGCGAAACTTAAAAAAGTTCCGCTTCGAAAACATCTTGAAAATGTTTCTTTATTTTTTCTTTTACTTCTTCCACTTCTGTCGTTGTAAATTCTCTTTCTAGTTCACGTTTTAGAGAAGTAACGGCTTTGTCCTTAATTCCGCAAGGAATAATGTATTCGAAATATCGTAAGTCTGTATTGATATTGATGGCAAAACCGTGCATAGTCACCCATTTTGAAGTTTTAACGCCCAATGCACAAATTTTTCTAGCATAAGGTTTTCCTACATCTAACCAGACTCCAGTTTCGCCCACACTTCTTTCGCCTTTTAAACCATATTCTGCAATGGTTCTGATGATTACTTCTTCCAGATTTCTCATATATAAATGAATATCTGATTTGAAGTTGTCTAAATCCAAAATCGGATACCCTACAAGTTGACCAAAACCATGATAGGTAATGTCTCCACCGCGATTGGTTTTTACGAAAGTAGCGTCTATTTCTTTCAGTTTGCTCTCATTAGCTAGCATATTGTGCTCATCACCAGATTTTCCTAAAGTGTAAACATGTGGGTGTTCTACAAACAGTAAATAATTAGGAGTAGTTTCGGGTTCTTGGTCTTCGTTTTCTCTGTTTTTGATTTTAATGGCAATGATTTCATCCATTAAAGATTGTTGATATTCAAAAGCCTCAAGATAATTTTTAAGACCCAGTTCTTCGAATTTTATTTTTTTGTTTTGTGAAGCGTTCATTTCTAATTTTTGGTTCACAAAAATAAGTTTTTTTTAATAATTATGCTTTGAATAAATTTTAAAAAAATATGATATGATTTTTAGCATTTTGAAAAAAGAGAAGGCTTTATTCACTAAATTTGAAAAAATTAAAATAAATAAAATATTATATCTATGAAAAGAGTAATTTTAACACTAGCTTTCGGTGCATTAGTAGCGGTTTCTTGTTCTAAAAAAGAAGAGCCAGTAAAAGAAACCAATGTAATGTTGCCAGAACCTACAGAACAAACTGCTGCTACAGCTGCTGCAACTCCTGAAGAAGAAGGTAAAGCATTAATCGCAGGTTCAGATTGTCTTACTTGTCACAAAGAAGATGCTAAATTAGTAGGCCCTTCTTATCAAGAAGTAGCGGCAAAATATACTGAAGCAGATATTGATATGTTAGCAGATAAAATCATTAACGGTGGTAGTGGAGTTTGGGGAGAAGTTCCTATGTCTGCTCACGCTGGAATGGATAAAGAAAATGCTAAAAAAATGGTGAAATATATTCTTACCTTAAAAAAATAAACAATTGTACCAATTGTGATTTTAACAGAAGGCAACCTTTTTGGGTTGCTTTTTTCTTGACCAAGCTAATTTTTAAGAAATTTAAAAATTCGTAAAAAAATCCTTATTTTTGCAATTCCAAAAAATTGAAAAACAATGTCTTTATCAGAACAGGAAATCATCAGAAGAGAGAAATTACAGAAACTGACCGAAATGGGAATAAACGCATTCCCAGCAGATGAATATAAAATTACGGATACTACTAAGTCTATCAAGAACGATTTTGCTGAAGGAAAAAAAGTGAAAATCGCAGGTAGATTAATGTCTAGAAGAATTCAAGGGAAGGCTTCTTTCGCAGAATTACAGGATTCTGAAGGCAGAATTCAGGTGTATTTTAATCGTGATGAAATCTGTACTGGCGAAGATAAAACGCTTTATAATGAAGTTTATAAACATCTTTTAGATATTGGTGATATCATCGGTGTAGAAGGAGAATTGTTTAAAACTCAAGTGGGAGAAATGACGGTAATGGTGAAAAACTTTACGTTATTAACCAAAGCACTTCGTCCGCTTCCTCAACCTAGAACTGATGAAAATGGAGTAATTCATGATGCTTTTAATGACCCAGAACTTAGATACAGACAGCGTTATGTAGATTTGACGGTGAATCCTCACGTAAAAGAAATTTTCGTAAAGAGAACCAAGTTGTTCAATGCAATGCGTGAGTTTTTCAATAATGCCGGTTATTTCGAAGTTGAAACGCCTATTTTGCAGGCAATTCCTGGTGGAGCTGCTGCAAGACCTTTCATTACGCATCATAATGCACTAGATATTCCATTGTACATGAGAATTGCAAACGAATTATATCTGAAAAGATTAATCGTAGGTGGTTTTGATGGGGTTTATGAATTTTCTAAAAATTTCCGTAACGAAGGAATGGATAGAACGCACAATCCAGAGTTTACCGCGATGGAAATTTATGTGGCGTACAAAGATTACAACTGGATGATGGATTTCACTGAGAAATTGTTAGAATTCTGTGCGGTTTCTGTTAACGGAACTCCAGAATCTCAGTTTGGTGAACATACCATCAATTGGAAAGCTCCATATCCAAGAGTTTCGATGACGGAAGCGATTCAGAAATTCACGGGTTTTGATATTACTGGAAAAAACGAAGATGAATTGCGTGATTTTGCAAAATCTATCGGGATTGAAGTAGATGAAACGATGGGTAAAGGAAAATTAATTGATGAGATTTTCGGAGAAAAATGCGAAGGAAACTTTATTCAGCCAACTTTCATTACCGATTATCCAATCGAAATGTCGCCTTTAACTAAAAAACACAGAAGCAAAGAAGGTCTTACCGAACGTTTTGAATTAATGGTTTGTGGTAAAGAAATTGCCAATGCATATTCAGAGTTGAATGATCCAATTGATCAAAGAGAACGTTTCGAGTCTCAAATGGCGCTTTCTGAGCGTGGTGATGACGAGGCAATGTTCATAGACCAAGATTTCTTAAGAGCGTTAGAATATGGAATGCCACCAACTTCAGGTTTGGGAATTGGTATGGATAGATTAATTATGTTCTTGACCAATAATGCATCTATTCAAGAAGTATTGTTCTTTCCGCAAATGAGACCAGAAAAAGCGGTTCCAAAAGTAGAATTGAATGAAGATGATAAAATTATCATTGAGATTTTAGAAAAAAATGGAGGTGAAATGAGTTTAGCTGAGGTAAAAACGCAATCTCAATTTTCAGGAAAAAAATGGGACAAAACCTCTAAAAACCTTACCAAACTGAATGTAGTGAAAGTAGAGAAAACAGATGATGATTTGTTAATGAAATTAGTGTAAAACTATATAAATACAATTGATAAAAGCGGACTTTAGTTCGCTTTTTTATTTGGGGGAAATTGAATGAACTTTGCAAGGGAATTTTGTGTTAATGTTGATAACTTTTTATGATTTTTAAAGCCGTTTTTTCTTTCATATCTCACTAATTTTTACGATATTTGTAAGTCTTTGAAAAAAGAAAAATTTCAAAAAAAATAATATTAATTTTAATTTGCTGAAGGCAAAAAGCTGAAAGCAGAGAGCAAAAAATATGAGTCAAAAACAATATACAGCAGACAGTATTCAGGCATTAGAAGGAATAGAACACGTACGTCTTAGACCTTCTATGTACATTGGTGATGTAGGTGTTAGAGGTTTGCATCACTTGGTTTATGAGGTAGTTGATAACTCTATTGACGAAGCTTTGGCAGGTCATTGTGATACCATTGCAGTAACCATCCACGAAGGAGACGGAATTTCTGTAAAAGATAATGGTAGAGGTATTCCTGTAGACTTTCACCAAAAAGAACAAAAATCTGCGCTAGAAGTAGTAATGACCAAAATTGGTGCAGGTGGTAAGTTTGACAAAGATTCTTACAAAGTTTCTGGTGGTCTTCACGGAGTTGGGGTTTCTTGTGTGAACGCACTTTCTACTTCACTTATCGCTACTGTTTCTAGAAACGGAAAATTATACCAACAAAAATATTCTCAAGGAAAAGCATTAGCAGATGTACAAGAAATAGGCACTTCTACTTCTACAGGAACTGAAGTTTTCTTTCAACCAGATGGAAGCATTTTCCAAGAATTGGTGTACAATTATGATACTTTAGCTGCTAGATTAAGAGAATTGGCGTTCCTCAATAAAGGAATTACTATTACTTTAACAGACGAAAGAAGAAAAAATGAAGATGGAAGTTTCCCAACTGAAACGTTCCATTCAGAAGGTGGTCTTAAAGAGTTTGTTGCCTACATTGATGGAAACCGTGAATCAATCATGGAACACGTAATCTTCATGGAAGGAGAACGTGATGATATTCCAGTAGAAGTAGCGATGCGTTACAATACTTCATTCAACGAGAATTTACACTCTTATGTAAATAATATTAATACGCACGAAGGTGGAACGCATTTAGCAGGTTTCAGAAGAGCTCTTACTAGAACTTTAAAGAAATATGCTGATGAACTAGGTCTTCCTGCAAAAGAAAAAGTAGAAATTACGGGTGATGACTTTAGAGAAGGTCTTACAGCGATTATCTCAGTAAAAGTAATGGAGCCTCAGTTCGAAGGGCAAACCAAAACCAAATTAGGAAACTCAGAAGTTTCTGGTGCTGTAGATAAAATTGTAGGCGAAATGCTTACCAATTTCTTAGAAGAAAACCCTAATGAAGCGAAGCAAATCGTACAAAAAGTAGTTCTAGCTGCAAAAGCAAGACAAGCTGCGAAAAAAGCTCGTGAAATGGTTCAGAGAAAATCTCCAATGGGAGGTTCTGGTTTACCAGGAAAATTATCTGACTGTTCTTCTAAAGATCCAGAAATTTCAGAAATATTCTTAGTAGAGGGAGATTCTGCAGGTGGAACTGCTAAACAAGGTAGAGATAGACATTTCCAAGCGATTCTTCCATTGAGAGGTAAAATCTTGAACGTAGAAAAATCTATGCTTCACAAAGTATATGATAATGACGATATCAAGAATATTTATACTGCACTTGGTGTTTCTGTAGGAACTGAAGAAGATTCTAAAGCTTTGAATTTGGCAAAACTAAGATATCACAAAATCGTAATCATGACCGATGCTGATATTGATGGTTCCCACATTTCTACGTTGATTCTTACGTTCTTCTTTAGATATATGAAAGAACTGATCGAGCAAGGATACATTTACATTGCACAACCTCCTTTATATTTATTGAAAAAAGGAAACAAAAAAATGTATGCTTACAACGAGAAAGAAAGAGAAGCAAAAACATTAGAAATGGCTCCAGATGGAAAAGGAGTAGAAGTACAGCGTTACAAAGGTCTTGGGGAAATGAACCCAGAACAGTTATGGGAAACGACTTTAAATCCTGAAAACAGAATCTTAAAACAAGTAACCATAGAAAGCCTTGCAGAAGCAGATAACGTATTCTCTATGTTAATGGGCGACGAAGTGCCACCAAGAAGAGAATTCATCGAGAAGAATGCAATCTATGCAAATATTGACGCTTAAAATCAATATTTTATCAATAAATTCAAAACCGTTCAATCTTTGGACGGTTTTTTGCTATATTTAAGTTCACAAATATGAATTCCATGAAAACCGTTTTTCTAGCTTTAGCTACTGCTTTCGTACTCTTTTCTTGCAGCCCAAAAACCACTGGAAATAAAGGAATTATTCCAGAAAATTCCAATGAATTGGCTTCTGAAAATTTACCTTTTGCAGTAGATTCTCTTCAATTGCAAGATTCTATTTCTGTAGCAAAAACTTTGAAATTAAGAACTTCTTCTACCATTTTGTTATTTCCTACGCTTCATAATAAAACTTTGTTAGACAGCATTTATAGTCCATCAGGAATCAGATTAGAGGCTTATTCTAAAGAAAAATTACAGAAAGAATTGGTAAATCAAAAAGAAGCTTATTTTTCTCAAGGTCAAGAGAATTCCTTAGAATTTCAATCAGGTTACGAACAAACTTGGGATGAAAATTCCTATATGAAGGTCTTCTCTAATCAAAATGATGTTCTTACTATTTCCTATGAAAATGATGGCTTTTCTGGTGGAGCGCATGGTTACTATAATATATTGTTCAAAAATTTTGACTTAAAAACTAATACAGTAATTCAACTTTCTGATATTTTTATGGATATCAATAAAGTAGATTGGAATAAAATTTTAATGAAAAATTTTAAAAATCCAGACCAAAAAGAAATGCTTTTAGTTGATAAAATTCCCGTAAATAACAATTTCTATTTTGATTCCCAAAACATCACTTTTGTGTACAATCAATACGAAATTACAGCTTATGCAGCAGGAGTAGTGGAAATTTCTATTCCACTTTCTGAGTTGAAAGCTTATTTAAAACCAGAATTTATTTCGAGGAATAACATTAAATAAAACCAAATCAATTATACAATGAGATTTGACTTGGTTTTATGCCGATAGATAATTTATTGATTTAATTTTAATTAAATAATTATAAATTACTAATCGGTATAATTCCGTACTTTTGCACCCATGCAAAATGTAGCATTTATCATCAATCCTTTTTCTGCAAAGAAAAATTATCAGCCTTTTCTTAATTCTTTACAAGCAAAGGTTGAAAATCCGTTGTATTTAATTTCAAAATCCATTCAAGATACTGAAAATTTCATCAAAGAAAATTTTGAAAAAGTAGACATTTTCGTTGCCATTGGTGGTGATGGAACCATTTCTACGGTTGCGAAAAATTTAATTCACACGGATAAAATTCTCGGGATTTTCCCAGCAGGAAGTGGTAACGGTTTCTCTAATGAAACCAAGTTTTCTGAAAATTTAGACGAACTTTTAGCGAAAATTCAAAAGAAAAATTTTAAAGAAATTGATACGTTTACAGTAAACGAAAGATTTTCGATTAATGTAGCTGGAGTAGGATTTGATGGAGCGGTTATTGAAGCTTTTGAGAAAACTTCCAGAGGTTTTAAAAATTATATCAAAACTTCTATCCAGACTTTTTTTAAATACCAACCAATTTCCATCAAATTCGAAGAAAAATATAAAAAATTTGACGGAAAATATTTGATGCTCAACGTTGCAAACACGCGACAATTCGGAAATAATGCCTACATTGCTCCTCATGCAAGTAAAAGTGATGGCTTGTTAGAAATTGCTTTGGTAAAGAAGTTTCCTTTCACTCATTCTGGCGTTTTTGCCTACAGAATGTTTACCAAAAAATTGGTTTCCAATCAGTACATTCATTATTTATCGGTTCCAGAAATTGAGTTTTCTGTAGATTCAGATTTGTGGCATCTCGACGGCGAGTTTAACCAAATTTCATCTCCAGTTAAAGTAAAAGTGCTCCCAAAAAGTTTAAGAATTTTAGTCTAAATTATCTAGAGCTTCTTTGTACACTTTCAGTACTTTTTCTCTGGCTTTTTTATGCTCTACGATAGGTTTTGGATAGTATTTCGTTCCAAATTCAGGAATCCATTTTTTAATATATTTAAAATCAGGATCGAATTTTTTCTGTTGTTCCTCTGGATTAAAAATTCTAAAATATGGAGCGGCATCACAACCAGAACTTGCGCACCATTGCCAGTTTCCATTATTCGCACTTAAATCGTAATCCATTAATTTTTCCGCAAAGTAAGCTTCGCCAATTCGCCAGTCGGTAAGCAAATGTTTGATGAGGAAACTCGCTGTAATCATTCTCACTCTATTGTGCATAAAACCAGTAGTATTCAGTTCACGCATTCCCGCATCTACAAGAGGAAATCCTGTTTTTCCAGCTTTCCATTTTTCTAGAAATTCAGGATTATTTTCCCAGGGAATCGCATCATATTTTGACTTGAAAGAATGATTGACCACTTTCGGAAAATGATACAAAATCTGCATGAAAAATTCTCTCCAAATCAATTCTTTCAAGAAAGTAAGGTTATTTTCTTTGGCAATTTTGGCTAATTTTCTCACGCTAATGGTTCCAAATCTCAGATGAACACCCAGTTGTGTAGTTCCTTTTACCGCAGGGAAATTTCGAGTTTCTTCATAGGTTTTGATGATATGAAGATCTGCTTCTGGAACTTCAAATGTTAAATCTGTTTTTTGAAAACCAATATCTTCAATTTTGAACTCCTCAAAAGGAATTTCTAATAAATGATCTAGTTTTTTTTCTGATGGAAATCCTTGTAAATCAAATTTTTGAAATTCATTGAGCCAAAGTTTTGAATATGGAGTATAAACTGTGTAAGGTTTTTTATCGGCTTTTACAATTTCGTCTTTGTGAAAGATAACTTGGTCTTTAAATGGGTGAAAAGCGATATTTTTTGAAGCCAAAAAATCGGCAATTTCTTGGTCTCTTTTTATTGCGTAAGGTTCATAATCTTCATTGCAATAAACGGTTTCTATTTCATAGTTTTCAGTGAGTTTTTTATAAATTTCAAGAGGTTTTCCTTTGAAGATTTTGATGCCTTTATTCTTTGATTTTAGAAAAGAATTTAGGGTTTGTAAAGCATGTACAATGAAATCAACTCTCTTATCCGACTTATTTTCTAATAAATCTAAAATATCTTCGTCAAAAATAAAAATCGGCAGAACCTTTTTTCCCGATTCTAATGCTTGATATAATCCGTGATTGTCTTTTAAACGAAGGTCTCGTCTGAACCAAAAAATAGATATTTTATCCATGCTTATTCTATCAAATGAAGGAGTTCTTTAATCTCAGAATTTTTGTGTTCTGTGTACAAAGTGTAATGAAAATCATTTACTTTTTTCAGTAATTCCAGCAATTTTGTTTTTTCATCATTTTTAAGGTTTGCCGAAAGAATTTTAGAAGTCGTATTGACTTTTTCTACCGATTGATGGAAGGCTTCTTCTCCTTTTTTGGTCAAAGTCAATCTTTTGGCACGTTTGTCATTTTCATCAACGGTTTCTTGAATCAAACCATCGTCTAGAAGTCTTTTGATGATTTGAATTCCCGTTTGTTTTTCGTGACCGTTTCTTTCGATGAGTTGCATTTTGGTCAAAGAAGGCTCATCTTTGAGTCTATACAAATAAGTGAATTCTTCGTTCGCTAAAGTCGGAAAATCGCTTAAACCTTTGCGAATCATTTGTTTAGAGAATCTGCCCAAAAGCAAAACCTGTTTGCAAATTTCATTTTCGGTGAAACTTACTTCGTGGTTTTCATTTTTAAAAAGTTTGGTCGGACTTTCCGTAGTATATTTTTTTTCGTTGAGCCAAATTCTGAAATCTTCTATCGTAGCATGATTTTTAAACGATTTAGAATGTTCGTATTCCTGAACTTCTAAAAGGAGATTAATTAAAAAACTGGTTTCCATATTGCTTATAATTTAATAGTACTCATTCCTCCGTCAATGCCAAAAATCTGTCCGGTAATCCAAGAAGAAGAATCAGAAAGTAAAAATACAACCATTTTTGCAATTTCTTCAGGATTTCCTATTTTCTGAAGCGGATGTCTTTTCGCAGCGGCTTCTCTTTTCTCTGGCGATGCCAATAAAGCAGTGGCTAAATTGGTGTCTGAAAGTGACGGCGCAATAGCGTTAAATCTTATTTTCTGTAGCGAAAATTCTGCCGCTAAACTTTTTACCAAACCTTCTACAGCGCTTTTACTAGCAGCGATAGAAGAATGAAAAGGCATCCCTAATTTTGCTGCAATGGTGCTGAATAGAACCACACTTGCACTGTCAGATTTTTTAAGATTTGGCAATAATTTCTGAATGATTTTAATAGCTCCCAAAACGTTAATTTCAAAGTCTTTTTTAAAATCTTCGTCAGATAATCTTCCGAAAGGTTTTAGGTTAATGCTTCCTGGTGCATAAACCAATCCATCAATTTTTTCAGGAAAAGAAACGTCATCCAAACTGTCTGTTAAAATATCTTTTTGATAAAAATGAAGTTTTACATTATTCAATTCTGGAGTTTCTGTTCTAGAAATTCCGATGATTTGAGCTTGGTTTTGTAATTGTTTTGCGGTGGCTAAACCTATTCCGCTTCCACAACCGATGATGACTATATTTTTCATGTTATTTTAATTTTTTGTTTTATTTTTTCTCACAG
Organism: Cloacibacterium caeni; assembly: GCF_907163125.1. NCBI lineage: Bacteria > Pseudomonadati > Bacteroidota > Flavobacteriia > Flavobacteriales > Weeksellaceae > Cloacibacterium > Cloacibacterium caeni. The sequence continues at coordinate 525,842 of NZ_OU015319.1, forward strand.
ATTTTAAATCTAAAATCTAAAATCTTACATCTAAAATCTCATTTATCTCTTTGATATTTTATTTAAACTTATGGTTCTCTGTCTGGTACATTTAAATCTCTCAATTTCTGGATTTCTTTTTTTGAGATGTTTTTGACTAATGCCAGAATTCACTCTTTTTCTCCAAAGATTGAAGGAACTTCTTTTCAGTTCAGTTCTCATAATAGCGATGGTTTCAGCTTCAGAAATCCCAAACTGAAAAGTGATGGCTTCAAATGGCGTTCTGTCTTCCCATGCCATTTCTATAATTCTGTCGATTTGTTCTACACTAAGATTTTTTTTCGTCATTGGTCTAATTTTTCTAAAAAGTTTTGAACTCTCACGAGATGTAATTCTTTTTGCTGTTCCGTCATTTTATTCCAAGTGATAAGCATCATGCTCAATCTTGGAGTTTTTCTAAAAAATTCTTGATTTTTAGCAATAAAATTCCAAAAAAGGGAATCCCAAATTTCTCCCCAATTTTCGGTTGAATAATCACTCATTTTTTTGAGATAATTGCTTCCGCTGATATACGGTTTTGTGCTCATCAATCCGCCATCAGCAAACAAACTCATGCCATACACATTAGGAACCATCACCCAATCATACGCATCAATGAACATCTCCATAAACCATTGATAGACGTCATCTGGATGAAATTCACACAAATTCATAAAATTGGCAAGAATCATCAGTCGTTCAATGTGATGAGCGTAACCTGTTTTCAATATTTTTTTAATGGTTTTGTCAATCGGAGCAATTCCTGTAGTTCCATCGTAAAAAGATTTTGGAATTTTTCTTTGATGATTCCAAAAATTTCGGGTTCTTTCGAAACTTCCTTTGTACAAATAGATTCCTCGAATAAATTCTCGCCAACCTAAAATCTGACGAACGAATCCTTCTAATGAATTGAGCGGAATTTCATTTTTTTGAGCAAATTCTATGGATTTTTCGATGATGTAATTTGGGGTTAAAAAGCCAATGTTCATCAATGGAGACAGCACGCTGTGATGCAAAAAATGCTCATGCTCTACGATGCTGTCTTCATAAATTCCAAATTCCAAAAATCTATTTTCCAAGAAATTTTCAAGCCAAATTTCCGCTTCTGAATAGGTAATTGGATAGATTTGATAATCTGTTAATTCCCCGTAATGATTTCCGAAATTTTCAGAAACATAAACTTTCGCTTCTTTGTAAAAACGGTTATTCTGAGGAAATGAAATAGAAGGCGATTTTTTATTTTTTGGATATTTTTTTCGGTTTTCTGTATCGAAAGTCCATTTTTCGCCAATTGGTTTTCCATTTTCTAAAAGTATATTTCTAGAAATCCGCTGTTGCTTGTAAAAATCGGTTTGATGATAATGCTTTTTTCCTTCAAAATATACTTTTAAATCTTCTTTTGAATTGATAAAACTTGGGTTTTCAATAATCTCAACTTCTAGTTTTGTCTTTAAAATTCTCTTTTCCAACCAATCGTCACAAACATCTATGATTTTGATTTTTTCAAAACCTTCTTGTTCTAAAAATGGAATTAAATTTCGAATGTCTGAAAGCTGCGAAATGCTTTCTATATAATGAACTTGGAATCCTTTTTCGAGTAAAAAGTTTTCATAGAATTTCATCGTAGCTCTATGAAATGCTAATTTCTGTTGGTGAAATGTATACTGTTTGAAAAACAAAAATTCTTCCACTAAAAACATAGGAATTTCCTTTTCAAGAAAAGAAATCTCTTGAAATAACTGATTCGGAAATATCAATTGTGCCGTTTTTAGTGGTTTTTCAGCCATAAATTTCTAAATTTTTTATCGCTATCGTATTGTTCTGCTTGTTTTTCTGTGTTGAAACTTCTGTCTCGTGCATCATTCCCAATTCCAGCCAAATACAACCAGTTTCCGTAATTGCTGTGAACATCATAATCGATGAGCATTTGCTCGAAATATGCAGCGCCAATTCGCCAATCTAGTTTCAGATTTTTACAGAAATAAGAAGCTACATTTTGTCTTCCTCGATTGCTCATGAAACCCGTTTTTTGGAGTTCAATCATGTTGGCATTCACAAATTCTGAGTGCGTTTTTCCAGAAACCCACTGTTCTAATTTTTTAGGATTATTCTGAAATTCTACATTTTTATGGGATTGAAGTCCGTTTTTGTAAAAAATTTCGTTGTGGTGTTGCAAAGCAATAAATTTGAAATAATCTCGCCACAGCAATTCGAAAATCAACCAATACGTAGATTCATTGGCTCCGAATTTTTGTTCAAATTTTTTCACTTCATCATAAACCCAAATTCCGCAATAGAAAAAAAAGAGTATTTTAGTATTCTAATATCCAACTGCGTAGCAGTAGAAAAAAATAAGCGATGAAATTCGAGCTATCCTTTACCAATAAAGAGATTACGCCTTGGGGAGGCATGGTGTTTTTAAAGCAAATGTTGGACAAAATCGGCTTTAGAGAGCAAATTGAAAAATGCGAATCTTTACCTGTGTCACTTTCCAATAATTCTTATAAAAAAGAAGTTTTGCTTGAATCTTTTATTACGAGTATTTGGTGTGGTGCCAATCGTTTTTTGCACACAGAAATTACCCGTGCAGATAAGGCTCTTGGGGAAATATTTGACTGGCGAAAGACCCCTGCTCAGGACGCATATAAACGCTATTTTGGCAAGTTTACACAACACATCAACCAGCAAGTTGGGCATTATTTTTTCAGTTGGTTTTTTCAGAATTTGAACCTCAATTATTTTACGTTAGACATTGATTCATCTGTAATTACTCGATACGGAGAGCAAGAGGGAGCAAAAAAAGGCTACAATCCTAAGAAAAAAGGAAGAAACAGCCATCATCCTATCATTGCATTTGTGAACGATGTAAAGATGGTCGCTAATTTTTGGCTCAGGAGCGGCAATACTTCTTCGGCAAATAATTTTGTAGGATTTTTAGAAGAAACACTCTTAAATTTTGGGGATAAGAAAGTAGGATTAGTTCGTTTGGATAGTGGTTTTTTCCAGAAAGACATTATGGATTATCTTGAATTAAAAACACTCCAATACATCATCGCTGCAAAATTTACTCACCCCATTCAACACTTGATAGACCAGCAAGATTTTTGGATAAAAGTTGATGAGGGCATCGAAATTTGCGACAAATATTATCAAGCAAAAAACTGGGAAAAGCCAAGAAGGATAGTCATTGTAAGGCAAAAAATAGCACAACGGCCGAATGCGGCAGGCCGAATATTAAGCCTGTTTCCGGAAGATGAAATCCATAGAAATTATCGCTATTCAGCCTATATTACCAACCAAGAACAATCGGCAACAGATGTTTGGAGAACGTACCGAAACAGAGGCGATGCAGAGAATCGAATCAAGGAATTAAAGGCAGATTTTGGAGCCGAAAGTTTTAACCTTAAAGGCTTTTTCCCTACAGAAGCTGCACTTATATTTTCGATGATTGCTTATAATCTGATGTCAATTTTCAGACTGTTTGTTCTTCAGGAAAAAACGCAGAAAACATTATCTACACTACGATATAGAACCTTTGCTATTGGAGCTTATTTTGAAAAAGTAGGTGACACACTCAAACTGAAGATTGCACTCACCAAAAAACGCAGAAAATGGTTCGTCGGAATTTGGGATTACCCCATAGACTTATCTCAAAAAATTTCAACTGCGTGATTTGGGATAAATGGAAACCGCCGAAATACTTCCATTGGCTATCCACGCCGAAAATTTGGAACTGTAATCACTTCCTACCAATCCATTTCTGGTATTTTTATAATCTTTAACCAATTGAGTTTCTTCAAAATAATAATCCAATCTTTCCCAAGCTGCATTTTCACCGCCAGAAAAAGGAAATGCTGAGTCAGGATGTGTTTCGAAATCCTCAAAACCTAATTTTTCTAAATCAATTTTTTCTGATGGAATTTCTAGCTTAAAAAACGCTCTTATTTTTTCTATTTTTAAAGGTTTTCTTACGCTGAAATTCTTTTCAACCTTATTTCTGAAGGTGGTAAAAAGCGCAGGAATTTTTTCTAATCTTTCGAAAACAAAATCTGGTTCTAATAAAAATTGTGAATAAGATTTTTCAAATTTCACATTGGATAGAGCAGAAGCAACACTTTTTTCTAAATCTATTTCTTCTTGAGTAAATTCTTCTTCACAAAAGATTTTTTGAATAGAGTAGTGTTCATTCAATTTTTCAAAAATCTCCTTAGTCTTTCCAAATTTTATCAAAAAAGTTATGTTGAGTTCAGCAAGATTGTGTTGTAAATCTTGAACACTTTCCAACAAAAATTTTGCACGGAATTTCCCGATTTTTCTGAAACCAAACTGCTTTTTTTGATAAAAATCTTCATCGAAAATATACAAAGCTATAAAAGGCAAATCTTCTTGAGATGCCTTAAATAGAGATATTTGGTCTTTGGTTCTTAAATCATTTTTGAACCAAACGATGTTGATTTTTTGTTTTTCCTGCATTTTTCGCTACAGTATTTCACTTCTTCCCAGTCTTTTTTCCATTTTTTGCGCCAGTTAAAAGGTAAACCGCAAACTTCACAGATTTTTGAGGGCAAATTTTTAGGCATTTTCTACCATAAATTTTTGAAAATGATTAATTTCTATTCCTTCAGCTCTTAAATCATGCATCATATTATATAAACCAAAAAACGTTCGGTTCAGATAAATAAAATGTCTAGAACCACGATTGGTATTCATGTTTTTTAAATCACTAAGTTTAGCATAACGCTGACCTAAATCTGCAATTTCTTGAAAGAAACTCTCATCAGAAAAATCGAAAAATTCTTGATTAAAAGGTCTGGTAAATAGTTCTAACATTTCATGGAAAAGTTTACTGAAAAAGACTTTTTCTTCAGATGAATCTTCTGCTTTTAGAATTTCTAATTCATATAATTTTTGTTCAAAAAACGCTTGATTCATTAAGTTTTCCACTTTTGCCAATTCAAAATAAGGCTCATAAAAATCACTCGGAATTTCCTTCACGCAACCGAAATCGATCACCATTAATTCGCCTTTTTCCGAAATCAAAAAATTTCCAGGATGTGGATCTGCGTGAACTTGCTTCAAAACGTGCATTTGATACATGTAAAAATCCCAAAGCGTTTGTCCGATTTTATTCAGCGTTTTCTGTGGATGCTTGGTTTTAATAAATTCAGAGAAATGTTTTCCGTGCAACCAATCCATCGTGATGATTTTTTCACACGAAAATTCTGGATAATATTTTGGAAATTTTATATTTTCTAAGTGAGCACATTGTTGCGCAATTTGCTCACTTCTAGAGAGTTCTAAATCATAATTGGTTTCTTCATACAATTTATCTTCTACTTCTTTAAAATAGGATTCAGAACCTTCTTTTCTGATGTTGAACATCTTCATTGCGATTGGTTTTACCAATTTCAAATCGCTGGAAATGCTTTCTTGAACTCCAGGATATTGAATTTTTACGGCCAATTCTTGACCGTTTTTCTTAGCTTTATGAACCTGACCAATACTCGCTGCATTGACTGATTCTGGTGAAAATTCATCAAAAATATCTTCAGGATTTTTGCCAAAATATTTTCTAAAAGTCTTTTTAACCAAAGCTCCAGAAAGTGGCGGAACCGAAAACTGCGAAAGCGAAAATTTTTCTACATAAGCTTGTGGCATGATATTTTTTTCCATACTCAGCATTTGTGCTACTTTCAGCGCAGAACCTTTCAATTCCTTTAAGCTGTCATAGATGTCTGCTGCATTGTCTTCGTTTAGAATTTTTTTGGCTTCTTCTTCGTCTTTGGTGATTTTGTTGCCGTAATATTTAATGTAATTTACGCCAACTTTTGCACCAGCTTTCAGTAAATTGCTGGCGCGTTCTATTTTTCCCGTGGGAATTTTATTGAGGGTTTTCATTTTTTACGATTTTTGAAATTTTTCTTTCCACAAGAATTTTCCTAAATCAATGATTTTTTTCAAAGGTTCATTGTTTAAGAATTCAAAACCTGTGTCAATGGTTTTTTCGATGAATAAATCTGTTTTTTCAAAACTTGGAGATTCGTCTTTTTGCCAAAATTCAATGATAGAGAGAAAATGCAACCAAAGCGCTTCTTCTCTAGATTTTTCATTGAAATTTTTAATAGAATCTTTAGCTTTTTCTAAAATTTCTAAGTCATTAAAGTCTAATGTTTTGATAAATTTTTGATGTTCAGATTTTAGTTCATGTAGTTTTTGTACAGTAGAAAGATTCTTTTTTCCTAAAATCATAAGAACTAAAGACCTATTCATGGTAAGGTTTTCAAAAAAGATGAAATAAAGATTCAGTAATCTTTCTTTAGCGCTCATGTCTTCATAACCTTCGATTTCTAGAGAAAGTTCTAAAGATTTTTGAAAAAAATGCTTTAAAATTTCTTTCTCCAGATGTTCGAAGCTTGAAAAGAATTGATAAAATTCTTTTTCATCAAAGTGATTTTCTTGTGCAAAAACGTAGATATTTTTGGGTCTTTCTCCGTGAGTAAGTAGATAATTTCCGTAATCGGATAATATTTTTTCTGAATTGATGGTTTTATTTTTCATATTTGAATTTTTTTAAATCGGTTTGTATTCCTTTAATAATGAGTTTTTTTGAATTAATTTCTATTAATTGATACATTCAATAGAATTTATTGATGACAAAAATAGTAAAATATTTTACTATTTAACAAAATAAAGTATAAATTTGTACAATAATTATGATTTAAAAAATAGATAATATGATCAAGATACAAGCAGAATCAAAATTGCCTACAGATTTTGGGAATTTCAAAATTGTAGCGTTTTCAGAATCACAAGAAGATTGGATGCCGCACATTGCATTAATCTCTGAAAACACAGATTTTAACGGAGTGGTAAACGTAAGAATTCATTCAGAATGTATTACGGGAGAGATTTTTCATTCTCAAAAATGCGAGTGTGGTCAACAATTAGACGCATCTATGAAATATATAGATGAAAATGGAGGAATTATTTTATATCTTCGTCAGGAAGGTAGAAATATTGGGATTATCAATAAAATAAAGGCTTATCAGTTGCAAGAATTGGGACTTGATACGGTAGAAGCTAATCTTCAGTTGGGTTTACCAGCAGATGATAGAGATTTTAATGTAGCGATAGAAATTCTTAATATATTAGGCGTTAAAAAAATCAATCTTTTAACGAATAATCCCGAAAAATTAAGTTTTGTGGAAAACAGTAATATTCAATTAGTTAAAAGAATTCCACTGAATATTAAGGCTAATCATATCAATAAATCATATTTAGAAACCAAAAAAACTTATTTTGGACATCAATTAGAAGAAGCATTATCATCAATATAAAAAATTAAATACCCTTGAAAACAACAGTAATTATTGGTTCCGGATTTTCTTCGCTAGCTTCTGCTTGTTATATGGCAAAAGCGGGTTACAAAGTGACGGTTTTAGAAAAAAATGAACAATTAGGAGGAAGAGCTTCCATGATGGAAATTGATGGCTATAAGTTTGATATGGGCCCAAGTTGGTATTGGATGCCAGATATTTTCGAGAGATTTTTTGCAGATTTTGGTAAAAAAGTTTCAGATTATTATAAGCTAGAAAAACTTTCGCCAGCTTATAGAGTGGTTTTTGGTGAAAATGATTACATCGACATCGAAGATACTCCAGAAAAAATCATTGCAACTTTCGAAAGAATAGAACCAGGCAGCGGAAAACATCTGAAAAAATTCATGGATGAAGCTCAAGAAAACTACCGAATTGCGATGCAGGATTTGGTGTATAATCCAGGTTTATCATTGCTAGAATTGGTTTCTGTAGAAAGTGCAAAAAGACTAAATTTATTTGTCAAAAATATTTCTGAGCAAGTAAGAAAGGAAATTAAAAATCCTAAATTGAGAAGTATTTTAGAATTTCCTGTATTATTTTTAGGGGCAAAACCGAATAAAACTCCTGCTTTCTACAACTTTATGAATCACGCAGATTTCGGGTTGGGAACTTGGTATCCGAAAGGAGGTTTCAATGCGGTTGCTGTTGGAATGGTAAAATTGGCGAAAGAATTAGGTGTGCAATTTAAAGTAAATGAAGAAGTTACAGCAATTGAATATTCAAATAGTCAAGCTAAAAAAATAAAAACCAACAACGGAATTTACGAAGCAGATATTTTCATTTCGGGAGCAGATTACGCTCACACCGAAAAACTTTTAAACGGAAACCGAAATTACAGTGAAGAATATTGGCAAAAGAAAACCTTTGCGCCGAGTTCTTTCTTATATTATGTAGCTTTTAACAGAAAAGTGAACCATCTTTTGCATCATAATTTGTTCTTTGATACAGATTTTGAAGCGCATGCAAAAGAAATTTATGATACCAAAGAATTACCAAAACAACCTTTGTTTTATGCTAATTTTTCGAGCAAAACAGATGATTCTCTTTGTGAAGAAGGTAAGGAAGTTGGATTTTTCCTTATTCCAGTTGCGGTTGATTTAGAAGACAACGAAGAAATTCACGAAAAATATTTCCAATTGATTCTCGATAGAATTAAAAAATGTACGGGAGAAGATTTAAGTGATGCCATAGTTTTCAAAAAATCATTCGGTGTAAAAGATTTCAAAGAGCGTTATCATTCTTGTAGAGGAAACGCTTATGGTTTGGCAAATACTTTATTGCAAACCTCGGTTTTAAGACCAACGATTAAGAATAAAAAATTGAAAAATTTCTTTTATACAGGGCAATTAACTGTTCCAGGACCTGGAGTTCCGCCTGCATTAATTTCTGGAAAAGTAGTGACAGATTATATTCTAAAGAACAATTAATCTATTGAAAATTTGTTAGACTCAATTTTAAACCACACAAAACACAAGAAAAATGAATAATTTTCAAATTTTTAATCACATTTCTGGATTAACCTCGAAAATGGTTACCGAAAAATACAGCACTTCGTTTTCTAGAGCTTCTACTTTGTTTAAGCCAGAAATTCGTCAGCATATTTATAATATTTATGGTTTCGTGCGTTTTGCAGACGAGATTGTAGATACTTTTCATGATTATGACAAAGCAAAATTGCTAGATGAGTTCGAGAAAAACTACAGAGATGCACTGGAAAATGGTATTTCTCTCAATCCTATTCTTCATTCTTTTTGTACTACTCAGAGAGAGAAAAATATTCCTCAACACTTGGTAGATGCGTTTTTGCATTCTATGAGAATGGATTTGGGTGATATCAAGGATTTAAATGACGAAAAATACAATGAATATATCTACGGAAGTGCAGAAGTAGTTGGTTTAATGTGTTTGAAAGTATTTGTAGATGGCAATGAAGAAGAATATCAAAAACTGAAACCTTATGCACAAAGTTTAGGAGCGGCGTTCCAAAAAATCAACTTTTTAAGAGATATTTCTGCAGATTATACAGATTTAGGAAGAACTTATTTTCCAAATGTGAATTTCAGAAATTTTTCTCAACAGGATAAATTAGAAATAGAAAAAGACATTGCTAAAGATTTTGAACATTCTTTAATCGGGATTAAAATGTTGCCGATGTCTTCTAGATTAGCGGTTTTTATGGCGTATAAATACTACACGAATTTATTCAAGAAAATTAAAAAATGTAAGCCAGAAATATTGATGCACAAAAGAATCAGTGTTTCTAATGCTAGAAAAGTTTATCTTTTCGGAGAGATGATTTTGTTTAAAAATCTTAACTTCGTAAGATAAATTTAAAATCTATGAAAAAGTTAGTTCTTGTATTTTTATTGTTTTGCAGTTTCGTGAATGCGCAAAGTTTAGTAGAGTTAAGAGGTTACCTTCAAAAAGGAGAAAACTCAGAAGAAGTAAGTAAAACACTTATTTCAAAATCTAAAAATGCTTATGATACAACTAAAAAGCCTATTTATATGGCATTTTATGCGGTAGGTAATTTTTTTATGGCAAAACACGCATCTAATCCTTTGAATAAATATTCTTATTTCAATAAAGGGAAAAAGTTGCTTGAAGATGCAATTAAAAAAGAGCCCAACAATATAGAAATCAGATTAATGAGATTAATTTCTCAAGAAAAAACACCAAGTTTTTTGGGTTACAATAAAAATATAGAAGCAGACCGAAATTTCATTATTAAGAACTATAAAAATTCAGATGATGAAAATCTAGTGAAATTCATTAAAAACTATCTAAAAATCTAAAATAAAAAAATGGAAGCATTACAATATTTTTTCATCACATTAGGCGTTTTCGTTGCCATGGAAGGCATTACTTGGCTCACGCACAAGTATATTATGCATGGTTTAGGTTGGTATTTTCACGAAGATCACCACCAACCAGGTTATCCTCATGTTTTTGAAAAAAATGATTTCTTTTTTGTGATTTTTGCAATTCCTAGTATTCTGTTATTCTATTTCGGAACGGTAAATGGAATCAACTATCTTTTTTTCATAGGACTAGGGATTTTACTGTACGGAATGGCTTATTTTTTAGTGCATGATGTTCTCATTCACAGACGTTTTAAATGGTTTGATAAAACCAATAACTGGTATTTACGTGGATTGAGAAAAGCGCACAAAATGCACCATAAACATCTTGGGAAAGAAGAAGGAGAGTGTTTCGGAATGCTTTTCGTGCCTTTGAAATATTTCAGAGAAGCTATGAATTCAAAAATGGCATAGTCAATAATTTAAAATCAAAGTTTTGCAACATTATTATTACATAGCTCTAGATATCTTGAGTTTCAGCATTCCTTTTATATTCAGTTTTGAGAAAAAATGGATGAATTTTATCCGTTTTTGGCAGCCTTATTTTTTGGCAATCATTACGGTGGGAATTTTCTTTATTCTATGGGATATTTATTTTGCTTACCAAAATGTTTGGGGTTTTAATGACGAATACTTAATGGGAATCAGATGGTTTAAATTGCCACTCGAAGAATGGTTATTTTTCTTGCTCATTCCATATTCCAGCAATTTTATTCACTATTCTTTAGAATATTTCTTCCCGAAATTGCAGTTGCCCAAAAAATTGACACAATGGATTTCTGTTCTTCTATTAATCGTAAGCGCAAGTGTTTTTGTCACCAATTTAGATAGAATTTACACCGCAGCAAGTTTTGGTTTGTTTGCATTATTGATGATTTTTCAAATATTTTACCAATGGGAATATGCACGAAAGTTTTACATCAGTTTTGTGCTGATTTATGTGCCGTTTTTCTTTGTTAATTCCGCTTTGACGGGAAGTTATTCAGAAAATCCAGTGGTTTTTTATGACAACAATGAAAACCTAGGAATCAGAGTGGGAACCATGCCTTTAGAAGACAGTTTTTACTGTTTTTCGATGCTTTACGGAAGTGTTTTATTGTTTGAATATTTTAGAAGAAAATGGAACTATTCTCTATCAATGTCTGTAAAATCTTAATTTAAAATAAATTTCAAAGATGAAAATCAATATAAAAAAGCAGTCAGGAATTTATACACTTACTTCGGAACAGATTCTTCCTATTTCTTTAGAAAAAGCTTGGGAATTTTTTACCCATCCTAATAATTTAGACAGAATTACACCGAAAGAAATGCAGTTTGAAATCACCAATAATCCACCAGATAAAACGTATCTTGGTCAAATTATTACCTATAAAATAGGAATTTTACCAATGGTAAAAAGCAATTGGATTACAGAAATTACGCATTTCGAAGACCAAAAATTTTTCGTAGATGAACAGCGTTTTGGACCTTATGCAATGTGGCATCACGAACACCATTTCGAAGCTACAGAAGATGGAAAAGTGAAAATGACGGATATTGTCAATTTCAAACTTCCTCTTGGAGTTTTTGGAGATTTATTGGCAGGTTTTTATGTGAAAAATAAAGTGAAATTTATTTTTGAAAGTCGTTTTAAAATTTTAGAAGAAATCTTTAAATCATGAAAATTTTTCTTACAGGAGCCACAGGTTATATCGGGAAAAGACTTCTCATTCAGTTGTTAGAAGAAGGTCATGATGTGGTGTGTTCTGTAAGAGACCAAAAAAGATTAAGCCTTAAACTCTATCAAAATCATCTTGAAAAAATTCAAATCATAGAAAATGATTTTCTAGATGAAAATTCTTTACAAAATATTCCACAAGATATAGATTTTGCTTATTATCTGGTGCATTCTATGTCTTCTGGTAGTGGAAATTTCTCAGAAAAAGAGAAAATTTCTGCCGAAAATTTCAGAAAAGCATTAGAAAAAACTTCAGTAAAGCAAGTCGTTTTCCTCACTGGAATTATCAATGAAGAAAAACTTTCAGAACATCTTCAGTCTAGAAAAAATGTAGAGCAAGCCTTGAAAAGTGATAAATACGCTTTAACCTGTCTCAGAGCTGGAATTATCGTAGGTTCTGGTAGTGCTTCTTTTGAAATTATCAGAGATTTGGTAGAAAAACTGCCGATTATGGTGGCTCCTAAATGGTTGAAAACAAAATGTCAACCGATTGCCATCAGAAATGTGATTCAGTTTTTAACCAAAGTTATCGGTGTAGAAAAAACCTACAATCAAAACTACGATATTGCAAGTCAAGATGTTCTTACTTACAAAGAAATGTTGTTGCAATACGCCGAAGTGAGAGGTCTGAAACGGTGGATTTTCACTGTTCCAGTAATGACGCCTAAATTGTCTTCGTATTGGTTATACTTTATTACTTCTACCACCTATTCTTTGGCGGTGAATTTGGTAGACAGCATGAAAATAGATGTCATTGCAAGACAAAATTCTTTGGCTTCGGACTTAGGAATTCATTTATTTTCTTACAAAGAAGCAATTAACATGGCTTTTGACAAAATCAAGCAAAATGACGTGTTAAGTAGTTGGTATGATTCTTTTACCAATCAGTTTCACAAGCGAAATGTTTGGCAATATTTAGAAGTTCCAGAGAAAGGTTGTTTTACAGATTTCAGAATTATGAAAGTAGACAATGAGGAATTGGCGTTGGAGAGAGTTTTCAGTATTGGTGGAAAAACAGGTTGGTATTACGCTAATTTTCTTTGGAAAATCAGAGGTTTTTTAGATAAATTAATCGGTGGAGTAGGATTAAGAAGAGGCAGAAGAAATCAAAACGAATTAGAAGCAGGAGATTCTGTAGATTTTTGGCGCGTTTTATATGCCAACAAAGAAGAAAAACGCCTTTTACTCTTCGCCGAAATGAAAGTTCCTGGCGAAGCTTGGTTAGAATTTTACATTAAAAATGGAGAGTTGTACCAAGAAGCAACTTTCCGACCACTAGGTTTATCAGGAAGGTTGTATTGGTACTCAGTTTTACCATTCCACGGTTTAATTTTCAATGGAATGCTTCGTAAATTAGCTGGGAAATAATTATTCTACGGCAACAGAATCATCACCACGACTATCGGCAACAGCAGTAGCATTACCCTTTTCATCAATAACGATCATTTCTGTTCTACCAATTCCGCCACGTTTTTCAAATTTGTAATTTTTTTGTTCTATAATTTTCAAAGTACTTTCAGGGAAATTTTTCTCTACAAAAACCATTTCTGGCAACCATTGATGATGAAATTTTGCAGAATTCACCGCTGAACTTGGTATCATTTTAAAATCAATCACATTCACGATGCTTTGATACACAGAAGTAGGAATAGTAGTTCCTCCTGGAGTTCCCACCACAATGTAAGGTTTTCCGTTTTTTAGAACGATAGTTGGCGTCATCGAAGAAAGCATTCTTTTATTGGGTTCAATTTTATTGGCTTCACCACCAACTGCACCAAACATATTCGGAACGCCCGGTTTTACAGAAAAATCATCCATTTCATTATTCAAGAAATATCCGCCACCTTTTACCACGACTTTGCTTCCGTATAAACCGTTTAAAGTAGTTGTTACAGCAACTGCATTTCCGAATTTATCAATAATAGAAATATGCGTAGTTTCTGTAGATTCTTTGGGTTGGGCAATGATTTTCCCCACTTCTGCACTTGGAGTAGCTTTTTCAAAACTGAAATTTTTCCAACGATTTTTTAAATATTCCTCAGAAATAAGGATTTGGGTTTTGTCTTCTATAAAATCAGGGTCTCCCATAAATTCTGCACGGTCTGCAAAAGCTCTGCGTTCTGCTTCTACCATTACTTGAACTGCTTCTGGAGAATTCTGTCGGAAATTTTCTAAATTTTCAAAACTGCTCATTTTAAGCATTTGAGCCAAAAGAATTCCACCACTCGAAGGAAGCGGCATCGAAACAATTTCGTGATTTTTATAATCGAATTGTAATGCTTTTCTTTCTTTGGTTTTATAATTTTTCAAATCTTCAAGGGTAATGATTCCGTTTCCTCGCTTCATTTCGGAAACTAAAAGTTGAGCGTTTTTTCCTTCGTAGAAAGCTTTTTGACCTTGTTTTTGAATTAATTTTAAAGTTTGAGCCAATTCTTTTTGAACTAAAATATCTCCTTTCTTCCAAGGAATTTCTTTGGTAAAAGCTGTTGGATGTGAATTGTGTTTTAGAAAATCTTCTCTGGTTTCATTAAGTAAATTCGCTTCTCTTTCTGTAAGGGCAAAACCTTTTTGTGCTAAATCAATGGCAGGTTGAATTAAATCAGCCATCGGCAATTTCCCGAATTTTTGATGCGTGTAAAACATCCCCGAAACCGAACCAGGAACACCGACTGCCAATCTTCCGTTTTGTGACAAATCAGTATTGGCTTTTCCTTTTTCGTCAAGATACATATCTCTAGATGCATTTTTAGGAGCAGTTTCTCTATAATCCAATGCGATTTTTTCACCTTTTTTGGTATAACCTACCAAAAATCCACCACCACCAATATTTCCAGCTTGTGGATAAACAACTGCCAAAGCAAATTGCGTAGCAATCGCAGCGTCAAAGGCATTTCCACCTTTTTTTAGAATTTGAGCACCCGCTTCACTTGCCAATGGATGCGCAGAAACGACCAAACCTTTTTCTTTTGCCTTGACTTCTTTGACAATAGAAATGTCAGTGAATTGAGCAGAAACTGTTTGTGCTAAAATGAGGAGAAGGAAAAGTAGATTTTTCATTGGGAAATATTTTTTTTCAAAAATAATCGAAAAATTTTAAATATTTTTCAAAAGTTTCTACTGATAACTAAATTGCGCCCCGAGTTGAGCGGAACTCTTTTTGCGGAGCAAAAAAGTGGGAGCGGAACGAGGAAATTTGGCGCCATAAAAAAATAAATTAGAAGAAGTGAAATTTGGTACTCAAAAGATTTTTAAAAATAAATTTCTTAAAACCTCCAAAATTTTTAAATTTGTGAAAATCCTAAAATTTAAAAATGGAAACCGATACGCACACGGAAAAAATTCTTATTACTGGTGCTTTAGGACAAATAGGCACCGAACTGACCAATAGATTAGTGGAAATTCATGGCGCAGAAAATGTGATTGCTTCTGGACTGGATAGATGGGACAAGAAGTTGACTTCTGCGGGATTTTATGAGAGAATGGACGTTTCTAACACGCAATTGGTAAGACAAGTCTGTAAAGATTACGAAATTACGACTGTCTATCATTTGGCTTCTTTATTGTCTGGAACTTCAGAAAGACAGCCCCAATTTGCCTGGAAACTGAATGTAGAGCCGCTACTGAATTTTCTGGAATTGGCAAAAGAAGGACTAATTCAAAAGATTTTTTGGCCAAGTTCTATTGCGGTTTTCGGGAAAGGAATTCCTAAGGAAAACGTTGGTCAAGATGTAGTTTTAAATCCTACAACGGTCTACGGAATTTCTAAAATGGCAGGAGAAAAATGGTGCGAATATTACCATGAAAAATACGGAGTAGATATTAGAAGTATCAGATATCCTGGTTTAATTTCTTGGAAAACTCCAGCTGGTGGTGGAACTACTGATTATGCAGTAGAAATCTTCTACGAAGCAATTGAAGAAGGAAAATACAAATCTTTCATCTCTGAAAATACAGCAATGCCAATGTTGTACATGAATGATGCGATTAATGCAACGCTAAAACTTATGGAAGCGCCATCTGAAAATCTCACTGTAAGAAGTTCGTATAATTTGGGCGGAATGAGTTTTACGCCAAAAGAATTGGCAGCAGAAATTAAAAAAGAAATTCCAGAATTTGAGATTTCTTATGAGCCAGATTTCAGACAAGCGATTGCGGATTCTTGGCCAGCTTCTATAGATGATTCTGTGGCGAAAAAAGATTGGGGATTAACCTATGATTTTGGCATTACAGAAATGACCAAGGATATGATTAAAAACCTGAAAGTGAAATTGGGAAAATAATCAAGTGATAGAATTTTAGAATAGTAGAGTTCTAGAGAACTTAAATTCTTCACCACAAAATAATTTTAAACTTTGTCTGCGGATTGTAGACAAAGTTTTTTATTTTTACGTTATGGTTTTACTTACTTTTAACATCATCGCTCCCGAAATTCCAGTTTCTTATCAAAAAATAGTTACAGAAGAGGAACTTTTAAAGATTACAACAGATGGAACACAGAAAATTCTGGAAATCCTAGAAAAATATCAAGTTCACACTACTTTTTTTGTGGAAATTTCTTTGGTGGAAAAGTTACCAGAACTTTTAAAAACCATTGCTAAAAAAGGTCATGAATTGGGCTTGCTCAATAAATATTCTTATCAAAAAGAAATAGAAACGGCTAAAGATTTCTTAGAAGAACTGACAGGGAAAACCATCAGAGGAATGAGACAGTTTCCCGAAAAAAGATTGAGTTCTGAAAAACTGAAAGCCATGCAATTTATTTATCGTTCACCGATGGACTTTTCTAATATTTTCTTTTTCAAGAATACTTTGGAAAGAAAAATTGCTTACGAAGAACATGAAATTATGGTGATTCCAGAAAGTGTTTCGCCATATTCTAGACTTCCGTATAATGATTTTACGTTTCAGATGATTCCCATGAAATTTTATCAAAATATGGTAACGGAAACGCTGCAAAAAGAAGAATATGTGATGATTTATCTAAATTCTTGGCAGTTTGTAGAGCTCAATGATCAAAAGTTTGGATTGTCTTTTTACAGAAAATACAATCTTGGCGTACAAATGGAAGAAAAACTCGATCGTTTTCTAAAATTTGTAGAAGAAAATGATTTGGCTATTACCAGAATGAAGGATTTCTTTTTCTAAAATTCAACTAAAAAAACGCAAAGATTTATACCCTTTTTATACTGATTAAGTAAGCAAAGAATTATTCGCTTTAGCGAATTGAATAAGCGAGAGCTTTATGCGAATTTATTCGCTCCTTTGCTTTCTTCAAAAAAACAATGGATAGATAAATCTTTGCGTTTTAAAATAATTTATACCAACTCTATAACCGTAATTTCTGGATTGATGCCCACTCTTCCAGGATAAGCAATGACGCCGAAACCTCTGTTTACATAGAGATATTTTCCTTCTGACTCATATAAATCAGCCCATTTTTTGTATTTGAATTTTACGGGCGACCATTTGATGTTTTTCAAATCTAAACCAAATTGCATTCCGTGAGTATGACCAGAAAGGGTAAGATGAACATGGGTTTTGTGCTTTTTTACCACTTCGTCAAAGTGAGTAGGGTCATGGCTCATCAAAACTTTAATCGCGTCTTCAGGAACGCCCTTCAAAGCTTTGTCTAAATCACCATATTGTGGAAAAGGTTTGATTCCCCAATTTTCTACGCCCAAAAGATAAATTTTCTCTCCATTTTTTTCTAAAGCAATATTTTCATTGCGCAGAAGTTTAAAACCTGCTTCGGCTTGATAGTTTTTCAAAGTTGGGATGTTTTGTGCTTTTTCTTCTCGAGAATTCCATGCTCCATAATCGCCATAATCATGATTTCCTAAAATAGAAAATTTTCCATCTTTGGCTTTAATGCTTTTAAAAAGTGGAATAAATGGTTTGAATTCATCTGCATAATTATTCACCATATCACCGGTGAATAAAACCACATCTGCATCTTGTTCATTAATCAGATCAATCGCTTTTTGTAATTTTTGAGGATTGAAAAAACTTCCGCTGTGAACATCTGAGATTTGTACGATTTTGTAGCCTTTAAAATTTTCAGGGAGGTTTTTAAATCTCAATTTTACTTTTCTTACCGTGTGTCTGTATTTTCCGAAAATAATGCCATCAATTGCCAATAAAGAGAAAATTCCAGCAGCAGCAAGAGCGGTGGTAGAAATAAATTTTCTGCGCTCAGGGAAATAGTTTTCTTTAGCGGTGAAATATTTAAAACCAAATTCTACAAATCTGGTAAAATCTCCAATTAATAAAAATATTACAGACAATAGTTTCGGAAGAACGAAAATCATCATCGCAGAAACCATTAATTGAATTTGTTGATGGTCTCTGGAAGCTCTATTAAATGTTAAAATCCAATATAAGATGATTCCATAAGCCAAAAGCGTAAAAACCCAATATCCAATTCTAATGTAATTATTGGTAGTAATATTTCTAATCGCTTGATAAACATATATTTCGATGATGAAAAATACAGCGAGTAATATTATAAAATTTGTTTTCATAAATAATTTTTCATAAAAAAACTTCGACAAGTAGAGTAGTCGAAGTTTTGTTTATTTTGTTTCAGAATTCTGATTAAGGCATCTTGTAAATAATACAGTTGATGTTCATTCCTGCACCTACAGAAGCCATTACTACGTAACCACCTTTTTTGAAAGAATGACCTTTCATTTCTCCTTTTGCAATTAAATCATACATAGTAGGAATAGTCGCTACAGAAGAATTTCCTAAATATTGAATCGTCATAGGAGACACATTTTCGTCATATTCTGATTTCCCGTATAATTTATATAATCTAGAAACCATAGCATGGTCCATTTTAGCGTTGGCTTGGTGCATTAAGATTTTATCAATGTCTTCTATACCAATTTGAGCGTTATCCATTGTTTCTTTTACCGCAGCAGGTACATTTTTGAGAGCATATTCGTAAATTTTACGGCCATGCATTCTGATATACATTTTTTCTTGATCTGCTTCTGGATTAAGAGAATGAGAATTTTCTAAATACAATAGTTCTTCGGCATTATCACAAACGGTATTGGTAGCAATAATTCCCACGTTTTCTTGTTCAGATTTTTGTAAAACTACAGCTCCAGCTCCATCTGCGAAAATCATTTTATTTCTGTCAAATGGGTCAGTAACACGACTTAAAGTTTCACCACCGATAACTAAGATGGTTTTTGCTTTTCCTAGTTTAATTAAATCGTCTGCCAAAATCATCGCTTCTACCCAACCTGGACAACCGAAAATCATATCATAAGTGATGCATTTTCTGTTTTTAATGCCCAATTTGTGTTTTACTCTTGCTGCCATATTCGGCATGAAATTCGCCATTCCGTTAGCAGAAACTTCTCCAAAATTACTCGCGAAAATAATATAGTCGATTTCTTCTTTTTCTATTTTAGCATCATAAATGGCTTCTTTAGCAGCTTGTACACCTAGGTCAGAATTAAATTGGTCATTTCTCAGATATCTTCTTTCTTCAATTTCTGTGATGTCTACAAATTTTTTAATAATTTCTTCATTGGGTTTATCAATAAAATCTCCTGCGTCTGTATAAAACTTAGAGTTGATAAAATGAGAGCCATCAATTACTCTTTCTGGAATGCAACTACCTGAACCTACAATTACTGAACTTGGCATAATTTCTATATACATTTATAATTAAGGAGCAAATTTATAAATTAAATCATAACAAACGCATAGAAAATAATTATTAACTTTGCAATTCTCAATATTTTTTTAAATATGAAAAAAAACGCTCCTCTTATTGGGCTTATTGTCTCGGCAAGTGTAATGCTAATTGCCTTCGGAATTTATTATTTATTTTTAGCAAAGAAAAATGAATATTTAGTAGATAATCCTACTACTAAAACGTATTATTTTAAAATAAATAACGGCGAAGAAAAAATCATTACTTCTGGTCAGTTTGTAAAAGTAGACCTTAACAGAGGGAAACAAAACAGCATTAAGGTTTTTGATGATAAAAAGAAGCTTCTTTTTGATTCTGCTTTTAATGTTTCACAATACAGAGGTTTATTGAATATTGCCGGAGAAGAATATTTTGTACACCGTCAGTTTTATGGCTATATTCCGAATAAAGATTCCCTTTTAATGGCGAGTACTTTTGAAATGGACGGCGTAAAACTTCCTGGGCATGTTACCAAGCATAAAAAATTATATATAGAAGACTTTTATTATAATGTAGACGAAGATTATGATAAAGTGATTAAAAATATTGATAAATTAGAGTCCAGAACTAAAATTTATAGAAAAGAAGATTTTAAACTTTTCTACAAAGAGAATTATCAATAATACACCTAGGAAAAAGTTAGCTAAAATTAATATTACTCAATACTTATTACATAAATAGATGCAAGTAAAACCATACAATACCGATCAAAGTAAAAAAACTGAAGTAGAAGATATGTTTGACAACATCGCTCCAAAATATGATTTATTAAATCATGTTTTATCGATGAAAATAGACGTACTTTGGAGAAATACTTTAGTGAAATGGATGAATAAAGATGCTCCGAAACTCGTACTAGATGTAGCGACAGGAACAGGTGATCTTGCCATTGCGGTACAAAAAGGAACTGAAGCAGAAGTTGTAGGTTTAGACCTTTCTCAACAAATGCTAAATGTAGGGATTGATAAAATTAAGAAGATTAATCTAGACCAAAAAATATCAATGCAAAAAGGAGATGCAGAAAATCTTCCTTTTGAGGATAATAAATTCGATGCAGTTTCCGTTGCATTTGGAGTAAGAAATTTCGAAAATTTAGAAAAAGGTTTAGCCGAGCTAAGAAGAGTGGTGAAAGAAAATTCTAGCGTTTATATTTTAGAATTTTCAAAAGTAGAAGGGTTTTTAGCGCCATTTTATATGTTTTATTTTAAAAATATTTTACCGCAAATCGGTAAGTTAGTTTCTAAAGATAATAGAGCATATACGTATTTGCCAGATTCTGTAAATGCTTTTCCTTTTGGTGAAAAAATGAAACAAATTTTACTAGACACAGGATACAGCAAAGTAGAATATAAAAAACTAAGTTTAGGGATAGCTACCATTTATAAAGCCACTAAATAATCACCCATGAAAAAAATATTAATTAAAACATTCTCGCTCCTTTTTTTAGGAATTTTTTTGTTTACTCAAGCTCAATTTAGAAACAGAGATAGACAAGACAGAAGACAAGAGCAAGATTCTTATCAATACAGTTATGGTTTTTATTTAAATCTTAACCAATTTGACTATAAACTCGTTCTAGACCCGAATTATGGAATGGAAGACAAAAAAAATCTTGTTCAAACCAAACCCACTTACAGTTTTGGAGCTGGTTTAATTGGGAGAATGAGATTGAATGACAACTTTGATTTAAGAATAGAGCCAGGTTTACAGTTTGTAGAAAGAGAACTTACTTTTAATACACATAATAATTCTGATGCTTTGGTTCTTACAGATGCAGACAAAATAAGAAAAGTAAAATCTACGTATGTAGATATTCCTATTATGCTAGAATTTCACGCAGACAGATGGTATAATTCTAGACCTTATGCAGCAGCTGGACTTAATTATATGGTGAACGTACAGTCTAATTCTAGTGCGGCAGAAGACAATCAACAAGGGATTTTCAGAAGCACTACTCATAATTTTGCATGGAGCGCAGAAGCAGGAATACAGTTTTATTTCTCAAGATTTAAGTTAACTCCAGCTTTTAGAGGAACCTTTGCCTTTAATAACGAAATTGTAGCAGATAACGCTGGAACGCCACCTTATTGGACGACAGCAATCTCTACCATGCAAACAAGAGCTTTCATGTTTGTATTGAAATTTGAGTAACAAAAATTTTTCTAAATATTTGATTTAAAGAAGATTCTAAGGAGTCTTCTTTTTTTATTTAAAGTTTTGCTTTAAATTATTATTAAATTTCTGTTTAACTGATTATTTTTTTTATATTTTTGCATTAGTTAGAACTAACACCTGAAATGCTTAAAGAATTAGAGAATAATTTTTCTTTACTTGAAAAAAAGATTTTTGAGATGAATAAAAGTTATCAAAATCTTTTAGAAAAGCATGCTATTCTCTCAGAAGACTTTGAGAATCTGAAAGTTAAATATGAAGAAGAGCATAAGAGAAATCAGGAGTTAACAGAAGAGCAAAAAAAAATAAAATTAATCTCAGCAATATCTGGCAATCCAGACCACAATCGATTGATGAAAAATCATATCAATAGATTGGTCAAAGAAATAGATGCTTGTATTGCACAACTTCAAAATAGTGGCTTGTAATGGAAGTAAGAAGAATTACCATAAACATTGCCGGAAGAAATTATCCTCTTAATGTTCCTGCCGCCGAAGAAGAAACGCTTCGTAGAGTAGGGAAACAGATAGAAGGAATGATTAGAGAATTTGAAGCTAATTTTGATGTTAAGGATAAACAAGATGCACTCGCAATGTGCGCCCTAAAATTAGGAGCTAATGCAGAAGTACATCAACTTAACTCAGAAAAAATTATAAAAAATGCTAATGATAGATTAATGCAAATTAATCAGCAATTAGATGAATTAGAAAAGTAAAAACTTTTCTATAAAAACTTGCCTACAATAGTTCTAACACATTACAGGTAAACTCAACGCTAAACAATTACCGAACGAATGTCTTTGCAATGGCGTGCTGCTTTACGCAGATTACAGAGCATAGAAAACAGTTCAAATCGTGTTGATTAGGAGTTTACTCTATATCACTGAACTGTTGTAGGTTTTTTTATTTTTAAAAATTAAGTAATTGACAATTAAAACTCGATATATATGGATATAACCACTATTATTATCGGTGCTATTTGCCTGATTTTAGGTTTGGTTGCAGGAACGTTGTTCGCAAAAAGTTCCCTAAACTCTAAAGCTAAATTCATCGTAAAAGATGCTAAAAAAAGCGCCGAAAACATTATAGAAAACGCGAATGTAAAGGCTGAAGCTATTAAAAAAGAAAAAGAAGCTCAAGCAAAAGTAAAATTCTTAGAACTCAAATCTCAGCATGACGAAAACATTAACAGTCGTGAGAAAAAAATGCAGGAGGCTGAGAAAAGAATTAGAGACAAAGAACAAAAACTAAATGACGAACTTTCTAAAACTGGAAAACTAGAAAAAGATTTAGAAAGACAAAAAGCAGAGTACGAAAAAAAACACGAAATCGTACAGAAAAAACAACAAGAATTAGACGTTGCAATTGCTCAAAAAGTAGAAATGTTACAAAAAATTTCTAACTATTCGGCAGAAGAAGCAAAAGCAGAACTCGTAGAGTCTATGAAAGCTGAAGCGAAAACCAAAGCTCAGGCTCTCGTTCAATCTATCATGGAAGAAGCGCAATTGAACGCTAAAAATGAGGCAAGAAAAATTGTGATTCAAACCATTCAGAGAATCGGTACGGAACAAGCAATTGAAAACTCAGTGTCTGTATTTAATATAGAATCTGATGAGGTAAAAGGTAGAATCATCGGTAGAGAAGGTAGAAACATCAGAGCGTTAGAAGCAGCAACAGGTGTAGAAATCATCGTAGATGATACTCCAGAAGCAATTTTGCTTTCTTGTTTTGACCCAGTAAGAAGAGAAGTGGCAAGATTATCACTTCACAGATTGGTAACAGATGGTAGAATTCACCCAGCGAGAATAGAAGAAGTAGTAGAAAAAACGCGTAAACAAATAGAAGAAGAAATCATAGAAGTGGGTAAAAGAACCATTATTGATTTAGGAATTCATGGTTTACACCCAGAATTGGTTAAAATCGTAGGTAGAATGAAATTCCGTTCTTCTTATGGTCAAAACTTACTACAGCACTCTAGAGAAGTGGCAAATATCGCTGCTACTATGGCTGCTGAATTAGGCTTAAACGTAAAATTAGCAAAAAGAGCAGGTTTATTACACGATATTGGTAAAGTTCCAGAGCAAGAATCAGAACTTCCTCACGCACTTTTAGGAATGCAGTGGGCAGAGAAATTTGGAGAAAATCCAGAAGTGGTAAATGCCATAGGAGCGCACCATGACGAGGTAGAAATGACATCTTTATTATCACCAATTATTCAAGTAGCCGATGCAATTTCTGGTGCAAGACCAGGAGCAAGAAGACAAGTTTTAGAATCTTATATTCAAAGGTTAAAAGACTTAGAAGCAGCTGCATTAAGCTTTGACGGCGTGTCTAGTGCATTTGCGATTCAGGCAGGTAGAGAATTGAGAGTGATGGTAGAATCTGCAAAAGTAACAGACGAAGTGGCTCACCAACTTTCTTATGATATTTCTGAAAAAATTCAGAATGAGTTAACTTACCCAGGTCAGGTAAAAGTTACGGTAATCAGAGAAACGAGAGCGGTAAATATCGCAAGATAATTACTCTTCAAAATAACAAATTAAAACTCCTTTCAATTTTTTGAAAGGAGTTTTTTTATTGCAAATTTTTACAAA
This sequence comes from Cloacibacterium caeni, assembly GCF_907163125.1. NCBI lineage: Bacteria > Pseudomonadati > Bacteroidota > Flavobacteriia > Flavobacteriales > Weeksellaceae > Cloacibacterium > Cloacibacterium caeni. The sequence goes on from NZ_OU015319.1 coordinate 550,293, forward strand.
TAATAGATTCTGAGAGTGTAAAAATAATTTGATTTAACCTTTCCTGAATTGGGATGAAGAGAAATTCTTTTGATTGAAACTTTCCCAACTTGGGACGGATAGAAATTGTTTTACTTTAAACTTTCCTAATTTGGGATGAATAGAAATATTTTTGGTTCAACTTTTCCCAACTTGGGACGGATAGAAACTGTTTTGCGGCTTACAAGAACGGTTTCATTTCGTCTTCTATTTGTTTCCTCAGATCCATCAATTTGATGGCGTATTGTTCCATTTGTTTTTCCTGCTCAGTTTCGGGGATGAATTTGGGAACTTCTATGGTGTTTCCTTCGTCATCTACTGCCACAAAAACGATGATGCAATGTGTTTTTTCTCAAATTCTTTGCGTTTTATATTTCTAGAAAATACATTGATGGCAATATGCATACTGCTTTTGCCAGTGTAAATCACTTCTGCTTCCACTTTTACAATGTGACCAATTTTTATAGGCGAAAAAAATCTGATTCCACCTACGTAAACCGTTACACAATAGCTAGAACTCCAAGAACTTGCGCATGCATAACCAGCTTGGTCTATCCATTTCATTACGCTTCCACCGTGTACATTTCCGCCATAATTTACGTCTCCAGGCTCAGAAATAAACTGAAAAATAGTCTTGTTGCTCATTTGCTCTAAAATTTGAATAAAGATATTCAATAATTTTTGAAATATTGAGATTAATCTTATTTTTGAAAGATGAAAAAAGTATATTTTTTAAAGACTTGCAGCACTTGCAAAAGAATCATGTCTGAATTTGATTTATCTGATTTTGAACAAAGAGAAATCAAATCAAAAGCTGTATCTGAAGAAGAATTGCAAGAAATGTATGCTTTGTCAAAGTCTTATGAAGCGCTTTTCAGCAAAAAATCTACTCAAATCAAGGAACGAAATATAGACGTGAAATCTTTACAAGAAGAGGATTTTAAAAAATTGATTTTAGAGGATTATCGTTTTCTAAAACGCCCCGTTTTTATCATCAGTCAAGAGATTTTTATAGGAAGTGACAAGAAGAATATTGAACTTTTAAGAGAAAAATTAAAATAAAAAAGCAGTTCGAAAAGAACTGCTTTTTGAGTATGTTATAAAAGTTTCCTTATACAAATGGTAATTTTACCACTTTAGCAGGAATATTTTTATTTCTGATTTGAATAAAGATTTCAGAATCTAATTTGAAGTAAGGTTTAGCTACGTAAGCAAGACCAACTCCCACTTTTTTCAAAGGACTCATGGTTCCAGAAGTTACTTTCCCGATTTCATTTCCTTCAGCATCTACCACCAAATAATCATGTCTAGGAATGGCTTTTTCCTGCATTTCGAAGCCAACTAATTTTCTAGAAACTCCTTCTTCTTTTTGTTTCAAAAGGAATTCTTTATCTACAAATTCTTTGTCGAATTTAGTAATCCAGCCTAATCCAGCTTCTAATGGAGAAGTGGTATCATCAATATCATTTCCGTAAAGACAAAAACCTTTCTCTAATCTCAAAGTATCTCTAGAAGCCAATCCACAAGGAATAAGTCCGAATTCTTCACCTGCATTTGTCAATTCGTCCCAAAGTTTTTCTGCACTTTCGTTTCCGAAATAAATTTCAAAACCGCCACTTCCTGTATAGCCAGTGTTTGAAATAATTACGTTTTCTACGCCAGCAACAGTTCCTACTGTAAAATGATAGTAAGAAATTTCAGAAAGATTGGTGTTGGTAAGTTTTTGAAGGGTTTCTACAGCCTTCGGACCTTGAATCGCAATGAGAGAAGTTTCATCTGAAATATTGCTTAATTGAGCCCCGAATTTTTCATTATAATGAGAAAAATGATTCCAATCTTTTTCGATGTTAGAAGCGTTAACGACTACAAAATACTTTTCGTCATTCATTTTATAAACGATTAAATCGTCTACTATTCCGCCTTTACCATTCGGTAGACAAGAATATTGTGCTTGTCCGTTCGTCAGTTTTTCTACATTATTAGAAGTGATAAATTGGAGTAAGTTTTTAGCTTCTGGACCTTCTACATAAAACTGTCCCATGTGTGAAACATCAAAAATTCCTACTTTTTCGCGTACAGCAAAATGCTCTTCTGTAACGCCAGAATATTGTACAGGCATTTCGAAACCTGCGAAAGGAACCATTTTAGCTCCTAAAGAAACGTGCTTGTTATACAGCGCTGTTTTTTTATCCATTTTTTATTTTTTTAACTTGATAAAAGATATTTTTTAATTTTTAACCTTTGCCTTTACCTTTACCTCTACCTCTACCTCTACCTCTACCTTTACCTCTACCTTTACCTCTACCTTAAAGATGATGTTTGTATTCTTCTAAAATGATTTTAAACCATTCAGTAAAATGTTCAGGGTTTTGTTTCATTTCTTGGTCTAATTTTTCCATAGAAATGTATCTTACTTCGGCTACTTCTTCTAAATTGAGTTGAAAATCTCCTTCGTAATTACCTACAAAAACATGGTCTAATTCGTGTTCCCAAAGATTTCCACCTACATCTGCTTTATAAATAAAATAGAATTTTTCCGAAATTTCGGTATCTATTCCCAATTCTTCTTTTAATCTTCTTTTGGCTGCTTCTTCATAGGTTTCATTCGCTCTAGGATGGGAGCAACAAGCATTCGTCCATTGATTGGGAGAATGGTATTTTTCTGCGGCTCTTTTTTGGAGTAACATTTCGCCTTTTGAATTAAATAAAAATACAGAAAACGCTCTGTGCAACAAGCCATTGATATGTGCTTGCTGTTTTTCCATCAAGCCCAGAACTTCATCATTTTCGGTAACTAAAACTACTTTTTCTTCCATAATTGTTCGAATTCTCAAATTTAATGATAATCTACGAGATAAAGAATTGATTTTAGAAATTTGAATTTTTTATACTTAACATAGCTTTTTTGTGCGTAAAATTTTTAAAAAACCTTTATTAATTAGGGATTTAATATCTATAATTTTCTCTAACTTTGCAACTTGAAAATCAGATATTAGAGCATTCAATACAAATGCTGCTGCTGCTGAAACTCTTGTTAAAGACAAAAATTTTGAGCAACAAGAATTTATAGATTCTAAAATTTTAATGATTAATCTAAAAAAAATATAAATGAAGGTATTAGCAAATGATGGATTGACACTATCAGGAATCAATGCTTTAGAAGAAAAAGGTTTCACTGTAATTACGGAAAAAGTTCCTCAAGAAGAGCTTATTTCTTACATCAATGCAGAAAAAATTAGAGCACTTTTGGTAAGAAGTGCAACTAAGGTGACTAAGGAAATTATAGACAACTGCCCATCTCTACAAATCATAGGAAGAGGCGGAGTAGGAATGGATAATATAGAAGTAGCATACGCTAGAGAAAAAGGACTTCATGTAATCAATACACCAGCTGCTTCCTCTGAAAGCGTGGCAGAATTGGTTTTTGCACATTTATTTACAGGATGCAGATTTTTACAAGATTCTAATAGAAAAATGCCAGTTTCGGGTCAAGCAGAATTTGCGAAACTTAAAAAATCTTACGAAAAAGGCTTAGAATTAAGAGGGAAAACCATTGGTATTGTTGGATTGGGTAGAATTGGTCAAGAAGTCGCAAGAATCGCACTAGGATTAGGAATGAAAGTCATCGCTTCTGATCTAATGATAGATAAAACGAGTATTAGATTAGATTTCTATAACAATCAATATATCGATATAGAAATTGTAACTGAACCTTTTGAAGAAGTGATAAAAAAAGCGGACTTTATTACGCTTCACGTTCCTGCCCAAAAATCTGCGATTATTGGCAAAGAAGAAATCGCTAAAATGAAAGATGGAGTAGCGTTAATCAATTGTGCAAGAGGTGGAGTAATAGATGAAGAAGCCTTAATAGAAGCATTAGATGCGGGTAAAGTTTCTTTTGCTGGATTAGATGTTTTCGTGAATGAACCTACACCATCAGAAAAAATTCTTACCCATCCTAAAATTTCTTTAACACCTCATACTGGAGCGTCTACTTTAGAAGCCCAAGACAGAATTGGCGAAGAATTGGCGATGCAGGTTGCAAATATTTTAAAAATTTCATAATAAAAAAACTCCGAAAATTTTCGGAGTTTCTTTTTGTATTAATTTATGATTTGTTTTTTAATAAATCTCTTATTTCTGCTAAAAGTTCTTCTTGTGTTGGTCCTGCAGGTGCAGCTGGAGCAGGTTCTTCTTTCTTTTTCATTCCATTAATCACTTTTATTAATAAAAAGATGACAAAAGAAATAATCAAGAAGCTGAGTACAGCAGCAAGGAAATTACCATATAAAATTCCACCATCAGTTTTTAATTCTTGGATTTTTTCTAAGTTTGCAGCCTTTAGAGCTGGTGTTAGTAAAGCAGGAGTGATGACATCATCTACCAATGAACTAACGATTTTTCCGAAAGCAGCACCTATGATTACTCCTACTGCTAAATCCATTGCATTTCCTTTAGCAATAAATTCTCTAAATTCTTTTATTAATCCCATAGTTTTATAATTAATATTTTAACAAATTTAAAAATTTAATCTAAACATTCTTTGAAATTTGTTCAAAAATTTAGCTCAAAACAGTCTCTATATTGATTAGTTTTTGTTGTAAATTTGTAAAACACAATCCCTGTATGAAAATTTTTTCAGCTGCTCAAATTAAAAATGGAGATTTATTTACCATCAAAAATGAACCCATTGCTTCTGTTCATTTAATGGAAAAAGCAGCGATGGCTTGCACCGATTTTATTCACCATAAATATCTTAAAACGCAGAATATTCTTATTTTTTGTGGCTATGGAAATAATGGAGGAGATGGTTTGGCAATGGCTAGATTACTTTATCAAAAAGGTTTTGATGTAGATGTATTCATTGATAAAAGTAAGAAAGATTTTTCAAAAGATGCGGAAATCAATTACCATAGATTAAAAGAATTTTTGGGAATCAGAATTCTAGATTTTATAGATTTTAATGAGAGTTTCATTAATGAAGATTCCATCATTATTGATGCTTTGTTCGGTACAGGATTGAACAGAAAAATCGAAGGTGAAATAGCCAAAATTATTCTAAAACTCAACCCAATTCATGTTCATAAAGTCGCAATCGACATTCCTTCAGGAATTTTGGCAGATGGAAATATTCCCGGAAATGCAGTCGTTTTTAAAGCAGATGAAACCTTGTCTTTAGAGTTCTGCAAACAATCATTTTTGCATCCAGAAATCGGCGAATATTGTGGTAAAATTCACATTTTAGAAATCGGAATCAGTAAAAAATATATAGAAAATACTGAAACGCCGCATTATATTATAGACGAAGAAGTCATAAGAAAAATTTATAAAAAAAGAAAAGATACTTCTCACAAAGGAAATTATGGCAAAACATGCATTGTAGCGGGAAGTTTTGGGAAAATTGGAGCTGCGGTTTTGGCCACGAAATCAGCTTTGTTTTCCGGGAGCGGTTTAACTTATATTTTGGCGCCAAAATGCGGTTACGAAATCCTGCAAACCACTTGTCCAGAAGCGATGTATTTATACGGAGGAGAAGATTTTATTAAAAATTTTACAGTAGAGAATGATTTCACGTATGGAATAGGTCCTGGATTGGGAACAGATTACGAAACTGAGGAAAAATTAATGCATTTTCTCAAAAATTATAATGAACCATTGGTTTTAGATGCAGATGCGTTGAATTTGATTTCCAAAAATCCAGAAAATTTAAATTTAATTCCAAAAAATTCAATTATTACGCCTCATCCTAAAGAGTTTTCTAGACTTTTTGGAGAATCCAAAGATTCTTTTGAACGATTAGAATTAGCCAAATCAAAGGCAAAAGAATTGAATATTTATATCGTTCTCAAAGGTCATCACACCCAAATCATCACTCCTGAAGGAAACGTATTTTATAACATTACAGGAAACTCTGGCTTGGCAAAAGGTGGAAGTGGAGATGTTTTATTGGGAATCATTACCTCATTTTTAGCACAAGGTTATTCGCCTGAAAATGCAGCAATATTTGGAGTTTGGCTTCATGGGAAAGCTGCGGATTTCACCGCCGAAAAATATTCTAAAGAAGCGATGCTCGCTTCAGATGTCATTCAGCATATTGGCGAAGTCTTTAAATATTTACAAAAATAAAGGGAAACAATTTGCTGTTTCCCTTTTTTATGATGTTAAAATTTGTCTTCGTATTTGAAATTTTTAGAATAAAGCATTACCGCTAATCCTATAATGACCAATGGAATTGATAAAACCTGACCTGTATTGAGAATTCCAAGGGTGATTTTTTCTTCTCCTTGAGGTTCTTTTAAGAATTCTACTAAAAATCTGATGGTCCAAAGTACAGCAAAGAAAAACCCGAAAAGCCAACCTTGACTGTATTTTTTCTTCGTGTAAAGATAAATTCCCCACATTACAAAAAATAATGCCAAATAAGAAAATGCCTCAAACAATTGAGTAGGATAGCGTGGAACAATTTCTCCGTATTCCATACTTTGTTGAGGAAACAATACGGCAAATGGTGAATCTGGTGCTGGTTTTCCTACGATTTCTGAGTTGAAAAAATTTCCCATTCTGATGAAAAATCCTGCTAAAGCCACAGTAATCGCCAATCTATCTAATAACCAAAGTGGATTTTTCTTCAACACTTTTATCGCAATAATAATGGTAGAAATAACCAGGACTATTGCAGCACCGTGACTTGCAAGTCCCGAAAATCCTGTGAATTTGAATTCTGGAACCGTCTGAATTGGCAAGAAAACACTCCAGAAATCTTGTTTAAATAATTCTGGTTGATAGAAAATAACGTGACCTAATCTCGCGCCGAGAATCGTTCCGATTAAAGTCCAAGTGAAAATGGTGTCTAAACTTTTTTCGCTTTCGTGGTCTATTTTGAACATTTTTACAAATAAATAATAACCAATTCCGAAGGCTAAAACAAACATTAAACTGTAATAATGTAAGGTAAAAGTTCCGATTTCTATTCCTTTAGAAGGATCCCAAGTGAAATATAATAGCGTAGCTAAATTCATATATTTTTATTGATTTGTTAGTATTTTTTCAATGTTGATGCTCTTTTTTGGGCGGTACAGGATCGTAACCGCTTCCTCCCCAAGGATGACAGCTAGAAATTCTCTTTGCACTGAGATAAATTCCTTTAAAAAGTCCGTGAACTTTTAATGCTTCCACCGTATAATGCGAACAGGTAGGTTCATATCTGCAATTTTTTCCCAACCATGGAGAAATTCCGTATTGATAAATTTTTATCAATACAATAAGCGGAAATATGAGAATTTTATTCAGCATGAGGTATAAAATACAAATGTAAGTTTTTTTTAAGTTTTCCTGAAACTTGATTTTTAAATTATTTATTTCATTTTAATAATATTAGCAATGAATTTTATAAAAATTTGTTTAATTAGGTTTTTAAAATGATAAAAAAATGCGTTAATATTTTTTATTTACAATTTTTATCATGACATTTGTTAGTAAAATAATAAGATTATGAAGAGAGCGTATATCAAAGGGACGGGTTCTTATACTCCGCCAAAAGTGATAAAAAATGATTTTTTTGAAGCAGTAGGTTCTAATGATGAATGGATTTTTAAAAATTTAGGAATTAAAGAACGCAGGATTGTAGAAGGTGAAGTAACCAGTGATTTGGCTTCTAAAGCGGCTTTAATTGCACTAGAAGATGCTGGAATTACAGCTGAAGAAGTGAACCTCATTATCGTAGCTACTTCTACACCAGACAGACAAGCGCCTTCTACGGCTTGTTTCGTACAAGAAAAAATAAATGCACCTCATGCTGTCGCTTTTGATATTTCTGCAGTTTGTTCGGGCGGAATTTATGGTTTAGCCATTGGTAGCCAATTTATACAAACCGGAATGTATAAAAATGTTTTGGTGATAGGAGCTGATGTTTTTTCGAGCATTACAGATTGGTCACGTAAAGATTCTGTATTTTTTGGAGATGGAGCAGGAGCGGTATTGTTATCGGCAACTACTGAAGACAAAGGGTTTATAGATTTTAAACTTCATGCAGATGGTACAGGAAAATATCATTTTAATATTCCGGCTGGTGGTTGTGAAATTCCGGCAAGTGAAGAAACCATCAAACAAGGGCTTCACTATTTCCAGATGAATGGAAAAGAAGTTTTTAATACAGCGACTAAAGTATTGCCAGAAGTAATCCACGAAGTTTTAGCGGATAATAACTTAACGGTAGATGATATAGACTGGGTGATTCCACATCAGCCAAGTGTTAGAATTTTACAAAAAGTAGCAGAAGAAGTAAATATTCCGTTTGAAAAAGTAATGACCAATATGGATAAATACGCCAATACTTCTGGGGGAACCATCCCAATAGTTTTAGACGAAACCTATAAAAGTGGAAAAATAAAAGAAGGGAATACCTTACTTTTTGCAGCCGTAGGTTCTGGTTGGACTTGGGGAGCAGCCTTATATAAAGTCTAAAATTTCAGACGTGTATTAAAAATTTTATCAATTATTTCAAACCCCCTATTTTATTATGTTTACTAATCAAACCTTTTTAATTACAGGAATCGCAGACGAAAATTCACTCGCTATGTACGTTGCCAAAAAAATCATCAAATATAACGGAAACGTAGTGTGTACAGGTCTTGGCGTAACTCCATTTCATAAAAATCTTTCAGAAAAAGCAGAAAGTTTTCTTAATAAATCTTACAATGACTTTGAAAATGCTTGTAAAAAATTATTAGGAGAAAATGTGCTAACTTTTCCTTTAGATATTACCTTGCCAGAAAGTTTAGAGGCTCTCACAGATTTTCTAAATGAAAAGAATGTTAAGCTCAATGGTTTTCTTCATGCAATTGCTATGGACAAAACCATACGTCAGAAATCTGTAAAACCCATGCTGGAAGTTACAGCAGATGAATTTAATGATACCATGAAGGTGTCTGCATTTTCTTTAATAAGCCTTTCTCACGCATTATTGAAAAGCAAAGTTTTACAAAACGGCTCATCTATAGTTACTTTAAGTTACATTGCAGCAGAGAAGGTTTCATTCTTTCCATATATCAATATGAGTATTGCAAAAGCAGCATTAGAAAGGTTGACGATTGAAATGGCTTATGAATTAGGTAGAGATTTCGGCATTAGAGCAAATTGTGTTCGTTTTTCACCATATATGGGAAGTAAAGCAGGAAATGCGACGCTAAAAATTGAAGATGTAGAAAGAGCCAATAGAATCAGTCCTTTAGGTAATGCACATCCCGAAGATTTAGCTCATGAAGTAGTACATTTATTCAGAAAAGACATTAGAATTACAGGCGAAATTCGTCATGTAGACGGTGGTTTTCACATTATGGGTTAAAATTTTTAGAAGCACACGCTTTCTACATTTTTTCACTTGTCTTCGTGCTGCAGCCACTCGCTTTTTTTCCCAAAGCTTATGCCAACATAAAAAAGAGCTCAAACAATGGCAGCATCACGGCTATTTTTCACCATTTTTCTTCTTTTCACTTTCTTAAAAAGAATAGGTTTCAAATTTTAGAAATAGTAAAAAGAATAAATTCGCGAATTTTAAAAATATCAATAGGAACGGGCTTTAGCCCGTTTCTTTTTTTTAGAAAATTCCATTTGGCTTTAGCCAAAATTTAAAGATTTTATACTTTAACGGAATTTAAAATCAAATTCAAATAGAAAATCCTAAAAATTTTCTCAAATTTGTATCTCAAACCTAAAAAAATTGTACCAAAATATTCCTTTAGCCGAAAAACTCAGACCTAAAACACTAGACGAAGTTTTAGGGCAAGAACATCTTACTGGAGACAATGGAACCATCCGTATAATGCTAGAAAATGACACGCTCAATTCTCTCATTTTATGGGGACCTCCCGGAACTGGAAAGACTACTTTGGCAGAAATTATATCTTCTACTTCTGGAAGGAAATTTTTCAAGCTTTCGGCGGTTTCTTCTGGAGTAAAAGAAGTGAGAGAGGTGATAGAAGATGCTAAAAAACAGAATCTTTTCACAGGGAAATCACCGATTTTGTTCATAGACGAGATTCACCGGTTTAACAAATCTCAACAAGATTCATTGCTTCATGCGGTGGAAAAAGGTTGGATAGTCTTAATTGGAGCAACTACAGAAAATCCTAGTTTCGAGGTGGTTTCGGCGTTGCTTTCTCGTTCACAAGTATATGTTTTGAAGTCTCTCAGTTTTGAAAAATTAGAAGAACTCGCAGAAATAGCCCTTTCCAGATACAATGAAGAAGAACAAACGCATTTTACACTCAAAGAAAAAGAAGCGCTGATTCAATATTCTGGTGGCGATGCTCGAAAACTCATTAATTCTATAGAGTTGGTTCTCAATCAATTCAAAAATGTAAAAGAAAAAGAAATCACCAACGAAGATGTGCTTTCGGTTTTACAAGAAACGATGGCACTTTATGATAAAAATGGGGAACAACACTATGATATTATTTCGGCGTTTATCAAATCTATGCGCGGTTCTGACCCAAATGGAGCGGTGTATTGGCTTGCTAGAATGATTGCGGGTGGTGAAGATGTAAAATTTATAGCACGCAGAATGCTCATTTTAGCAGCTGAAGATATTGGTTTGGCGAATCCAAATGCTTTGACGGTTGCCAATAATTGCTTTCAAGCGGTGAATGTCATTGGAAATCCAGAATCTAGAATTATTTTGAGCGAAACAGCCGTTTATTTGGCTTGTTCACCGAAATCTAACTCTACTTATAAAGCGATTGATGCAGCACTTGCTGTCGTAAAACAAACCGGGAATTTGCCAGTTCCGTTGCACCTGAGAAATGCACCAACGAAACTGATGAAAGACTTAGATTATGGCAAAGAATATCAATATGCGCATTCTTATGAAGGGAATTTTGTAAACCAAGAATTCTTGCCCAATGAAATTTCTGGAACCCAATTCTATGTTCCTGGCGAAAATGCCACTGAAAGAAAAATCCGCGAAGAATTGCAGAAAAAATGGAAGGGAAAATATTTTTAGGTTTGATGTTTGATGTTGGAAGCTAGATGATGGAAGATTGGATTTCTATGAAGTGTTCCGTAGGAACGATAGGTTTGTAGAAAAAAGAGTACCTAGAAATGCGTTCCGTAGGAACGCTATATGTGTAGAAAATTTTCCAAAATAAAATAAAGTTCCGTAGGAACGAAAGGTTTGTAGAAAAAAGAGTACCTAGAAATGCGTTCCGTAGGAACGCTATATGTGTAGAAAATTTTCCCAAATATAATAAAGTTCCGTAGAAACGATAGGTTTGTAGAAAAAAGAGTACCTAGAAATGCGTTCCGTAGGAACGCTATATGTGTAGAAAATTTTTCCCAATAAAATAAAGTTCCGTAGAAACGATAGGTTTGTAGAAATAATGACCACCTAGAATGGCGTTCCGTAGGAACGCTATGTGTGTAGAAAATTTTCCCAAATAAAATAAAGTTCCGTAGGAACGCTATATGTGTAGAAGCAATACCACAAAGAAAAAGCGTTCCGTAGGAACGTTATATGTGTAGAAAATTTTCCAAAATAAAATAAAGTTCCGTAGGAACGATAGGTTTGTAGAAAAAAGAGTACCTAGAAATGCGTTCCGTAGGAACGCTATATGTGTAGAAAATTTTCGCATATATAATAAAGTTCCGTAGAAACGAAAGGTTTGTAGAAATTATGACCACCTAGAAAATGCGTTCCGTAGGAACGCTATATGTGTAGAAAATTTTTCCCAATAAAATAAAGTTCCGTAGGAACGATAGGTTTGTAGAAATTATGACCACCTAGAAAATGCGTTCCGTAGGAACGCTATATGTGTAGAAAATTTTCCCAGATATAATATAGTTCCGTAGGAACGAAAGGTTTGTAGAAATTATGACCACCTAGAAAATGCGTTCCGTAGGAACGCTATGTCTGTAGATACAACATCACAAAGAAAAAGCTTTCCTCAAAGTTACAAAAATCACAAAGAGTTATATTTAAAATTCCTTAAATTTGTCATTCTTTAAAAAATGAGAATTGTAATTGCCATATTTTTATTTTTGGTGATGTCGGTGCGTTCTGTGCTGCCATTATTAGATTATGCGTTGAATTACAACTACATTTCTACTCAACTTTGCGAAAACCAATCTGAACCTGATTTGCGATGCAACGGAAAATGCTACGTGAAAAACGAAATGGCAAAATCTTCTGAAAATCAATCGACTAAAATTCAGAAAGTGGAGTTTTTACAGTTATTTCTTCCCACGGAAAGTTTAGTGGTACAAGAACAAAAACATCAGGATTTTTCAAAAACGAAAGTTTTCATCCATCACTTTAATTTTACTTTTCAAGATTTTTACCCTGAGTTTTTTCATCCACCTTTAGTTTGAAATTAATTTTCGTACTTTTATTCAATTAATTTTAACTTTAAAAAATCAAAAAATGAAATCTATATTAACCGTTGCTTTTGTAGCAATTTCTATATTATCTTCTTGTCAACAAACGCCAGAAACTAAAAAAGTTCACGACCATAAAAAAACGACACAAAAATTAGACGTAAAAGTGGTGAACGAAGAAGACCCGATTTGCGGAATGAAAACAGCAAAGTTTTTAAAAGATACTGCTGTTTATAAAGGAAAAACCTATGGTTTCTGCAATAAACTTTGCAAAGAAGAATTCAAAAAAAATCCAAAAAAATACGCGAAATAATTTCTGAACATGCCGAAACCTAAAAAAGCGTCTGGTTTTGGAATGAATAAAATGCTGGTATACCAAATGATAGCTTTAGTCGTTATTATTCTAGCATTTATCGCAGGAAATTACTTTTTCAAGAAAAGTCTTCATACGGTAATGAAGGCGCCAAATTTTGAATTAATCGACCAAAATAATCGTAGAATTTCAAATACTGATATGCTGGGAAAAGTCTATGTAGTAGAGTTTTTCTATGCGAGATGTCCTACGATTTGCCCGATTATGAATAACAACTTGAAATTCGTAGATCAAGCGATTAAGAGCAAAGATTTTGGGATTATTTCCATTTCTATAGATCCAGAAAATGACACGCCAGAATTTTTAAAAGCACACGCCAAAAAACTAGGCGTTACCAATCCCAATTGGCATTTTTTGACAGGAAATAGAGATTACATCGGTGATTTAGCCAATGAATTTGATATTTATGTAGGCGACAAAGATGACCAGTCAGAAAGTCTTAATCACAGCGGAATGCTGGCTTTGGTAGACAAAGAAGGCAATGTGAGATGCAGATTTGGAAAAGATGGCATGCCGATTCTTTATTATTCTGGACTGAATTATGATGATCAAGAAGGAAAAAATGCGAGTTTAAAAGGCAAATTCCAGCCAGACAGAAAATTATTGATAGAAGATATTCAGAAACTTCTAGAAGAATAAAAAAAACGGTGAGAAATTTTCTCACCGTTTTCATTTGTTATTTAATCTCTATGGTTTTCACTTCTTTTTTAGCGTTTTCTCTTTTCGGAACCGCCAATTTCAGAATGCCGTTGTCATATTTTGCTTCGATGTGTTCTACATCTACAATATCAGAAGGCAAGGTAAATGAACGGGTGAATGATTGATAATTAAATTCTCTTCTGGTGTAGTTTTTCTTCTCATCTCTTTCTTCGTTTTCGGTTTGAGATTCCGAAGAAATGGTAAGAATGTTTCGATCGATGTTAATTTTAAAATCTTCTTTTTTCAATCCTGGAACCGCCATTTCAATTTCGTAATGGGTTTCGGTTTCTTTAACGTTTACAGAAGGCATGGTAAAGCCCATTTCTGTAAGGTTTTTTTCATTCCAGTTAAATAAATCTTTGGTAAAAAAATCTTCAAAGAAACTATTTAACCCTGTCATTGGATTTCTTTTCATTAAAGTTGACATTTTTTTAAGTTTTAAGGTTAAACATCCGTGATGAAACAGTAATAAAAAATCGCTGAATTTTCAAAACAAAATTACAACGATTAAAAGATTTTAGAAAGTGTTTTTAGATAAATTTAGATTGAAAATTTCTATAATTTATAAAATTAATATACTAAAAATCAATAGTTTAAATTTCTAATAAGTATTCATTATAGTGACCTAGAAATTTCACTTCTGTACCGAGAGATTTCAGTTCTTCTAAGGCGTTATTAGACAAGACAGGATGCCATTCATTCGCTACATTAATGAAGAAAAAGTAATTTCCTAATCCAGTTTTCAGGGTTCGGCTTTCAATTTTGGTTAAATTCATTTTTCGCCATGCAAAAACAGAGAGAACTTGATGTAAACCTCCTGCATGATCTTCTGGTAAAGTAATGATGAGAGAGGTTTTTTCGGTGATTTTATTTTGTGGAAGATTCAGTCTTTCTCCCTTTTTAGAAATCACAATAAATTTGGTGTGATTTTGTTCAATATCTTGAATATTCTGGTGAATGATTTTCAGTCCGTATAATTTTGCGGCATAAGAATTGGCAATCGCAGCATATTTTTTTTCAGGATTTTCGGCCACTCTTTTAGCAGCAGCAGCAGTAGAACCGAATTCTTGCTTTATGACATCTTTGTATTCTTTGTCCAAAAAATGATAACATTGCGCCAAAGCTTGAGGATGAGAATAAATTTTTTCAATTTCTGTATTGTCTGGATGAATCATCAATTGATGCGAAATGGGCATCACTACTTCTGTTTCCACAAAAATTCCGTCAAAATCATAAAGATAATCCAGCGTCATAGAAACAGTTCCTTCGATAGAATTTTCGAGGGGAACTACGGCTTTTTCTACCAAATTATTTTGTACTGCCTTGAAACAATCTAAAATATTAGACTGTGGCAAGAGTTCTTCATTGGGAAAAATTTGTGAAGTAGCAAGCTGTGTAAAACTAGCTTGTGGTCCGAGGAAAGCGATTTTCATTATTTGATTTAACAATTTAAAAATGCAAAAATACAGAATATAAGTTTTGTAATTTTAAATATTGATTTAATTAGTGAAGTTAAATTATTTTTTTCTGATTTTTTTAAAGTTTTTTTTGTTTTTTTTTAGATAAATAATCCTTTTTGTGGATAAATAATAATTACTGATTAATGATTTTGATGATTTTATTAGAAATATTATTTTATTTTGACTATATGATTTTAAATTTCGTTTTTTTTTATATTTTTAGCATCTATTTTAAGTTAATGATAAAAATGAAGAAAATTTTACTGTTATTTTTAGTTAGTATTTCAATGTTTTTTTATGGTCAAAAAAAATATGTGGTGGTAATACATGGAGGAGCTGGTACCATCCTTAAAAAAGAAATGTCACCAGAATTAGAGCAAAAATACAGAGATAAATTGAAAGAAGCGCTCACAAAGTCTTACGAAAAGATAAAAGAAGGAAAGTCCTCTCTAGAAGCTGTAGAAGCAGCAATAGTAGTAATGGAAGATAGTCCGCTTTTTAATGCAGGCAAAGGTGCTGTTTTTACCAGTGATGGCAGAAATGAGTTGGATGCTTCTGTAATGTATGGAAAAGATAAATCTGCTGGAGCGGTAGCTGGTCTTACTGTAGTTAAAAATCCTATAAAAGCAGCTTTGGCAGTTATGCAAAAGTCTGAACATGTAATGATGATAGGAAAAGGAGCGGAGCAATTTTCAAAAAATCAAGGACTAGAGATTGTAAACCCCAAATATTTTTGGACTCAAAACAGATGGGATGCACTTCAGAAAGTGAAGAAAGCAGAGTTGAAAGCTAATCAACCTAATGCAATGAATAATCATCATTATCCAAGCTATTATTGGGTAGATAGAAAATTTGGTACAGTAGGATGTGTGGCTCTAGATAAAGAAGGAAATATTGCAGCGGGAACTTCTACAGGAGGCATGACTAATAAAAAATATGGGAGAGTGGGAGATGCACCTATTATTGGTGCGGGAACTTATGCAGACGAAAATATAGGAATTTCTGGAACAGGATGGGGAGAATTTTATATAAGAACATCTGCCGCTAGAACGGTTGCTGCAAAATACGAATATCAAAATAAAGATGTAAAAACTGCTACTGAAGAAGTAATGCTAGAAATAGAAAAATTAGGAGGAGACGGCGGAATGATCGCTTTAGATAAAAATGGAAACGTGGCAATGACTTTCAATACCGAGGGGATGTATAGAGGCATGGTAACAGAAGATGGCGAAATTACTATTGAAATTTATAAATAAGATAAAATGAAGAAATTTTTATTAGTTGTAACTGTTTTCCTTTTTAGCCTCAGTTTTTCGCAAAACAATAAGGGTAAACTTTTTATCATTGGAGGAGGTTCCCGACCAGATTTTTTAGTAGATAGAATGGTAAAAGAGGCAGGCTTGAATCCTGGTGATGCGGTGGCTATTTTCCCTCAAGCTAGTTCAGAGCAGGATTCTTCTTTTTATTACGCAAAACAACAATTTGAAAAAAGAAATTTGAAGGCTGTAAATTATGCTTTCAAAAAAGGCGAAAAATTGCCTTCATCTAAGTTAGATTCCTTGAAAAAAGCTAAATTGATTTATGTTGGAGGTGGAGATCAGGTAATTTTTATGGATATAATTAATACTTATCCAGAAGTGAAAAATATCTTGCAAGAATCTTACGAAAAGGGTAATATGATTGCTGGTACAAGTGCAGGAGCAGCTATTATGAGTGAGGTAATGATTACAGGGAATCAACTGAAATATAAGGATTACGAAAATACTTTTGATAATATTGAGTCTCAAAACGTAGAAACTTCTTCAGGGATGGGATTTATTAAATCTGCTGTTATAGACCAGCATTTTGTGGTGCGCAGTAGATATAACAGGCTCCTTTCTTTAATCATAGAAAACCCAGGTTATCAAGGGATAGGAATTGATGAAGGGACAGCGATTTTGGTTAAAAATAATAATAAAGCCGAGGTTGTAGGGAGGGCTCAAGTGATAGTCTTTAAAAATCCTAAGAATTCTAAAAGTTCTTACACCGAAAAGTTAGGATCTAGAGGGATAACTCTAGATATTTATTTAAACGGTGATGAATTTACATTTTAATGATTAAAATTAAGAAAAAACAATATTTTAATCGTTGAAAAGAAATAATTTGCAAATTTTTTATGTTAAAATTTGTTAAATAATAAAATTATTACTAATGTTGATAAAAATTAATTAAATATGAGAAAAAATGTGCTTAAATTATCTGTTGCGTCATTATTTTTCATTGGAGTTGGCGTGTATGGTCAAAAGTCAGACACCATTACCAAAGAAAGAAAAATAGACGAAGTAATAGTAGTAGGTTATGGTAAATCTACAAAAGCTAAACTTACCGATAATGTAGCTAAAATTAGCTCTGAATCATTAAAAGAAATTCCTAATGCCAATTTTCAAAATGCAATAGTAGGTAAAGCAGCTGGGGTTAGAGTAAACCAAACGAATGGTAAATTGGAATCAGGTTTTAATATTAATGTTCGTGGTTCGGCAAGTATTAGTGCAGGCACAAGTCCATTGTATGTGATAGACGGAATTCCTATGATTAATAATGATGAGTCTACTAACGGAGCAGCAGTAAACCCATTGGTTACTCTAAGTGCTACTGAGATAGAATCAATAGAAATTTTGAAAGACGCTTCTTCAGCAGCTATTTATGGTTCTAGAGGTAGTAATGGAGTTGTTTTGATTACTACTAAAACAGGTAGAAAAGGCAAACCAAAACTTACCTTAAATTTATCTCAAGGTTTTAGCGAGCCTACTAATAAAGTACAGTTTTTAAATGCAAAACAATATGTAGAATTGTTTCTAGAAGCAGGTAGAAATGTAGGACGAGAAAGTTCAGTAATTACAAGGCTTAATAGGTATTCTAATAATACAGATTGGCAAAATGGAGTAATTGATACAGATTGGCAAGACTATATCTTTAAAAAAGGAGCAGTAAGAGATGCAGATTTCTCAGTTTCGGGTGGTGATGATAAATATAATTATATGTTTACTGCTTCTAATAACGATACACAAGGTATTATTAGAAAAAATGATTTAGACAGAAATACTGCTAGATTAAATATTAGTGCAAGTCCAACTGATAAATTAAAATTGGGATTAAATTTAGGTTTTTCTAGAACAAGTATTGATAGAGTTTCTAATGATAACCAATTTACTACACCTATGCAAGCCATTGCATTAGCTCCTATTTCTCCAGCTTTTGTTGATGGAGAACCCTTTGATGGTACTACCTACGCTAATTTTTTATTAGAAGATAAGTATGCAAGCTATAATACGTTGATTAAAAGAGTTACAGGTAAGTTATTTGGGGAATATAAAATTTTGAAAAATTTAACTTTTAATTCTGATTTTGGGTATGATTATTATAATCAAAAAGAGAAAAAATATAGAGGGAAAAAGACTCCATTTATGTCAACAGATGGTTATGCGTTTAACTCTTGGGTAGACACAGAAAATATAATTTTTTCTAATTACTTATCTTATAATTTAAAATTGGGAGCGCATAATTTCAGTGCAATAGCAGGAACAGAACTTAATAAGAATAGAAGAGAATACGGAAGTGTAACGGGAATTAGGTTTCCTTCTGATGATTTCCAAAATATTGATAGTGCTGGAGAAATTAATGCGGGTGGAGGAAATACTACAGAATATTCATTTTTCTCATACTTTGCCAGAGCAAATTATGATTATCAAGGAAAATATTTATTTAAAGCTTCTATTCGTAAGGATGGTTCTTCTAGATTTGGTAAAGCAAATAGATATGGGATTTTTCCAGCATTTTCTGCAGGTTGGGTACTTTCAAAAGAAGATTTCTTGTCTTCATCTGATGTAATTTCTCTCTTAAAATTAAGAGCAAGCTGGGGAAAAACAGGTAATGCCGAAATTGGTAATTTTGCATCTCGTGATTTATGGAATGCAGCATCTTATAAGCAATTACCAGCCATTGAACCAGTGCAACCAGAGAGTCCAAATCTTACTTGGGAAAAATCAAGCCAAACAGATATAGGATTAGACATTGGAGTTTTCAATAATAGAGTTTCTGGGGAAATTGATTTTTATAACAAAAAAACAAACGGATTGTTATTCTATCAAAACATACCATATACTTCAGGATATTCTAATATCTATAGAAATATTGGTGATATGAAAAACACAGGATTTGAAATGGTAATCAATACTCAAAATATTAAAAAAGATAATTTTACTTGGGATACCAATTTTAATGTAGCAAAGAATAATAATGAAATTACTGCTTTGCCAGATGATAATAGAGATCAAATTATTGGAAATGTAATTAGAAGAGTAGGCGAAAGATTAGATTCTTTTTATTTAGTAGAATATGCGGGAGTAGACCCAAATAATGGAGATGCATTGTTTTATAAAAACACTTTAAATCCAGATGGTTCATTAGATAAAACTAAAACCAATGATTACAGCGAAGCTCAAAGAATAATTGCAGGAAGCTCTACTCCTGATTGGATAGCAGGTTTAACCAACACAGTAGAGTACAAGAATTTTGATTTCTCTTTTACATTCTACGGAGAATTCGGAGGAAATTTATACAATTCTGGAGGTAAATTCATGTCTACTTCAGCAAGTAATGGGTATGATAACCAAACGGTAGATCAGATGAACCGTTGGCAAAACCCTGGTGATATTACCAATGTGCCACAAGCAAGATTAGGAAAAGGAAATGGAGTAGAAGAATCTACAAGATATTTAGAAAAGAACGATTTTGTTAGATTGAGAAATTTAAGCTTAGGTTATACTTTTAATAAAAATTTAACTTCATCAATTGGAGTTAATAAGCTTAGACTATATGTGTCTGCTATCAATGTACTCACTTTTACAAAATATAGTGGTTACGACCCAGAAGCAAGATCAGATACAAATAGAGGCGGAGGTGGTTCTACATTTTATTCAGCACCACCAGCTAAAACGGTAACTTTTGGTATTAATGTTAATTTTTAAAACTAAACAAATGAAAAATTTAAAATATTTAATTTTAACCATATCAAGTCTTTTTCTGTTGACATCTTGTGATAGAGAATTAGACATAAACCCTGAACAAGGAATTGATACTGAAACAGCAATTTCAACTCCAGAAGGAATTCAGCAAATTCTAATTGGAGCTTATGCAAACACTGGTGATGGTGACCTTTTCGGAGGAGATTTACAAATTTATGCTGATCTTCTTGCAGATGACAGTTACTTGTATTGGTGGGGAACTTATGCAGAATTAGGAAATATTCACGAAAAAAATATTATATCTGATAATGTTTATGTAAGAGATACTTGGGGTAGAGCTTATAAAGTAATTAATGCTACAAATGTTATATTAGAAAATCTTAGCGTAGTAAAGGATGCAGATGACAAAAAAAGAATTGAAGGTGAAGCAAAATTCTTAAGAGCATTAAACTATTTTGAATTAGTAAGATTCTTTGGTAAACAATATGAAGCTGGTAAAAATAATACACAATTAGGGGTTCCTATTGTTCTTAAAACTGTTACAGATTTTAATGGAGATTTATCTGTTGCTCGAAATACAGTAGAGGAAGTTTACACTCAAGTAATTAAAGATCTAAACGAATCAATAGCTAATTTGCCCGAAGAGAATTCTTTTTATGCAGATGCTTACTCTGCAAAAGCACTTTTGTCAAGAGTTTATCTTCAAAAACAAGACTACACCAATGCCAGAAATATAGCAAATGATGTAATTGAAAACAGTGGTAAGTCATTAATGACAAATTATAAAGATGCTTTCAATACTTCAGAAAACATAAGTGAAGATCTGTTCACAATGCAAGTAACATCTCAGTCAGGAGAAAATGATTTAATTACTTTTTATGCAGATGAACCACAAGGTGGAAGAGGAGGAGATATTTCTCTTACTGAAGATTATTTAAATTTATTCGAGGCAGATGATGTTAGAGGATCTTTCTATTACTATAATTACTATGATGATGTTCTTACAAGTAAATACACCAATCAATATGGTAATATTCATGTAATTAGATTAGCGGAAATGTATTTGATTAGAGCAGAATCAAATTTCAGAATGAATACTTCTTTAGGAGCAACTCCTTTAGATGATGTCAATACAATAAGAAGAAGAGCTCACGCATCAGAATTATTATCAGTTACATTAGATGATATTTTGACAGAAAGAAGAAGAGAACTTGCGTTTGAAGGCTTCTTAATACATGATGTTAAACGTACTAAAGGAAACGTAGGTTACTTAAGCTGGAATAGCGATGAATTGGTTTTTCCTATTCCTTTAAGAGAAATCCAAGTGAATAAAAAACTGGTTCAAAACCCTGGATACAACTAATATTTAGAAAATAATAAAAAAGAAAGTCAGCAATATTTTGCTGACTTTTTCAATAAATAAAAATACAAAAAACCTCCCAAAAATGAGAGGTTTTCGTGTGACCAAAAATTAACAATAATCATTAGTTGATCCTTCCATCTTTTATTTCGTCTACAATTTCTGGATTGAGTAGGGTAGAAATATCTCCAAAGTTGCTGAAATCTCCTTCGGCAATTTTTCTTAAAATTCTACGCATAATTTTTCCAGAACGTGTTTTTGGCAGGCCAGAAACAAACTGTATTTTATCTAATTTAGCGATTGGACCGATGGTATCAGAAATCAACATATTAATTTCTTTTCTTAAATTTTCTTTGTCTCTTTCTTCACCAGATTCTTTCAAAATTACAAAACCATACAATGCATTTCCTTTAATATCATGAGGGAAACCTACAATTGCGGATTCTGCAACAGCTGGGTGTAAGTTGATGCTGTCTTCAATTGGAGCAGTTCCTAAATTATGACCAGAAACAATAATCACATCATCTACACGACCTGTAATTCTATAATACCCTGTTTCGTCTCTCAATGCGCCATCACCTGTGAAATATTTCCCAGGGAAAGCGGTAAAATAGGTTTCTTTGTATCTTTGATGGTCGCCCCAAATTGTTCTGGCAATTCCCGGCCAAGGAAAACGGATACAAAGGTTTCCATCTACTTGATTTCCTGTGATTTCGTTGCGTTTTTCATCCATTAAAACCGGTTGGATTCCCGGAAGTGGAAGGGTAGCGTAAGTTGGCTTAGTCGGCGTAACAAAAGGAAGTGGAGAAATCATAATTCCGCCTGTTTCGGTTTGCCACCATGTATCTACTATTGGACATTTTTTCTTGCCAACATGGTCATTATACCAGTGCCAAGCTTCGTCATTAATCGGTTCACCTACTGAACCAATCACTCTAAGACTTGATAAATCATGTTTTTCTACCCAAGAAGAAGATTCTTTAGCCAAAGAACGAATCGCAGTAGGAGCAGTGTAGAACTGTGTTACTTTGTGTTTTTCAATTACTGCCCAGAAACGGTCTGGCTCTGGATAAGTAGGAACTCCTTCAAAAATAACCGTAGTAGCACCATTGGTTAATGGTCCGTATAAAATGTAAGAGTGACCTGTAATCCAACCAATATCTGCAGTACACCAGTAAATATCATTTTCTTTGTAATTGAAAACATTTTTAAAAGTATAACCCGTGTAAACCATGTAACCAGCAGTAGTGTGCAACATTCCTTTTGGTTTTCCTGTAGAACCAGAAGTATAAAGAATGAATAATGGATCTTCTGCGTCCATGATTTTGGTAACGAAATCAGCAGAAGCTTTTGGATAGTAATCATCTAACCAAACATCTCTTCCTTCTTTCATTTTTACTTCGGTGTTGGTTCTTTTTACCACCAAAACCTTTTCTACAGAAGGTGTTTTTTCTACGGCTTCATCGATGATTCCTTTTAGGTCAATAGCTTTGTTTCCTCTGTAACTTCCGTCTGAAGTGATAATCATTTTTGCTTCGCAGTCATTCACTCTAGAAGTTACCGCAGAAGCAGAAAATCCAGCGAAAATAACAGAATGTACAGCACCCATTTTAGCACAAGCCAACATGGTAACAGCCAATTCTGGAATCATCGGTAAATAGATACAAACTCTGTCACCTTTTTTTACGCCCAATTCTGTAAGAACATTCGCCATTTTGCAAACCCTTTCGTGAAGTTCTCGATAAGAAATGTATTGCGCTTCTTCATTTGGATCATTAGGTTCCCAGATAATCGCGGTTTTATCACCTCTTTCTGCCAAATGTCGGTCTAAACAGTTTTTGGTAATATTGAGTTTTGCACCTTTAAACCATTCGATTTTGGCTTCTTCCATGTCAAATTTTACCACTTTGTTCCAGCGCTGATACCAAACAAAGTTTTCATCTGCAATTTTGTCCCAGAATTTTTTAGGATTCTTAATTGATTTTTTGTACTGCTTGAAATAATCAGGCAAATCGTGAATTACATAATTTTTCATATCAAATTTTAATTTTTTAGATTCCTTTTGTAAGGAAAGTATCTTTATTTTCTATATTCTTCGAATTTTTCTTGAAGTTCACCAATGATTGCTTCATCATCTATGGTAGAAGGAATTTGGAACTCTTTTCCGTCTAACATAGTTCTGATAAGTTTTCTCAAAATTTTTCCACTTCGGGTTTTTGGGAGTCGTTTTACCACGACAATGTTTCTTAATGCGGCAACTGCTCCAATTTTTTCTCTAACCAATGCTACGACTTCTTTTTCCACTTCGGTTTCAGAAATTTGAGTTCCAGATTTTAAAACCACCAATCCGAAAGGAATTTGACCTTTTAAATCGTCTTCTATTCCTACTACACAGCATTCTGCAACATCTTTGTGTTCAGAAACAGCTTCTTCCATTTCTGCAGTAGAAAGTCGGTGTCCTGCTACATTAATGATGTCATCAACTCTTCCTGTGATGAAAATATATCCGTCTTCATCTCTGATGGCGCCATCTCCAGAAAAATAATATCCCGGGAATTTTGCTAAATAACCATAGTGGAATCTTTCGTAATCTCCCCAAATTCCCATTAAAGTTCCTGGAGGAAGCGGTAGTTTTATCACCAAATAACCTTCATGGTGTGCTTCTAGTTCGTAACCTTCTTCGTCAAAAATTTTAATATCATAACCAGGGATTGGTTTTCCAGCGGAAGCACGTTTTACGCCATCATCTTCTACGCCGCGCATTAGTGATAACATAGGCCAACCAGATTCTGTTTGCCACCAATGGTCAATAGGAGTAATACCTACTTTTTCTTCGTACCAGTCTAAAGTAGCTACATCGCATCTTTCACCCGCTAAAAACTGGGTTCTGAAATGGGATAAATCGTATTTTTTGATGAATTCACCATCTGGATCTTCTTTTTTAATCGCTCTTATAGCTGTAGGCGCGGTAAACATTACAGAAACTTTGTATTCAGAGAGGATTCTCCAAGTAGTTCCTGCATCTGGCGTCATAATCGGTTTTCCTTCGAAAATAATAGAGGTATTTCTGTTGATAAGCGGTCCGTAAATAATGTAACTGTGACCAACTACCCAACCAATATCTGAAGCTGCCCAGAAAACTTCGCCGGGTTTTGCGCCATAAATTTTTTCAATGGAAAATTTAAGTGCGGTAGCATAACCTCCCGTATCACGAACTACACCTTTAGGTTTTCCTGTAGTTCCTGAGGTATAAAGAATATAAAGTGGATGTGTAGATTTTACGGGGACGCAATCTGCAGGTTCTGATTTTTCTAACAATTCTTGAAAATTGGTCAGTTGAGGTTCGTTTTTCCAATCTACTTTATTGCCCCAAAGTTGACGGTCAAAAACCACAATATGTTCAGGTTTATGAGAAGCCATTTCATAAGCTTCTTTCACGAAAGGCAAATAAGGAATTCTCTTTTTAACCTCTACACCAGCACTTGCTGTAATAATTGCTTTTGGATTACAATCATCTATTCTAATGGCTAATTCATGTGGCGCAAAACCTCCAAAAACTACAGAATGAGTGATTCCTAATCTGGCACAAGCGAGCATAGCATAGGCAGCTTGTGGAATCATAGGCATGTAAATAATGGCATTGTCACCTTTTTTTAATCCTAACGATTGCAAACCTCCCGCGAATTTTGAAACATTTTCTTTTAACTCGTTAAAAGTAATTTTCTGTTTCGTATCCGTAACAGGGGAGTCGTAAATGTAGGCAA
The DNA here is from genome assembly GCF_907163125.1 of Cloacibacterium caeni. Taxonomy (NCBI): domain Bacteria; kingdom Pseudomonadati; phylum Bacteroidota; class Flavobacteriia; order Flavobacteriales; family Weeksellaceae; genus Cloacibacterium; species Cloacibacterium caeni. Next base: position 575,339 of record NZ_OU015319.1, read on the forward strand.
CTTGGTCACCATAACCATCTTCTATGTGCTTGTCTATGGCGAGAAAACATGCGTTCAACTCTCCATCTGCAAACCATACAGGATAGTTGTTTTCTCCTTGAGAAAGAATCGTTTGAGGTTTTTTGAACCAATGAATTTGGTCGGCTTGTTCTGCCCAAAATTGTTCCTTGTTTTCAATACTGTTCAAGAACATTTCATGCGCTTTCATAATTTTAGATTTTTTTGGATTTTGATTTCAGATTTTACGCTGAAACAATTAATATTTTGTAGATTTTTTTTAATTTTTTAAGTTAATAATTCTTCTACCTGCTGAACCAGTTTCTTGATAGAGTAAGGCTTGGTAACATAAGCATCAGCTCCTAAACTCAATCCTTTTTCTATGTCTGCAGGATTGGTTTTTGCAGATAAGAAAATGACCTTACACTGATTCAGTTTTTCTTGTTTTTTTATTTCTTGCAACGTGGTGTAACCATCTACATTGGGCATCATGATATCGAGTAAAATAATATCTGGTGTTTCCTCCTTTAATAATTCTAAAACTTCCGAGCCATCTCTTGCGATGAAGACTTCATAACCTGCTTTTCGGAAGGTGTATTCTAAGGTCATGATGATTTTGTGTTCGTCGTCTGCTATAAGTATCTTTTTCATTTTTATTTTAGATTTCAGATGTTAGACATCAGATTTTAGATTTTTAAATTTATTTTAAAACTGTAAATCATTTTTTGAATTTCATTTAATTCTGATAATAAAATGTTTACTTTTTCCTCTTTTATTAATTCTAGTTCTTTAATTAAAATAAGTTGTGTTTGAAGTTCAAAGGAGGAACCGTTTGCGATTCCTAAAAAATGATTGAACTCGGTATTGCTATTTCTACCAGCGCCTTCTGCAATATTCGAAGGAATAGAAATGGCAGCTCTTTTTATTTGAGAAATTAATCCAAATTTTTCTTCATGGGGTATCTCTGTACATGCTAAATATATATTTTTTGCGAGTTGAATTGATTTTTGCCAAAAAATTAATTTTTCAAATTGATGCATGGTTATTTTATGTTTTTAATAATTGCTATTCTTATATCTAGTATCTCAAATCTCATGTCTCAAATCTCAAGATAATGTTAAAAACCACTCCAATTTCTTTATTTTCTGCGGAGATTTCGCCTTTGTGCGCTTCAATAATTTTTTTACAAATGGCTAATCCTAATCCTGTTCCTATGGGTTTTCTAATGTTTTGATTTTTGGATTGATAAAACTTATCGAAAATCAGTTCTATATCTTCTTCAGGTATTTTTTTACCCGTGTTGAAAATGCTGATGTTCAGTTGACCATCTTTTTCTATAAATTTAGTTTGAATCATGCCACTTTCATCCGTGAATTTGTAGGCATTTCCTAAAATATTCTGAAAAACTTGAATCATTCTGGCTTCATCATATTCGTATTCTTTTTGGCTCAATAAATCAATTTCAGAATGGTGAATATTTTTCTGTTGAATCAAATGCTGAATAGGTTTTAACGCTTTGTGATAGGTTTCTACAATATTATTTTTCTGGATATTGAGTTGAATAATTCCTGATTCTAACTTGTCTAAATACAGAATATCATTGATGATTTCGTTCAATCGGTCAGACTCAGAAATGATGTTTCCTAAAAATTCTTTTTTGATTTCGGTAGGGATTTCGTCATCATCTAACAGAATTTCGCTGGCAGCTCTAATTGCGGTGATAGGTGTTCTGAGTTCGTGGGCAACAGAATCTAGGAAATCATCTTTTTGTTTGTCTTTTTCAATCAAATTGGTGTTGGCAACTTGCAAATCTTCAGAAAGTCTTCTGAGTTGTTTAGACTGTTCGGTGAGTTTTCTATTTAGGGTGATGTTTTCTTTAGATTCTTCTAAAATATTGAGTACTTCTGGCAAAGAAATTTTATCTTCTTTGGTTACACCTTCCACCAAAATTTTGGCAGAAGCAGTACCGATTCTTCCCGCCAAAAGGTTTTCCGAAAACTTAATCAAACGCGAGTCTGCAGTATCGGTTTCATCGGTAATATTATATTTTGTGTTAAAGATTTTCAGCGCTTGTTTGGTCTTTTTCTCACCTAAAAATCTTACCAGAATTTTTTCAATATCAGAAATATTCGCTTTTCCTTTCCAGATGTATGCTCCTTCATGATTTTGAATGTATTGGTCTATATCAATATAAATTTCTGCAAAATTTCGCTCTCTGTAATTGCCTTTTACACTTACAGAAATCACTGCAAAAAGGAAAGAATTGACTAAAATGCTCCAGAAAAAAACTTGAGCAAGGGTAGACAGATAAGGAATTCTGAAAAAATCAAGAATTTTATAATTTTCCAATGAAAATTCTGGGTTAATAGTCTGGATATATTGGGGAATAATCAAATTCACATAACAAATAATAACTCCCGCGATAATTCCTGTTACAGCACCATAATAACTGCCTCTTCTCCAAAAGATAGCTCCAAAAAACGAAGGCGCCAATTGTGCAATGAGTACAAATGAAACCAAACCTACTGAGAATAAACTGGATTTGATAATGAGGTATTTATAGAATAAAAACGCAGAAATAATCAACATGAAAATGCTTACTTTTCTGATGTTGACAATGTTTTTGGTGTTGAAATTTTCCGGATTTTTCTTGAAAGTATCGATCCAGCCGTAAGGAATAATGACATTGTTCGAAAGCATTACAGAAAGCGTAATACTCGAAATAATAATCATAGAAACACTGGCACTCAATCCACCTAAGAATACCATTACGGAAACCAATATATTTCCAAATTTTTGAGGAATTAGAATAGGGAAAAGCTCTGGATTTACATTTTGACCTTCAAACAAAATTCTTCCGCCCCATGCAATTGGGAATACAAAAAAATTGAAAATCAAAAGGTAAAGTGGGAATAACCAAATGGTTGTTTTTAAGTGTTTTTCCTTTCTGTTTTCTACAATTGTGGTGTGAAATTGTCTTGGCAATAGAAAAATGGCAGACATAGAAAGGAGAGACGTAATTGCGAAATTAATGCTTCCTTCTAATCCGTTAAAAGTGTTTTTAGCAGCAAAATCTTCAAATTTTTGAGCTTGTTCATAGATGTCTTCAAAACCATTGAAAACGCCATACGTTACAAATAACCCTAGAACTACAAAAAAGATGAGTTTTAAGAAACTTTCTACAGCTACAGCAGAAATAATTCCCAATCTTTTTTCTGAAGCATCTACATATCTGGTTCCGTAATAAGATGAAAAAATAGCAATAAGAATCACCACATACGTTGCAGTATCGGTAAAAATATTGTCTGAGTTTTCAGAAAGGGTAATCTGATGAAAAGTATCAGAAATCGCTTTAATTTGGATTCCGATATATGGAATAATCGCGAGAATACAAACGATGGAAATCAGTGCGCCAAAAGATCTACTGTTTCCGTATCTCAAAGAAATAAAATCGGCAATTGAACTGATTTTATTGACTCTAGAAATTCTAATGATTTTATTATTGATGACAATCCAAGCGGGAATAATAATAATAGGACCGATGTAAATTGCCAAATATTCTAAACCTTGATTAGCAGCAACGCCGATGCTTCCGTAATACGTCCAAGCGGTGCAATATACCGCTAATGAAAGGGAATAAATGTAAGGGTTATTCGCCCAAAAATTACTCTTCTTCTTCTCTGCCCAGTAAGCAATGAAGAACAAAAGTGCTAAATAAAGCATGATGATGGCAAATAACTGAAAATTATTCATCAAATTTTTTAAATATTACAAAAGAAATGATAGTTGAAGCGAACCAGATTCCGAAAATGTAAATGTAAATAAACGGAAGCCCAAAATAGGCTTTAACCTGATTAAACAAAAGCAAAATAGGTGCATTGAACAATACAAAAAGCACCATACTTAGAATCACCAATTTTTGCTCGTGTCTTTTTTTCATTTTTCAGAAGGTTTATCTAAAAATCAGAATTGAGATTTCAGTTTTCCAATGACTGAAAAAGCTGAAATCTCTTATTTCTGATACCAAAAATTATTTTTTATCGGCAGAATATTCGCCTTTCAGAGAATACAAACCGAAAGTTGCTAATCCACCTACCACAATAGGCATTAAAATAAAAACGATGATGCTCCCGAAAACCAAGTCTTCTTGTTTACCCGAAGTTATTTTTGGAATCCCTAGAACAGTCAATCCAAGGTAAGCTACCACTGCTGCTAGAGCTAGCCAAACGATACCTAATATTTTTTTTATTGCGTCCATTTTTTTGTTTTTTAAAGTTAATAAATTTTATTTAGATAATTTGAAAATGTGGTAATGTGATAATTTTAAAAAGAATAAGATTTTTAAATTGACTAACAAATGATCACATCCACAAATGATCACATTTTTAATCCTCTACATTTCTATCTTTTCCGTCTAAGTAAATTACCCCAATGATTAAACTCACTGCCGCTACGATAATTGGATACCAAAGACCTTGTAAGTAATATTCTGGATTTCCGGCTTCTTTAGCCGAGGTTACCAAATAAGTAGCTACTGCAGGCAATAAACCTCCGAAGATACCATTACCAATATGATAAGGAAGTGACATAGAAGTGTATCTAATTCTGATAGGGAACATTTCTACTAAGAAAGCAGCAATAGGTCCATAAACCATCGTTACGAAAACAACTTGTAAGAAAACCCAGAAAGCAAGTGTCCATTTGGTAGTGCTGTCTATTGTTTTCGTGATTTTAGTTTCTACTTTATCTTTTCCTTTTTCGTCTAGTAAAACTTTTCCGTTTTCTAGATGTTTAGTCACCACTTCTTTTACATTGCTTCCATCTGCATAGAATTTTTGAGTAGTATAAACAGAGTCTACTTTAGTTCCTTCTAGAACTTTAGCAGTTGCTTCAGAAGTGAATTTATCTTTTAATTCTTGTTTTTGAGAGAAATCTCCCAGTTTAAACATTTGGTTGTAAATAGGTCTGTATGCGAAAATTGCCAATAAAAGACCAAGCATCATAATTGGTTTTCTTCCTACTTTATCAGATAGCCAACCGAATAATACGAATAATGGAGTTCCGATAAATAATGCGGCTGCCATTAATGAGTCTACTTGTGCAGATTCTATATTCATTACTTTTTGCATGAATGACATCGCGTAGAACTGACCAGTGTACCAAACTACACCTTGTCCCATTACAGCACCGAATAATGCTAATAAAACATATTTAAAGTTGTATTTATTCCCGAAAGATTCTTTTAATGGATTGGTAGAAGTTTTTCCTTCTTTTTTAGCTTTTGCAAAAAGTGGAGATTCTTTCATGTTTTTTCTAATGATATAAGAAACGCCCACCATTAAGATAGAAATCCAGAAAGGAACTCTCCATCCCCAATTGTCAAATTCTTCAGCAGTTAATGAACTTTTAGTCACCAAAATCACGATGAGTGAAATGAATAAACCAGAAGTGGCAGTGGTCTGAATCCAAGAAGTCCAGTAACCACGTCTATTATGTTCTGCGTATTCTGCTACATAAGTTGCAGCGCCTCCGTATTCACCACCAAGAGCTAAACCTTGTAATAAACGAAGAATTAATACTAAAACAGGAGCCATAAAACCGATGGTTTCATAACTTGGAATACACCCGATTAAGAAAGTAGAGAATCCCATGATTAATAAAGTAACCAAGAAAGTATACTTTCTACCAATAATATCTCCTAATCTTCCGAAAAATAAAGCTCCGAAAGGTCTTACTACGAATCCAGCTGCAAAAGTGGCTAGTGTAGATAAAAATGCTGCAGTAGGATTATCTGCTGGGAAGAATTTAGTAGATAATACTACAGCTAAACTCCCGAAAATATAGAAATCATACCATTCGATAAGCGTTCCTAGAGAAGACGCCATGATAATGCTCCAAAGAGTTGAAGATTTTTTACGTTCATCTACGTAAGCATCATGCTCTGCTTGTGTGTTAAATTGATGACTCATGTGTTTATTTTTTAGTTTTGTTAATAATGTATTGAAAGATGTTTTTAGAAAGAATAAGAAGCACTTACCAGTGCGCGGAAATTTCCTACATTGGTTTCATTGTTTCCTGATGTGGCATCAGTTTTTAAATCGCCCCAAGTTGCGGCAGTGTATTCTAATTCTGGCGAAATTTTAAATTTATTTTGCTTGAAATCTACTCTAGCAGAAGCTCTCCAAACATTGTCTACCACTCTGGTTCCAGAAACACCTCTTACATAAAGTGATTTGTAATTAGCGTCTTCTAAACCACTGTTTTTAGTATATCCAAAGAAAACTCCAGGGGCTACATTCGGTTTATTACTCGCAATGTCTACCCAAAAAGCTGAGGTTTTAGTAGGTTTGTAAGAATCTATTCCGTTAGTTTCAGCATAAGAAGCATAACCACCAAGCATCACTAAATGATGTAAATTTCCACCAGAAATTCCATAGAATTTTGCAACTACGTTTTCATTAGAATATTTAAAATATCCCATGAGCATGGTAGAATTGAGTTTTTCATCAGAAGCCAATCCTCCACTGGTAATCACAGGTTTTAAAGATTGATATTCTGCGCCTAAACCTGCAATCACATTTTTGGTTTTGTATTGCAATTGTGCGTGTAAAGTAGGAGTAGTAGAATTAAAAGTAGGAGAGTTATTAGCGTTTCCAGAAACTACAGGAGCTTGAAACTCTCTGTCTTTGTAAGCGACTAAATCTAAAGAAAGATTTGAAGTTAAACTTTGTCTAAATCTAATTTGACCAACCCAGCCAAAAGGATTAAACATAATTCCCGTGCTGAAATTGGCAACTCCCGGGAAAACTTCAGGAACAAAAGAAGGGTACCAAGTCTGTCCTAAAGTAAGGGAAGATTTTTCCCAAGCCAACTGTGCATAAGCATGTCTTAATCTGAAAAGTCCGATGCTTTCTTGAGTGTTTCCAAAGAAGTCGCCTTCTAATTTTCCACTCGCTTTTGCGCCCCAAACATTGGGACCTTTAAAGTTAACACCCAATCGAGAAACTACTGATAAAAAATTACTGGCACCAGTAGCATTAATATCATCACCATTTGCATCTAATTTTTTGTCTAAAGGATAAAGGTTGAGATGGTATTCTCTCACCTGTGCAGACTGTCTCGAGTCGAAAATATAATCTGCTCTTGCAAAACCATAGAGACTTACATCCCATTCTTTTGGTTTCTCTTGAGAGAATAAAGCATTGCTAAATAATAAACTAGCAATACTAGCGAAGATTAATTGAGTTTTCTTCATAATATTAAACAGTTTTTTGTGATTTTAACATCGCTAAACTGATAATAAAAAAAACTCTGTAAAAATTTTGTATATATTTTTGTAAATAAGTATAGTTACTTTTTAAAACGTTCCCATTTTATCATCATAAACTTATCCCCGAATTCGGTAATAATAAGTCCAGAACCTTTAAGATTTTCTTCATTTCTGATGTATTCTGCCAGTTCTATTTGTTTGAAAACCTTATAGGTAGCATGAAAATCAGAATGAGGTGGTTTCTTAATATTGTATTCCTTAATCCAAGAACTGATGGTGACATGAGAAATGCCTAAAATGCGCTCTATTTCTCGTAAACTGAGGCCTTCTAAATAAAGTTGTAATGCCTTCGTTACATAGTAATCATCTATCTTTTTGCCAATTTTATTTACCGTGAAATAGTATTTGCAGTCTCTACAAAAATAGCGCTGTTTCCCTTTAACAATGCCGCTTTTCACGATTTCGGAGTTTTCGCATTTCGGGCAACAATTTATTTTCATATATACGTTTTTAGCAAAGATATACTTATTTTGCAATAATAATGTTAAATAAAATTAATTTTTTCTAAAAATTTTGAAGGCAAAAAGTTAATATGTATATTTGCAACCAATGAAAACGATAAATTTTTTATTGAACATAAATATCGGACTTCAATCCGACGGACAAAATATTTTTATTTATTGAAAACGAAGCTGTTGGGGCTTCGTTTTTTTTGTTTAAAACCATAGTATCATGATTAAATTATCCAGATTGTCACTAGAAAGCGTTGAAAAACTATTACATCAAGCGCTAGAATTCGCAAACGGCAAAACAGTAAAGGCCAAATCAGACATTTTTGTAGCGAATCTTTTTTTTGAAGACAGTACTAGAACGAAAATAAGTTTTGAGGTGGCTGAGAAAAAATTAGGATTAAATGTAGTACATTTTGATGAGTCTAAAAGTTCTATCAATAAAGGCGAAAGTCTTTTAGATACGATTAAAACGCTGGAATCAATTGGGATAAATCTTTCCGTAATCAGGCACCAAAAAACCAGATTTTATGATGAATTGAAAGGTGTGAAAATGGGAGTGGTAAATGCTGGAGACGGAATTGGGCATCACCCAAGTCAAGCGTTACTAGATTTAATAACCATCAAACAAGAATTTGGTGATTTTAAAGATTTGAAAGTGGGAATCGTAGGAGATATCAAACACAGTAGAGTAGCCAATTCTGATGCAGATACACTGAGAAGATTAGGAGCGAAAGTATATTTTTCTGGACCAAGAGAATGGTTTGACGAAGGAAGTATAATGAATGGAACCTACAGAGATTTAGATGCAATGATTACCGATGTAGATGTGCTCATTTTATTAAGAATTCAGCACGAAAGACATGATGAAAAAATGAAATTGACGCCTCAAGATTATCTCAGAAAATATGGTCTTACCAAAGAGCGTGAGCAAAAAATGAAACCAAATGCCATCATTATGCATCCTGCACCAATCAATAGAGGTGTAGAAATAGACAGTGATTTGGTAGAATGTGAACGTTCTAGAATCTTTAAACAAATGCAAAATGGGGTATTTGCAAGAATGGCCATCTTGAAAAAAGTGTTAGAAGAGAGAGGTTTTGAATTTGAATAAATTAATACAGATAAAAGTGAAAAGTCAGAGTAATACTGCTCTGGAAATCTATTAAAAAGGAATGAAAAAGAAATTAATTTTAGAATCAGGTGAAGTTTTTCACGGACAAGGTTTTGGTGCAAATACCGATACTGAAGGAGAAGTGGTGTTCAATACTGGAATGACTGGTTATCAGGAACTCATTTCGGACCCTTCATATTGCGGTCAGATTGTAACCATGACTTATCCATTAATTGGTAATTACGGAATTAATAGAGATGATTTCGAAAGTATTGAGCCCGCAATTAAAGGCTTAATCGTGAGGGAATTGTGTGATTTTCCTTCTAATTTCAGAAGTCAATTGTCTTTAGATGAATTTTTTTCCAAAAAAAAGCTATCAGGAATTTCAGGGATTGATACCAGAAAACTGACCAGAATTATCAGAAATCACGGGGTTTTAAAAGGGAAAATTGTAGATGAAAATGCAGATGAAACAGCAGTAATTGCTGAACTGAAAACTAAAAATTTCCCAACCAATCAAGTAGAGCAAGTTTCTACTAAAACGCCTTATGCAAGTCCGGGAAGAGGTTTCAAAGTGGTTTTAGTAGATTTTGGTTCTAAATTAGGCATCATCAGAGAACTTTCTCAGAGAGATTGTGACATCATCGTGGTATCTCAAGATACAACTGCAGATGAGATTCTACTAATGAATCCAGATGGAGTAATGCTTTCTAACGGTCCTGGTGATCCACAAGATGTAAAAGGTGCTTCAGAATTAATCAATGGTTTACTGGGTAAAGTTCCAATCTTCGGAATTTGTTTAGGTCACCAGTTAATTGGTTTGGCTTGTGGAGCAAAAACCTATAAATTAAAATTCGGTCACAGAGGTGGAAATCACCCAGTTCTAGATTTAAAAACAGGGAAAGTAGCGATTACTTCTCAGAATCACGGTTATGCAATAGACGAAGAATCTCTAGAAAATACCGATTTAGAAGTAACACACGTCGCTCTGAATGACAAAACAAACGAAGGAGTTCGTCATAAGAAATATCCATGTTTTTCGGTACAATATCATCCAGAAGCAAGTCCAGGTCCAGAAGATGCCAATTATCTTTTTGATGAATTTGTGGAAATGATGGAAGAGTTTAAAAAAGCCAAGTAAAAAGTAAAAAGAGCCAAGTTTTATAAAATTTATGAAGAGGAGATACTTTTTTATTTAAAATTAACAAAATAAGCCACGAAGTGGCGCAAGAAATAGCCAAGTGCAAAGCGCTTGGAAAATAAATTCAATCAATGATAAAAACCACAAAGTTTGTCTTTCCATATGAATCTAAATTATGAGTTTAAAAATAATGGAAATCAAATTATCTTACAGACAAAAACTGAAAAAGAAGAAATAAAAATAGAAATAAAATCTGATGTCTTAAATCTGACATCTGAAATCTAATAAAAAATGAAAAGAACAGATATTAAAACCATTTTAGTAATAGGAAGCGGCCCAATTATCATCGGGCAAGCTGCAGAATTTGACTATGCAGGAACTCAGGCTTGCCTTGCATTAAAAGAAGAAGGGTACAGAGTAATCCTCATCAATTCTAATCCTGCTACCATCATGACCGATGTAGAAATTGCAGACAAAGTATATATAGAGCCAATTTCTCTTCCATTTGTAAGTCATATCATCAGAAAAGAACGTCCAGATGCGCTTTTGCCAACTTTGGGTGGACAAACTGGATTGAACATGGCAGTAGAATTACAGAATTCTGGAATTTTAGAAGAATGTGGAGTAGAAGTTTTAGGAACCAAACTTTCTGCGATTAATAGAGCAGAAGACAGAGATTTGTTCCGTGAATTAATGAGAGAATTAAACGAGCCGGTTCCAGATTCTGATATTGTAAATACAGTAGAAGGTGCATTAGCTTTTGCAGAAAAAATTGGTTATCCAGTAATTGTTCGTCCTGCTTTTACCATGGGTGGAACAGGTGGTGGAATCGCTCATGATGAATTGCAACTGACAGAAATTGCAGAACTTGGACTGAAATATTCTCCAGTGACTCAATGTTTAATTGAAAAATCAATTGCTGGGTTTAAAGAAATAGAATACGAAGTAATGCGCGACAAAAACGATAATGCTATCGTAGTTTGTAATATGGAAAACATAGATCCAGTAGGTGTTCATACTGGAGATTCTATTGTAGTAGCGCCTTCGCAAACGCTTTCTGATAGAGAATATCAGATGCTCAGAAATGCTTCACTCAAAATTATTAGAGCACTAGGAATAGAAGGAGGCTGTAACGTTCAATTGGCTTTAGACCCTCATTCTTTCAACTATTATATCATCGAAGTAAATCCTAGAGTTTCTAGAAGTTCGGCTTTAGCAAGTAAAGCAACAGGTTATCCAATTGCGAAATTAGCCGCTAAAATTGCAGTGGGACTTACTTTAGACGAAATGCTTAATCCGGTTACAGGAAAAACATACGCATGTTTCGAGCCTGCTCTAGATTATGTAGTGACAAAAATTCCTAGATTCCCATTTGATAAATTCGAAACGGCTGACAGAAGACTTTCTACGCAGATGAAAGCAACGGGTGAAGTAATGGCGATTGGTAGAAGTTTTGAAGAATCATTAATGAAAGCGATTCGTTCTTTAGAAACGGGATTGCAACATTTAGGATTAAAAACCAAACCTGCACTTGCCTTAACAGATGAAGATATCGAACGCAGAATTAGAGTGTGTGATGACGAAAGATTATTCATCATCGGCGAAGCTTTAAGAAGAGGTTATGATTGGGAAACCATTGTAGAATGGAGTAAAATAGATAAATTCTTCGTTTGGAAATTCAAAAAACTCATTGATTTTGAAAAAACCATTGCGGAAAATAAATTCAACAAAGAAATATTACTGGAAGCGAAAAGATTAGGCTTCTCAGACATTAATATCGCACATCTTTGGGAAACAGACCACAGAGAAATCTTCAAGTTCAGAAAAGAAAACGGAGTAATGCCAGTTTACAAAATGGTAGATACTTGCGCCGCAGAATTTGAATCTGCTACTCCTTATTTCTACGGAACGTATGAAGAAGAAAACGAGAGCATTCCTTCTGATAAAGAGAAAATCATCGTTTTAGGTTCTGGTCCTATCAGAATTGGTCAAGGGGTAGAATTTGATTACGCTACCGTTCACTCAGTTTGGGCAATCAAACAAATGGGTTACGAAGCAATTATCATCAATAATAACCCAGAAACGGTTTCTACGGATTTCTCGATTTCGGATAAGCTATATTTCGAGCCTTTAACAGAGGAAGATGTAATGAACATCATAGAACTCGAAAAACCAAAAGGAGTGATTGTACAGTTTGGTGGACAAACTGCAATCAACCTTGCAGATAAATTAGCAGCTCATGGTGTAGAAATTCTGGGGACTTCTCTAGAAGATTTAGACAGAGCCGAAAACAGAGATAAATTCGAACATGCACTGCAAGAATTAGGCATTCCACAACCATTGGGTAAAACGTGTTTCTCTAAAGAAGAAGCAATTAAAATTGCCAATGAAATTGGATTCCCAGTATTGGTGAGACCAAGTTACGTTCTGGGAGGAAGAGCAATGGAAATCGTATACAACGATGCAGAACTAGACCATTACATGGAACATGCGGTAGATGCAAGTCCAGAACACCCTGTTTTAGTAGACCGTTACCTTACCGGAAAAGAAGTAGAAGTAGATGCGATTTGCGATGGCGAAACTACAGTCATTCCAGGAATTATGGAACACATCGAAAGAGCGGGAGTTCACTCAGGAGATTCTATTGCGGTATATCCTCCACAAACGCTTACTCCAGACCAGATTGCAACACTAGAAGATTATACCAAACGTTTAGCAAAAGGGTTGAAAGTAGTAGGTTTAATGAATATTCAGTATGTAATTTCTGATGGAAATGTCTATGTGATTGAGGTAAATCCGCGTTCTTCTAGAACCGTTCCTTTCTTGTCAAAAATCACAGAAGTTCCGATGGCGAATTTAGCGACCAAAGCAATTCTCGGAGCAAATCTGAAAGATTTAGGCTATAAAGATGGATTGGTTCCAAATAAAGAAGGAATTTTTGTAAAAGTACCAGTATTCTCGTTCAGTAAATTAACAAGAGTAGATGTAACTTTAGGTCCAGAAATGAAATCTACGGGAGAAGTAATGGGCAAAGATTCTACGCTAGAAAAAGCCTTGTACAAAGGTTTAATCGGTGCAGGTAGAAAAGTGCCTTTGCATGGTTCTATCTTATTCACCATAGATGATGTAAATAAGCCAGAAGCCGCAAAATTAGCAAAAAGATTCTACGATATAGGTTTCAAAATTTGGGCAACCAGAGGAACTTCTAGATATTTTAACGAACTCAATATCCCAACCAAAATTGGATATAAAATAGAAGAAGAAACAGAGAACTTAATCAGTTTAATCCAGAAAGGAAAAGTACAATATGTAGTGAATACTACTACGAAAGGAAAACAATCGATGAATGACGGGTTCTTAATCCGTAGAACTTCGGTAGAAAATGGCGTTCCTTGTCTTACCAGTATGGATACCGTAGAAGCAATGCTCAAAGTAATCGAAAGCATGACTTTCAAAATGGAAAAAATGTAAATCTGCTTTGTCAAAGTTTTTGCGAAGCAAAGAAATCTTTGACAAAGTTTTTAATAGATAACCTCTAAGATTTTATTTCTTAGAGGTTTTTTTTATATTTGAAATAGAAAAATAACTAAATGAATAGAAAGTTTTTAAGAATGGTTTTTTTAGTTAGAACTGTTTTGCAATACAATGGTAAATTTAATCGTGAAGATATTATTGATGAGATATTAAAGAGGTTTAAAGCCTATGAAGATATTGAAATACTTAGAATGGATGAATATCCTATTTCAACTTTTGATAAGGATAAGAAAGCAATTAAAGACGCTTGGAAAATTGATTTAGAATGTAAAAATAATTTGTATTATATAAATACAGATTTTGAAAGTGTGTTTCAAAACGATATACTTAATTCATTGGTTTTTCTTTCATCAATTAATACAGATATGTTGCTTCCTAGTTATGTAATTACTGAGACTAGAAAAAATACAGGTATGGAATATTTTCATACTATTTCATCTGCTATAGAAAAAAAACTTTGTCTCAAAATTTCTTATTTTGATTATGTAACAGAAAATGAAAATGAAAAATTAATAAATCCATATCGTTTGAAGCAAAAAGATTTTAAATGGTATGTTTTGGCTAAAGATATAAATGATGGCGCAATTTCTTTTAAAAGTTATGCACTAGAAAGAATTAGAACAATTGATATTTTGGGAAAGTTTAAATCAGATTTAAGTATAGATTTTGAAACACCCTACAAAGATTCAATTGGTATGTTTACTAATGAATTTCCTACAAAGGTTGTGGTAGAATACGATTATAGAGATGGTAACTATTTGAAAGCTAATCCTATTCATCATTCCCAAAAAATTCTATCACAAAAAGAGAACCGAATTACTTTTGAGTTTTTTATAAAACCAAATGAAGATTTTATAATGGAATTAATGAAACGTTCTTGGTCTTTAAAAGTGATAGAACCTATTTTTCTAAAACAGAAAATTATGAATTATTGGAAATTGGCTTTGGAGAGAAATGAATGAATCTATTTTTTATTTGTCAGTTTTAAGGATTTTATAATTTTATAAGATATTTTATCTTCTTTGTCATTTTCATCAAAAAACTCATTGTTTTCAAATTTTAATATTTTGATATGTCTATTTTTAGCGCTAGAATTACAATTTGAAACAATACAAATTCTATAATTTTCTTGATTTTCTTGTAATTTATTATATTCATTTTCGCTTAAATTTATAGAATAAAATTTTCCATTAAGTCCTTTAACCTCAAGTAATAATTTTATGTTACCAATTGTTGTTTCTAAATCCCAACCACAGTTTTTTGATTCTACACTCTCTACTTTGTAGCCTTTTTTTTCATAAAAAGCTTTAATATCATCTATTGCTCGTTTTTCACTCCTTTTCGCTTTTTTTTCGTTGTTTTTTCTATCAAATACATTATAATTGTTTGGATCTAGATTTTTAAATTCAACAAATCTTTTCAAATAGGTTTTTTCATTTTTTTCAAACCTAGTATTTTTATCCATCGAATTTAAGAATGTATCGATATCTGAAGTACTTTGTTCAAAAAAAGAACTAAGTTTATTTCTTTCTATATAACGATTAATTCCCTTAAGATAGTTATTTGCAAAAATCAAAGTATCTTTGATAGTGGAGTCGGATTTACTTGGATAAATATTTTTTAACCAATCTTCGAATTGTTTCTCACTCATAGTATTATTTTTTATTAAACAAATTTAGTGAAAATTTCTATCAAAATCAATTACATTTCCTAAGTTGTTTCGGTAAAAAAACACGCCGTTATAAAAAATATTTTGTTCTGATTTTGGGATAGCTATACTTATAAAATTACAGCCAAGAATGTTTTCTGCTTTTATTATAATTTTTTTTGCAAAATCTTTATAAATACAGGAAATCAGCCTATTAATAATATACTCAAAAGATATAATGTTTTCATTTGCAGAATAATTATCAAAGCTAGATTTTTGCCCAATAATAATTGTTCCACCATCAGAATTTGCAAAAGCACAGATGCTTTCTAATAACAATTCAATGTCAGATTTTCTATTTTTTATTTTAAATTCTATGAATTCTATTTCCTTAGGAGATTTCCCCAAAATTTTATTTTTTTTAGAAACTTCTTCCAATCTTCTACCCATAAAAAGAATGTAAGAATGTTTATTTTCAAAATTAATTTTCAATAGATCAAAGTACTTTTTTTCTATTTTTTTTCCCTGTTCTATGTGTCTTTTCAGAATTTCATTTAAAGAAAAATGAATATTAATAAGATAAATTTGGTTTTCTTTATCAGCCAAGTCATATTTTTTTACATCTTCATTAATTCTAATATAGATAGAGATGCCTTTTAAATAATTCTCGGGATTTTTATAGATAATTTTGCTTGTTTTTTCATCTCGCCATATTTCTCCTTCTCGTTCTAAAACATTTATTGCTGCTTCGTAATATTCAAAGGCTTTTTCTCTTGCAAAAAGAATGTCTTGATTTGTAAATACTTGTTGGTGTATTCTCCTTAAACCAGAATTATTGGTGATAAATTGAGTTTTTACAACAAAGCTAATAAGAGGTAATTTAGTTTCCATAGTTTAGATAATATTGATAATTTCTTGTAATTCAGGATTTATATATTTTATTTCGAAAATTTCTGTAAGTGTTGTTTGTTCATCTACTTCTGTTAGTCCTTTATTGTTTCGGATGTATAATTTTCCTTGTTTCGAATAGATTAGTTCTTCAGCATAATAATTTTCATAGCAAAAAACTTCATAATTTATTGCATCAATTTCTAAAGAATCATAATGCTTTAATTTATTCTCAGAATCATAAGCTTTTTCTAAAATTTTTAAAACTCTAATTTTAAACCCCGAATTTTTTTTAGGAATGAATAGATATTTATTTAAATAAAAAGAATTAAGAAAGGAAAGATATATTTTTTCTATATCATTAAAATTTTCTGTTAACAAAATCTCTTTTTGGTATAAATTTTCTTTATCATAAAAAAGTTGTTTTAATTCTCTTTTCTTAATCTGGTTAAAAAAGTTGTTTTTAGAAATGACAGGACGTAATTCTAAATTATTGTAATCTAAAAAATCTTTTAAAATTTTTATTTCTAAATTAATTGATTGATAATCTGTATTTTTGAAATCTAAAATGCATTCTTTTATATTATATTTTGAGCTAGATAACATTATCCTCAGAAAACCATAATTTTCAAGTATTTCTTGACCATTATTTCTAATTCTATAAGCATCCCACATAATATAATCATTGTAAGAATATTGAATAGAGTACTCTGAAATTTTTTCAAAATCTAAAATTTGTGTATTTTCTAAACAAGGTAAATCTTCTTTCTTTTCAATTTTTTTTAATTCCAAAGAATTATTATCTGTGAAAAATTTAATAGTGATAATTTCTCTTTCAATAGCTTTTTTAATTATATCTGATAAATAGATTATAGCTTTTTCCCTTGCAATCCTGGGATTTGAATCTTTAAATTCTCTTGTTTCATAATTTAATAATAAATTAAGTATTGCTGGTATTTCTACTGTGTAAATATAGTTATCCATCTCTGTAATTTTTTGCAAAGAAAATTAATTTAACTACCAAAAACAGGTAGTTTACAATTTGCACACAAAAAAACTTAAAGGTTTTTTGTTTGAAAAATATTATCTTTATCAAAAATTTAAAAATGATATTTATGTTAAAAAGAATTTCACTTTTCGCATTTCTAAATGTAGCAATGCTTGGTTTTTCTCAGCAATATAACATTCCGGCTGTAAGCCCAAGACAAACCGTAGAACAGCAATTTTCGGTGACCAAAATTTCTATAGAATATGGTAGACCTGCGGTAAAAGGAAGAAAAGTCTTCGGAGAACTGGTTCCTTTCGGTCAAGTTTGGAGAGCTGGAGCGAATGAAGCTACCAAAATTACTTTTGGTCAAGAAGTGCTTTTTGGCGGTCAAAAAGTGAAAAAAGGAACCTACGCTTTGTATGTGATTCCTCAAGAAAAAGAATGGAAAATCATTTTAAACAGAGGGGTTAACAATTGGGGAGCTTATACCTATGATGCAAAAGAAGATGTAGCAACCACTACCGTTCCTGTAAAAATGATGAACGAAAAAATGGAGCGTTTTACCATAAATTTCGAAGATATTACAGACGAAAAACTCAATTTAGTTTTCGAGTGGGACAAAACCAGAGCAGATGTTCCGGTAGAAATTCTAAATGTAGAAGAAACACTACAGATTATTGATAATTTAAAGGCGATTAAAAAAATAGAAAGCGATATTAAAAAGAAAAACGAACCGAAAAAGTAATTTTTGGGCGCGTCCTTTTTTTGCCAACGCTAAAAACGCTTTTAGAAATTTTTCTAAAAGCGTTTTTTCATCCGCCGAAAAAAGGTCGGTCTTCGTGTAGTCGCTTTTTTAATTTTTTAGAAAAAAATTAAAAAGAGCTCCAACAATACACTTCGCCCTCGCGCAAAAACAACAGAATTTTAAATAATTGTCACTCTGAGCGGTAGTCGAAGAGTCCCATCCAACATCTCACATCTAAAATCTAAAATCAAAAATACTTGTTCATTTTTCGGTTGTATCATCCATTCCTAAAAATTTACATTTGCATTACTTTGTCAAAGATATTACTATTTTCCAATATTTCATTTGATTGCTTCAAAGTGCTTGTTTCAGTGGGTTTTACAATTTTAAGATAAGAAAACTAACGAATCCGAAAGCATCCAAATTAAGAGTTTGTTGAACTGCTTGTTGTACTTTTGTATCAGGTTGCTTCCCTTTGCGAAACCTTCTATTTAAAGGGTTTCTTTGCTTTGCACTGTTTTGCAAAGGGAATATAAAACCTAAAAATATACAACATTATGGCATCAGTAAAATTAGTTCTGAGAACAGCACAAGAATCCCAAACAGGACATTGTCCACTTTACATTAGACTTATAAAAGACCGAAAAGCAAAATTTCTCACGACAGGTCAGAAATTAAAGCCTTCAGAATGGGACGAAGCAAAGCAAAAAGTAAAGAAAAACCATCCGAATAGTGCAAGATTAAATGCCTATTTGTCTCAAGTTATTGCCGATGCGGAAGGTCAGGTCGCTGATGTTTCAAGGAAAAATGAGTCAGTTTCTGCCAAGAAGCTAAAAGAAGCAATCAAAGGGAAAGAATCTTCATTGTTTTTTGATTATGCCTTTAAAAGATTAGAAAAAATCAATGGTTCCATTTCCATTTTAACACAACGCAAATATCAGGCTCACCTAGAGAAGTTTAAAAAATATGTAGGTGAAAAAGAATTCTATTTTGAAGACCTTACTACCGTCTTGCTGAACGACTACATTACCTATTGCTATTCTACTTTAAAAAACAAAAACAATACGGTACAAACCAATATAAGAAGCCTGATGAAATTCTACAATGATGCCATTGCAGAAGACATGGTCCCTCTAAATCTGTATCCTTTCAATAAAATCAAGACCAAAAAAGATTCTGCGAAAATAAAATTTCTCCAAAAAGAAGAAATTGAACTGCTGAAAAATGCAGAATTAGAAGAAGGAAGTTTAATGTCAAAATTCCGAGATATGTTTGTTTTTTGCATTTATGCAGGTGGACTTAGGATGGGCGATGTGATTTCTTTGCAATGGAAGCACATTAATTTTGAAGATTCCAAATTATCAAAAGTTATCCGAAAAACAGGGAACTTGCATAGCTTCAAACTAGTCCAACCAGCTTTAGAAGTTCTCAAAAAACACAAAAATGAAAACAGCACCGATGAAAGCTTCGTTTTTTCTTTAGTAAAAAATGAAGAGAAATTTTTGAAAAATGAACATTATGCCATTTCAGAAATTGAAAGAATTTCTCGTAATATCAATAAATCACTATCATACATTTCTCAAAAAATTGATTTAAACAAAGGACTTTCCTTCCATATGAGCAGACATACATTTGCTACAAATGCATTGAATAATGGAATGCGTATTGAACACGTTTCAAAAGTCATGGATCATTCGAGCATTCGTGTAACCGAGATTTATGCAAAAGTAATCAATACAGAACTTGATGCTTCGATGGACAAGTTTGTGTATTAATCTCTAGAATATAAATAAAGCAAAAAAGAAGAGTGTTATTCTTATGGAAAACATTCTTCTTTTTTCAATGTCTTATTATGAGTTATAGTCAAAAAAATACTTAGAGCACAAAATTTGAGATGATAAAAGAAAACTTATTATGATTTCACATTATCCACTTTTGGAAACGGCTCCTTTCATGGAGTTTACGTCTGTAAAAGTTACAGATGCTTTTAACCATTTATTTGACATAGAAAAAAACACAGAAGAAAATTTACAGTCTTATTGCCAATCACTTATCAATAAAATTTTTCAATTGCACTATTCTCAAATCCAAAATTTTATTAACCATCATTTTAGTATTGCCAAAAATCCAATTGACTGGCTGAACACATTTGAAAAACTCATTGTTGTTAATGAAAAACTCTTTCAAAAAGGAAGTAATGAGAGCAGACATATAAAGTTTCAAACCTGTATCGAATTGAAAAGGCTCAATTTAATTTGTGATGAAACACAAGAAAGTCCTACGAGACTAAATAAAAAGCAAATTAACGCAGAAAATGAAGAAAGATACTTCAGTTTTAAAGAAGTGAAAGAGGAACTTGACCGAATAATTATTTTTGAAGAGAAAATAGTTTATCTAACCAATCAAAAATTTGATTATCAACAATCTGTCATTGATTTTGTAAACAAAAATCTTCCCCCATTTGATGAACAATGCACTAATGAGATTGAACGTCTCATTGAAGTAAGAAAATTGGAAGAACAACTTACAAAGAAGAAGACTAATTATATACAGAGACCCACACTAGAAAACAAAATTAAAATCAACAGCAACCTCAATCAGATTGTGGATGTATTTTTTCAACTGAACCGTGAACTATTTATTGAAGGCAAACCATATTTGGATGCCAATACAAATGATTTTGTGGCATTAATTTGCAATAATTTCGTAGATAAAGATGGTCACGAAATCAGCACAGCAACTGTTGAAACGATTTTACGTCCCTCTAAATACGATAAAAGACCCAAATCTCATAAACGTATTGATGTTAATAAATTAATCTAAAAAAAACAAGTCTCGGAGAGACTTTTTCGGGACTTCGGGACTTTTTTTGTTTGCTCAATTTTGCTCCATAATCATTAAAAACATAAGAAAAAATGGAGGCAATTATTCTCTCAAAAGAGCAATTCGATGCTTTAATGTCAAAAATCGATGACATACATCACAAAATCAATTCAAAAAACCTACCAAAGCAGGAAGTATTTTTAGATAACGAAGAATTTATCAAAATGCTAAAAATCTCACGAAGAACTGCACAAACCTGGCGTGATGAAGGCAAAATATCTTTTTCACAAGTTGGAAACAAAATCTATTACAAACTTTCTGATGTAGAAAAAACGATGGATGAATACTATAATAAATCCTTTTCTAAAAAATGGTAATTAAACAATTGTATTTTCCATCAAATCATCAATTCTATGAAAAACATAAATCCACAAACCCCCATTTGGAAGCTGACGGTTGAAGAATTTTTGGAAATTTCCCAAAAAATTAACTTGGAAAGCAAATATGAATACGGACTGAAAGGTTTGGCAAAAATTCTCGGTTGTTCTGTTTCTAAAGCCTCTGAAATAAAATCTTCGAGAATATTAGATGAAGCCATTATTCAAAATGGGAATATCATTATCATTGATAAAGAAAAAGCGTTGCAACTTTTTGCAAAAAAATAAGATGTACTACCTTGAATTGATAGAGCGGTTTTGGGATTTTAATAAAACGGCAAAAATTAGTCCTACAGAAATATTATTGTATTTCTATTTGCTGAAAATGGGCTATGAAAATGACCGCTACGATTTCAAAATTTCTGATGTTGAATTGGGAAGAGAACTGGGATTAACCAGAAAAACGATAAAGTCAACAAAAGAGAAACTCAAAAATTTAGGTTTAATTCAATTTCAATCCAAAAATGGACTTCCTTGTCATTACCGATTGCTGTTGAATTATTCCTTTGAAATTGAATCTAAAAAATCAATCAGAAATGAAGAAAGTACAATTGTTGAAAAAGATCAAAATAGAGAAGTTTTAGAAATATTTGAAAATATTCTATCTGCACAAAATTCAGTTGAGGCAATAAAAGAAATTGAAATTAATAGTGATGTAAAGGCATCTTCAGAATCATCACAAAAGCAAAAGCTAGAATTAGAACAACAAAACCTTAAAAATTCCAAAATTCCTTCTTTGGATGAGTTTATGGAATATGCAAAATCATTGGAAGGCTATGAACTGGAATTAGAATTGAGTATCAGCGAAAAATATGAAGTTTGGATAAATAATGATTGGAAAAACACCTCCAATCGTCCAATTAGCAATTGGAAATCTACACTAAAAAGCACTTTGCCTTATCTGAGAAATAAAAGTGAGGAAAATTCCCTTTCGTTGCAAGACATTCCAAATATAAAACGTCCTGAATCTTAAGGTAAAATCATCAAAATTAAATTTATTTAAAAACGAAATAAACTATGACTGTTTCGGAAAAAGATTTACGGCTTATCCGTAAAGGTTTTGAAAATAAAAACGAAAGAAATATTGACAAAATCCGCATCGGAAACCGTTTTGTGGACGATTTTATTTTTGATGATTCCGAAGCCGCAGATATTCCTATTAATGCTCTTCGTGTGATTTTTAATATTATTTCCATTATCAGTAATGAACAGTTCCGACCTCAAGACCGACCGAAACAACTTTCACTTTTTGACGAAGAATTTGAAACCGAAAATAACATTTTTGCTTCCATCAAAATTAAAAACAGTAAAATTTCTCCAAGTGGATCTACCAAGCAAGTAATTGATGCTTATGAGTTTCTTGCTAAATTTAAGATGGGTTGGTACAAATCGGTTAATTCAAAGGGCAAAGAAATTAAAACTTTCGGTGGACTCATTTCTACACCTAGTTATGACAAAAGAGGCTACACCACATTTTTAGTCAGTAGTTATTGGCTCAAGAAATTATTGGTAATTCCCGAATACAACTATATTCTGTATAATTTGGTGTACAATGTGCGAAACAACAAACACATTATTTTTGCGATTTGGCTTTCAAAATTACCTGAAAATGGAACGGTTCTAAAGCTTTCTACACTGAATAAAAAGTTTGGATTGAACTATAAAACAACCAAGGATTTTTGTTTTAAATTTCTAAAACCAGCAAAAATCAGTTTGGATAAATTCAACATATTGTCTTTCAATTACAGATACAAAGCGGATCAAATATATATCATTCCAATTTTAACTAAAGTCATTTCTGATAAAGTAATGACCGAAAATAATCAGAAATCATTAAAAATAAATGAAAGATTAGGGTATTTTAAGAAAAGATACGGACTAAAAGAGCATGAAATGATTCAGTTTTTTCATCAATACAGAAACATTTCGCAAACAAGGGAATTGATAGAAAAATCCTTTAAAGAATATGTGCGAAACTGTAGATTGAAAAAAATTAAATCAACGAACTACCAAGGTCAACAATTTCTGAATGAGATTCAAGAACATATGAAACAGATTTATAGAAGTACAAAAATGGGAGAACTATTACCAAATGGATATCCAATCATTGTGTGAATTCGGAATTCCGCTCATTCGCAATTCGGAATTGCGGTAGTAAAAGTTAATGAAATGTTAAAATTTTATTCTTTCTCATGATGTATTCGGATTTCCGCTCATTCGGATATTTTAGAAAACGACAAAATCGTTGATAACCCTATGGTTTTGTGGATAAAGCGAAAAATTGAAGAGAAATATAAAATCCAATTCGGAATTCCGCTCATTCCAAAATAGGAGTTTTTTCGGAATTCCACTCATCTGAAATTCGGATTTCCGCTCATTTCCAATTCGGAATTGCACTCACCGAAAAAGTGGTTCAAACCCTTTTCTATAAGTCGATACAGTGCTTCATTAAAAGTATTATAAAAGTAATTAAAAAGTCTTTTTTTATTTAAAAGGAAAATGTGGATAAAAAATTTGCTTTAAAAAGAAAAAAAAATGAATTGTGAAGAAGTAAAAGAAAAAATAAATATAAGAACGGTTTTAGAATCATTCAACCTTTCCCCTGTGAAAGAAAACAGAAAAACGGCTTTTTATTTTGCGCTCGACAGAGAAGAAAAAATTCCGAGTTTATCCGTTGATTTCGTCAAAAATAAAGCGTTTGATTTTGGAACGGGAAAAAGTTATGATGTGATTTCGATTGTTCAGCAAATGAATCAATGTTCTGTTTCTGAAGCATTGAAATATTTAGAAAAATTTGTGTTTTCCGTTCAAAAAAAGTTTCAAAATGAAGAAGCAAAGCTACAAAAAGAGTACAAAATCCTCAACGTTCGTGAAATTCAGCATCCTGCATTAATTCAATATTTAAAATCTCGAAAAGTATATGAACAAAAAGAGTTGGTGAAAGAAATTGAATACGAGTTGAATGGTAAAAAGTATTTCGGAATTGGGTTTTTCAATAATTCTGGAGGAGTTGAAATCCGAAATAAATATTCCAAAATATGTTTAGGGAAAAAAGATGTGACATTGATAAAAAATGAATTGAATATTTCTAATGAAATTTGCATTTTTGAAGGTTTTTTTGATTATTTGACATATAAGAATTTGGAACAAAAAGAAAATTCTAATTCAGATTATCTGATTCTAAATTCTACTGCGATGCTTTTTAAAGTTGAGGAATTATTAAGAAAATACCAAAAAATCTCTCTGTTTCTTGATAACGATGATAATGGAGAGCTTGTAAAGTCAAAAATTCAGAATCAGTATAAGTATAAGAATGTAGAAGATTGTTCCTTAATTTATCAAAAATTTAAGGATTTGAATGAGTGGTTTTGCTCAAAAGAAGACTTATAAGATATCTTTACTCATAAACATTTTAAGACATTAAAAATAATTCAATCAAAGAAAACCCTATAATTTTAATGTTTTTTTGAGTTTTTCATTATTAAATATAACTGTATAATTACTTCCGACTTTGGTTTTGGCTTTTACGTTTGCAAATGTAGGACATCATCATTCACTCAAAAAAATCTTTTTGGGTTTCTATAAAAATTCTTTCCACAAGTTCCAATAATTTTTTCAGACACTCCTAAATCCTTCGGACAAAAAGATTTCGAGCCCGATTCAAAACTTGTAAGTAATTACGGGAACTGAATCGGGTTTTGTGTGCCTGATGCTGTCCTATGATCATCGGCAAAGAAAAAGCCGGAACCTCAGTTGTACAAATCAATTCAATAGCAGTTGCTCTTTAACATCATTAGAAAAATCAAAAAAAAAACGAAAAACATTGTTTTCCAATAAAATTAAAAGAAAGAAAAATATAAAAAGAAAAGCCGAGTGTCCTCGATACCAAATCAATTCACTCGAAAATTTCAACCAAATACAGACGAAAAATCAATTAAAAAATTAACAATTAAATCGAAACATTATGAACACAATTATCGGAAGAGTTACCCAAAACGCAAAAATCAACATCTTAAAAAACGACAAAAAAGTCGTGAACTTTTCAGTAGCCATCAATGACAGTTACAAAACAAAACAAGGCGAACGCAAAGAGCAAACTACCTATTACAATTGCTCTTATTGGATAAATGCCAAAATAGCAGAATATCTTACCAAAGGTACTTTGGTGGAATTATCAGGCAGGATAAGCAGTAGTGCTTGGATAGGAAAAGATGGAGAAATAAAGTCTGGACTGAACTTCCATACTTCAAACATCAAATTGCACGGTGGAAAGCAAAAATCTGAATTCAACAAAGAACCGATTGCAAACCCACAAAACAACAATAGCAATCCTTTTTCAGATGAAACTGATGATGATTTACCATTTTAATTCAATCTTAAAAAAATTATGGAAGCACAATTTAATTTTCAGTTAAGACACCGAAACGATAAAAGAGAATGGGAAGATATTGAGGTGTATTATCAAACCCATTGCGATAGGACTACTGCAATACGCTATGCAAGAAATCTTTCCAAAATATTCAATTCGGAAATCCGATTGACAGAGGGAAAAGAGCCATTCAAAACAAGCGGAACATACATTTACGAACAAACAGAACCTTTAAAAATTAGAAATTATGGCAAATTGGTGTAGCAACTCGGTTGCTTTTGAGGGCAACGAAATCGCTTTAGAACATGTAAAATTAGAGTTTATAAAAATGCAACTCCGAGAAAATGAAGAAAACTGCGGACAACTTCCCGAATTTATTTCGGATAAAAAAAGAGGTTATTTTTTTGATATTTTATTGGAAGATGGCGACTGTATTTTCAATTACCAAACAAGATGGTCTCCCAATACCGAAATTTTATTACAGATAGCCGAACATTATAAAGTAGATTTTATTTACAATTATGAAGAAATAGGCAATCAAATCTATGGTGTTGCAGTCTATTCAAACAACGAACTCACGGAAATCTATTTAGAAGAGGAAGACTTTGAACAATATGATTATCACGAAGAGACAGACACTTACTCTTTTGAGGAAGAAAACTACGAAAGTGATTATGAAATTTTAGAAATCTTACTGAAAAGGAAAATTAAAAAAATTCAAAGTCAAATTTTAGTATGATAAAAACAGTAAAAATTACAAACTATAAATTATGAAAATTAAAGACTTAAATGGGTGTACAATTGAAATTACTAATCTCAATGAAGCAATTCAAATAACTAGAAGATACAAAAGATACGAACACGAAAGCAAAGGTTTTTCAAAATTAGACAAAAAACTCAATCAATATTGGACGGATTTATATGAAAAACTACTTAAAATAAAATCCCAAAAAAAAGAAAAATCAAAAATTTAAAATTATGCAAACCAATTTTTTCAGACAACTTGCCAATTTGAACCTTACAGGCGATTTGCAAATCACATTCAGAGCAACCACAGAAAATAGTTTTGTCCTTTCCTTATTGCTCAATAACGAACAATGCGGTGACGAAGCAAGAAAACTCATTCCGCCACTCAATCTTCGTGGTACAGCCGAAGAATTAGACAATGGATTTTTTGAAACTATTTCTATACCATTACAAACTGCATCGGGATTGATGGTAGATATGGAAAGTTTCATGAAACAACTCGAAGAAGCCAAAAAGAAATCCGCTATGGAAAAGGGAAAATCCGAAAAAGAGAAAAAGGAAAAGGAAGCCAAAGAGAAAAAGTACAATGAAGCCTTACAGAAAGCCGAAGAATTAGAAAAAGAAGGTAAATACAAAGAAGCTTGGACAGCATTACCAAAGGTTTCCGAATATCCCGACTTTGCCGATACAATTCGCAAAAAACAAGATGAATACGAAAGACATTTTGCACCAAGCCTTTTTACTGAAAATTCATCGGATAGTATGGCTGAAAATCAAGAAAATTACTAAATACCAACTACCAAATACTAAAAAAATGTTACTCGCAACCCAATTAGAAAGAGTTTTTATACTCAAAGATAACGGACAGGAAATAAAATTACCCGACCCTGAACCAAAATGGAGTGTAGAAGCCGTAATGAATTTTTACGCCAATACTTATCCAATTTTAACCAACGCCAAAGTTTCCGCACCACAAATTAAAGAAGATACTGTACAATACAAATTTGAAAGTGTAATGGGAACAAAAGGATAAATTTTGGTTGATGGTTAATAGTTGTCGGTTGATAGAATTACAAACTAAATACTGACAACCATCAACTGATAACCAAAAAATCATTCATCAATTATCATTCATCATCTATGAAATATGCAACGAAAAATAATCTCGGGAAAAATAAAAATTCCCGAAAAACCAAAGCAAAATCAACTGCATCAACAGTTGGGAGAATTTGCAGATTGGATGAAGCAGGACAAAAACGCTTCGGAAATTCGGAAAGACCGACGGAAATCTGTTCCGATAAATCAACTTCCGATGGTTTTCTAAAATGTACTTTTCTTCCAAAATTAAAAGAAAATATTGCTCAAAAATTGGCATCAGACGAACAAAATTTAACTCAAATTCAAAGGAAAAACACCAAAACGGAAAGAGATTTTTATCAATCCCTTTCACGATTAACAGAGCATTATGGATTAAATCCAATATCAACAAAGTATTTTGGTTATCCTTACAATATTGCTTTGGCTTTAGATGACATTCAGAAACAATTGAAAAATAAAGTGAAAGATTGGGAAGAAATCAGATTGATAGAGGAAAAAGGGAAAACCTACTTTACAAGTGAGGAACGATATAGTACAGGTGCAACGCTTTATTACATTCCGATAGTTCCGTTGTACCAATTATCTAAAAATCCGAAACGAAAAAAAGTAGCTCAACTATTACAATCCGTTTGTTCTTATTTGTATCATATTACTAAAATTCCTTATTACCGAAAACAGGACAGTTACTTGCTTTGGATGTACGAAATGGTAACAGACTGGATTACCTCTGATGATGAAAATGAAGAAACACTCTTTTATTTATCAGAAATCAAACAAGCGGAACAAATAGGTGATTTTATGGAACAAAAGATTTACAATCATCATAATTTAATACGATTTAAAGACCATTTAAAAAACTTTAAAGCCAAAGACATTTTTGACAATGATTGTTTTATGTTGGCGAGAAAAATATTTTCTCTTTATAAGCAATATCCAAGTGCTACCATTTATCAAAACCTGAAATCTATTATAGATACAGAGGATTATGAGAGTGAAACTATCGTATCAATGGACAAATACATTTCTTTTTGTGCCGAAGCAAGAGGATTACTTTTCCAAACACTTTTTGAATCAGTAAATTCTGAGTTTCAAGAATGCACAACAATGCAAGAACCGATGGTTATTAAAAAATTTGATGGAAGAAATATTTCAAACAACAACCTCGATTTTGAAAATCGCCTTTTCCCCTTGATTGAAGAACTCATTTACATTTTGAACAACTTTTAAATAAATCGATGATGAAAGATATTACCCATGATTTTGGTACACTCTACCACCCAACAACAGCATTGGTATTTTATCAAAACAATGAAAGAAACATAGAAACTTATGTAGAGCATTTTGAAATGGATAAAAACGGAAATCCAATCAATGCCCATCCTTTGACAGAGCGAGAAGCAAAAGAATTGATTAAAGCACTTACCATTAATACCCAAAAGGAAAAAAGTCAAGATTTTCTAAAGCCAAAAGGAATTTTACCAACCCATATTCTACATATCAATCCAAGTGAAAATGGTTCAGTATTATGGTTCACGAAATCAATGAAACGACAACTCTATTTTACTGAAAATTTAGAAATTCCCAACGGAATGGCAGAAGTACCTGCAATGTTGTGGTTGGCAAATAAACGAAGTCTTATGATTTTTGCACTTTCAAGTAATCGAAGACCAACAGAAAAAACAGAACTTTTTTATGCACCGTTTTTCAATGTTTATGAAAACGGAAATGTTTGTATGGGAACGGTGGATGTTCATATTCAAAACTCAACTTCGTTGGAAGAATTTACAAAAAAATGGGAAGATTATTTTTTTAATTCATATTTCAGCCATCTGATGAATGAACACAATCCCATCAATGGAAATTGTGTAAACTTATGGAAAAGCCTTATCAATACAGAAAAACAATTCCCAAAAGAAACATTAAGAACAGCAAACAGAACTTTAAAAAATCTATTACTATGAACACAGAAATAACGAAATACCAAGAAGTCAAAACAAAAGTTCATTTTACGGAAAATACGTTAATCAATCCAACAAATCCCGTTACTGTTAATTTAATTGGAGCAGGTGGAACAGGTTCGCAGGTTTTAACTGCATTGGCAAGAATGAACCACGCTTTAACAGAACTCAATCACGCAGGTTTATCTGTGAGATTATGGGACGATGATGTAATAAACGAAGCGAATTTAGGCAGACAACTTTTTGCAGAATGTGAATTGGGATTGTACAAATCTGTAGCATTAATCAATAGAGCCAACAGATTTTTTGGAACAAATTGGAAAGCCGAAAAACAAAAATTCCAAAAAGACGATTTAGGAAAATTGCAAAGCAATATGAAATCAGAAATTTATATTTCTTGTGTAGATAGCGTAAAATCACGTTTTGATATTGCTGAAATTTTAAATGAATTGAAGATTGATAAAGGATATTACAGAAATAAATGCAAATATTGGATAGATTTTGGAAACAGTCAATTTACAGGACAGGTTTTGCTTTCGACCATCGGAAATATCAAACAACCTAATTCCGAGAAATATGAAACGGTGGAAAGTCTTCCTTTTATAACTGAAGAATTTGGTGAACTTTTGAAGATTTCTGAATTAGAAGATAATACGCCAAGTTGTAGTTTAGCAGAAGCACTAGAAAAGCAGGATTTGTTCATTAATTCTGTATTAGCACAAATGGGAAGTTCGCTACTTTGGAGCTTATTTCGCAATGGATTGATTGAAAACAGAGGCTTTTTTCTTAATCTGAAAAATTTCACTGCACAGCCAATTAAATTGTAGGTTTTGCGGTTCGATGTAAAAATCGGGCTGCAAAAATGCAATTCCTCCCTTTGGTCGGAAACGCATTTTTGCAGAAAACGGAGCAACCATATTTCTAAAATATTTCTATCCTTTTCCTTTTATGATGTTTTTGAAAAAAGGTTGCAGAGTTTTTAGTGATAATTTTTAGGAAAAATTAATTCCAATTTACTTTCAAATCTTTAAATTCTAGATTTGATTTCGTATCCTCAAACAAGTTTCTTATAGGCTGTGAAGTTTCTTTGAATCTAAAAAGTTTTATAAAAAGTGGCTCGTTTTCTACATTTTTAAAAGAAAAAGTTAATTTAATAGGGGTATTCAAAGCCAATTCAGGGTACGGTTTACTGGATTTGTAAAAATCAATTTCATATTCTACTCCTTCAATATCAATAATAGAAATATCTCCAATTGTCATCTTTTTGTTCTCATCTTTTGCTTCCACAAGAAAGGTAATAGCAATCGTTTTTTCGGCTTTGTTTCCAATTACTTTTGTTATTTTAAACGAAGAGTTATCTTTCTCTATTTCTAAAATTGCTTTATTAATCTCAACTATTTTTTTTAGATAGTCATTTTCCAAAGTCAAAATTTTATTCGTTGATTGAAGAGCTTCGTTTTCTTTTTTGAGATCTTCGCAATTGGTTTGGCTGAACCCAAGTGTTGTGATTGAAAGCACTGATAATATTAATAATTTCTTCATTTTGTTTTTGTTAAAATTCATTGGTTAAGATATTGATTGATGTTCAAATATACAATTAAATTTTCCAAAATTCCAGTACTTTAAAAGCTATATTACTTGCAATAAATCTAAAAATCTTTACAAATTATTAAAAGCTATGATATAAATCCTCGAGTGCATTTTCCAATTTTCTGTTCAAAAAATCCAAATTATTTCAAGTCGGAAAAAATACTGAAAATGCATTTTGCAAGAAAAGAAACAATAACATTTTTAAAAACTCTCATTTTAATTTTTAAAAATAGATTTTTGTACTAAAATAAAAAAGAAGATAAGATATTTGTAATATGTTTATCTCTCATTTTCATAAAATTCCAATAGTTTTTTACTAAAAATAAAAGAATATTTTGATTGTAGCAATGAACTTTGTGCATTTATGTAGTTATTTCTAGCAACATTAACATCATAAATTGATGTTAAGCCTGCTTTAAAACTTTTTTCGGCAAAATCTAGTGCTAAATATGCACTTTTTTCATTTTCCTTTGCAGTAGAATATATTTCAAAATTAGATTTCATATCAAAAAGTATTTTTTGTATTTTTTGTTCTACATTCTGTCTTTGCTGATCTAAGTTATTTTTTGCAAGATTTTCATTTATTTCACTTTGTTCAATTTGTAATTTGGTAATGCCTTTATTAAAAATAGGAATATTTGCAGATACCCCAATTTCTTGAACAAAATTGTTTGAATATTGTTTTAAAAAACTACTTTTATCTTTTGTATTTAATAAATTATTATAAAAACTGTTCATCCCTAATTGAATAGTTATTGATGGATAATAATTAGTCTTTAAAATAGATGTTGATAATTTTGCAGAATTAATTCTACTTTTAGCAGCCTTTAATTCTGGTTGAGCGCTTGTTATATTCCAAATATCTTTTTCAATTATATTATTCTCTAAATTGTCAGAAAGATTAATAGCTTCTATATCAAGTTCTTTATAATTAGACATCTGGAGAAGTTGTGAGAGCAAGAATAGACTTTTCTCTGTTTCTATCTCTGCGGTTTTTAAATTTTGTTTTTCCCTAGATAAAGCAGCTGCAGACTCATACTCAATTGTTTTTGAGGTTGTTCCCGCATTGGTGGTAATTTTTGAACGATCATATATTTTTTGAGCATTTTCAAATGAACTTTGAAATATTTTAATCTTTTCTTTATTCAGAAGAATTGTTAAGTATTGTTGAATAATCAGTACGGATATATTATTTTGAGTGCTTATAATATCATATTGGCTAGCTTCTACTTCAAACTCAGCTTTCCGAACAGATTTTTCTAACCTTCTGTTATTGTATAATAAAACAGAAGCTCCAACATTAATTGTATTTTTAAAATTATCATTCCTTACATTTGTTCCTAAATATTGAGCTTGTCCAAAATTTATACTATTGTTGAAATTTCCAGAAATGACAGGCAGGTATTCTCTTTTAGCAATTTCTAAATTTTTGTCTTGTATTTTTTTTGAAATAGTATTTTGTGCTATTTGCAAATTATTTTTTTTAGCATATTCTATGCAGTCTTCTAAACTCCATTTCTTTTGGCACAATCCAAAAATAGAAACGAATAAGATAAAAACAGTTAAAATCTTCTTCATAAAACTCTAACCTAAATTTGTTATTTGTTTTTCCCACATAGATTTATAAGAGGTATCAGTAGAGAGTAAATCTCTATGAGTGCCTTCTTCAATAATTTTACCTTCTTTCATCACCAAAATTATATCAGAATTAGCAATAGTGCTTAATCGGTGAGCAATTACAATCATTGTTTTTCCTTGTGCTTTTAATTCATTAAGTGTTTTCTGAATAATTTGTTCTGCTTCAGTATCAAGAGAAGAAGTAGCTTCATCTAAAATTAAAATTTCAGGATTTTTGTATAAAGCTCTTGCAATAGCAATTCTTTGTTTTTGTCCGCCAGAAAGTTGAGAGCCATTTTCACCAAGATAGGTTTGAAAACCATTAGGCAATTTTTCTATAAATTCTAGAATCCCTAAATTTTTTGTGATGTCAATGATTCTTTGAATATCAGGAATATCTTCACCTAAAGCAATATTTTCAATAACATTACCAGAAAATAAATCAATTTGTTGAGGAACTACCGAAACTAAATTCCTTAAAGAAAAATTAGAAATGTAATTAATGTCATAATCTCCAATCATTATTTTACCATTCTTTAAAGGATAAAGATTTTGTACTAAAGAAGCCAAAGTTGTTTTACCACTTCCACTTTCACCTACGATAGCAGTAGTTTTCCCTTTTTCTATTTCACAATTGAATCCTTCAAAAACATCAACCCTACTTCCATAACTAAAATACACATCTTTAAACTGTATGTTTCCTATACTTTCTGCTGTAAGTTCAATCTTATCTGTGGTTTCTTCCCTTTCTAAATCCATTATCTCAAAAAGTCTGTCAGCAGCAATCAATGCGTTTTGTATGGTTTTATTCATTCCAATCAATTGAGAAACAGGACCAGTAAAATAGCCAATTAAAGCATAAAAAGAAAGCAGTTCTCCAGGTGTTATTTCTCTATCAATAACATATCCTGCACCGGCCCAAAGTAAAACAATAGTAAATATTCTAGATAAGAATTCAGATGAATTTCCCGAGAACAAAGCGTTAATAACAGACTTGTAAATCGTCTTTAATAAATTTGAAAAACGATTATCGGTTTTATTATTCGCAAAGGTTTCTACGCCAAACTGTTTAATGGTTCTTACAGAATTAAGAGATTCTACTAAATGACTTTCTAGTTCTGCACTTTCTTGCATTAGCTTTCTTTCTACTTTTTTGTTGAGTTTATTCGTTATAAAATAAACCAACAGATAAAAAGGAATAACCAAAGCAGTAATTAAAGCCAGTTTCCAATAGTATGTAAACATTAAAGCGAACGAAAACAAAACAATAAAAATGTTTACAAAAATTTGAATGGAAACATCATTAATAAAAGTTCTAATTTTTACGGCATCATTAACTCTGGAGATAATCTCCCCGACTTTCATCGTGTCAAAAAAACGTTGAGGAAGTTTTAATAAATGTTTGTAATAACCCAATATCAAATGTTTATCCATTTTCTGTCCTGTTTGCAAAACCAAAACAGATTTCATATATCCAATGAAAATTTGGAAAAGAAGAATCACAATCATTGCAATAGAAAGCAAATTAAGTAACCTTCTATTTCCATCAATTAAAACATAATCAGTAATTTTCTGAATATAAATAGAAGTAGATAAACCTAGAACAGTATAAACAACAGCGCCAATAAGCGCTTGTATCAAAATGCTTTTATGTGGTTGAACCAAGTTCCAAAATCTACTGTATATACTTGTACTTTCGTCTTTTTGCTCAAAATATTCGTTAGGTTCTAGTAAGATAAGAACACCTGTCCAAATTTTTGAAAAATCATCTATGGTGTATTCTTCTATTTTTCCAAAAGCAGGATCCATTACATAGATTTTTTCTTTGGAAACTTTATAGATTACTACAAAGTGGTGCAATTGCTCTTTTACAACTACGTGTGCAATTGCAGGAAGCGGAATTTCTGGTAAAGCATCTGCTCCACCTTTTACACCTTTGGCATTAAAACCAAGTGCTTCTAAACCTTGCACCATACCTAGAACATTAGTTCCTCTTTTATCAGTATGACAAATTTGTCGAATTTTTGCAATAGGAATTTTAAGTCCGTAATGTGCCGAAACGGAAGCTAAACAAGCAGCTCCGCAGTCTCTGATGTCGTGTTGTTTTATTAATGTAGAATTTTTCATGTTATGCTATAAGTCAAAAGCAATATGCTATAGACTTTAGAGATCATTTTTTAATTATAGAACTTTGTTTACTGCTTAAAGCTTATAACCTACAGCTTATTTCAAATTTGGATTAAACCAATCATCAACTCTATCAAATAGTAATTGCCAAAGTGTTCTATCCAGTAAATAAAATCTTGTGGTAAGCGTCATTCCTTTGCCAACTTGTCCTTTGTAACCATTTTTTAGTTGTAGATAATTTTTATCCATCATACAACGTACTTTAAAGTAAGCATCTCCAGTTTGTTGGTTTACAGTAATGTTTTGATCAATATCCATTACTTTTCCTTCTAGCAGTCCCCATTGGTTATAATTATAAGCATCTATCTGAAACTTTACTTTTTGGTTTTTCTTAATAAAGCCAATGTCTTTAGGAGATACCATACATTCTGCCACTTGGTTTTCTTCTGGAGAAATTTCCCCAATTGGTTGACCTTGTACTATAAAATTTCCTTTTTGTATTCCTGAAAAATTAACCAACCTACCTGAAATAGGAGCTGTAACAATATAATTTTTTTGTTCTTGATTGATACGAGTAATCTCTGAGCCTAGAGATCGAAGTTGTCTTTCTGTATCTCTTTTTTGAGCTTGCCATTGCGCCAATTGTTGCTCTTTTATACTAGAAATTTGTGTTTTTAGGTTTTGATAGTTGTAAAAGACTTTATCATAATCTGCTCTAGGAATTACACCTTGGTTATAGAGTAATAATGCTCTATCATAATCTTTTTTGGCGAGAGCTAGCTGAGATTGTACTTGTGCTATTTTTTCTTGCATAGCTGAGACCTCTCTGATGTATTGCCCTGTCTGCAATCCTGTAAAATTACCACTAGATACTTTTTGCAAGTCTGAAAGCTGTGCTTGGTAGTCTGCACTTTGATTGGCTTGTAGATTTTTTTGCGTATCTAGTTGTTCTGCGGTTACCACTAGGAGCGTTTCTCCCTTTTTTATGTTTTGGTTATTCTTTTCTAGTTTTGTTTCTATCACTCTACCGCTTACTACTGCCGTAAGCTGTGTGTTTTCTTGCACAGAGCGCACCACCCCTCTGCTAGAAGAAGATATGGGAAGATGAATAATAGGTAAGGTTACAAGAATTACTATTACCATTGCTAAAATGGTAAGATTTATGGTTTTTGACATTAGTAAAATTTTATATTTTACATAAGGTTCATCATCTCTTTTTGAAGGAGCTGAGCTTGTTTTACTTCATACTCTTGTCTAGCTTTTGCAATAGCTTCATTTAGAATAAAAATAATTTCTTCTAAATTTTTATTCAGGGGATTAGAAATTTTTTTGATATTTCCTAAAACAGAAATTTCAATTGAAACTCCATTAGAGCTATGTGTAATGACTTCTTGGTCTAATGTGTTTTTTATATCTTCTATTTTTTGCTTTAGAAGTTGTGCCTTTTCTATAGATATATTTGGTAACATTTGTTTTGTTTTAAAATTTGTTCTAGTTTTTTTAATTTATTTTTTGGCGTTCTTTTGTTCCTCAATATCATTTTTGAAAAACGAAGAGAATATATCAATTGTGTTAGGGAAGTTGCTATCTTGCCAATAAGATTCTTGGTAAGAACTTTTATTTTTGCTAAAACCTATGTCATCTTTTGGTTTGACATATTCATAAGAAATAGGAATAAATTCTGTGTATAAAACGACATCATTATTATTTTCCTCAGATTTGTGTTTCATACTAAAACGGATTGTATTAGAAAACTTATTAAGATAATTAAAGGGATAATTCTTAAGAGAAGCACCAGATAAATAATTGGCAAAGATTTCTCTTGAAAAGTTATTCATTTGAAAGCCCAAAAAGTTCACATTCATACTTTCAATATTCTTTTTGGTCAAGCTTATTTTTTCGCTCTCTTGTTTATTTTCAGAGAAAGAATACTTGCCATTATCCATTACTGCTTTTATGTTTTCGACTGCTTCTAATTTTGGAAGTTTCATTTGCGTTTTCAAATCAAAAGAAGCTACTTTTTTATATTTTTGATCCGCATCTTTTAAGGTAAAAACTCGGTATTGCTCTAAATATTCATTTTCAATTTTGCTCTCTTGTTTATTGATTTTATAAGTAATAATACCATCTGCATAGCAATTGAACTTCTTGTTCATCAATACATAAGTTATGAAATATCCTTTAATGTAATATTCTTTTAACTCATCTTTCTTTTCTAAAACAATTGGTTTAATTTCTACAATTTTATCAGAAATATAGAAACTATTCATTTCTAAATCTGCTAACCTCAAAGTATCTGTGATAATGTTTTCGTGAGAAAGTAAGTAGAAGTCTTCTTTGGTAAGTTCTTCTTTATTAATTACACCATTAATGTCCGTTTTTGTAACCACATTGCCGTTTTTGTCAAAAACTAAGACATTGACTAAAGGCTTATTAGAAGTTTTAGATATAAACTTAACTTCTTGAGCGTTTGCTATTGAAAACAATAGCATAAAGGTTAAATAAAGTATTCTCATGTTTTATTATTTTACGATATTTATTATTTTATCATTTTTCAATCGAATTATCATCTGAGATTTTTCAAATTGAGCTACAATATTTTGCGCATCTGTACATAAATCATATTGTTCTAAATTGATGCCATTAATGGAAGCTATTTCATCCAATACTTTTAGTCCACTTTTATCTGCCAGACTGTTTTTATAGACATTTGAAACTCTAATATTATTGTAGAATTTTTCAATTGAAAAACCAAAATTCATTTTAATATCCACATCCGTTTTAAAATCTTCATGTTTTTTCAGATAGATATTCTTAAAACCTTCATCAAAAATAACTTCAAAGTTTTTTAAAAAACCAGCCCCTATGGATGTTAACAAATGATCAGAGTATTTTATTGGGAGATCAACTTCCTTGTCAATTACATAAATTTTACCTTTTGCAATATATTCTTCAGAAATAATATTTCCATAAGAATTTTGCATTTCTAATAATTTTATTTTAGGGATTTTCTGATTTTTCTTATTTACAGATATAATATCGAAAGAGCCTGTATCAATAATAAAATCAGTATTTATGTCATTTATCTTTAAACTAAAAGTTGGCTTCTTATCTGACCCAAAAAACTTTCCCCCATTATGTTTAAAATTTATAGGATATATACTATAGCCATCGTTATTAAAAGCTGAGTTCGAGTATAAAAGTTCATTATTTTTTAAATTAAGTTTCCAATTATATTTTTTAATGATATCCATCCCGATTATGCCAATAATATTTTCAGGATTACAACTCCCTAAAATCTTTTTAATATCAATAAACCTAACTTCTATTTTTTCTTCTCTTAAATTTCCTATTTCGAGGCTATTTAATCTAATATTCCTAAAAGATAATTGACCATAGTAAGTATTGATTGTTTCTTTTCTTCTATAATTTTCTATATCCAAAGTACCAACGTCCAATAACGTTTTTGTTGAACCTGTATCAAATATTAATTTACCCGAAACAAATCTGCCGTTAATTTTTATAGAATCACAAATCAAAACATTACCTTTCTCTTTTAGATGAAAAAGTTTGAGTTGTTGTGAGTTAAAAAGATTAAATATCAGTAAAAATTGTAGAGCAAATTTCATAACCACAATTGTAGATTTTTATTGAATAATTTAGGAAAGGGAGAAAACCTCCCTTTCTTTAATTTAAATTAATTCCCAACCCTTTTCCCATTAACAGTTGTTATAGTATCAGGGTTATTATCTTTTGCAAATGCATCAGCTAACAAAAGAATAGCAGCAACAAATAATACAGCTAGCCAAGGAAACCCTCCTTCTGTCTCTCTCATCTCTTGAAGAGACATTTCTTGTAAATTTTTCATTTTGTAAAATTTTTAAAGTTAATAAATTTGTGTCATATAAACCCTGACATTGGGATTTTGCTGATCAGCATTTTTGAATTGTACACTTCAAAAAGGTAAAGAATTAGGTTCTTTTCCGAGAACAAAAATGAATTAATAATAAAGATAACACAAGTAAAGCTATCCAAGATTGATAAATTCCGACATTTTGAATACTAAAATTTATAAATTAACGGTTTAAATCAAATGCCTACCTTTTCATTATCAATCAATTACATGCTAATTGTTAAAAATTAATAATAATCACTAATTTTGTGAGATAAAATCACATATGAGAAAAATTTATTTAATATTAATCATTATCTGTCCAATTTTATTCTTTTCTCAGAGTAAAAAGGGATTTTATTTGCCCGATACTTTAAAAACTAAATCTTTTGATTATTTAAAAAAAGGATATGATAAAGAATTTCAATCGAAAAAGAACTTAGCTGAATTATATGCCAATTGTTTATTATTAAAAGGTAAAAAAGAAAAAAATGATTTAAAAACAATAGATGGATATATATCATTGTATCGTTTAAAAGATGATGATTTATCTGCTTTGTCATATTTGGATAGTATGATGATAGTTTCTAAAAAAATAAATAATAAAGAGTATTTGTCTGATGGTTATATGTACAAAGGAAATTACTATTATTTGAAAGGAGACTATTTAAAATCACTAGGAAGCTATTTAGAAGCGAGAAATTATGCTGAAAATAATAGTGAAACTTATCATATTCTTAATTTTAATATTGGGTTATTAAAATTAGAATTAGGCAATTATCAAGAGGCTCAAAATCTATTTTTTGATTTTAAAAAATATATTGAATATAAGGGGCAGACAAAACGCATTGACTACGTGAGTTGCTTATATGCTATTGCATATACTTATAACAAAACAAATATGATTGATTTATCAGAGTCTTTTGTAAAATTGGGTTTAAAAGCAAATGAACAAATAAAAGATCAAGAAAGTTATCTGAATTTACTTTTGGTATCGGGAATAAATTCTTACAAAAGGAAAAACTATAAGGAGGCAATAGAGAAATTAGAAAAAGTGGACAAATTGACCCGAAAAAATTCTTATAATCTGCAAAACCTAGCTCTTAGTGAGTTTTATATTGGTAAAAGCTTAAATAGGATTAATGATGCTAATTTTTTAAATAAATTCAAAACAGTTGATTCCATCATATTTAAAACTAAAAACGTTACATCGGAGTTAAGAGAGATATATCCTTTTTTAATTGAACATTATAAGGAGAATAATGATAAGCAAAAGCAATTATTATATATTGAACATTTATTAACTTTTGATAGCATATCGAGTTCTAATAAATATAACCTTTCTACAATAATTAATAAAAAGTATGATACTCCAAACCTTATAATTGAAAAAGAAAAATTGATTTCTGATTTAAATTCTAAAAACTCTACATTATTTTGGATAATTGGAATTATTGGATTGCTGACCATCTCCTTAATAATAATTTATTATAAAAATAGAAAGCAAATTAAATTTTATGAAAGACAAGCAGAAGCTCTATTAAAAAATTCAAAAGATATTGTTAACATAGAGGACATCTCTATTAATACAAATAGTTGGAATATTGGAAAAGAAGAAGTTGATAAACCAAAATCCTCACTTCCAGAAGATATTATAGAAAACCTTAGACTGAAGTTCACACAATTTGAAAATGAAAAAGGCTTTTTGAATAAAAGTCTTACCTTGGATAACTTAGCAAAAGACTTTGAAACTAATAGAGATTATCTTTCAAAAACGGTTAATGAGTTGAAAGGGAAAAATTTTTCTCAATATATTAATGAATTAAGAATTAACAATATAGTGGAAGAACTTAAGAACAATCCTCATCTTCAAAAATATACAATTGCTGGAATTGCAGAAGAAGCAGGATATAATAATTCTGAATCCTTTACTAATTCTTTTAAAAAACACACAGGAACTTTGCCTTCATATTATATAAAAGCATTACAAGAGAAAAAAAACGAAATTTTATAATGCACTTATTTAAAGGTGTTTAAATATGATAAATTCCCAAAATTGATAAATTTCGATATCTTTTTTTACATACATTATAAAATATTCACTTTTTTTGTAACAAGTTTAATTTAAAAAATTCGTCCAAAATGAAAAAGACACAAAATCAAAATCAGAAAAAGCTATCTCTAAACAAATTAAGAATAGCAAAAATTAATAATCCTCAAATCATAAAAGGAGGAGATGCAGATGCTAACATACCAACTGGTACAGTCCCAACAAAGAAAACTGATCAATAATGCATAAATTCAAATTCTGCTTTTATACTTTTTTTATCTTTTGTTTGGGATTATTAAATGCTCAAAAAATGAATCTTGCACCATCTTCAACTGTAACAGAAAAATATTTTGGAATTAATATAGTTGATGAGTATAGAAATTTAGAAAATTTAAAAGATTCTTCTGTTGTTAATTGGATGCGTGAGCAAACAAAATATTCAACAAATACTTTGAAATCCATTTCAAATAGACAATATTATATTGATAAAAGAAAAGAATTTGATAAGCGTAAATCATTTTCTGTAAATAGTATAAACGTTACAGAAAATGGTTTTTATTTTTATTTGAAGAAAAAACCCGAAGAAAGCACAGCTAAACTATATTTTAGAAAGACTTTTAATGGAACAGAAACTGAAATATTTAATCCTCAAAGTTATAAACCTGAGAATAAAAAAAACTATCAAATTAGTTACATTAAACCAAATTTTGATGGTTCAAAAATAGCAATTGCTTTAACTGAAAGTGGTAAAGAAATTTCTGAAATGATTATTTATGATGTGAAAAAGAATAAATTACTCTCTGATGTTATTACCAATTGCTGGCCATCTGATGGTGGAGGTGTATCTTGGTTCCCTGATAATGAACGCTTTATTTATCTTCATTATCCAGTTATTGACCCAAATTCAATTTTTTTTCTAAAAAATATGGAATCGGTCATTTATAAAATCGGAGAGGATCCCCAAATATTAAATGACATATTTTCAAAAGAAAATGATCCCAATTTAAAAATTAATTCCGAAGATTTTCCTATTGTAAATTTACCCAATAAAGAATCTAAATTTCTATTTGGTTATATAGCTGGTGCTACAAATTTTGTTAACACCTATTACAAGCCGTTAAATGAAATAAATAAAAAAGGCAGTTGGAAATTATTATTTGACAAAGATAAAAAAGTAAGCAATTTTATTGTAAAAGGAAACGATATTATTTTTGTATCAGAAAAAAATGGTATGACAGCTATTTATAGGACTTCATTATTAAAACCTAATTTTGAAAACCCGGAT
This sequence comes from Cloacibacterium caeni, assembly GCF_907163125.1. NCBI lineage: Bacteria > Pseudomonadati > Bacteroidota > Flavobacteriia > Flavobacteriales > Weeksellaceae > Cloacibacterium > Cloacibacterium caeni. The sequence continues at coordinate 617,166 of NZ_OU015319.1, forward strand.
TTAATAGTCCCTAACACTTCTGATGAAGTAATAAATGGATTATCTAATATAAAAGATGGATTTTTATTTAGTAGTACAAAAAATGGAGTAGAAGCAAAACTTTATTTATACAAAAAAACACATGTAGAACAATTAGTCCTTCCTTTTCCTGCTGGAGACATTTCAATAGGCACACAAAGTTCTAGGTCAAATAATTTTTGGATTACATGTAGTGGGTGGAAAAATGACTCTGAAAGATTTAAATACAATTATGCTTTAAAAAAATTCACATCAGAAAATCTTTCCCCTATAATTGATTATCCTGAGTTTAAAGATATTATTGTAGAAGAAACTGTTGTGAAGTCTCATGATGGAGTAGACATTCCTCTTTCTTTAATATATAAAAAAGGAATAAATAAAAATAAACATAATCCTCTCCTTATTGATGCATATGGTGGCTATGGAATTATTAATAGCCCTTATTTTTCAAAAACATATATGTTATGGGCTTTAGAAGGAGGAATAATGGCAATTGCACATGTTAGAGGCGGAGGAGAGAAAGGAGAAGAATGGCACCTAGGTGGGTTTAAAGAAACTAAACCAAATTCATGGAAAGATTTAATCTCTTGTGCCGAGTATATGATAAATAAAGATTACACATCTTCAGAAAATATAGCTATTTGGGGAGCAAGTGCTGGAGGAATTACCATAGGAAGAGCAATGACCGAAAGACCTGATTTATTTAAAGCCGCAATTATTGATGCTGGCGTTGTAAATGCTTCAAGAATGGAGTTTACTCCAAACGGACTAAATAATGTGAAAGAATTAGGTTCATTAAAAATAGAATCTGAATTTAAGGCTTTACTAGAAATGGATGCGTATCTACATATTAAAAAAGGAATTAAATATCCTGCTGCACTTATTACTGGGGGAATTAATGATCCTAGAGTATCACCATGGATGCCTACCAAATTTGCAGCAAAACTGCTTGCAAATAATGATTCAGAAAATCCTACCCTTTTAAAAATTGATTACGAAGGCGGTCATGGTGGAGACATTCCAACTCTACAATTATATGAAAATCTAGCGGATATTTTTGTTTTTGCATTTTGGCAATTAGGACATCCTGATTATCAACTCAAAAAAGACGAGAAAAAATAAATGCCAAAATTCCCTTACAATTTTTTTGATGATTTTATTGTCAGATTACCTCATTTATCTTTTAAAGAATTTAAAAGAAATTTTTATGAGAAATGCACAGATGATGAAAATATAGAAAAATATCTTACTAGTATTATTTTTAGAGAAGCCATTTACTTAGCTTCTCTTTCTTTGTTTAATGAAACTAAGACTAAAATTAGTGAAAAGTCTAAAGTCTCATTAGTGAAATATTACAATAGAGCTAGTACACGCTATACACCATTTGGATTATTTGCTGGAGTAAGTTTAGGTAAATTTGATAAAGAAGATGATTTCCCTAAATTATTTTCAGAGAATGAAAGATCTAGAGACACCAAGCTTGATATGCACTTTTTGGTTGAACTATCAAAGCATCTTAATTCAATACCTCATATTAAAAATAACATTTTATACTTTCCCAATAATAGTATTTATACAATTGGAAAAAATAAAATCCGTTTTGTAGAATATGAAAATAAAGAGGGAAAAAGAGATTACATAATTTCTTCTGCTCCTCTTTCTGAAGAGTTAGAACAAATATTACTTGTTTCTAAAGAAGGTAAAACAATTGATGAACTGTCATCAGTACTTATTAATGAAGAAATATCTTTAGAAGAAGCTAGAGAATTTATTGATGAGCTCATAGAAAATCAGGTTTTGGTAAGTGAACTAGAACCAAATGTAGCAGGAAATAATTTTTTAGATTCAATCATTTCAATTTTAGAAAGAATTGGAGCTAACGAAGAAAGAGACCTTTTGGTTGCCATAAAAATTAAAATGCAGCAGCTCGATTTAAATTTTGGAAATTCAGAAAACATGTATGCTGAAATTGAAGAACTTATTAATAATCTCAATTTAGAATATGATAAAAAGTATCTCTTTCAGACGGATTTATATTATGATAGCAAAATAAAATTATCATATGAATGGAAAAGACAACTAAAAAAGGGGATTTCATTTTTAAATAAGATTACTATCTTAAATAGAGAAACTGTTTTAGAAAAATTTAAAGAAGCATTTTACGAAAGATTTGAAAATGAAGAGGTTTCCCTTTCCTATGCTTTAGATTCTGAAATTGGGATAGGCTATTTGCAAAATATACCAACAAAAGGAGTTCATCCGTATTTAGAAGATATAGTCTTACCTTCTTCCAAACAAAAAAGAGAACTTCAATTTAAATTAAATCCAATACATCTTATTCTCAATCAAAGGTTACAAAAATCCTATTGGAATAATGATTATGTCATAAAATTATCAGAAGATGATTTTAATGATTTTGAAGAAAATTGGAATGATTTGTCGGATACTTTATCGTTAATTGGAGAAATAGTTTCTGATAATCAACAAGAAAAATTATACATTAACAATATTAGTGGAAATGCAGGAAGGTTACTTGGAAGATTTTGTTCAGAAAAGTCAACAATAAAAGATTTTGTAATACAAATTTCGGATAAGGAACAAGAACTAAATCCAGAGAAAATTTTAGCCGAAATTATACATCTTCCAGAATCTAGAATTGGAAATGTGATAAGAAGACCTCAATTAAGGAGTTACGAAATCCCCTACTTGGCTAATTCTGCTTTAAAGAAAGAAAATCAAATATCAGTAGATGATTTGTATCTTTCAATAAAGAATGGTAAGTTATTTTTAAGATCAAAAAAACACAATAAAGAAGTTATTCCTCATTTGACGAATGCTCACAACTATTCTAATAACTCTTTGCCTATCTACCATTTTTTATGCGATTATAGTAAACAAAAAATTAGGACAAGTTTATTTTTTGATTGGGGTGGATTGTCAAAAATTTATGATTTCTTGCCAAGAGTTGAATATGAAAATATAATCCTTTCAAAAGCTCAATGGAAAATTAATTCTGAGCAAATTAAAATTTTTAATTCAATTATTCTATCTGAAAATATGGAACACTTGTTTCAAAAAATTGAAGAGTGGAGAAAATTAAAGCAAATTCCACAATGGATTCAATGGGTGCAAGGAGATAATACTTTGGCAGTTAATTTACAAAACTTCGATTTAGTTCAAATGTTTTTTTCATCTGTTAAAAATGAAAAAGAAATTATTATTGAAGAGTTTTTAATTAATGATAAGTCTGATTATGTTCATCAATTTGTGTTTTCACTTTATAAAGATTTATAAACAAAATGTCTGAAAGTAGAATATTTTATCCAGGAAGTGAATGGTTATATTTTAAGATTTATACAGGAGTTAAAACTTCTGAATTTCTTTTGGAAGTGATAAAGCCATTTGTTGAACAATTACAGAATGAAAATAAGATTAAAAAGTGGTTTTTTATAAGGTATAACGACCCGAAACCACATTTAAGAATAAGATTTAATATTAGTAACCTTAACAACTATAATTATATTTTGGGAAAAATTAATTCTCTATTTGGAGAATATTTGAATTCTGGAGAGATTTCGAATATAATTATTGACACTTATAAAAGAGAACTTGAACGGTATGGAGAAAATACAATAGAATATGCAGAGGAAATCTTTTTTAGAAGCAGTGAATTGATTCTAAAATTTTTAGAATACGATGATGAAGAGAAAATAATGGTTGCTTTATTTTATATTGATTTTATTTTTTCTGAATTAGGATTATCAAATGAAGAGAAAATAAATTGGATTAAGAATTTTGATAATGCTTTTAAGACAGAATTTAATGCGGACAAAAATTTAAATAATCAATTAAAGAGAAAGTATATAGATTTTCAGCCTAAATATTTTGAATTTATTAAGTCAAATGAGTTTAAAGACATTAGGAACTTAATCACAAATAATATTTCAGACATTCATATTGTTATTGAAAAAATTTTAGAATTGAAAAAGAAAGAGTGTTTGAACGTAGGAATGATAGATTTTTTTCAAAGTATTTTTCATATGCACATCAATAGACTATTTGTTTCTAATCAAAGATTGTTTGAAATGATTATTTATGATCATTTGTTGAGGTTTTATAAAGCATAGAATGTCAATCTATTAAGGCAAATAGATGGCTTGTTATTAACCAAAATTTATCAATTTCGGTATGCTTTTATTGGATTTATATATTTGAATTTTCAATTTTGGAAAAATAAAAAACACAAATGATTTTGTTAAAAAAATCAGGAGGTAAAATATAATAACAATAAAAGCGGTATCCGAAAAGCTTATAGAGTAGGGAAAATTTAAAAAGAAATCACTATGAAAAAAAACAAAAACAACTTTTTTGTATCAAAAGATACAAGTAAAGAAAAACTTCAAAATGTTTTTTCTACATTATCTCAAAAACAACTAATTGATATCAAAGGAGGTATGGTAGAAGAAGAAGAAGAAGAAGATGGTTTAGATTGGAAAAACTATGCTGAGAGCACTTCATACAATAGAGCAAGACCAGTAAAACCAAAAATATAAAAAAAATTAGACTCTTAATTTTTGAAAACAAAGCGTTCTATGGGACGCTTTTTTAATAATATCATATGAAAATTAATTCGATTGTTTTAAAGACCGCAAGTTTGTGTAATTTAAATTGCTCTTATTGTTATGTTTATAATAAAGGTGACGATACATATAAAAATATGCCCAAAATTTTTGCAAAATCACTAATTCCTATTTTGCTTAAAAGAATTCTAGAATATATGGAAAAAAAAGATTTAAAAAAATATAATATAATCTTTCATGGAGGAGAGCCACTATTAGCTGGCATAGAATATTACAAATATTTTATAAGTGAATATCAAAGAACCTTTAAAGATACATTTAAAGAGATTAACTTTATTATGCAAACTAATGGTACTTTGTTAAATGAAAAATATGTTCATGATTTAAATAAATTAAGTATAAGCATTGGAATAAGTATGGATGGCACAGAAAAAACAAATTCAAAATATAGGGTATATCATAATAATAAATCTTCTTATAAAGAAATTAAAAATGGGATTGATTTATGTAATATGATATTAGGAAACTCAGGGGTACTTTCAGTGATAAATATTGAAGATAAACCTTCAGATGTTTATGATCAATATAAAAAACTAAAAATCAGTTTTGTAAATTTACTCTTTCCGGATGAAAACCATGATACAATTATCATTAACGATACTAGAGGCAAAATAGGCAAATGGCTTGTGGAGATGTTTAATTTGTGGTTTTTTGATAAATCTGCAGAAAGACCAGAAATTCTTTTATTTTCAACATTGATAAAATTAATCTTATCATTGCCAGAAGGAAATGATGTAATGGGAAAAAGATTTGGAGCTACTATGATAATTGAAACAAATGGAGATATACAAACCAATGATACCCTACGAGTTAGTAAACCTGGAATAACTCACTCAAAATTTAATATAAATAAAGATAATCTTGATTCTATTGAAAATATAAAACTAGCTGAATTATATTATTATGCGCATCATCGTTTACCTTTTATGTGTCAAAACTGTGATTTAGAAGAAATTTGTGCAGGAGGTTATCTTGTTAATAGATATAGTAAAAAGAATGGATTCAATAATGAGTCAGTGTATTGTGAGGATTTAGCAGAGTTTATTTGTCATGTTCAGAATATTATTGCAGTAGAAATTTATGATGAATTGAAATTAGAAAAATTAAATTTGTCAAACTTAATTAATAACATACGTTTTAATAAAGCTAAATATCATGAAAATATATATTTACAAAGTTTTTAGTTTATTTTTATTCCTTTTTTCTGTTTTTTCTTTTTCCCAGAAATTTATTGAAAAATTTGAAATTGATTCTATTACATATTTGCATAAAGAAATTAAAAAAAAGAAACGGATTGTTAATTTTATAGAAGCTACTAATAACGACAATAATCCAAAAGATTTAATAATTTTTATACAAGGTTCAAATGTTACACCGCTAATTTCTGAAGATGAAGGGGGTAAATTTTTAATTATTCCTTTTGAAATTAAAAATTATTTAAAAGATAATTTGTTTTTATTTGTCTCTAAACCTTTTATTCCGATTTTCAAAAATGCTAAAGATTTAGATGAAAATTATAATATTATTGATAAAAAAATTCTATACGATTATCAAAAGTTAAATACACTTAATGTCTTATTATCAGATATTTACGAAATTATTAAAAAATATAGTAAAAGCCCAAATGTAAGAAATATATATATAATTGGGCATTCTCAAGGAGCAAGAATAGCGGCCGCCCTTAACGAAAAAAAAATAAAAAAGACTGCCATATTATCGGTGAATTTATATGGTCGCTTTCAGGAAGAAATTTCTAATTTAAGATTTAATAATTTATTAAATAAGCAATACTTAAAAGATGGGGATGCCATCTATAGCAATTATAAAAATTTAAAGAATGCTGTTTTAATTGGAAATGATGAAAATACATTGTCTAATATATCATATAAATCCTTTTCTTTTCCCACAACTATAAGTTTTCTTGTAAAAAAACAGAACCCAGTATTAATTGTTTATGGAGGAAAGGATGTTGGGGTTTCTTTTTCTAATGATTTGGCTAGATTTGAGTTTTTGAATAATCGAAAAGATAATATTTTCTTTAAGGTTTATAATAAATTAAACCATAATTTTGAAGAGGAAAATGAAAAAGAAAAGAAGTTTTATTGGCAAGAAGTATTTGAAGATGTAATTATTTGGTTAAAACAGTAATTTGAAAAAACTATTTCCATTTTATAAACAGCCAGACGCTAAAGATTGTGGGCCAACCTGTCTCCGTATTATTTCAAAATATTATGGAAAATCTATTCCTTTACAGCAAATTCGCGTTATTACTGAGACAACAAGAGAAGGTAGTAGCTTATTAGGGTTAAGTGATGCAGCAGAAAAATTAGGTTTCAAAAGTTTGGGGGTGCAGATTAATTTCAAAACCTTATTTGAAGAGGTTCCATTACCCTGCGTAGTTCATTGGAATAAGAAACATTTTGTTGTAGTTTATAAAATTGATAAATCAGAAAATGTATATGTTTCAGACCCAAGTTTTGGCTTATTGACCTATACTAAAGCGGAATTTATCAAACACTGGATTGGTAATAATTCTAATGAAAATACGGAGGAAGGTATTGCTCTTTTATTTGAAACTACATCTTCTTTCTTCAAAAATGATTTTGATGAACTTGAAAATAAGGCAAACTTTTCTTTCCTTTCCAAATACCTTTTTAAATATAAACCCTTAGTAATTCAACTTTCGGTTGGTTTATTTATAGGAAGTATAATGTCGTTAATCTTTCCTTTTCTAACCCAAAGCATTATAGATATTGGTATACAAAATCAGGATATTAATTTCATCTATTTGGTTTTGTTAGCGCAGTTAATGCTTTTTTTTGGGAAAATTGGAATAGAAATTATTAGAGGTTGGATTTTTCTTCACCTTTCCACAAGAATTAGTATTTCTATTATTTCAGATTTCTTTATCAAATTAATGAAGCTTCCCATTAGTTTTTTCGATACCAGAATGACGGGGGACATTATGCAGAGAATTAATGATCACCATAGAATAGAACAACTTCTTACCAATTCTTCTCTCAATACTTTATTTTCGTTAGTTAATCTGATTATTTTCAGCATTGTTTTACTGTTTTATGATTACAGACTATTTCTAGTTTATTTGATTGGAGCGGTTTTCTATATTATCTGGATTACCTTTTTTCTTAATAAAAGAAAAGAATTAGACTATAAAAGATTTTCGCAGGTTTCCCAAGAGCAAAGTAAAGTGATTGAACTTATCAATGGTATGCAGGAAATCAAAATGCATAATGCCGAAAAACAAAAACGTTGGGGTTGGGAATTTTTGCAAGTCAAGTTGTTTAAATTAAGAATAAAATCACTTTCATTAGAACAATGGCAATCAGTTGGGGGAAGTTTTATTAATCAAATGAAAGATATTCTAGTCAGTTTTCTATCTGCGAAATTAGTTTTAAGTGGAAATTTGACTTTAGGAATGATGCTTTCAGTTCAATATATAATTGGTCAATTAAACAGTCCTCTAATGCAGCTGATTGATTTTATAAAGCAATACCAAGATGCATCTATTTCACTGGAAAGGCTTGCAGAAATTCACGATAAAGAAGATGAAGAAAATACTGAGGAACATTATGCTTCTGAAATCCCTAAAAAAGATATTGAAATCGAAAATGTTTCTTTTAGATATATTGGTTCTGACCAATTTGTTTTTGAAAATTTAAACCTCACAATTCCTCATCAAAAAACCACAGCAATCGTGGGAGCTAGTGGAAGTGGTAAAACTACTCTACTCAAATTATTAATGAAATTTTATGAGCCTAATAAAGGCGAAATAAAAATAGGAAACACCAATATCAAAAACATTTCTCCTAGATTTTGGCGAGAACATTGTGGTGTTGTTATGCAAGATGGTTATGTTTTCAATGACACAATAGCTGAAAATATTGCTGTCGGGGAAGATTACATTGATAAACAAAAACTTAGAAAAGCAGTGGAAATTGCAAACATCAAAGATTTTATTGAAGAATTACCGTTAAGTTATAACACTAAAATAGGTAATGAAGGAATCGGAATAAGTGGTGGACAAAAACAAAGACTTTTCATTGCTCGAGCAGTATATAAATCTCCAGAATATATTTTTTTTGATGAAGCTACTTCTGCTTTAGATGCCAATAATGAAAGAATCATTATGGAAAATCTAGAAAAATTTTTCAAAGGCAAGACCGCTATTGTAATTGCACATAGACTTTCTACCGTAAAACATGCAGATAAAATTATTGTTTTAGACAAAGGCAAAGTAGTAGAAGAAGGAAATCATAAAGAGCTTGTAGCACTTAGAGGAGAATATTACAGATTAGTAAAAAATCAATTAGAACTTGGAAACTAAAAAAGACATATTAGACAATTTAGAACTACGTTCAGAAAGCGTACAAGACATTCTTACAAGACCACCACATTGGATGATTCGTTGGGGGAATACTATTATTTTTGGATGTTTAACAATGGTTTTATTAATGAGCTATTTCATAAAATATCCAGAGTTTGTACCAGCTCCAATTATAGTAACCTCCCAAAATCCGCCTGAAAAGCTATTGTCAAGGACAAATTCTAAAATTGAAAAAATATTTATTAAAGATCATCAAGAAGTTAAAAAAGGTGATGTTTTAATGATTTTACAATCAACAGCCAACTATAGTGATGTATTAAAACTCAAAAAAATTGTTGATTCTATTTCGCCTAATCAAATATTCAATTTTCCATTAAGTGAAACTTCAAAATTCAAATTAGGAGATTTACAAAGCGACTATAATTCTTTTGCAAAAGCTTTTCAGGATGAAAGATTGTTTTCAAGACTAAAACCTTATGCTCCAGAAGATATTGCAACTAGCCAAAGTCTATCAGAAAGTAGAGGAAGAATTGCCACATTACAACAACAATTGAATTTAGAAAATGCTAAATTTGATTTAACCAAGAAAAATTATGAACGTTCTCAACAACTCTTTAATCAAGGAGTAATTGCTAAGATGGAATTGGAAAATGAAAGAATAAAATATCTTCAAGCCCAACAAAATGTAAAAAGTATAATGCTTTCAATTTCTCAATTAGAAGAGTCTCTTAATAATTTAAATAAAACAAAAAGTGGTGTCGCAATAAATTCTGAAAAGGATAAAATCAATTATTCTTCTCAAACTCTACAACTTTTTGAACAATTGAGAAAATCTTTGAAGCAATGGGAACAAAACTATTTGATTATTTCTTCAACAAATGGAACGGTGAGTTTTCAGCAATTTTTGGGAGAAAACCAATTTGTAAAAACAGATGAAGCAATACTATCTATTTTACCAACAAATAAAGAAGCTCTAGTAGGCAGAATGTCTATTCCATCTATAAATTCTGGAAAAGTAATTTCAGGACAAAAAGTTCTTATAAAACTCGATAACTATCGCTACCAAGAATTTGGTATTGTAGAAGGTAGAGTTCAAAATATCTCTCTAACTCCAGATGATAATGGCAATTATTATGTTGATGTTATTTTACCTAAAGGATTGAAAACTTCTTATAATAAAACTCTTACTTTTGACAAAGAACTAAAAGGCAATGCAGAAATTGTAACCCAAGATTTAAGATTAATTGAGCGTTTCTTCTATCAAATTAGAAAATTATTGGGGTATCAATCATAATATGAATTACTAATCTTTAAAAATCAAATCAGCTCATGGTAGAGCCTGCTTACAAAACCTGTTTAAAATTTACCCAGCTGTTATAAAAATAAGAATAAATTCTATACAGGTTATTATTTTAACTATCATAAATTAAGCATTTTTTATTACTCAACCCGCACAAAAAAGACACAGATTTTTCCTGTACATGAGTAATAAAGTTACAAACAGCTACTTGTGTAAAAATGTTATGGGGAGCTTCATCAAACTTCACTCTGAATAAAAAAGAAGCATTCTATTTCTAAACCTCTATATATTTTATACAGTTATAACAAAAACCTGCGTAACTTCTACATGTCTTATTTATATACCTGCATATAAAATACACAGGCTCAAAATATTTTATTCAGAATTTTTCCTTTCAAAGCAATAAATTTCTAAAACATCTCATTATCAATACCAAATAAGCTTTTTCAGAGCTCTGAAAATGATTATCTTTTATTTGGCAAGATGTGTCTTTGTACCCACAAACTTTTCAAGTTTTGAGCCCAAAGACTCTCTTGCCTTTTTTGGAAAAGGAATGAAAAGCTACGGAACTTGCTTTTTTTATTAACAAATTGGATTTAATTTTCCAGATTAGTCCAAAATATTCTTTTTTAATCTTTAGAGAATCCAGATTAATCCAAACTATTCTTATTTAGCCCAAGCCCTTTGAATACTATTGTTTTAAAGATTTTTACCGCTCAATTTTGCTTCAGAATTTTAATCAAAAAGAGATGAAAAAATCGAGCTATCTTTTATTCGTATTATCTACAACTTTAATTTACGGACAAGTTGGGATTAACACCCAAACTCCAGAGACTACTTTAGAAGTTGTAGGAAAACCAAATGATATTAGTCATTATGATGGAATTATTCCACCACGTATTACCGGAAATCAATTAGCAGCCAAAACGTATTCATCTGCTAAACAAGGAGCAGTGGTTTATGCAACATCTCCTCCTTCAAATTTGGCAGGTCAGGTCAAAAATATTACCGAAGCAGCCCCTTATTATTTTGACGGAACCTTATGGCAGTCTTTTTCAAAAGAGATAGCTCCTATTGAGTACTATATCGTGTTAACATTAGATTCAAACAGCACAGCTGGACTAACAGCAACTTCGGTATGGTCTGCACCAGTGAACTATTGGGGAAATACCAATACCTATCTGACCGCCTCAAAATCCTATACCATCGGAACCAAGAATTTCGGAGGATTAAAGGGAGCTATAACATTCAGAAAAATTCAAGGTATTGTCAATGTTCATTTTCAAATATACAGATCGTCTGATTCTGCCCCCATCACTGGAGATGCATTCATTAGCATTGCTAATATATACAGCGATATAGGCTATATTCCAAATCAGATTGCTCTGCTACATACCGAAAATTCTACGCAGTATTTTCCTGCCTTACTCGAAAATTATGCCATACAATTTCCGCAGACATCTTTAAATGCAATGTCCAACTCTTACTACACTTATGGAGAAGTACAGGGATACTCCAACTGGAGGAAACCTTATTTGCCATAGAAAATAGCTACAAGGAGTTTGATAAAAAATGGAAAAAAGAGACTATATAAAAATTAGGATATCCAAAACAAGAAAACAACACTGGAAAAAAATTTGCAAAGAAAAAAACATCACCCTAACCAACTTAATCATCGCATCAGTTGAGAACAGAATTCTAGAAGATGAGAGAAAAAAGATATTGACGTTCATTGAAAAACAAGATAACATTTTCATAAAAATTGAGACCAACATCAATCAGATTGCCAGAATTGCAAACGCTCAAAAATTTATCAGCAGTAAGGAATTAAATTATTTCCAAAGCCAACTGAAAAACATTACTGAACTGAAAGAAAAGCAAAACGAAATTTTCATAAAAATCTACTCCTTAATTGCTAATGATAGTTAAGATTTTAGGTTCAGCAAGTTCCAATTTTCACGGAGTACAGTATAACGATAAAAAAGTAGAAAAAGGAACTGGTGAGTTGATGCTGATGAAAAATTTTCCTTCTTTCATTGATGAAAACAGCAGTCAGGAAGAAGTTAGGAATTACCTCAAATCTATTTCAAAAAACGAGAAAGTAAAGAAGCCACAATTCCATGCAGTGATTTCAACAAAATTTCAACAGCATAGCAAAGAAGAATTGACAAAAGTTGCGGAAGATTTTATGCAGGAAATGGGTTACGGAAACCAACCGTTCATCGTAGTTTTTCACAACGACACCGAAAATAACCACGTACATATTGTTTCCACGAGAGTAGATAAATCGACCAGGAAAAAGCTCAACGACAGTTACGAGAGACTGAAAGCCCAAAAAGCACTGGCTGACACATTGGAAAAACGCTACGGAATAAGTTCCGAGGAAAAATTGGAAAAACTATTGAACTACCAAATTAGTTCACTTAAACAATTAGAAATATTACTTGAAAGAAATGGCTTTAAGCTCACAAAAAACACAAATGATGAAAATGCTTTGGGTATTCTAAAAAATGGAGTTCGAGAGAAAACGATTTATGGAAATCAACTCAATATTAGCAACCCTAAAAATGACAATAGAGCAAAGCAAATCAAGGCGATTTTGAATAAATATAAAGAGGTGTATTCTAACAAGGTTTTCAAAGTGGAAGACCGAAGATATTTAGAAAAATTGCTTCCTGAAGAAAAGCAAAAGGAAAATTGGAAGCCAAAGATTGAATTTGAAAGCGAGCTTCAGAAAAAGCTCAGAGACGTATTCGGTATAGATGTAATTTTTCATCATAAAGACGAACTCCACCCTTTTGGTTATACTTTAATTGACCATAAAACAGAAACAATTTATAAAGGAAGTGATATTCTGAAAATGAATGATTTGTTTGACTTCACTTCTGAAGTAATGGACAAGAAACTATTTGAAAGCTTAAAGGATTACAACCTATTGGATAAAGCATCAAAACAAGTATTGATGGAATATCTGAAACACCAGAATCCAGAAAATGTACCCAAAGAGTTTATGCTTTTTGAGAACAAGAAAAGAAAAAACAAAGAAGTATTCAATTCGGTGAAAAATGAGTTAAGAAATTATCTCAAAACACAAAACAATGATCATGTTAAAATTATAAAATCAGAAGAAGGAATCTATTATGCAGTCGACGCAAAACTGCATTATGTAGGAGAACTTCAATCATTAATTGGAGAAAAAGAATATCAAAAATTTCTAAATCCAAATCAAGCCAGTGAAACCAGAACAGTAAACCAAACTGAAAGTAATGATACTAAAGAATTATCAAAAGCAATAAATGAAATGTTGTTTGAATGGACAAAACATTCAGGAACATCTAAAGATCCTTCGGAAGAAGAACTCAAAAAAAGAAAAAAAAGAAAGAAATTATGATTATCACATTTGCCACGCAAAAAGGCGGAACAGGAAAAACGACACTTGCCATTGCATTTGCCAATTACATTTCTGGACTATCAGAAAGGAAAATCAAGGTATATGATTTCGATTTTCAAAAATCCTTCTACTACAAATGGAAAGAAGACGAGCAGTCAGACCTTCCAAAATTGTATGAGGTAGAAACCATTGGTGAAGATGATGAACAACCATTTTCCGATTTTGAAACACTCATTAATCTAAAAGAAAGTGAAGAGATTAACCTCTTTGATTTGGCAGGAACACTCGACCAGAAATACAGTGACTTGCTGATTTACAGCGATTTTATCATCATTCCTTTTGAATATTCCGATGTGTCAGTAAAATCAACTTTGGTATTTAAAAATCTGTTAGGCTTATTAGAAAGCGAAGCTGAACGAATCTTTATTCGCTCCAAATATGATAAAGGTTACAAATACCCCAACCAAAAGGAAATGGATGAAGAAATCACAAAATATGGAATACTTATCGAAAACCCTGTACTCAAAAGAAACTGCCTTCAAACCATAGATACCAGAAATCTCACCTACGAACAAAAATACGCTGTAAAAAAGCCTTTTAATGAAATTATTGACCTAATAAACAGCATTTTAAAAATAACTCTTTAAATAAAAACAAATGTTAAAATACTCACTTATCCTTCTAGGAGCTTATCTCCTGTACTATGCTGGAAACATAGTTTATGACCTATTTCTGAAAAAAGAGAAAACCCTACATACCGATGCTACAGAAGAATTTTCACTTGCTGATTTTGCAGAGTCAGAGAACCTTCCTCCAAGTTCAGTAGGAATTGAAGATGTAGAAAATATTCGTACTCCAAAATCTTTTTTGAAAACTGAAATTCCGACAGCTCAAGTTCAAAACACTTTTGAAGAAAACCCCGATTTGGAAGAATTAAGAAGAAGATTTGAATCCGAACAAGATATTGATGGTTTTGATAACGACGACGAACCAGTAAAAAATACAACTGAAAATACAGAAGTTGTTCAATCAAAAAATAACGAAAATTATCAAAACCAGATTCAAGAAGAACAAGCTTCATCCATTCAAAAATCAAACAGAAACAAATGGCATCAATTGCTCAATCTGGCAGAAACCAGTGTGCAGATGATTTCCCATAATGACGGATATAAGATATATCATTCCATTATGTAATCCTTATCCATAAAAATAATTAACAACTTAATAAACAACGCATTAAAAATCCGTTGCTGGGTATTTTTTGCTTTAAACTTAAAAATCAATTCAATATTAACCTTTAAAAAACCTTATTTATTATGAATCAAAAATTCAAAAAAAACCAAATGATGAAAAAAGTATTCACTGCTTTCATTTTACTTTTAGCCATTACTCCAGCCTTTGCACAAGGAGGTGCAACAGCCATCTCCAATGCAGCAAGTGACATCAAAGATTATTGGGATCCGATTAAACTGATTTTGAAAGCAGTCGGCGGATTGGTGGGTTTCATTGGTGGTCTTCGAGTGTACAACAAATGGACGAATGGCGACCAGGATGTGAACAAAGAAATTCTCGGTTATGGAGGAGCAATGATTTTCCTCATTGTAGTTCCGGAGTTTGTCACCGCATTCTTTGCCTAATATGGGATTCTATCTTTACAAGGGGCTTAAAAAACCCATTGTATTCTTCGGACTTAAAGGGAAATACATTTTTTATGCAGTTGGTGTTATAGGTAGCGGAGTCATTGCCGCATTAGTATTATCCAAATTCGGTTTACTCGGTTCACTTTTAGGATTGGCAGTTACTGCAGGAGGTGTTTATCTCATCTTCAAAAGGCAGGACAAGTACGGTTTGTATGACAAAACTAAAAATTTCAATCAGATATTCATTTTTCCAAAAAGATTTAACAACAAAAGACTTTTGCAACATGGCAACAACAAAAAAACAAGCATTTGATATTCCATTTATCGGCTACGATTATGGGAAAGACTTCAATTGGGATTTCGATGTACTTTTTGGTCAATTTGGAAACCCAATTATTGGGATTAAAATAAAAAATATGGTCGAACAATATTCAGCCGATCCCGATAAATACCTGAATTTCCATACGGTTTTAAATCAAGCTGTATCGATTATTGGAGAAGGAAGAATTGTTCAGAAACTCGATATTTTTTCAAAAAAGAAATATACCGCAGAACCATCTAACCAGTTTCTTCAGCAAAAATATTCAGAGCATTTTGATGGACGACTTTTCAAAACCATTGAAACGGTATTGCTGTTTACGGATATTGTTCAAGATAAAACAAAGAAAAAAGCAGGCCGAACTTCGGCATTTTCAGAAAAAAACTACAAAGAACTTCGTGATAAATGTCAGAAAGTATTTATGCTTCTAAAGCAAGAAAATTGTGAACCCCAGTTTTTATTTGAAAAAGATTTTGAATATTATATTTCAGGAGTTTTGTCGATGAAATTTTCAGAGGTTCCAACATTTGATAATATCAAAAGCACCAACGAGTATTTACAAATCGGAAATCGTTTTGTGAAAAACATTTCTTACGTCGATGTTGAAAACATTGATTTACCTTCGGAAATTGAACCTTACTCTATTCTTGGAGGAAACGGTGCCGCAGCAGAAACGGCGGTTGATAATTTTACTTTCATCAACGAGCTGGAAGATTACGAAACGATTGTTTATAATCAAATTATTACCATTCCGCCACAGGCACAACAGCAAAGGGAACTCGACAAAAAGAAGAAAAAGCACGAAGGAGCCGCCAACAACTCGCCGTCCAATGCCATTATTGCAGAGGAAATTCAAACCCTACTTCATAATATCGCTATTGATGGACAACTCGTTGTGAATGCACATTTTTCGATTTTGTTTTCCGCAGAAACCTTAGAAAAAATGGAGGGGACACAGTCCCTGGTAGAGAATAAGCTGTTTACAAAAGGTATCATTGTTTCCAAAAATGCTTACAACCAGTTGGAACTCTTTCGCTCTGCCATTCCAGGAAATGCAACAGAATTGAGAGAGTACGATTTATTTATGACGACAAGCGAAGCGGCCTTGTGTTTTTTTTTTAAAGAAAGTTACCCCGTGAACGAAGAATCGAATTTTTATTTACGATTTACCGACAGACAAGGCGTTCCGCTGAAAGTTGACCCTTCAGATTCACCGATGAAAACTGGAAGGATTAATAACAGAAACAAGTTTGTTCTGGGACCTTCGGGCTCGGGGAAATCATTCCTGATGAATAATATTATCGAACAATATCTCACCTACAATTATGATGTGGTCATTGTGGATACAGGAGATTCCTATTCAGGAACCTGTAAATATAAGGGAGGAAGATATATTCAGTACACCGAAGAAAAACCCATTACCATGAATCCCTTTCTGATGAATAAAGAAGAGTTCAATATTGAAAAAATTGAGTTTTTAACCAATTTAATATTCTTGATTTGGCAAGGTCCCGATGCGATGATGTCATCCGCACAAAAATCCATATTGGACAATGTGTTGATGTCTTATTATCACCAGTATTTCAATTCGGGAACTCCGTGGTATGAGAATAAAACTTCGGAAGAGCTCATTCTCTATTTAAGCAAATATAATATTCACGAAGAAGATCTATTTACAGAATATGAGAATGAAGCTAAAGGAAAACGCAATTATTATGATATTCTAGGAATTGCATTCGATGCTAAGTCTGATGAGATCAAGGAAGCCTTCCGAAGATTGGCTATCGAATATCATCCCGATAAAAACCTGAACAATCCCGATTATGACAGCGAAAAATTTTACAAAGTCTATGAGGCTTATGAAACCTTAAATGACGAAGAAAAGCGAAAAATTTATAACGAAACACAATTGATTCTTATCAAATCTAATGAAATCATTAGACAACCTAAATCTGCAGAAGAATGGAACGAATCCTTTAGAAAAGCCATCATCAAAAAAATTAAGGAACTCGAAGAAAAGTTAGTAGCAAAAGAACTTTCTTTCAATGGATTCTATGAGTATTGCGACCGGTTCCTACCGGTTTACTTAAACAATAAAAAGCACAAAATCAACGAAAAAGAATTCAACCTGCGTACTTTTTTATTTGTTCTGAAAGACTTTTATAAAGGCGGAAGATATGGAACCACCTTAAATAATAAAGCAGACGAGAGTTTATTTGATGAACCATTCATTGTTTTTGAAATAGACAATGTAAAAGATAATCCGAAGCTTTTTCCAATTGTAACGCTCATTATTATGGATACGTTTATTCAGAAAATGAGATTGAGAAAAGACCGCAGGAAAGCCTTGATTATTGAAGAAGCGTGGAAAGCCATTGCCAGTAAACTGATGGGAGGATATATTCTGTATCTCTACAAAACGGTAAGGAAATTTTGGGGAGAAGCGGTTGTTGTTACTCAGGAACTGGATGATATTATTGGCAATGCAGTGGTAAAAGATTCCATCATCAACAATTCTGATACTTTCATATTGTTAGATCAAACCAAATTCAAGGACAATTTTGACCGCATAGCGGCTTTACTCTCTTTAAATAAGGTGGAACAGAATAAGATTTTCACCATCAATAATTTGAACAACAAATTCGGCAGAAGTCGTTTTAAAGAATTTTACTTGAAAAGAGGTTCTAAAGGAGAAGTCTATGGAAATGAAGTTTCATTGGAGCAATATTTAACCTATACAACTGAAAAACCCGAGAAGTCCGCTGTCGAATATTATGTACAGAAGTATGGTAACTACGATGAAGCCTTACGCAAAATCGTTGATGATTTAAAAATCTTTGGAGATAGCCTTGAAAATATGGTGTCTCTAGTCAATCTGTACCAAAACCCCCTAGACGATAAAATAAATTCTTTTTACAAAAGGATGAAGAAAAAACACAAAGGAAAAAATGTGTTCAAAATTATTTTACAAGAATTAGAAAACCAAAACATCAGTTTTTCAGAATTAATCAACCAAAAACAAGAGCTATATGGAAAAGTATAAGCCCCTAAATCCCCAAAGGGGACTTTTCCTATCGCAAGATTTAAGAGTAAGAATTTTCCTGCTTCTTTTCCCCCTTTGGGGGATAGGGGGCTTCGCTCAAAACACTTACATCGACCCGACTGTAACGGCTGCTATGATTCTATATTCAGAAAATTTAAAAGCCAAACAGAATGAAGTCATTGACGAAACCTCCAAATTGAAAGATGCACAAGCATGGGTAGGAACTCAAATGGTAGTAGCCAATGAAATTCAAAATAAAATATTGAAAGGATTAAAAGAAGTTTCAGGAACCTTACAAAACGGAATTCAGGTAAAAGAAATTTATTCTGAATTGAATAAATGTTATACCTATTCCTCTCAAGTGGTACAATTAGCATCACAACATCCTCAATATGCAATTTTCGGTGTGAAGGCTTCGCAGAAAACATACGAGCAAAGTCTAAAAATTGTTACCGATGTTTCTGATATTTTGGCATCAGGCGAACTCAATTTGGCGACCGCAGGAGACCGTTACAAAATCCTACACAACATTTCCGAGAATGTAAAAAATTTAAAACTGTGGTTACTGGCAATCAAGTTACGATTGGAAAAAGCCAACCGATTAGGATTCTGGAACTCCATTAATCCATTTGCTGGCTACATCAATACCGATAAAGGCATTGTAGAAAATATAATGAATAAGTATAAGCGAAATTTTTAAGAATCATATGATGAAAAAGATTTTCCAAATCCTGTTAATTCCTACAATCTATCTTGTCATTACTTCTTCCAGTGGTGGTTCTACGCCAGCTTGGCAAAAAGAAAATGTATCATTTCCCATGATGAACATCGAAATTAATGCCACGATGAAAGAACACAATCGACAAAAAGAAATGAGGCAAAAGCAAACAGCCAATGCTACCATAGAAACCACCAATAGAACTCAATGGGACAACTTTAAAGATAAGGTAACCAAAGTTCAAGACAGATTGAGGATTGTGTCATTTGCTATTCAGGCAATTCCTACGGGAATAGCAATGAGTAGAGAAGTTAATAAAATCAATCAAAACCAGACAGACATTATCAATGAAATCAATTCAGCTCCTTATTCCATTATTGCAGTATTGCCTTCCCAAGTAAAGTTTGTAGATGATCTGCAAATGGTAACGAGGTTAATCATGGGAATAGTAATTTCATATGGAGCCATCAACCAGATGGAAAAATCAGAACGCAAAATTTTATTGGATTACGCATTGGGAGAAGTCAAAACATTAAGCAGAAACTCTACGCATATGCTTTTAAAAGTTAGAGATATCAAAGCCAAAGTATTACGCAACAAAAGAGCTTTCCAATATTATGTGAACAGAGATAAGCAAGTGGTGGAAAGCATCATGAAAAATATTAAATCTTTTTAAAATGAAGAAAATAGTGATTTTTGGATTATTGACATTTTTTGGAATTTTAATCAAAAGCCAACAGATAGTATTCAATGACAAGCTTTTTGCGCAAATGACAAAAGATCATGCGGTAAGATTGGCAAGCGAACAAACATTTTTAAGTTCCTATGAAAAGCAAAAACAACTGTATGATGATATTAAAAACAAAACCGCACAAATAATTGCCATTCAGGAATACATTTACCAGCAGCTCAAAAATGTCAATTCAGCGCTTACTCAAAGCAAAAAACTGATGTATCTCTATCAGTATTTAGGAAAGGTTGTGACCAACTCCAACAGAATGCTGGATTTATCAGCACAACATCCTGAATATGCTGTTTTGGTTTCCAAATATTATGTAGAAATAGGAAATCAAACGATGAAACTTAAACAAGAAGTTTCGCAGGAGATTCTGAATGAAAATAAAGATTTCTTGATGAATGCCAGTGATAGAGAAATGCTCATCGAAAAAGTATTTACAAGAGTAAGAAACATCAATGGGAACATTCTCTATATCATTTTAAGATTAGAGAATGCCAAGAAAATCCCTTATCTGTATCAAGTTCCCAAGCTTCGGAACTATATCAATATCGACAGAGCAATTGTGGGAGATATTATCACAAAATATAAATACATCTTTAATTAATAACAAATAGATAAATAGATGAAAAATGTAGTTAAAAAAGGAAAATTTGTCCTCTTACTATTTATTGCAACTTCAGCATTTGGACAAAGTATAAAGAAATTGAACGATCCCTCCATTGTAGCCCAACACAAAAGAATGACTTTTGAAAGCTGGGGAGATTGGCGACCTTATCCAAAATACTTTTTAGGCATTCAGACCAATTTTGCCTATGCCACAGTTTGGGGAATGTGGGCGCCGAGCATTAACAGAGATTACAAAAATGGCAAAGACATTCGACCATTAAAACCAAACGGAGAACAAAATTTAAGATTAGCCCAGTTAAAACTTCAGGAAGAAGAAGCGAAAAAAATTAAAGCAGTTTCAGACACCATTTACAAAAGAAGTGTTCAGGATTTTGCGCATTGGACTTCTGCAACCGTTGATGCTGATCCATTGTGGTTGTTGTATTACAAACGAATGCTAAAACCGATTACCGAGTTTCCCAACACCCCTCAAAATTTTATAGAATGGAGACTGAAAGATCAGCAAACATATGAAACGCTCAATACCACAGGCACATTAAAAAGATGGCAGGAAGAATTGGATCTTATTAAAGAAAAATATGCCATGTCCCGAAGTATGGATATGCCCAGAGGAAAACGGTTCATCATGTATCATGAAACACTCATCAAATGGAGAAATTTCGTACAAGAATTAAAGAAGTACAATGACAGGACTACACTTCTATTAGATTATAAAAATATTCTGAAAAATCATTTATCCACTGCTTTACCCAACCAATGGACACCTGCTTCAGATAAACAAATTGTCCAAAGTACGATGCAACAATATAAACACCGATTTTAGAAATGAATAAAAAATTCACCTTATTATTTTGTCTTTTGGCAATAGTATTGCCAATTATGGGATTTTCCCAAACAGACGGCGATTACAGCAATCTGCTCCAGTTTTTAAAAGGCGATGGTGCTTTTGAAAAATGGTTTATGGAAGTCTTTACCAAGCTGGACAATAGTGTGCAAGATAGCGCACAAGGTTCAGCTTTGGTAGGAAAAGCGATTGGAGGATTAGGAGCTTTGATGTATCTCGGATATATGGGTTGGCAAATGGCAGCTGGGGACAGAGAATGGGAAATCACACCCATGCTAAAACCAATTCTGATTGGATTTACACTTGTGTATTGGACAGGATTTGTCAATCTGATTCAAGCTCCTTTTGAAGCCATTGCCCAACCTGGAATTGTCATCTTCAGTGACATCGAATCTGAAGTCAATGATTTACGAGTGCAAAGATTCAAAAAGCAGCAACAACTATTAGATGCTGTTATCAAACTCAATGCGGAAGAAGATGCAAAACAGGAAGTCATCAATAATACCAGTCAAAACGCCGATGATTCTTGGTTTGATGTAAGTGAGGGATTGGATAAATTAATTCAGCCCATCAAAGAATGGCAGATCAGAATGCAATTTCAGATGCAAAAATTAGTCGCCGAAGTCATTGAATTTGTCTGCCTTTCCATCTTGAGAATTTGTGTGTATCTCATTTTCTTTATCCAAAAAATTTGGGCATACATTCTAATTATTTTAGGACCTATCGCAGTTGGAATGGCATTAGTTCCAGGATTTGAAAATTCCTTGTACAGCTGGGTATCCAAATTTATCAATATCAATCTCTACACTTTTGTAGCATATACCATTATCAATATCGGACAGCAACTCATTGCTTCTGGCTATACCATGGAAATAGAACGATACGACACCCTTCTATCCAATGGTACCATCATCAATTTGGATGCTTTAATGGTCTATGTAAGTAATTCCGGGATGATTTACAACCAACTCTTTACTTGCGTTGCCTATATCGTTACAGGAATTGGAGTTCTGATGACACCCACCATTGCTGACACCATTGTTACTGCAGGAGGAGCTGGAGCGATGACCAAAATGAAAAGTGCTGTAGGAAAAATGACGAGCAGTGCCAAAACAGCAATATTAACTGCAAAAACAGGAGGAGCTTCTACAGTCGCAGCAGCAACAAAATCCGTAGCAGCAGGTTCTGCATCGGGAAGAGTTCAGGAAGCAATGAAAAACAGAAAATAAATGTAATCATCAATTACAAATTACTGACAACCTTCAACCGACAACAAACAGCCATCAACTAACTACTATCAACCAACAACTAAAAAAATGCTTATTAAAAATATAGAACAAAGAATTAAAATCAACAAGGTGGTTTCCATCTCCGTCATAGTGTTTGCAGTCTTCATCGTTATTGCAGGTTTCTTCTTTGCCTACAGAATGATTGAAGATTCCAGAAAGTCCATTTACATCCTAGATAATGGAGTTCCTGTATTGGCAAAGCAATCTGATGTCTTGCTGAATCGTCCTGTTGAGTACAAAGCACAAATTGAGCTATTCCATCGATTGTTTTTTACGCTCGCACCAGACGATGTTTACATCAAAGACAATATTCAGAAGTCATTATATCTCATTGATGATAGCGGAAAAAAAGAATACACCAATCTAAAAGAAAAAGGATTTTACAATCAAATCATCGCATCTAGTTCAATGGTCAGTATTCACGCAGATTCTATTGCACTCAATATGGAGCAAAAGAAGTTTGCTTTTTTCGGAAAGCAGATGATTACGAGAAAATCTTCCGTCATTACAAGAAAGCTAATCACTGAAGGTTATTTTGATGACATTATCCGAAGCCCTAACAATCCTCATGGCGTAATGCTTAAAAACTGGCGAATCCTAGACAACGAAGAAATCTCTAACCAAACCAAAAACTCATATTAAAAATGAATACAACATTAAAACAAACTGGACAAAAATGGCTGAATTGGGCAAATCAACATCCGAAAAAATTCTTCATCTATTCGATGGTATTTTTATCGGTGTCATTCATTGGCTCTCTCATTCAAGGCATCTTTTTCCCTTCAGATAATGCTTTTAAAATAAAGCCTCCGATTTTGTATTCCAAAAGTAAGATGGAACAAAATACCACCGTAAACAATGAAAAAGAAATGGCAAAAATAGTGAATGAACTTAAATCACTAAAAGTGAAAAGCGACCGTAAACAATTACAAAAAGAAGACAGTTTACGAATTGACTACTTGTTTAACCAATACCAAAAATTAAAAAATGCAGGTAGCACCAGAGACAATTTATCTAAAATAAAAACTCAATGAAAAAACTAGATTTTAAACAAAAAAAATATGTTTTGCCTCTTTTAGCATTGCCTTTTCTGATGCTATTTGTCTATGTAGGAGCACAATTTACCAAAGAAGACACATCGGAAAAAGACCAACCTAAAGAACTTTCTCTTTCACTCGGTGAAACGCAAGATTCTATTATGACGAAGAATGATGCGTATGATGCATTTTTCAAAAAAGACGACAACAGAACCATGTTGGAAAGTCTGGACAAAGAAGAGGACAGCTTATACAACTACGATGACCAATTGTCATTAGCACAGAAAAGAAAAATTGATTCATTAAAAGCCGTTTCTTCAAGACAAAACCAATATCGTGAAAAAGGAAATCCATCTTCTTACTATAACCCTAATTCATCTCAGAGAGAAGATAAAGATTACCAAAGATCTTCGGAAATTATCAGAATGCTGAATGATAAATCTTACGGAAAACAAGAAAATGGATATGATTCAGAAAGTTCGAAAGTTACATCTAAAAATGAGCCACAAGATCCAGTAAAATATCTGAAACAGCAAATGCTGGTAATGGATTCTTTAGAAAAAGCTAGAGATCCAGAGTATCAAAGCAAACTCGCAGCCGAACAAAAACTTAAAACCAATAAAGAAAAAATGAACGAGTTTCTTAATTCGACATTCAATGTAAGCAAATCAGGAATTAACAACGATTTCAATGCTTTTTACAAGGAAAAAGAAAACAGCTTTATCAAAGCCGTGATAGATGAAAATAACAAAGGATTTCTTGGAAGCAGGATTAGATTTCGATTGTTGGAAGACATCTTTGTAAGCAACAGAAAAATAAGCAAAGGCTCCATTTTATATGGTCAAATTTCGGGATTTTCTATGCAAAGAGTTGATTTGAATATTGTGTCCGTATTCACGAAAGGAGAAATTTTTCCTGTCAATCTTTCTATCTATGATGTGGATGGTATGAAAGGATTGTATGTACCCCAAAGTGTTTTCAGAGATATGATTCGGGAAATGGGGAGCAATTCCATACAAGGAACTCAAATGGATATGGGAGGACAAGGATTTTTTACCAGTCTCGGTTCTAAATTATTTACATCTACTTCCAAATCCATTACCAACCTGATTAAAACCAATAAAGCCAAGTTGAAATACAATTCTTATGTATTCCTGATTGACGAAAAACAACTGAAAGATTCACAAAACCAACAAAAAATAAAATAATGAGAACGATATTATATAGTCTGTTACTATGTACAGCACAATTTTTAACCGCACAAACTGCAACCAAAGAACAATTGAGTTCCGATTTACCCGAAATAGAAATTACGGAAGGCATTAACCTGCATATCATTTCACCGGAACCGATTCAGTACGTTGATTTATCTACTCTAAAACTTACGGGAGATTTGCCAGCTACAAATATTGCCAGAATTAAAATTACGGATAGTCCCGAATCTAATGAGACAGAAAAAATAATAAAGCAGACAACTTTTACAAGTGGACAAAACATTGGAATTATCACCGTTGTCGGACAATCCTTCATCGCCCAGTACAAAGCGATTTACAGAAATTCTGAAAACCTAAATACAATCACCAATATTCATATTCAGCCCGAAGATATGCAACCCATTGAGTTTGATAAAATGGTTTTTTCTAATCTTGAATTGAGAAAGTTTGCAATGGATATTATTCAGAAAAAATCAGAAAAAAATCCAATCAGGAAAGAGAAAAATCTTCAACTCAATATTCAGTTGAACAATGTTTATGTAATGAGTGACTACATATTTTTAGATATGACGGTTAAAAACAACTCCAATTTGAGTTATGACATTGATGACTTGAAATTCTCTATAGAAGACAAAATAATATATAAAGCCACAAACAATCAGAGTATTGAGATGACTCCCGTTTTTCAACTGAATCCTCAAAAACACTTCCGTAAAAATTTCAGAAATATTTATGTCTTTAAAAAATTCACTTTTCCAAACTCAAAAGTGATGATGATACGATTAATTGAAGAACAACTTTCAGGACGCACCATTGAAATGAAGATCAACTATTCGGACATTCTAAAAGCAGATACCTTTTAATTATTAATACAATGGAAATTTTTTCAATTATACTGTGCTTCGCACTCATGCTATTAATATTTAGCTACTTTTCTATTACAATAATCCTTTTTGATAAAAAAGGAAAAGAACTCATAAATGACTATGAAAAGCTATTAAACCTTAAAGATTGGTATGAGAAAATATCTGAAGAAGCAAATCGCTCATACATTATTGAGAGCGTCGAAAAAAGAGGACATGAATTAATTAATCAATTGAATCTGTTGAACGCCCATCTTCTTGCAATACAGGAACAACACAAAAATTTGCAAGAACAACAACAAAAGCTGCACCATAATTTACTAGAAGAACATAAACTTCTGAATCAATATTTCGAAAATTATTCTTAATGCAAGAGCAACAACATCAAATTAAGATTTACGGATTCCTGCAAAAAGCAGTGTATGCGATTGTGGCTTTAGATTGTGCATCACTTTTTTATCTCAATGCCAATATTCCTGTAGTTTCCAATTTATTGAAGAATTTCAGCAAAATGAGTTTCATTTATCCTCCAATCAATGCCAAGTTTGCCACATTGATTTTGATAGGATTGGTAGCTGTTGGAACGAAAGCCAAAAAAAAGAAAGACTTAAACATTGCTACAGAAATTGTAGTTCCTATGGTTATGGGATTGCTTATGATTTTTTCATCTTTGGTATGGCAGAACGAGGCTGGAAATCAAAATATTCCGAAAGTCTTTCCCGGAATGAATCTTTATCAGGTAATTTATGCTGTTCTTTCTTTTTTAGGAGCAGTAATTCTTCAAATGGGGGCTGACAGCATTTCCAAACTAATGCAACAAAAAATGGGAAAAGACCGATGGAATGTAGAGGAAGAATCTTTTGACCAAAATCAGGAATTGATAAAATCAGACACTAATATCAACATTCCTTATTTATTCAGATACAAAGGAAAAAGTAATAAAGGTTGGATTAATCTAAATCCTTTTCGTGGAACAATAGTGATTGGAACACCTGGTTCCGGAAAATCTTTCGGGGTCATTAATCCTGCTATCCGACAAATGATTGCGAAAGGTTTTTGCCTTTGCATTTATGATTTTAAATTTCCCGATTTGGCACAGATTGCCTACTATCATTATCTGATGAAAAAAAGTAAAGATTCGGATTATAAATACAGCTTTCATGTAATTAACTTAAATGAAGTCGAAAAATCAAAAAGAGTCAATCCATTTCATAAAAAGTATATCCAAACTTTGGCGGAAGCACAGGAAATGGCAGAATCAATGGTGTCATCATTGCAAAAAGGAGGTTCAAGTTCTGGAGGTGGTTCTGAAGCATTTTTTACTCAATCAGCCATCAACTTTTTGGCTTCCTGTATTTATTTCTTTGCAAAACTAGAAAACGGAAAATATTCAGACTTGCCCCATATTCTTTCTTTTATGAATCGCAGCTATCAAGAAATTTTTGATTCATTATTTAAGAATGAAGAGATTGGTTCCTTGCTTTCACCCTTCAAAACAGCCTATGATAACAAAGCTTTTGACCAATTGGAAGGACAAATAGGAACATTAAAAATATTCCTTTCCCGATTGGCGACAAAAGAAAGTTTTTGGGTTTTTTCAGGAGATGAAGTCGAATTAAAAATTACAGACAGAGAAAATCCTTCCATTCTAATTCTCGCTTCTGACCCAGGAACACAGGATATTAATTCGGCGCTGTATTCCGCAGTTCTGAACAGAACATTACGTTTGATTAATTCCAAACATAATTTACAAGGAGGAATTATCGCCGATGAGTTTCCTACCATTTACATACATAAAATTGATAATGTGGTAGCTACCGCAAGAAGCAATAAAGTTGCTGTATTATTAGGATTGCAAGAAATACCACAACTTCGCCAGTTTTATAAAAAAGAAGTCGCAGATACTATTTCTGCCATTGTTGGGAATATTCTTTCTGGTTCGGCGAGAGATAAAAACACTTTGGAGTGGCTTGAAAAACTATTCGGAAAAATCAAGCAGAAATCGTTTTCCCAATCCATTTCCCAACAAGGAACTACAACCAGTATTAATGAAAAAATGGATTTTATGATTCCTGCCGGAAAAATAGCAGCATTGAGAACAGGAGAAATGGTAGGAATGATTGCGCAGGGAGAAGAAAATGATACCGATGAATACAAAACATCAGCAATTAATGGGAAAATCAATTTGGATATGAAAGCCATCAAGCAAGAAGAACAAAACTACGTTCCGATGCCAGTTTACTATTCATTTATAGATAAAGCTGGAAACAATCGCAAAGAAGAAGTTCTGATGACTAACTTCAGAAAAATCAACAAGGAAGTAGAACTCATTGTCAATGAAAACATAAAAACAGCATAAATGAAAACCATAGAAAAATATTTTATAACCGTATTGATATTGTCCTTTCAGATAGCAGTTTTCGGGCAGTTCAATACACTAACACCTACACTGTCGAAGAAAACGGAATCTGCAAAAGCAACAGAGCAAGTAAAAGAAGAGGACAATCCAAAGCCAAAAAAAGAAAAAAAATCTTGGAAAGAGATTTTTAGCATTATCAAAAAAGCTGACCTGAAAAAAGAACTAGATTCTTTGAAAACATTGTTTAAAGAAACTTCATCCGCCAACAACAAAAAATGGAATAGACAAAAAATGCAGGATTCCCTGATTTTAGTTGCTCAAACTAAAATGCTCATTCATTCTCAGAACAGTAATAATCAGTTGCCTCAATACAATTTTGTAAATGAGCCAGAACAAGTCAATTTTTCCAAAATCGTAATGCCATTGAATAGAGAAATCTCCATCACATCACCTTATGGAATAAGGACTCATCCGATTTTTGGAGCCTCTAAATTTCATAATGGAATTGACTTGATTGCGAATTATGAAAATGTCTATTCGGTTCTGGACGGGAAAGTCACTGAAACAGGATGGGACAGTAATGGTGGTGGAAATTACATCAAAATAAAACACTTTGACCGTTTTGAAACCGCTTATCTCCATCTTTCCGAAATTTATTATCGTGTCGGAGAGTTTGTAAATACTGGTTTTATTATCGCCAAAAGCGGAAATTCTGGAAATTCTACAGGGCCGCATCTGCACTTTTCCGTGAAAGAATTTGGACAAAATATCAACCCTACCCATTTTTTAAATGACCTTATAAAAGTAAACCAA
Organism: Cloacibacterium caeni; assembly: GCF_907163125.1. NCBI lineage: Bacteria > Pseudomonadati > Bacteroidota > Flavobacteriia > Flavobacteriales > Weeksellaceae > Cloacibacterium > Cloacibacterium caeni. The sequence goes on from NZ_OU015319.1 coordinate 646,365, forward strand.
TTAATCGCTACCCATTATGCAAAATGAAAATTTACCAACCGAAGAACTGAAAAAATTCGGTATTATCAATGAAGATTTATCATTCTCCAAAAAACTAAATGCAGATGATATTCAGAAATTCCTACAAGGATATACCATCGTTGCCGACAACGACAAAAACAGAGCAACTTTTCAACTTACTGAAAACAACACCAAGCTAAAAGTTATCTTTTTGGAAAGAGATAAAAGCCTGTCTGAAATACTAGAAAAAAGTAAAGAAAAGATTCAGTATTCTGAAACTAAAGCACAATACAATGTTAATGACAATCAGAATTCTGCTCAATTAGGTTTTTCAAAACAAGTATTTGTTTTTGACAAAGAAACGAGTACCGTAGAAGAATTGGATTTTATCAAAAATGCTCCAGAACTTACCAAACTCGTTACGGAAAGAAAAAATCCAGAAGAAATCAGTCTATACAAATTGGAACTCGAAAAGCTGAAAAGCTTTTTACAGGATAAAATAGACCTATATCCAGAAATCGCCAAGAAAATTACAAACGACCTGAATATTGTTTGCCGAGAAATTGAATCTGTGAACAGCATTACTCCAGATGAAAAACAAATCACAAAAGAAAATAATTCTGGTGTTCAACTAAATGTTAATGACAGAGATCTATATGAAGATGCCAATCGAAATCGAGAGGAGCAAGAAGAGCAATCGGAAGAACAAGAAAAATCACGAAAATTTAGAAGATAAATCAATCTAAATTTCTTTTAAACCAACTTAAAAAATATGATGGACAGTGAATCATTCCGATTTGAAGAAGCAGATAGCAAAAATCAGAAGAGTTCCCAGCAACTAGATTGGGAAGAAAACAATCTAAAGTTTGACGATCTGTTTTCACCAGATGATTTTAAAGAAAAAGACGAAAAATTAAATATTAACAATCAAACCCCAAACATTATGGAAACACAAAAAGAATTCGACCAAGTGGAATATCTAAAAAATCAGTTAAAATACCTTGGTTTCGGCGAAGGAGAAAAACTTCACAAAGATTTAGAAAAAGGTATCAAATCTAAAAATCAACAATTTGAAATCAAGACCACTTCCGACAAAGCATTGCCTGAAAACAAAGTGGACTTTACCTTGAAGTTTAACAAAACAGATAGTGGTGGTATTTTTCTCAATTCGTACAACGCAAAATTGACAAACGAAAAAAATGAGGAGATTTCTCATAATTTTCCAGTCAACCGAGAAAACACGTTTACAGCAAAAGAAGCCATCAATCTTTTAGAAGGCAGAAGTGTAAAAATAGAATTTCACAATCCGAAAAGCGACCAGCAGGAAACTGCTTTTGTACAGTTCAATTTTGACGAACCTAAAACAGAAAAAGGAAATTATCTGTTCCAAAATTTCTATAAAAATTACGGTGTGGAAGCTGATAAAATTGTAGAAAAATCCAACCTTATTTTTGACAAACCTGAATATAAAGAAAACACCATCAAATCTTTGGAAAAGGGAAATATCGTAAAGGTGAAATTTGAGCAAGATGATAAAGTTATAGAAGGAAAAGCCATACTCAACCCTCAAAACAGAAATCTCAAACTCTATGATTCTGATATGAACCGAATCAATACCAACAAACCTTTAGAAGGTCTCGAACAAGACAATAAGCACGAAAAAAATAATGTAAAAGAACAAAGCATTAAACGATAAAATAATACCTGACCCTTAATCCGAAAAGCGGTAGGTCTTAATGATTTGCCGCTTTTTTTAATCAATTTAAAATGAAAAAATATTTAATATTTCCTTATTTATTTCTGCTTTTTGCTTTGATTTCTTGTCACAAAGAAATCAAGGCTGAAAAAGGTGGAATCGACCTCATTTCCAATGTTTATTTTGATGCTTCCAAAGGATTAAATAAGATGCAGAATTTTCACATTTCTAGGCTCAACTATCAGAATGATTCCATCATAGAATTGGTTCCTGATTTAGAATTTCCAGAAATGACGACTGCTTCTTATTTCATCAAAGACTCTGTTTTTTACGATTTGAATAATAACACTTCATCCGTTTTATCAGAACTACAAAAAAAGCAAAAACCAACTTCGGTGTATGCCAAAACTTTGGGAGCAGTCTTTACAAAAATTCCACTACTTAATTATAGAAATCGCAGAAAATTGAGTGACACTGTCCTTTTCGAGAAGAATTACAAACGCTTTGAAATCAACTCTCCTTGGAATTATACCCGATATTACATTTATCCGACGGATACGATTCTGCCTTATTCGCTATACAAAGAAGTTGGCAAGGATTATCACGGGAGAATTGAAAGAATAGATTCCTACGATAAAAAGAAAGACATCTTTGTAACCCTTCAGTTAATTCCTAGAAAAAATTGGGACGATACCGCCAAAGAAATTTTTGAGTTTAACCATTTTGTGAAAAACAGAAAAAGTGAGTGACAAAGAAACTTTAAGTCCTTTTGTTGAGGATATTTCCGTTGAGGAAGGAAATAAAAATGAATTGATTGTCTTTAAGAATCATAAAGACAAAGAATCGTTTTTGGAACTTTTGAGGTTGAATAATCAAAACAATAATAGAACTCTAGTAACACTCAATGCCGGTGAAAATTCCAAAAAATTTATCAATAGATTTCAAAACTATGAGGGTAAAATATTTCTTTGTTTAGAGGGAGATAGAACAGGAAATATGCAGACGCTCAAAATTCTTACGGAATTTAGAAACAAAAATATTAAAGACATTCGAGCACTATACAACATTTCTGAAAATGCCAATCAGAATTTGGAAGAATATTTAAAAAATAAACTTCAAAATAAAGATAAAAATGTTACTTTAGTTGAATCAAAAAAAGCACAGAATGAAAAAGACAGAACTCAATCCGAAGAAATTTCCAACGTTGAGCACTTGGGATCCGAATCTACTGGAAGAAATCTTGGAAAATTTGGCGAAAACAGCCAATCCGAGCAAAACAGAAATTACACAAGCGGACAAAGATTGGGCAGCAACGATGCTGGAAATGGACTTGGAGACACAATCTGGAAGCATTTGGTCGGAGACAGAGAACGAGAAAGAAGATTCGATGACCATCCACAACAGAATGATGATGAAAAAAATGAGAGAGCAGAACATTTCTTGGGCGGAATCGTATCCAGGAGAACTGTATCCAATAAATCAGAAAGAGAACTAAATTCTAATTCTACAAATTATGAGGAATTAGATATTCTTATTTCAAAATATAAAGGTCAAAATTTGACCAATGAACAAGTTGCAGAAGTCGTTTCTGCAGCTTGTTTTGTTTCTAATAATCACAAGGTATTTCTTAATGAAAATCTCAAAATTACTGATGACTTAAAAGAAATTTGCAACCAATATCAAAGTGGCGGAACGGCAAAAGAAGGTAGAGGGATTTTAGATGAATATTACACCGACGATAAAATTGTAAATGCCGTTCGCAACTTAATCAAAGACCAGTTACAAAATAAAGTAGAAATTTCGGTTTTAGAGCCAAGTGTTGGAACGGGTAATTTTCTTTATGCTACAAAAGATTTAGCACTAAAATCAATTATTACGGCATTTGAAATCAATGAAACCACCGCAAAAATTGCAAAAATCCTGCATCCCGAAGCCGAAATTAATCTGCGTTCGTTTGAAACCGAATTTATTGATGAAAAAGGCAACAAAAAAGATGAATATTTGGTGTATGATTTAGTCATCGGAAACCCGCCTTATGGCGAACATCGCGGATTATACAAAGGTTTGGGAGAAGAACCGAAAATAGCCAAATACGAAGATTATTTTGTAAAACGATCTTTAGATTCTTTAAGAGTAGACGGAATTTTGGCGATGGTGCTTCCTTCAGGTTGGCTGAATAGACAAAGGAATCTGCAGAACGCCACTCTAGTTGAAGGTTTTCGTTTGCCAAACGGTGCTTTTGCAGGAACTCAAATCGGAACAGATATTATTATTCTCAAAAAAAACAATCAGAAAATTTCTACAGATATTTCTAAATATTTTGAAACTAATCCTTCAAGAATTTTAGGAGAAACACGAGAAAAGACTAATCGTTTTGGACGCTTGGAAAACTATGTTCACGGAAGTTTAGAAGAGGCTTTATCAAAAATTCAACAGTTTAAAAACAAAAAGGAAACTGCAAGAATCGGAAATCTTTTTGAAGATTTATATTTAGAAAATTCTGAATCTGAAATCGATAAAAAATTTAATGCTAAAAATGAAATTAAAACGGGAAATGAAAGCCAAACTATTGAAAAAGAGTTTGATTTAGCTCAAGAGAAAGTTGAAACGGTACTTTCTCAACTCAATAATATCAAATTTAAATCGCCTACAATTATTTCAGAGATAAGAAAATATGAAAACCTTCGAGAAAATTTAACTACAAAACCAACATCGTTTTCAGAGGAAAATTTAAAAGAGCTCATTGAAAAAAGTGGTAGAATAATTTCTATTCACAACACCAAAAATCAGAACGAATATAAAATTCAAACAAAGCCTGAACTCAAGAAAGGAGTTTTAAAATATCAGTTTTCCAAACAAGACGAAATCGTCAATACTTCATTACAAAACAGTTCAGATATTACCCAAGAACAAATTGAAGCTTTCAGAGATACGGCTTATGATGGAACGCTTAATAATCACGGAAAACATTTTCAGTTTGCAAACTATATTGATGGAAAATGGATACACGATTTTTATTATGCTGAAGGAAATATTTACGCCAAATTAGAACAACTTGAAAAAGATTTTTCTGATAAAAATACCATTGGTGGGACGATAAACCAGTATGAAAAGCAAAGGGAACTACTTCTCAAAGTTCTTCCAAAACCAAAATCTTTAGACGAAATCTTTATTAGTCCAAATCACGAATTTGTACACCAATTTGATTTAGGACAAACAGAAAAGGAAACTTATAACTATGCAACAAAACGTACCGAAACTGTTATTGTTGATTACAATCTTGCAGAAAAGTTCAAAGATTTTGTAGGTACTTTATCCAGTGAGGCTTTTGCAGGTTCTTCAGCTTGGGAAGTGCGAAGTTTTGTAGATAATGAAACGGTGACAGGAAGCGATAAAGAAAGAAATGCATTAGTCAGAGAAAGACGAAAAGCAGCTGCAAATGATTTGTTTTATAAGTTTGTTCGGGAAGAATTATCCGATGATATAAGAAATCGTTTTGTAAAAGAATTCAACAGAAATTACAATAATATTCACGTTCCTGATTATTCTAAATTTCCGTTGTTCTCTAAAATTCATCAAAATTTTAAAGGAAAACAACTGCGTTTGACTGAAGTTCAAAAATCTGGTGTAGGAAGATGTACAACGAAAGGCGTTAGTTTATTAGCTCACGAAGTTGGCTTTGGAAAAACTTTATCAGGAATTCTTTCAATGCATGAAGCAATGGAAAGAGGAAATGCGAGAAGACCTCTGATTGTAGTTCCAAATGACAGCATTTTGAAACAATGGGTGGAAACCATTTTTGAAACCATTCCTAATGCAAAAGTAAATGTTCTTGGCAATCTTGGGAAAGATTACGACTTATCAAAATTTGATAATAAGGACGGGGAAATTACCATAGTGACTTATGAAGGTTTTAATAACATTGGCTTTTCAGAAAGCATTACCCAAAATCTGGCCTCAAAATTTTCCTACATTTCTGAAAACGAATTAAAAAGTGTAAACTCCATCAGTGAAAGAGATTTTCAAAAGGAACTCGAAAAAGTTAAGGAAACAGAGGGAAAGATGAAACGTGGGAAAATCTATGATTGGGAAGATTTTGGTTTTGATCATCTCACTTATGATGAAGTTCACAACGCCAACCATATTGTTGGAAAAGTAAAGATCGAAGACCGCAGGTTTGCTTCAGATTTTAGAAGTCAGAACCAACAGACTTCAAAACTGGGTATCAATACTTGGATGGCTGCTCAATACATTCAAGACAGAAACGATGGCAGAAATGTTACGCTACTTTCTGCAACTCCTTTTACCAATAAGCCTTTAGAATATTATTCTATACTTTCTTTAATAGCCAATAAGCGTTTGGAAGAATCGGGATATTTCAATGTGAATACTTTCTTTGAGACTTTTATGGAGGCGGATAATGATATGGAAATTGATGCTAAAGGTGATGTGAAATTTAAAGCCAATGTCAGAAGATTCAAGAATAATTCTTTGTTTCAACAGCTTCTATCTGAATTTATTGATATTAAAGGGGAAGAAGACAATCCAGAACTGAAACGCCCTAATAAAATTAATAAAGAATATAAAATTGAGCAGAATGATTTAACGAAGGAACAATACGATTTGCTTAATGAGAGCTTTAATGAAAATCAAAAAGGAGCGATTCTTACTCATATTCTTAACGCACGTCTGATTGCAATTTCTCCATATTTATCACCTTACTATGATGGCGAAAATCCGTCATTAAAAGAATTTATTGAAAATTCTCCAAAGTTGAAGCAAACAATGGATTTAATTCAACAAAATAAAAAAGATATTCCTGAATCTGGACAAATTATTTATTCTGAATTAGCAGTAGCGGAATTTCCAAAACTCAAAGAATATCTCATTCAGGAAATTGGTTACAAACCCGAAGAAATTGGAATTATTACTGGAGCAACAAATAAAAATCAAAGAATCTCTATTCAAAATGATTTTAATGCTGGAAAAATAAAGGTAGTGATTGGAAGTGAAGCCATCCAAGAAGGAATGAATCTTCAGGAAAATACAACGGATGTTTATATGCTTTCTTTGCCTTATAATTTCACTTCTTTACGACAAGTGGAGGGACGAGCGTGGAGACAAGGAAATAAAAACGAAAATGTACGAATCAATTTTATGTTGACTAACGATAGTATTGATGTGTTTATGCTTCAAAAGTTACAATCTAAACAAGCAAGATATTTAGAAGCAATGAAAAAAGGTGCTGATGTTTTGGATGTTTCAGATATCAGTACTCAGGAATTGAAAACCGCCATTATCACCAATCCTGAAACTAGAGCGAATATTGAAATTGAACTGATGAAGAAAAGAATTGAAAGTGAGAAAAATAAGCACCTTGCTGATATTGCTTTTGTTTTGAGGAAACATCAGGATTTTTTAAAGGTACAGGAAGAAGTCAACAAAGCTCAGAATAATTATAATAGAATTCTTAGTTATTCTAAAGAGGAAGGAGATAATGCTGAATATTGGAAAAATCAACTTCCTTTTTATCAGAAATCAATTCATTTAGCTAAAGAAAAAGTACAAGAGGAAATGGAGCATTTATTGCAAAAAGGAGTTGATATTACTGAAATTGAAAGTAAAAAAGTAGTAACCGAAAATAAAATTGAAGAATTGGATGAAAAATTGGAGGATTTGCCTAATGTTCGAGAGGGTTTGGTTTGTAAATATCGGGAGGAGAAGGAAATGCAGTTGAAGGTTAATGAGGAGAGGGATTATTTAGGTGAGAGGAGCGTTGAAAATTCACTCTTATTTAGTGTTATGAAACAACAAGAAATTGAAAAAGAAATAAAAGAAAATGAGCAAACAGTTTTTGGTAGGAAGAGATAATAACTGAAAACAGTCTATTTTTGCTTACTTGTAACCCCTCTTCAGATAGATTTTTTTCTAAGACTTTTTTACCGTATTTTTATAGTTTAAATTTCTAATTAATTACTTATATGGGAATAAAATTACAATCTCTTAGAATAAAAGGTTTTAGAGGTTTTAGAAATATAGAAATTGATTTCGAGAATAGTACAGTATTGGTAGGCACTAACAATTCAGGCAAAACAACAATTTTAAAAGCACTACAATTAGCATTATCAAATACACACTTTATTTCTAATGATGATTTTTTCTACTGTGATGATTATATTGATGATACTATAATTATTGATTTACTATTTGTGCCAATAGATGAAGACTGCGTAATTGCTAGTCAATTTGATGAAAATTGGGCTGATGTATTTAAGGCTGAGAGAATTGGGATTGATTCTGAAGGCAATCAAATAATGGCTTTCAGAACTGTAATTAATGAAAATAATAAAACTTTTAGAAAAAAGCAATATTACATTGACCAATGGGAGCCCTTTTTTGAAAATAGTTTAAATTGGTATGACCATGAATATAGCAATGACTTAAGTTTTTATTTTGATGAAATTCCTTTTTTTTATCTTGAGGCTAATAGAGATATCTTAGAAGATATAAAATCCAAATCTTCCTATTTAGGGAGAATTTTATCATCTTTAGAATTTACCCCTGAAGCAAAGCAAACAATTGAAAGTTTAATTTCAGAGTTAAATGATGCTACAATAGCTAATTCCGATATTCTGTCTGACTTACAAAATACATTAGAAGAATTAGATACCGCAATGGATAATCCAAATAACTCCGTACAATTAACCCCGTTTACTAAGAAAGTCCGCGATTTAAACAAGGGCATCAGAATAAATTATTCTGAATTTTCAATGGATTATCACGGTATGGGTACAAGAAGTTGGTCTTCTATGTTGGTTTTAAAATCTTTTCTAAATTTAAATCAAAGATTATTTTTAGACAATGATAAACCCTATTTTCCAATAATAGCAATTGAAGAGCCTGAATCTCATTTACATCCTAATGCACAAAAAAAATTATATTCTCAGATAAACAATATTGTGGGGCAAAAAATTGTTTCAACACATTCTAATTACATCGCTTCTAATGCTCAATTAAAAGAAATAAGATCAATTAGTAAGTTTAATGAGACTATTAAAATTGGAAAATTAATTGTCGCTGATTTTGATGATGAACAATTAAGACAAATTCAAAGACAGGTTGTAAATACACGAGGAGAATTATATTTTTCTAGAGTTGTCGTCCTTTTCGAAGGAGAAACTGAAGAACAAGCCTTACCTATTTTAATTAGTAAATATTTTGACATTAATTATGTTGAATTAGGGGTTAATTTTGTAGGAGTTGGAGGCTATACAAAGTACCTCCCTTTCATTAGATTTTGTGAGTCATTTAATATTGAATACTTTATTTTTAGCGATAATGAGACTGATGTAAATACTGATGTTTTGAGACAAATTTCAAATTCTAAAAAGAATGATCCAACTAAAGTCATATTTGTAAACGCAGGGAATGATTTTGAAAAAGAACTCTGCGACAACGGTTACTTAGATGAAGTAAAAAAAGCATATCATAAGATTGAATTAGAAAAATGTTTTAATAACCAACACAAAGCAGCAAAACAAGTAGAATTAAATAATATAGCAGACACTGATTACTACGGCATTATCACTGGTGTGAAAACTCAATTTGCTCCTATAATTGCAAATGAACTTTTAATTTCTGCAAAACCTCTTCCAACAAAAATAACAGAGTTATTTGATAAAATAAATGAAATATTAAATCCAACAACTACAAATGCAAATTAATTTATCCATAAAACAGTCTGAAATAGTCAACTTAGGAGAAGGTGCATTTTTGATTGAAGCAAGTGCAGGAAGTGGGAAAACTAGAGTTCTAACGGAGCGTGTTAAAAAACTTTTAGAAGATAATTCTTCTAAAGTTTTGGCAATTACATTTACCAATAAAGCAAGTGAAGAACTAAAAGAAAGGATTTCTTTAGATAAAATTAAAAACAAAAATGTTTTCGTAGGTACATTTCACTCTTTCTGTCAGTCGATACTAGAATCTAGGTTTAAACTTTTAGGATTCCAAAAAATGCCTCACATTTTTGAGGATGAAAGTGATCGGAGTGAAATTGTTGAAGAGGTTATAAAATCAATCCCCTACTTTACGGATATTTTTAATGGAATGGATTCGAAGCAAAAATCTTCATATAAAACAAGAGTGCTACATTTCATTTCAGAAGTTAAAAGAGAACTTGCTGAACCAGAAGAATTGATAACAGAAGAAGGAGAAGAGCATTTTCTTATGCTTTATAATGAATATCAGGATAATCTCAGATCTAATAATGCAATAGATTTTGATGACCTAACTTTGCTCATTTATCAATTATTTATGAATAATGAAGCCGTTCAAAATCTATATTCTAAATCGTATAACTACATTTTTATAGATGAAGGACAGGATTTAAATAAAGCACAATATTATTTATTGAAATCACTATGTGGAGAAAACATTAAAAATGTAATGATTGTAGGCGACCCCAACCAATCAATCTATGGATTTAATGGTGCTACGCCAGAATACATGAAAAATTTTTTCATTGAAGATTTTAAGGCTACAAAAATTATTTTGGATGAAAATTATAGGTGTTCAAAAAAAATAATAACCGCATCAAATTTGTTGATGGACTTAAATATCGCTGCTGATAAATATGTAAAAGAAGGGAAATTTGAAATTTATAGAGCTCAAAGTGAACAAGACGAAGCTAAGTATATTGTTCAAAAAATAAATGAGCTTGTTGCATTGCAAACACACCCAGATATTGAAGGAAATATAGAATATAGCAAAATCTCAATTTTAGGAAGAAATAGGTTTGTATTTAAGTACATTGAAGAACAATTGCAAGAAAATCAAATCCCTTTTTATTTTAAATCTGGAAATATCGGGGTTAAATTTGAAACTATTTTTATGAAACTCTTTGATAATTATTTCAGAATTGTTATTAATCCTTCGGATAAGATACACGCTAGAAAGCTTAAAAGTCTACTTAAAGTAGAGAATTTTGAGGATGCTAATCAAATTCAAACATCAAGATATAGTTACTTTTCATTTATCAAAACCACAGTAGATAATTTAACCGAAGACAATTTCAAAAAATCGGTAAAAACGTTTGAAAACTTTATTAAAGAAAGTAACTTGCTTTTAGACGAAGATAAAATTCAAATTTCTAGTGAGCTTGAAGGATTAAATGATTTATGGGGAACTTATTCGTTCAATACTTTAAAACCCTCTCTGACAGGTTTTAAAAATGCTATTTCACTAGGAACAGTTATGAAGAATCAAAAAGAAGAAGGGGTTTGTATCAGTACTGTTCATACAATGAAAGGTCAAGAATCTGATATTGTTTTTCTTATTGGCTTGGACGATGGAACTTTCCCATATTATTTAGCTATAGAAAAAGGAGAGGAAGAACTGAATCAAGAAAAAAATAATTTATATGTTGCCTTTACTCGGGCTAAACGGTTTCTTTATTTGACTTACCCTGCTATTCGTAAAATGCCATGGGGAGACAATAAAGCTAGAGCCAAATCCCGTTTTTTAAAAAATTTTAATTAATCACTTTTGTCAATGCAAATATCTAAATCACTGCCAAAACCACAGAACTGGCAAGACTTTGAAACGTTATGTAAAAAATTGTGGGGAGAAATATGGAGCTGTCCTGAAATTAAAAAAAATGGAAGACAAGGACAGGCTCAAAATGGTGTAGATGTCTGTGGAATGCCTAAAGGAGAATCGGGATATTATGGAATTCAATGCAAAGGGAAAGATGATTATACTGGGAAAAATTTCACAATAAAGGAAATAGATGGAGAAATTGAAAAAGCAAAGAATTTTATTCCAGCTCTTAAAAAATTATATTTTGCAACCACTGCTGAAAAAGACTCTAAAATAGAAGAATATGTAAGAAAAATCAATTTAAAAAACATTAAAGACGGTTTTTTTGAAGTACATCTTTATTGTTGGGGAGATATTGTTGATCTGATTTTTGAAAATCAAGACACTTACAACTATTATGTCAACAGTCTCAATTTCAAAGATAATTATTCTGCCGAAGTCAAATTCATCAATAACAGTGATGTTTTAGAGCTTTCTCCAAAGTTTAGAAAAGACACAATAATCAAAGTAGGAAAAACAATTGAACGATATAATCCTAGAAGTAATGTTTTAGATCTTTTAGGAGCTTCTTTTATTTCAGGTTCTTCAAGTGAAAAAATAAATTTAAGTCTAAATAAAATACAACTAAAAATAAAAAACACAGGAAAAAAAGACATTACTAATTTTAAAATTATTATAGAATTTGATGGAGATATAGTTGATATTTTAGAAGAAAATATAGACAATGTGAGAATTAATATGAAAAAAATTATTTCTCAATCAAATCTTAAGATAAAAAAGGAAGAAAAAAGAATTGAGATTATACCTTCAAAAAAAATTCTTGTGGGAGATGAAGAATATTTTTTTGAAAAATTTTATATTAAAACACCACCAAATAAAACTGATTTAAATTTGAATTGGAGATTATTGTCAAGTAATTTTAAGGCTGAGGGTGTTCTTTTCATAAACGTCGATCCTGAAGTAATTATTAAAGAACTAAAATCAGAAACTCAATATTATCATGAAATTGGAATTACAATACAAAAAGAAATTGAGGATTATTGGGAATACACATCATAAAAGAATATGAAAAATGAGTTTTAAATTATTAGCGATAAGGCCATTAGATGGCTGCAATAAAAAATTTCTTAAAAATTTAATTCCTAATCAAATTTATAAATTTTATAATGAATATGAGTTTTACATAGGAGAAAATAAAGTTGAGAATGCTATCAATGGTGATGTTGTTAAAATTAAATATGATCCTATTAGTTCTCTTCCTGAAAACCTTTATGACATAGGAAAAACAAAAATAAATATATCTGCTATTGTTGGGAAAAATGGGAGTGGAAAAAGTAGCCTTATAGAATTGTTCATAGCTTGTATGAATCAATTATCTTTCAAATTAAAAAATGATGAAAAATTATTTTCCGAGGCAGATTTAATAAGCGTAACAAAAGAGGGGAAATACAAAATAAAGTGTGATTTGTTTTATGAATTAAAAAACGGCGTTTTTTTTACGTTAAGAATCGATGATGAAAACTTCACATTTAAAAATTTCAACAATAATTTAGAAATTTTTAGTCTTGAAAAATTTTTTTATACCGAAATAGTCAATTATTCAATTTATGCATTTAATTCAAATACAATAGGTTCATGGATTGATAGCTTATTCCATAAAAATGATGCTTATCAAATACCTATAGTTATTAATCCTAAAAGAGAAGGAAAAGACAATCCTCATTGGGCGGGAATAATAGATGTTAATAACGAACAGTATCTCCTAAACCAACGATTATTGAGTAATCTTTTAAAACCCATTAAAGATGATAAAACTTTTCGGAAGATTGGAGATTACATGACTGCGGTTAGTATAGAGTTAAACAAAAAAGAAATTCGAGATTTTTTTATTTATTCAAATGATGAAAATCAGATAGGTATAAAATATACCGAATTTAAAGATAAACAGGAATTATATAATCAATTTAAAGATAGTGATTCATTTGATTTTTCAGTAAATATTGATGCTTATAATCAGGAAGCACCTCTTTTATCTTGTCATAATGTTTTTGAAATTTTAAAAACCATAAAATCTGAATTTCAATTAAACAATTTACCAGATGAGGATTTACAAATGCAACTAGATTACTATATCATATACAAAGTAATAAGCATTTGCGATAAATATATTGAATATCAAGACTTTATTACTGATTCGTATAAAATTTTCGAAGATAGGGAGTATAAGAGATATAAAATTAACATAACCGATTTTATAAAACATATTAAAAAATATAAAAGTCATATCACATACAAGTTATATCAAACAATCAACTATATTAAATACTATGATGAGTTCTGGAAAGATATAAACACGGATGAAAAATTGGATTTAGATCGTTTATCCATAGAGCTTAATTCGTTACTAAAAGATACAGAAGACTTTATTGAAATATTGCCTCCACCCATATTTGATACCGAAATATTTTTAGAAGATGAAAAAAACAGTGAGTTAATAAAGTTAAATGATTTAAGTTCTGGTGAACAACAGTTAATACATTCTATTAGTTCTATAACGTACCATTTAAATAATATAAATTCAGTAAATGGGACAAAGATTATCAAATATGAATATGTAAACTTAATTTTTGATGAAATTGAATTATATTTTCATCCTGAATTTCAAAGAAAATTAGTTAATTATCTTTTAAGGCAAATCAAAAACATTAATTTAAGTTTAAAAGGAATCAACATTCTCTTCATTACTCATTCTCCATTTATTTTATCAGATATCCCAAAACAAAACGTATTGTTTTTAAATGTCGATGAAAAAACAAAACAATCAACCCCACAAGAGTATGAAGGAGATAATACGTTTGCTGAAAACATTTATGATTTATTAAAGCATTCTTTTTTTCTAAATGATTTTATTGGAGATTTTGCAAAAAATAAATTTAAGTCTTTAGGTGATTTTTTGACGTCCAATAAAAAGGAAAATAAAGACTGGAACGAAGAAAGCATACTGAATTTCATTAATATAATCGGTGATCCATTAATTAGAGAATCATTTAGAAGTTTATACAAAGAAAAATTTGGAATTAATGAAGAAAGCACCAAAATAAAAGAATTAGAAAAAGAAATTGAAAGATTGAATAAAAAATATGGTGTATGATACAGCTAATTATTAATAATGAAATTGAAAAAATAGCAGAAGATTATAAAAAAGAATTTTTAAATAAATGCGAAGCAGATATTAGAAAAAATCTTAATAGTTTAATAGTTAAATTAGATATTACAAATGCAGAATATGCCATTAAGAAAGATTATATAGAAGCCATCTTAAGCAAATTGGAAGCCATAATTATTTTAAAACCAAACGAAATGAAAAGTGAATTTTTAAATTTTAATCTTCCAAGCAATGATACAAGTTTTTATAAAAGTATTGTTGACGCATTGCTATATAAGAAAGTTCGAAAAGAATATTTTATTAAATCATTAAAAAATTTAGAAATAAATTGTTGTGCATATTGTCATACACAAGGTACATATGTCGTTAACGAATATTACAAAAGAAATCATAAACCACACAAAAAAGGAGAATTAAAGAAACCTAAAGCCTTTTTCGAGTTAGATCATTACTATCCAAAAAGTAAATATCCATTTCTATGCGTTTCCTTTTATAATTTAATTCCAATATGCTCATCTTGTAATAAAGCAAAAAAGGATAAAACTATTGATTTTGATTTTTATATAGAATCTAAATCTTTAATACAGAATTTTAAATTCACCCTTTCAAAAGGATGTGTTGCAAAATATATTGCAACAAAAAATAAGAATGATATTATTGTGGAAATTTCTCATCCAAACAAAAAAATTCTAAAAAATTTTGATGAAAGATTTTCATTAAATTTAAAATACAATGAGTACAAAGACATTGTTGAAGAACTAATTTATAAAGAAATAAAATTCAACCAGATATACTTAGATTCTATATCAAATATTTTAAATAACACTTCGTTGAACAAAACTATTGTCAAAAGAATTATATATGGAAATTATTCAGAAAAGGACGAATCTTTAAAAAGACCTTTGGCAAAATTTTATCAGGAGATTTCTGAAGATATCAAATCGTTAAAACTGAAGTAAAAGAGGATTATTAAAAAAGTAAAGATTAGTTAGTCGTTCCTTAACAAAACCCACTATTTAATTTATTTTTAAAAACAGGATTAGAAAACAGCATAATTTGTATCTTATAAAATAAGAAAATAATTTTCTGTTTCAGTAGTTCCATCATTTTCTTCATGTTCCAAGCGGTTGCAGCTAGTAATGCATTGATTTGTGGTCCCGTTTCTCCCATGAAGTAATTTTTTGCCAGCCTAAAATCGGTTTTTAAATGTCCGATGATAGGTTCTATTGCCGCTCTGGTTCTAAATTTTTTGCGCTTTGTCTGCTTTTGATAAGCAGTGTCTTTTTTTCTTGGAGTGCTTGGGATGGAGATTTTCACGCCCTTTATTTCTGATTTCCCTCTGCCACCTCTATCGTAAAGGAGTTCTTTTGGGAGCTTTTGACCACCGGTTTCCATCTGTTCCAAAAGTGGTTCTATGGTGTGATCATCGTAAGGAGTTTGCAAAAATGCTTTAATCCCGAGAATGATTTTCTTGCCTTTGTTGGCGGTGGTTATCAAACCTACCTTATTCCCAAATTCATACTGGCTATGCGCTTTTCCTTTGGCAATACATCGGGTAAAAGGCTTGTGAATGCTGTAAATTTTATCGGCATCGTTTCTTTTTTGTGTGACAACCTTGGTGTACAATGTCATTAAATCTTTATAAAATTCTTGCTGTTCTGCATTAAAATTCCGTTGCAATTCACGAATCAGTCTCATGGCGATGGTTTTGAGCTGTCTTTGAGATTTCCTTGCCGCTTTTGCCCGCTTGGGATGTTTTCCGTTGTAGGTGTTGAGCACCATTTGCTTGCTGACTTTTGTGTAGCGTTGTCTTTGTTTTATGCCTTCATTTCCGGCTATTTTGTTGCAATAATCAATCACTTTTTTGCACAATTTTGCATCGGTAGGAAAAGAGGTATTATTCTACTGAACGGTAGTATCGGACAAAACAAAATTTGAGGTGTTCGTCTTGGCATCGTGCATTCTTACGCTGTAGGCAAAGATTTTTTCGATACCTTTTTCGCCAATTCTTTTTCGGAAATGAACAAAATTACTCGGGTCACAAGGAAATTCGTGTTCAAAGAAAACCCTGCCACAAAAATGCTGCATATAAGGATTCATGATCCAGGCTTTTTCCAACGTCTCATCGCCCAAATTATACAAATGTTTCAGTAGCAAACAACCCACCATAAACCGAATCGGATGGCTCGGATTGCCCACTTTGGAATACAAGGGCGAAAATTCTTTCTCAAAATAATTCCAATTTATTTTTTCTGAAAGTAGAACAAGTTCATGCTCGTGGTCAATAAAATCCACCAACATTGGGCGGAATAATTCTGGCTTCTTTTCTGGATTTTTTCCCAACATATTTGCAAGGTTTTAAAGCTCTAAGATACAAATTCTTGCAATAAAAAACAAGCTATTTTAAACCCAAAATACTAATAATCAGTAGATTATAGGTGGTTTAAGGAGAGACTAGTTATGATGTAATTACCTGAAATTTTATATTTTGTTGGTTCGCTAAGTTGTGATTCTATAAATTTGAAGCAAATTATTTAGTCGTTCCTTAACAAAACCCACTATTTAATTTATTTTTAAAAACAGGATTAGAAAACAGCATAATTTGTATCTTATAAAATAAGAAAATAATTTTCTGTTTCAGTAGTTCCATCATTTTCTTCATGTTCCAAGCGGTTGCAGCTAGTAATGCATTGATTTGTGGTCCCGTTTCTCCCATGAAGTAATTTTTTGCCAGCCTAAAATCGGTTTTTAAATGTCCGATGATAGGTTCTATTGCCGCTCTGGTTCTAAATTTTTTGCGCTTTGTCTGCTTTTGATAAGCAGTGTCTTTTTTTCTTGGAGTGCTTGGGATGGAGATTTTCACGCCCTTTATTTCTGATTTCCCTCTGCCACCTCTATCGTAAAGGAGTTCTTTTGGGAGCTTTTGACCACCGGTTTCCATCTGTTCCAAAAGTGGTTCTATGGTGTGACCATCGTAAGGAGTTTGCAAAAATGCTTTAATCCCGAGAATGATTTTCTTGCCTTTGTTGGCGGTGGTTATCAAACCTACCTTATTCCCAAATTCATACTGGCTATGCGCTTTTCCTTTGGCAATACATCGGGTAAAAGGCTTGTGAATGCTGTAAATTTTATCGGCATCGTTTCTTTTTTGTGTGACAACCTTGGTGTACAATGTCATTAAATCTTTATAAAATTCTTGCTGTTCTGCATTAAAATTCCGTTGCAATTCACGAATCAGTCTCATGGCGATGGTTTTGAGCTGTCTTTGAGATTTCCTTGCCGTTTTTGCACGCTTGGGATGTTTTCCGTTGTAGGTGTTGCGCACCATTTGTTTGCTGACTTTTGTGTAGCGTTGTCTTTGTTTTATGCCTTCATTTCCGGCTATTTTGTTGCAATAATCAATCACTTTTTTGCACAATTTTGCATCGGTAGGAAAAGAGGTATTATTCTCCTGAACGGTAGTATCGGACAAAACAAAATTTGAGGTGTTCGTCTTGGCATCGTGCATTCTTACGCTGTAGGCAAAGATTTTTTCGATACCTTTTTCGCCAATTCTTTTTCGGAAATGAACAAAATTACTCGGGTCACAAGGAAATTCGTGTTCAAAGAAAACCCTGCCACAAAAATGCTGCATATAAGGATTCATGATCCAGGCTTTTTCCAACGTCTCATCGCCCAAATTATACAAATGTTTCAGTAGCAAACAACCCACCATAAACCGAATCGGATGGCTCGGATTGCCCACTTTGGAATACAAGGGCGAAAATTCTTTCTCAAAATAATTCCAATTTATTTTTTCTGAAAGTAGAACAAGTTCATGCTCGTGGTCAATAAAATCCACCAACATTGGGCGGAATAATTCTGGCTTCTTTTCTGGATTTTTTCCCAACATATTTGCAAGGTTTTAAAGCTCTAAGATACAAATTCTTGCAATAAAAAACAAGCTATTTTAACCCCAAAATACTAATAATCAGTAAATTATAGGTGAATTAAGGAGAGACTATTTATGCTGCAATTTTGGTTTTGAGATTTTAAATACTTTAAGAAGATATGATTGAATTGAGAGAAATATTCCTCCATAAAAAAGTAATAAGTAGTATTTTTAAAACGTTCTCCTTATGCTCATCCAAATTCATTTTGTTATTATAATAATTCTTTATTGAAAATTGATTCTAATGATTGATATAAAACGATTATAGATGACTAAGAACCATTTTTTTACCATTTTTACGACAAAGAAAAAGTTTAATGAAACAGGTTTAATGAAACTTCTTGTTATCCTTTTATTAATCATTGTTCCCAATGATTTTCCCAACTATTTTTCAGTATTATGCCTTATATGATAAAATTTATTAATCAATATTTAACACAACAAAAAACATTATTATGCTTTATGCTTGTTATTTAAGTATAAAAGGAAACCATCTATTTTTATTTTACTTTTTAATTTGTTGGACTTATGAATTAAAAAAATCAAAAAATATTTTACAGAAATTTTATTTTAATTTTGTCTAACGTTTCAAGGTTAAATACTTGGAGTCTGTTTTTTACTGCCCAGTTTTATGTCCGTCAATTGTTTTGTGGTTTGTTGTTATAATATTAATTGTTTAATTGAATTCTAACGTTTTCTTTAAGTTTAACATTTTGATGTATAAAGTTGAAATTATTTAATAATTGGGTTACCTCATTATAGATGTTCCCTTCTTTTTTAGTATCTCTAATTGTTATAACCAAGCAAAATTCTTGACTTGGTGTTATTCTTTGTAATTCTGATTTACTTTCTATTGCTTGTCTAAATAATCCATCAATCTTTAAATACCAATTTTTTGGTATTTTTAAAAATTTTTCTTTATTAGTTGCAGTAAATTCATCAAGATTTACTGACCATTTTTTTACAGGTTGAAATTTATCGCCGTAAGCAACCAAAACCCTTTCCTTGTTATATGGGTTTTCCGTATCTTTCATTGCGATTTTACTGTACAAACTATGAGTAAGTAAATTTTTGTTTCCATCGGGGCCTATTGGGTTTATTACAGTTGCTTTTGATGTATCTCTATCTTTTTTTTCATCATAGGTTCCAAACATTACATCTATGTTTGATTGGCAATATTCAGACCCTTGATTAGAATCTAAAATTGGTGAGGTCACTAATGTGAGAGTTATTTCACCATAAAAATATCCCTCATCATCAATCATTGATTGTGGAAAAGGAAAGTCTAAAATCTCTATGAAATTTCCTTTTTCAATAGTATCTTGAAGAATCAATGTGATTTCATTTGGTTGATTAAACAAGATATCTTGAATAGTTGAAGGAACTCCGAAGCCTACATGTTTTAATTTCTCATCAATACTTATCTTCATTTCTTCTGGATAATTGCAAGAATGTAGTGTTAATGCTTTAAGTAGTAATGGATTAAATCCTTCGTTCAGCGCATTGTCAACTCCTGCAACAATTGAGGTAATTCTTGGTGTTGAAAAACTTGTTCCAACAACAGATTTTGTTTTTCCATCAGAAGAAAAAGTTTTAATTCCATTTAAAATTAGACGGTTTTTGTCATCAAATCCTGCATTACCACCAATATGGGCAATGTCGGGTTTAATAAGATGTGATGGACCAGGTCCAATTCTTGAAAATGGCGATGAATGATTTTTTTCAGACAAGTCTGATTCTATTTTATTCTTTGAAATTGATCCTACAACAAGACTTCTTATTGAATCAGCAGATTGTGAGATTCTTCTTCTAGGTGCATTTATTTTAAAATTATCACAGTTTCCCGCGGATTTGCAGATAAGAACATTATTTTCATCTTGTATTTCATCTAATGCCTTCCCAAAATCTGAAAACTCGATCAAATCTGCTTCTTTATTGGTTCCAAGAGATAAATTCCAAATTTTTATTTGATTATTTTCGCTTATTGCCTCTCTGATATTTTCTATAAGTTCATCTTCAGGTATTTTAAGCATTTTTTCATCTGGATAAACTATGGCTTCAAAAAGTTTTGCTCCACCAAAACCAGTATATTTTTCGTTTTCAAGTTCATCGCCATAAACTATTACTCCAGAAACGGCTGTGCCGTGCCTTTTATCAATATCATCTGTATGGAATTTAGAAAAATTTTCTTGCAATAGCCATGGTTTTAAATGAGGAATATTAGCAATACCGGTATCTAAAACTCCAATTACAGGATAATTTTTTCCCTCAATAGGAATTTTTACATTCACTATTTCGGCTTCTTGTAATTCATCTAATGTAACTTCATAAAATGGCATCTCGCTTATCGTTTGTATTCCGTCAAATTCCTTCAGTTCATTAAACTCGTCTAGTGTTATGTTTTGAACTTTAAATATATTTAAGTCTGCAGAATACACAGTACGACTAAAATCAATATGTTTTTCTTTACAAAATTTTTCAAAAGAACGAATCAATATTGTGTTAAGTTCTGAATCTCCAAAATTGAAAAGTTTAACTTTTAAAACATCGCTCTCAATGTCTTCTGTACTAACATCAATTTCAGGCTCAAATTCTTCCATTTCCTCTATTGCTCCAATACCTAGTTTTACACCTTTACCTACTAAATGTTTTTTGGCGGAAGAGATTTTCGTGCTTATTTTATGAAGATCTTCATCGTTTTCAATTTTAACCAAAACTTCATCATTATTATTTAATCCAAAAAGATTTATTTTTTGAGTGTTGAAAATATTTGCAATTTCTTTTCTATAAGTTTTTGCTAATGCATCATTATTTAAAGTAAGTTTAACAACGCTCGGAATATAATTCCCATTTTGTTGCTTATTTCTTAAACTTTTAGATACGTCCTTAAGAGTTTCTACGAAACTTTCTACTTTTTCAGGTATTAGCGCTTCATTGAACCATTTTGGTGGTTCTGAATTTCCGCCGCCTTCAGTATTTCTTTCATCATTAGCTCTCTTTTGAAAAAATTTTATTGGTAAATTCCTTTCCATGATTATTTTGTTTTTAAATTATTTCTTACTTGTCTTATAGAGATGTTTAGTATTTGAGTTATCTTTTCTTGTGAAACACCATTTTCATTTAGAAAAGTAATAATATCTTCAATTGTATATTCTTTGTTTTTTGATTCAAAAATTTCAAGTAATATATCTTCATAAGACAAATACTCTTTGTTTTTTATAATTTTTTGTGCTAAAACATTATTGAATAAGGTTTTGATATATGATGGAGTCTTTCCTTCTAAATTTTGAATTAATTTGTTCGTTTTCTTTTCATCATTTAAGAAATCGTTATTGGAATCTTTACTAAAAGTCTCAATTAATTTGTAAACTTCGTTTTGATTTGGTAAACCAACTTCTATTAATGTATTAAATCTTCTCCAAATTGCCTTATCTAATAATTCGGGGTGGTTTGTTGCGCCAATAAGGAGATTTGATTTTGAAAATGTATCAATATTTTGTAATAAACTATTAATAACTCTTTTTAATTCTCCTAATTCATATTGGTCATCTCTTGCTTTAGCAATAGCATCAAATTCGTCCAAGAAAAGAATACAAGGTTTTTCATCTGCATATTCAAAAATTTTTCGGATATTTTTTGATGTATTCCCTAATAATGATGAAACAATTGCATCAAATCTTGCAGTAATTAAAGGTAGTCCTGTTTTGTTAGAGATGTATTTCGCAATAGTAGTTTTTCCACTTCCGGGAACTCCATATAATAATAAAGAATTGGAAATTTCAAGTCCATTTTTTAACAATTCTCCTTGATGTTGATATAGGTTAATATAATCTTCAACTTTGTTGTAAATATTTGGTGATAAAATAATATCATCATTATTTTCAGAAGGCATTTGTATATCCACTATATTCATTCTACTTTCCTGATCTACTGGTGTTGATATTAATGAATCCATTGTAACCATTGAACTTGGTTTGTTTTCAAGAGTCTTAATAATCATTTTAGCCAACTTAGGCTGTCCTTCTTTTTCAAATTTTTCAGCAAGAATACGAGAGTAATTATTAATTTTCTTAAGGTCTTTATTCAAGCCTCCTTCAATTATTCTTAAAATTTCGGTGTACATTTTTATAGTTTTAACGTTACAAATGTATAAAAAATGTAATATAAAAATCAAAAAATGTTATTTATTTATAATAAAATGTAATATTTTTATTTTTAATTGATATATTTGTCTCAAAATTTGTTAGTTATGTCAGGAAGATTAATTTTAATTGAACAGAAACTTATAGGTATTGATAGTTCAACATTTCAAACACTATGTGATTTGTATTTAAATTTGAGAGAGGAAGGTATTTCCAGTTTTAATAGAATTGGAAGCCAATTTGGAAAACAAAAAACGATAAAAGGAACTCCAGATACTTTTTTTAGAACAGATTCAGGAAAATTGCGGTATGTAGAATTTACAACTAAATCTGATGATGTAGTAAAAAAACTTAAAGAGGACATTGATAAATGTCTAGATTCAAAATTAACTAAAATTTCAAAAAAAGACATTAGTAAAATTGTGTTGTTTTTTAATGCTAGACTAACAACAGATCAAGAGAAAGATATTTTTCAATATGCAAAAGACAAACAGGTATTTATTGAATTAATTGGATTGGACAAACTTGCGTTAGATATTTATTCAGAATACCCAATATTATCAAAAGACATTCTCGGAATTCCACTTGAAACAGGGCAAATATTACCAATATCAAATTTTATTGAAGAATATAACCATAAAGGTGGCAACTTATCCACTCCTTTGGATAATATTTTTTTAAATAGAAAGGTAGAATTGCAAAATGCGAAACAAATTCTACAGGAAAAAGATTTATTCATAATTTCCGGTTCTGCAGGTGTTGGAAAAACTAAATTGGCTATAGAAATAATTAAAGAGTTCATTTTAGAAAATAAAGACTACACTCCTTTTGTTATTTCAAAAAAAGATGTTGATATATGGGAGGATTTGAGAGTGCAATTACAACATGATAAAAATTACATACTTCTCATCGACGATGCGAATAGACAAATATCAAATCTTGATCAAATTCTTGGCATATTTAAAGAAAATAGAAAAGGTAAATTAAAGTTAATAATTTCTGTAAGAAACTATGCTTATGATGATTTATTTAGACATTGTATTGAATTTGATACAGGCTCAATTTTTCTAGAAAAATTTACTGATGATGAAATAAAAGAACTAATAAGTAGCGATTCTTTCAAGATAAAACATCCACATTATCACAATAAAATTATATCCTTATCGGATGGTAATGCACGATTGGCAATTATGGCTTCTAAGTTAGCGTTGGAAAAACAATTTGAATTTTTATCAGGTGGTATTTATAATTTATATGACGTATATTTTCAAACATTCATTAAAGATTTTGATCTCTTTAAAAACACAATTTTGCTAAAAAGCATAGGGATTATTTCTTTTTTCTTTACAATAGAAAGAGACAATAAAGAATTTGTTGAAAAATTATTAATGGACTTTGAATTAAATTACTCAGATTTTCAAGAAGCAATTGAAGAACTTCATAACAGAGAATTAGTTGAGGTGAAAGATTCTTTTGTAAGAATTTCAGAACAAGTAATGTCAACTTATTTCTTTTACAAAGTTTTTATAAAGGATAAGATTTTGTCATTTAATAAATTATTGTTTGAATATTTTGATAGATATGATAATAGGTTTAAAGAAACTGTAATTCATTCAAATAATACATTTGGGTATTTTGAGGTGTTGGATAAAATTAAACCAGACATTGATAGGTATTTTGATATTAACTTGAGTAATGAAGAAAGAATATCAAAATTTATTAAATTGTTTTGGTTCTACAAGAGGGAAGAAACATTATCCTACATTTACAATAAAATAAAAGCCGAAGAGGAAGATCCAAATCCTATATATGTTTCAACTTATGAAAATAATCATTTCAGTTTTGAGGAGGATAAAATATTGCCATTTCTAACCCCATTTTTTAGAAGCTACACCCAAGATAGTTTTGTTCCAGCACTAGAATTGGCTTTTGAACATGGTAGAAAAATTCCAATTGCATTTACTGAATTGATTCGCAGGCTAAAAGAAAATTTAAGTTTTGATGACGATGATGAGTATAGCAATAATTTTGAAAAGCAAAACAAATTCATTGACCTACTAATTAGCAAAACCAAAGAAGGTTTACCGCATTATACCGAGGCTTTTTTAGGTCTTGCTTCAAATTTTCTACCGCATTATAATAGAGTTTTTAAATCTGGAAGGAAAGGACATTCTTTTATTCATTATAATTATCCTATACCCCTAAACAACAAAGTTAAAAGTATCAGAAGAAAAATTTGGAAAAAATTTTTTAAACTCTATTTATATTATCCAGATAGAATACTTAATGTTATCACGGACTATAAACCTCATTATGGAGACTTAAATTTAAAAATCTTAAATTTTGATTTGGAGTTTATTTTACCATTCATTGAGAATAAACTAAATAGAAGTGACTTCAGAAATATTTACTTCGTTAACGAATTTGTTAATTGGTTAGATAAAGAACAATTGGAAGATAAAGGCTATAGAAATTTAAAAAATCTTTTTCAAAGTCAAGAATTTGATGATTTTAGAATATTTGATTGGAATTATTATCGTGGTAAAGCAGATTATGACTATGAAAATATTTCAGATTTTGAAAGTTTAAAATCAAAAGATATTAGCAAACATTTTGATTTTTCTAAAAGTAGAGATTTCTCAAAATTGACAAACGTCATTAATAATAGTCTACAAGTATTAAAGCAGGATTATCAAATTCAGGCACCTATAAATGTTACTTTAGAATCAAATTTTAAGAAAGATAAAGAAGTCGGGTTTAAATTATTTATTCATTTTTTAAATGATTTCTCAAAAAGATTCCATTTTATTCCATATCGTGCTATGTCATTAATTATAAATGATAAAGACTATTACAATAAATTATGGGATTACTTAAAAAATTGGAACAGTGAAAATGCCTTGCTATACAAGATTCCATTTTTTGATATACTTCCAAATCAATTTATAGATGAAAAAATTACTACAGAACTATTTGAATTAATAAAAAATATTGACTCCAATTCTTTTATTAGTTTTGATATGTTTTCAAAATTTGAAAAGATAAAGCCAAATATTAGTTTAGAAGTTTTAGAAATTATTCTGAAAAAAAAGAAAAATGGAATTCCAATTTTTATAGATCATGACTTTTACAAAGAGTTTACAAATAAGTTAAATGAGAAAATTGATTTGATAGAAGAATTGTATTTGTATGAGTTTATAAACAACAAAAATCATTTTGATTATAAAAGAGAAGGTCTTGTAGAAATTTTAAAAAATGATAAAGATTTTATATTCAAATATATTGAATTCTTTTATGATAAAAATGGACATATAAGCATAGGCTACGAAGATGAATTAGGTTTTATCTGGTCACTTTATAATGATTTTGAAATTGAAAATATTTTTAATTCTTTAATTGGGAATAGATTTTTCTTTGGCATGGGGGAAGAAGGAATAGATATGTTTTTTAAAAATATTCGAGAAGAAGAAAGAGAAAGGGCAATAAAATTTTTAGAATTTTATATAGTCAAATATTGCAAAGATTCTGATAAGGTAAACTCTGTAATAAGTTCGGTTAGACATTTTTTTTCTAATGAATTTGAAAAGTTTCTATTGCTCTATTTGGAACATAACTCTGATGAGGAAGATTTTTCTAAAATTTGGTGGCGTGGAAATGGTGGCACATATTCTGGTGATGTAAATATTGGGGAAATCCATAAAGGAGATTGGCAAAGAATTTACAAGATGCTTGAAAATGGTAAAAATCAACTTGAATTAATTCCAATAAAAAGCAGAGTTAGAAAAGAAATTGATTGGGCAATAAAAGACGCTGAAAGAGAAAGGTTAAGAAAGTTTTTAAACCCAAATTGGTAAAATTATTTTTTTTATAAAAGAATTTATTGAAAATTCTCGCAAGATAAAACAGATTTTATGATAAAATATATTTTATCAATATTTTCACACAACAAAAAAACATTTTATATCTTTGCTATAGTGCAAAGTAAAAGGGAAACTTCTATTTTTCAAAACTTTTTAATTTGTTGCACTTATGTTGTACTAATGAAATGAAAAAAGCCTAAAAACTATTTGTTTAAGGCTATACATGAAATTTACTTTAACTTTGTCAAAGTTTTAAAATCTTTGACAAAGTTTATCATATCTTTTTTCAATCATCATATATCAATCATCATTTATGAATTTACCAAACGATATCATGTATAATGCTTCTTTCAATAAAGATGCAAGTTTCGAAGGCGTTTTTTGGATGGGCGTAAAAACTACAGGAATTTTCTGTAGACCAACTTGCACTGCCCGAAAACCAAAACCCGAAAATGTAGAATTTTTCAGCAATACCAAAGATGCGATTCTAAAAGGATATCGTCCTTGTAAGGTTTGTAAACCATTAGAAAAACTGAACGAAACCCCGAAATATATTCAGGAAATCATCACGGAATTAGCAGAAAATCCTTCTTTGAAGTTCAAAGATTACGACTTGGTAAAACGCGGAATAGAACCTGCAACCATGAGACGTTGGTTTCTGAAAAATCACGGAATCACGTTTCAGGCATATCAAAGAATGTTCAGAATTAATTCTGCATTTAAGAAAATTCAACAAGGCGAAACCGTAACAGAAACAGCTTTGGAAAGTGGCTACGAAAGTTTAAGCGGTTTTACCGAAAGTTTTAAAAATATTTTCGGAGTGTCTCCTAAAAATTCTAAAAATCAGAAAGTAATTGATTTAAAACGCATCGAAACACCTCTTGGAACCATGTATGCTGCTGCAACGGATGAGGGAATTTGTATGCTAGAATTTACAGACAGAAAAATGCTGGAAACCGAATTAAAACACCTCTCTAAATCCTTAAATGCCAATATTATTCAAGGAGAGAATCCTCATTTTAATAGTTTAGAAGAACAACTTACCGAATATTTTGAAGGAAAAAGAAAAGAATTTTCCGTTCCGCTTCATTTTGTGGGTTCAGATTTTCAGAAATCAGTTTGGGAAGTGTTGATGAAAATTCCGTATGGTGAAACATGGAGCTATGCGAAACAATCTGAAATTTTGGGAGATGTGAAAAAAGTAAGAGCAGTGGCAAATGCCAATGGAATGAATAAAATTTCCATTTTGGTTCCTTGTCACAGAGTGATTGGCAGTGATGGAAATCTTACAGGTTATGGCGGTGGAATTTGGCGAAAACAAAAATTATTAGAATTAGAAGGCGCTATTTTATTCTAATTATTTATATTTTTTCAATCAAAACTTTGGTTTTAAATAGATAGTATCAATTCTTTTAATTTCTGTAACATTGGTTACAAAGCGGTTTTTCAGAAAAATTCAATTTTGTACTCAAATAAGATAAACAGAGTCTTTTTTAACCCAATAAATTGAAAATTTCCATGAAAAGCATTTGTCCGAATACCTTTCAAACGATGATAAACGATACCATTCAGTTGGTAGACGTTAGAGAACGCTATGAATTTGAATTGTATAAAATGAATCTTCCTATCGTAGAAAATATTCCTTTCAGCGAGATAGAAGAATTATGGTCAAATTTTGATGCAGATAAAAAAATCGTTTTGGTTTGTAATAACGGTGTGAGAAGTAAAAGTGTTGCCAAATATTTGGAAGACAGAGACTTTAACCAGATTTACTATTTAGAAGGTGGTTTGGTAAAATGGCAACAAAATGATTTACCACTTCTTGGAAATCCACCAGAAATCATTTCACATTCCCTTTCTAAAACTGGAGAGTGTTCTAACTAATTTTTTATGAAATTTCCAGTTTTAAATGTCTGCGATTTAGTGAATAATGAAAAAAAAATTCAAAACTACATTATTCATGATTTGAAGGAATTGCTTCATGAAGATATTTACCTTCCGAAAAAACCGCACCGTCATACTTTTTATCAAATTCTTTATATAGAGAAGGGTTCGGGTATTCATAAAATTGATTTTGAAGATTACGAAATCCAAGATAATTCTGTTTTTTTTCTTAGACCTGGTCAAGTTCACGATTTAGTTTTTAATCATAAAAATACTAAAGGTTTTCTTATAAATTTTAATGAAAATTTATTCAATCAATTTCTTTTACAAGCAAATTTCATTGATCAATTACCTCTATTTAGTAAAAGTGGTAAGAACTGTTATCATCAGATTCAAAACAATCAAAAGGACATAAAATATGCTTTCGCAAAAATTTTAGATTTTAATGATGGAAGTTATAAATATTCATCAGAACTTATAAAATTGTGCATTTTAGAAATTTTACTATTAATTTCTGAAGATGTAAAATCAGTGAACCAAACTAATTTTAATTATACTCAAAATAATTTAGTAAGAAAATTTGAAGGATCACTTGAAAAGTATTTCAAAGAAGAACATTATCCCAAATTTTACGCAGATCAATTAGCTGTTACTCCAAATTATCTAAATTCCGTTTGTAAATTTATTACGGGTAAAACAGCTGGTGAAATGATTAGAAACAGAATCATCTTAGAGGCTAAGAGATTATTGGTTAATACTCAATCTACCATTTCGCAGATTGCTTTTGAACTTAACTTTGAAGACAATTCCTATTTTACTAAATTCTTTAAATCCAATGCTGGAGTTTCTCCAATAGATTTTAGAAAAAATCTAAATAAATAATTATTACCATTTTCCCCGTTTTGTAAGCCAAGAAGTTAGAGCATTCCTAGCTTAACTTTGTATTGTGAAAAATAAAGTTTTTTTTATCATAAATTTTTGATTTTTCAACAATGCAAACTTTCTATAACTTTTTATTGTATCCTTTTATCGAGTTGCTAAAACTCTATAAACATGGTTTTAGCATTATGTCAAAGGAAAGTAAATCTCTTTGGATTATTGCTGTTGTTAAACTATTTATCATGTTCGGGATTCTTAAGATGTTTTTCTTTAAGGATTTTCTTAAAACTAATTTTGAGAGTAATGAACAAAGAATAGAATATTTGCAAAATACTTTGACAAAAATTAAAAAATAGAAATATTACAACGATGAATCATATAGATTGGGAACTCGTCAATTGGAGCAGAGCGCAATTTGCACTTACAGCAATGTACCATTGGCTTTTTGTTCCGCTAACTTTAGGAATTACCTTTATCATTGCCATCATGGAAACCATTTATGTGAAAACAGGCGATGAAAAGTGGAAAGAAATCACCAAATTTTGGATGAAGCTTTTCGGAATTAATTTCGCAATTGGTGTTGCCACAGGAATTATTATGGAATTTGAATTCGGAACCAATTGGAGTAATTACTCTTGGTTTGTAGGTGATATTTTCGGCGCACCGTTAGCGATTGAAGGAATTATGGCGTTCTTTATGGAAAGTACTTTTATCGCCGTAATGTTTTTTGGTTGGGACAAAGTAAGCAAGAAATTTCACCTACTTTCGAGTTGGTTGGTTGCCATAGGTTCTAATCTTTCTGCATTGTGGATTTTGGTGGCAAATGGTTGGATGCAACATCCTGTAGGAATGGAATTTAATCCTGATACCATGCGAAACGAAATGGTAGATTTTTGGGCGATTCTCATGAATCCAGTGGCTGTAAATAAATTTCTACACACCGTAATTTCCTCTTATATCGTAGCTTCTTTGTTTGTTGCTGGAGTAAGCGCTTGGTTTATTTTAAAGAAAAAAGATGTGGTTCTTGGTAAAAGAAGTATTTTAGTTGCAACAGTTTTTGGCTTATTAGCCACCATCGGAACCATGTGGAGTGGCGATGAATCTGCAAGACAAGTCGCCGTAACTCAACCAATGAAATTGGCAGCAATGGAGGGTTTATATCAAGGCGATAGAAATGCTCCGTTAATTGCAATGGGAATTTTTGGAGATCCTGAAAAAGATGAACACCACAGAGAAAAATTCATTTTTGAGGTTAAAATTCCAATGGCATTGTCTTATTTAGCATTTCTTCAAGGTGATGCTTTTGTTCCAGGAATTAATGATTTGGTTCACGGAAATAAAAAAGAAGGAATCGTTTCGTATCAAGAAAGAATTAACAGTGGTAAAATCGCTATTGATGCACTCGGAAATTATATTCAATTCAAAAAATCTGGAGATGTAACCAATGCTGAAAAAGAATTGGCAATTTTCAGAACTCACGAAAAAGATTTCGGGTACGGATATTATTTCGGGAAAGATCCTCACATGCTCATTCCGAACGTGAAAATGAGCTTCTATTCTTTTCACATTATGGTGATTTTGGGAACTTGGTTTTTGGTGTTGTTTGCGTTACTTTTTTATAAAATGATCAAAGGAAATTTAGAAAAAAGCAGAACACTTTTGAGACTTACGCTTTGGAGCATACCTTTCGGTTATGTTGCTTCACAAGCTGGTTGGATTGTGGCTGAAGTAGGAAGACAACCATGGACAATACAAAATCTTTTACCAAATATTGCAGCGGTTTCACAGATTGATGCGTATAGTGTTCAAATTACTTTTTTCCTTTTCTTAATCATATTTACTACACTTTTAATTGCAGAAATTAAAATTATGCTTTCTGCAATCAAAAATCGTACAGCTCATTAATTTTAGGAAATAGAATTTTAACTTTTAAATTTTACAAAATGTTTTCATTTTTAGATTATAGCGGTTTACAGCATTATTGGTGGATAATTGTTTCGCTTCTTGGTGCTTTGTTGGTTTTTATGCTATTTGTTCAGGGCGGACAAACGCTCATCTTTTCTCTTGCCAAAACCGAAAAAGAAAAGACCATGCTTCTGAATGCAACAGGTAGAAAATGGGAGATTACATTCACTACTTTGGTTACTTTTGGTGGTGCCTTTTTTGCGTCTTTTCCATTGTTTTATTCTACCAGTTTTGGTGGTGCTTATTGGGTTTGGATGGCGATTCTTTTTGCATTCATTATTCAAGCGGTTTCTTATGAATTTAGAAGCAAGGCCAATAATTTTTTAGGTACTAAAACTTTCGATGTTTTCCTATTCATCAATGGAGTTTTAGGCAGTATTTTATTGGGAGTGGCGGTTTCTACATTTTTTACAGGTTCCGAATTTTCTGTAGAGAAAAGCAATATCATTAATCAAAATTTACAGAAAATGCCGATTATTTCTGCTTGGGAAACTCCGTTTCACGGGTTAGAGGCAGTTTGGACGGTTGAAAAACTCGCATTTCTTCAAAATATAAGTTTAGGATTGGCAGTTTTTTTCTTGGCGAGAATTTTAGCGAATTTATATTTTCAAAAAATCATTGATAGTGAAAATATACAAAAAAATTCTATTAAAAGCTTGAAAATAAATAGTATTTTGTTCTTGGTTTTCTTTCTTTTTTGGCTGATAAGACTATTGTTGATTGATGGATTTGCAGTAAATCCAGCTAATCAAGAAGTTTCTATGGAAGCTCACAAATATTTGAACAATTTCCTCGAAATGCCTTTTGTTTTAGTCGTTTTCTTGATTGGAGTTGTATTGGTTTTGGTGGGAATTTTCATCAATGTATTCCGAAAAAGCAAAAACGGAATTTGGTTTTCAGGAATTGGGACAGTTCTTACCGTTTGGATGTTACTTCTCAATGCAGGTTTCAATAATACGGCGTATTATCCATCAACTTATAATTTGCAAAATTCGCTCACAATTTACAACTCTTCTTCCAGTGAATTTACGTTGAGAACGATGAGTTATGTTTCGTTGTTAGTACCTTTTGTTTTGGCTTATATCGCTCTTGTTTGGAAGAAATTAGATGCCAAAAATATTTCCGAAAAAGATTTAGAAGAAACAGAAGCACACGTTTATTAGTCGTTTTTAAGATTTACGATTTTATAACTTTAAACTCATTAAAATGTACACCAAAGAAATTATACAATTCATCAGTTTGCCCGTCATGATTTACGTTTCATACAGAATCACTTTCTGGCTTTTTAAAAAATTAGAAAAAGAAAATAAATTAAACTAAAAATGAAAATTGCAATCCCAACTAATGACAGAAAAACCATTGCTGCACATACCGGAAAATGTAGAGAATTTGCATTTTTTGAAATAGAAAATGGAAAATTAATTTCAGAAAAATTCGAAGAAAATCTTCATACTCATCATCACGAAGACGGTTGCCGTAATCATCATCATCATCATCATTCTCATGATAGTAATCAAAATAAACATCATCATCATGCCGAAATCCTTACTCAACTTTCGGGAGTAGATAAATTCTATTATTACGGAATGGGAATGGGTTTACGCAATGAATTGACGAAGAATCATATCAATTTCGAAAAAGCAAAGTATTTTGAAATTAGAGAAATTATTGAAAATTTAAATTTTTAAAAATTATTAATAAAAAATGCTTTTTGTAACATGGGTTACAGTTTAAAAGTAATAATTATTGCTATTTTGCTAACAAACTTATAAATTATGTCGAAAATTGTAATTCTTGGTGCTGGTATTGCTGGTCATACCGCAGCTACGCATCTTCGTAGAAAATTGGGTAATGAGCACGAAATTTTGGTGGTTTCTCCCAATTCTAATTATCAATGGGTGCCATCTAATATTTGGGTAGGTGTCGGCAGAATGTCTCCTAATGATGTGAAATTTCCATTAGCTCCACTATATAAAAAACATCATATAGGCTATAAACAAGCAAAAGTAATTTCTTTTCATCCAGAAGGGGATGTAAAAAATGCTAAACCTTATGTAATTGCAGAATATGTTTTTGGAGGCAATAAGGG
Source organism: Cloacibacterium caeni (assembly GCF_907163125.1). Taxonomy (NCBI): domain Bacteria; kingdom Pseudomonadati; phylum Bacteroidota; class Flavobacteriia; order Flavobacteriales; family Weeksellaceae; genus Cloacibacterium; species Cloacibacterium caeni. Next base: position 679,574 of record NZ_OU015319.1, read on the forward strand.
AAAACAAGAAATAATTGATTACGATTTTTTGATTAATGCAACAGGACCGAAACTAGCGTTTGACCTAACCGAAGGTTTGAACCCCGGAACAAATAAGTGTTATTCGGTTTGTAGCTATGATCATGCAGAGCATGCTTCTGCTGCCTTCACTAATTTAAAATTAAAACTCAAAAAATCTACAGAAAAAGTTAAAATACTCATTGGTACTGGTCATGCAAAAGCTACTTGTCAAGGTGCAGCATTTGAATACATACTGAATGTAGACTCAGAGTTAAGACGTTGTGGCTTAAGAGAAAAAGCAGAAATTACTTGGATTTCTAATGAATATCATCTCGGAGATTTTGGGATGGACGGTATGTTGCTCACTTATGGCGATATGATTATGAAATCGAGCGATATGGTAGAAATGGTTTTTGAAGATAGAGAAATTAAGTGGATTTTGGGAGCTGGTGTAAACAAAATTGAAAATGGGATTGCTCATTACGAAAACTTAGATGGAGAATATAAAACAGAAACATTTGATTTTGCAATGTTAATTCCTGCTTTTTCAGGACACGGCTTTAAAGCATACGACAAGTATGGAGCAGATATTACCGAAAAATTATTTCGTGGATTTATGGTAGTAGACGCAGATTATACAGCAAAACCTTATGAGGAATGGACAGTGCAAGACTGGCCAGAAACCTATCAAAATCCTAGCTATCCTAATATTTTTGCTCCAGGAATTGCTTTTGCACCACCGCATTCTATTTCTAAACCGAGAAAATCACCTAATGGAACCGAAATTTTTCCAGCGCCACCAAGAACAGGAATGCCATCTGGAATTACTGCTAAATTGGTTGCAGAAAATATCATAGAAAGTATTAAAAAAGGTGAAATTATTACACCGCATCGTGGTTCTTTAGGAAATATGGGAGCTGCTTGTGTAGCATCTTCAGGATTTGGATTCACCAAGGGTTCTGCGGTTACTATCACTACTTTTCCTATTGTCCCAGACTATATAAAATATAAAAATTCTGGCGGTAGAGATTTGAAAAAAACTTTTGGCGAAATTGGTCTAGGAGGTCATTGGGTTAAGTATTCTTTACATTTTGCATTTCTTTGGAAAGCTAAGATGAAACCATTTTGGTTTATGATCCCCGAATAAATTTTTAATCTTAATTTAAAATAAAAGTTATGGCACAAAGAATATCTGCAAAAATGAAATCTAAAATGCAAAATCCGTTCTATCAGTTTTTTAGATTTCTTATTCTTAATATCAAAATTTTGCGAGTAGTAACTCTTGGTCATGGAGGAACAAGAGGAGAGGATAAACATTAATAAAAATATACAGAAAAGAGCAAATTAGAGTAATTGATTCCGTCTATCGTAAGTGTAACTCAAGTAACACTTCTTCTATTAAAATGGGTTTAAATTTGCTCTATAATTAAAAAATAAATAAAATGGAACAGCAAGTACAAGAAACATTCAACATGCCAAGAATTGGAGAAAAAGCTCCGCAGTTCAAAGCAGTTACAACTCAAGGTGAAATTAATTTCCCTTCTGATTATCAAGGAAAATGGAGTATTCTATTTAGTCACCCTGCTGATTTTACACCGGTGTGTACTTCAGAATTTATGACTTTTGCACATCTTCAGGAGAAATTTAGAAAAGCTAATTGTGAATTGGTTGGCTTATCTGTAGATGGTCTTTACAGTCATATAGCTTGGTTAAGAACCATTAAAGAAAAAATAGAGTTTAATGGAATGAAAGACATTGAAGTTACTTTTCCTTTGATTGAAGACATTACAATGGAAGTAGCTAAGAAATATGGTATGATTCAACCAGGGGAAAGCAATACCAAAGCAGTAAGAGCTGTATTTTTTGTTGACACAAAAGGCATTATTAGAGCAATTATCTATTATCCATTAAGTATCGGTAGAAATTTTGATGAATTGTATCGTGCCCTTATTGCGATGCAGACTACAGATGAATTTGGAGTAGCCACTCCTGCAGATTGGAGACCTGGAGATGACGTGATTGTTCCTACTGCCGGATCTTGTGGTGTTGCAAAAGAAAGGATGGAAGATAAAGAAAATTTAGATTGCAAAGATTGGTTCTTCTGCACAAAAAAATTAGACGAAAAAGAAATCTATAGTAAGCTCATTAAAGACTAACTATTGAACTATATAGTATACTGAACAAGTAGTTGTTATATTAATTGAAAACGATAGATTTTAATAGTCTATCGTTTTGTTTTTTTTCTTTCTAACAAAAGAATTTTCTTAATGTAACATAAGTTACTGCACATGATTTTTATCACCAATATTTTTGCCGAAGAAATAGAGAACGTGTATCAAAAATCTCAATTTCAATTATTAAAATAAATTAAAAAATAGAAAAATTTAAATACAATGAGAAAATTTTTTACGATAGTTTTTGTTTTTTCGCTCGTTCTGAAAGGTTTCTCTCAAGACACCATCAGAATTTCTAGAGCAGAATTAGAACAAAGAATGGTAGACCAAAATCTTCAAATGAAATTGGCTAATGACGAAGCCAAATTAGCACAAGCAGAACTATTGGGGACAAGAGCAATGTATTTACCTAACGTAAATGCTTCTTACACCTTTTCGAATACCAATAATCCTTTGTATGCTTTCGGTTCTAAATTGAATCAGGAGCGTATTACGCAAATGGATTTTGACCCAGCTAAATTAAATGCTCCAGACGCAATTTCTAATTTCGCTACTAAAATTGAGGTGCAACAACCCATCATCAACATGGATGCAGTGTATCTTAAAAAAGCAGGACAAGTAAAATCTGAAGTTTTAAAAATTAAAGCAGAAAGAACCAAAGAATACATTCAGTTTGAGTTCAAAAAAGCATACATGCAACTGCAATTAGCATACAGAATGCTCGAAACACTTGAAAATGCAAAAGCAACTACGCTGGCAAACAAAAAAGTAATCGACAATTATTTCAAAAACGGAATGATTCAGAAAACGGAAGTGTTATACATAGACGTTCGTGTAAAAGAGATAGAAAATCAGATTGCTTATGCAAAATCTAACATAAAAAATGCTTCGGATTACCTTTATTTCTTATTAGACGAAGAGTCTTTCAATAAGGTTTTCAAGCCTACTGAAAAATTAGAATTTCAAAACCAGATTTTAGAAAATACAGCTACACTAAATGTAGAAAGAAAAGATTTACAGGCGTATCAAAAATCTCTGGAAGCGTACGATTATCTGATTAAATCTACCAAAGCCAAATTTTTACCAAGATTAAATGCTTTCGGAAGTTTTGAATTGTATGATAACAAATTCGCACAATTTGGTGCCAATGGTTATTTGGCAGGAGTTCAGTTGTCTTGGAATGTTTTTGATGGATTAAAAGCAAAATCTGAACAGGAAAAATACAAAGCAGAACTCACCAAAGCACAAACCGAAATCACTCAATACAATAAACAAAGTCAGTTAGAACTCAGTAAAGCAAATCGCCAAGTTCAAGATGCTGAAAACAAGGTAAACCTTACTAAACTAGCACTGGAACAAAGCAAAGAAGCCTACAGAATTCGTAAAAACAGATACGACCAAGGTTTAGAAAAGTCTTCAGACTTATTAATGAGCGAAACCACGATGTCTCAAAAAGATTTGGAATACCAACAAGCTATTTTTGAATACAATGTCGCTTTAGAATACTATAAATTTTTAAAACAATAACAATAAAATCTACATATGAAAACATATATTTATTCAGCATTATTTTTAGGAAGCGTATTCCTTGCAAGTTGTTCTTCAGACGAAAATAAATCTGCAGAATTGAATGATAAACCTATCGCGGTTACCGTAAATAAATCTGCAACCAACGCAGTAGGTTCTAATGCTACAGCAAGTGGAAAATTAGTCGCTAAAAATTCTGTAAATGTTTCCACCAGAATGATGGGGTACATTACTGCAATGCGCGCAGAAGTTGGGCAATACGTAAATGCAGGTCAACTTTTAGTAAGCATCAACAGTACAGATATTCAAGCAAAAGGCGGACAAGCTTCTGCTGGAATAGCCCAAGCTCAAGCCAATTATAATATCGCGAAAAAAGATTTTGAAAGATTTCAAAATTTATACAAAAATCAGTCTGCTTCTCAAAAAGAATTAGATGATATGAGAGCGCGTTACGAAATGGCTCAAGCAGGTTTACAAGCAGCTCAGCAAATGAAAAACGAAGTAAATGCTCAGTACAGATATACCAATGTTACCGCACCTATTTCTGGTACAGTTACTGCGAAATATGCCAACCAAGGTGATATGGCAAGTCCAGGAATGCCTTTGTTAACTATAGAATCTCCGGGAGCTTTACAGGCGCAAGTTTTAGTTTCTGAACAGAATATTACCCTTTTAAAATCTGGAATGCCGGTAAAACTTACGTTGAAATCTACCAATAAAGAAGTATCGGGTACGGTTTCAGAAATCAGCAGATCTTCATCAAATACAGGTGGACAATACATGGTGAGAATTAATGTTCCTGCTTCTAAAGATTTATTACCAGGGATGTTTGTGAATGTTCAGTTTCCTTTCAAAAATTCTGGAAATGTAAATCAGGATTTTCAAGAAGGCGTAATGATTCCGAAATCTTCAATCGTAGAAAACGGACAATTAACAGGAGTGTACACCGTAAGTTCACAAAATACCGCAGTTCTAAGATGGGTGAAAGTGGGTAAAACTTTCGGTGATCAAGTAGAAATTTTATCAGGTCTTAACGCAAATGACCAGTACATCATTTCAGCAGAAGGAAAATTGTTTAACGGTGCAAAAGTTATTTTAAAATAATATGAGTTCCGAGATACGAGATACGAGTTTTTTACTCGAAACCCGTAACCCGAAACCCGTAACAAATAGAGAATAGTATGGAAAAAGGATTTGCAGGACGCATCGCCGAGTTTTTTATCAATTCAAAATTAACAATTTTGTTGATGATTGCATTGATGATTATTGGGGTGTACAGTTCCACATTAATACCAAGAGAAGAAGAGCCACAGATTATTGTTCCGATGGCAGACGTAATGGTAGGTTATCCCGGTGCTTCACCTAAAGAGGTAGAAAGCAGAGTGGTAAAACCATTAGAAAAAATCATCTCAAACATAAAAGGAGTAGAGCACGTTCATTCGATGGCAATGAACGGACAAGCCATGATTATCGTTCAGTTTTATGTAGGCGAAGATACAGAACGTTCTTACGTGAAACTCTATGACGAACTCATGAAAAATAAAAATATTTTTCCGAAAGGCGTTTATGAACCGATGGTGAAAACCCGTTCTATTGACGATGTTCCGATGTTGGGTTTAACACTTTGGAGCGAAAAATACAACGATTACGAACTTCGTCAGATGACAGAAGAATTGTCTTCTGAAATCAAGAAAATTAAAGACGTTTCTTTAATCAAAGTGATTGGAGGGAGAAACCGTCAGTTAAAAGTTGAGTTAGACAAAGATAAAATGGCGGAATTGAGCATTGACGCATTAAACGTGATGCAAATGATTCAAGCCAATAACGGAAGTTCACAATCAGGAAGTTTTGATGCTAATGATACTGAATATCTATTGACTACAGGACAGTTTTTAAGTTCTGCGGAAGATGTAGAAAATTTGGTGGTAGGAACTTCGCAAAATATGCCCGTTTACCTGAAACAAATTGCAAAAGTAGAAGATGGAGCGCAATCTCCAGCCAATTATGTGAGTTTCGGTTATGGTAATGCAGTAGAAAATGGTAAAAAATTCAAATCAGAATATCCTGCAGTTACGCTTTCGGTTTCTAAAGTGAAAGGAGCAGATGCCATGAAAATTTCTGAACAGATTTTGGATAAAGTAGAAGATTTAAAGAAAACTTTAATTCCGAATGATGTTCATGTAGAAGTCACCAGAAACTACGGAGAGACTGCTTCTCACAAAGTTTCAGAATTATTGATGCACCTTGGAGTTGCGATTTTAGCAGTAACGGTTTTGGTGATGCTGGCAATGGGTTGGAGAGGCGGATTAGTCGTGTTTTTCTCAGTTCCTTTAACCTTTGCATTGACGCTTTTCAGTTACTATATGTTGGGTTATACGCTGAACAGAATCACGCTTTTCGCTCTAGTTTTTGTAGTGGGAATTGTGGTAGACGACAGTATTATTATTGCTGAAAACATGCACCGACACTTCCACATGAAGAAATTGCCATTCAAACAAGCTGCGATTTATGCCATAAATGAAGTAGGAAACCCTACGATTTTGGCAACGTTCACCGTAATTGCCGCCATTTTACCAATGGCTTTCGTAAGCGGAATGATGGGGCCTTATATGTCTCCAATGCCAATTGGTGCTTCTATTGCGATGATGCTTTCATTATTCGTAGCGTTAACGGTTACCCCTTATTTAGGTTATCATTTATTGAAAGTAAAAGATAACGAAGAGCATAAGGAAGAACAGGGAATGGAAACCAGTAAAATCTATAAAATTTACAAAAAAATAGAGCAACCATTCTTAGACAGCGGTAAAAAACGTTGGACGATGATGGGAATTACCGTAGTGTTGTTATTGATTTCTATGTTGGCTTTCGCTACAAAATGGGTGGCAGTAAAAATGCTTCCTTTTGACAATAAAAATGAAATCCAAGTGGTGATTGATATGCCAGAAGGAACGACTTTGGAAAGAACGGCATCAGTTTCACAGGAAATTGCGCAGTACCTGAAAACGGTTCCAGAAGTGGTGAATTATCAGTCTTATGTTGGTTCATCTGCACCGATTACTTTCAATGGTCTAGTTCGTCATTATGATATGCGTGGACAAAGCAATACTGCTGATATTCAGGTGAATTTATTGCACAAAGAAGACAGAGATAATCAAAGTCACGATGTAGCAAAAAACATTCGCCCAGAAATTCAGAAAATTGCGAAAAAATACAATGCCAATGTAAAAATCGTAGAAGTACCACCTGGTCCGCCAGTTTTATCAACCATTGTTGCAGAAATTTATGGTCCTGATTACGATGAGCAAATTAAAGTAGCCAACCAAGTTCAAAATATCCTGAACAATACAGATGATGTGGTAGATGTAGATTGGATGGTTGAAGCGCCACAAACAGAATTCAAATTGGTTGCTGATAAAGAAAAAGCAATGTTGAACGGTGTTGCTCCAGCACAAATTGTAGGAAATCTTACGTATTTGATGGGTGAACATCCTATCGGAAATCTGTATGATGAAAAATCGAATGATGCGGTAGACATTGTCATGAAATTGAATGATGCAGATAAAACATCAATTACAGATATTACTGATGTAAAAATCAAAGGACAAATGGGAAATATGGTTCCTGTAAGTGATTTGGTGAAAGTTCAGCGCGAAGAATTACAGAAAACCATTTACAGAAAAGACCAAAAAAGGGTAGTGTATGTATTGGCAGATATGGCAGGAGATTTAGAAAGTCCAGCGTATGCAATTCTAGGAATGGAAGAAAAATTGAAAAAAATGCAACTTCCAAAAGGATATTCTATCAATGAATTGTACATGAATCAACCAAGCAATGAAGACGATTATACCGTAAAATGGGACGGAGAATGGCAAATTACGTTAGAAGTATTCCGTGATTTAGGAGCTGCTTTTGCCGTGGTTATCATCATTATCTACATGCTGATTGTAGGTTGGTTCCAAAATTTTAAAACACCAATGGTCATGATGGTTGCTATTCCTCTTTCTTTGATTGGGATAGTGTTAGGACACTGGTTATTAGGAGCTTTCTTCACCGCAACTTCATTCATCGGGATGATTGCTTTAGCGGGAGTCATGGTAAGAAACTCAGTATTGCTCATTGACTTTATAGAAATTCGACTCAATGAAGGAATTCCGATGAAACAAGCGATTATAGAAGCAGGAGCGGTGAGAACTACCCCAATTTTATTAACAACAGGAGCAGTAGTTATAGGAGCGGTAATCATCTTATTCGACCCTATTTTCCAAGGATTAGCCATTTCATTGGTTTTTGGAGCAATCGTTTCTACTTTATTAACACTGATTGTCATTCCGTTGATTTATTACATGACCGAAAAGAAAAAATGGGAGAAAATACACGCAGATGAAAAAACAGAATATGGCGAGATTTCTTCAGAGGATAACCTATAAAAAAATGTATTCAATATGAAACTTTTAATGATTACAGCGATTAGAGAATTTGAGAAAAATGTAAAAGACATTCTCAATCATTCTGGAGTAAAATCTTTTTCATACCATTATGTAAAAGGTTACAAAAATGAAAACGATGGCAGTTCAGAAAACTGGTTCGGAGCTTCACACACCGAGATAGATTCTGTATTATTTGCCGTTTTTATCGACGAGAATTTTACTGAAGAAGTGTATAAAAAAGTGGAGTTTTTCAATGGGAAACAAAAATTCCTTTCTAAAATTCATGTAGCCACATTAAATATAGAAAAATCAATATAACAATAGAAATATGAAGACAAGAGTAATACACGGGTTCGCTGGAACCATTATATTAACAAGTTTGTTACTGGGAATTTTTGTACACCAAAATTGGTTTTGGTTAACAGGTTTCGTAGGCGCTAATTTGTTTCAAAACGCTTTTACCAACTGGTGTTTATTAAGTACCATTTTAGAAAAATTGGGCTTAAAAGAAGAAAAAGACACTTGTTGTAACTAAATTTTTTTTCATTTGTGTTTTTAGGCTTCATTTGTATTTTACAAGTGGGGCCTTTTTTTATGATTTATCCTTAGGAAGTAATTAATATAATATTTGATAAAAAAGATTTTTTATGACCTTAGTTTCGTAGGCGTTAAAAAATTGAAATTAAAATTCGTTAAAAAATTCCTGTTGTTTGAAAAAGCATGGGCAAAAGCGTTGGATTGAGTTTCAGGGATTTTAGAGTTTTAATTTCAATTTTAGCCGAAGAAAGTGCAGTCTTGATTTTTGGTTCTTTTCATCAAGGAAAAGAACAGAAGCTTTAAAATAAATTTTTTATGCTGGCCTCATTTTTTTATTACATTTGTTAAAATTAACATCATGGATTTCAGCATACAACCCATTTTAGAAAGTCACAAAGTAAGACTGGTTCCGCTTCAGGAATCAGATTTCGAAAGATTGTATCAAGTCGCTTCAGACCCTTTGGTTTGGGAACAACATCCGAATAAAAACCGTTTTCAAAGAGATATTTTTAGAAATTTTTTTGATGGAGCCTTGATTTCCGAAGGCGCTTTTATCATCATCGATAAAGTAAGCAATGAAGTGGCTGGAAGTACCAGATTTTACAGTTATGACGAAGATGAAAACTCTATTTTCATAGGCTATACATTTTATGGTAGGAAATTTTGGGGCGGTCAGTTGAATCCTATTGTTAAAAAAATGATGTTAGACTATATTTTCCAATATGTAGATTTGGTGAAATTTCATGTAGGCGCAGAAAATTGGCGTTCCCGAAAAGCCATGGAAAAATTAGGCGCCGAATTCAAAGGAGAAGTAATGGTAGCCTATCATTGCGAACCTACCAAACAAAACGTAGAATATTGGATTAAAAAAGAAAACTGGAAATAATTACATACAGCCTTTCAGCGCATTAGCACCCCAAATAATAGCAATCAAAGAAAGCGTGCCTTTTACTGAGAAAAATAAAATGCCGAGCCAACCGTATTTTTTTAGAAGGGTTTTCCATTTTGGAGTCTTTTTTTCTTCCATAAATATTTTTTTAATTTATAATATTGAATTTAAGAGCCTATCTAGATTTTATTATTTTAAATTTTGTAAACTCTGAAATATTCAATTTAAAAATGTTTTTTATATTGTATTTCTCGCAGATTTTGCAGATTAAGCCGATATTCTTTGAATATCTAAATCTGCTAAATCCGTCTAATCAGCGAGATAATTGATTCTAAATTTTTATAAATCTTAATGGCTTAAAATTGGTTCTAATTTGATGAAGATTCTAAAAATCTTCGTTGATGTGTTTGTCTCGAAATCCTAAAAAGTATAAAACCCCGTCTAAACCTATTGATGAGATAGATTGTCTGGCATTTTCTTTAACCTTTGGTTTGGCATGAAAAGCAATTCCTAATCCTGCAATGTTCAGCATCGGTAAATCATTGGCGCCGTCTCCTACAGCAATTACTTGATCCAATTCTATATTTTCTACTTGAGCCAAAAATTTCAAAAGTTCTGCTTTTCTGTTTCCATCTACAATGTCTCCCAAATGTTTCCCCGTAAGTTTTCCGTCTTTTATTTCGAGTTCGTTGGCATATAAATAATCTACCCCAAAACGTTTTTTAAGATATTTTCCGAAAAAGGTAAATCCACCAGAAAGAATAGCAATTTTATAACCGCATTTCTTTAAAATATGCATCAGTCGGTCTGCACCATCCATAATCGGAAGATTTTCTGCAATTTCTTGCAATACAGATTCCTCTAAACCTTCGAGAAGCGAAACACGTTTTTTAAAACTTTCGCTAAAATCTATTTCGCCGCGCATCGCTGCTTCGGTGATGGCTCTTACTTCTTCACCAGCTCCAGCTCTTTCTGCTAATTCATCAATAACTTCTGTTTTGATTAAAGTAGAATCCATGTCAAAACAGATTAATCGTCTGTTTCTGCGGTAAATATTATCTTTTTGAAATGAAATGTCAATGTCTAATGCGCCACTTAAAGTTACAAATTTTTCGTGAATCAAATTCACATTTTGAGGAGTTCCACGCACCGAAAATTCTATACAAGACCTATTCTGACTATCGTCTTCAGAATCCAGCGGAATTCTTCCTGTCAATCTTTTAATGGTGTCAATGTTGAGACCTTGCTCTGCAATGACTTTGGTGACATGAGCTAATTGGTTGGCTTCTATTTTTTGACCAAGAACCGTAATCACATAACTTTCTTTGCCTTGTCTGGAAACCCATTGGTCGTAATCTTCTCTTTCGATGGGCGTAAATTTGGCTTGTACACCAAGTTCATAAGATTTAAAAAGCAAGTCTTTCAAAATATTGCCTTGCATTTGTGGGTCTAAACGAAACAAAATGCCTAAAGATAAAGATTGATGAATGTTTGCCTGACCAATATCGAGAATTGTTGCATTGTGTTTACTTAAAATTTCAGTGAGCGATGAGGTTAACCCGGGTTTGTCTTCTCCGGTAATACTCATTAATACAATTTCATGTTTGGTCATAGCAATTCTTTGCCCAAAAATACACAATTTCTGCAAAATTCCCTTTCTATACCATTCATTTTCTTTTCTGAAATTTTTAATATAATAGATATTTTATCTTTCAAATTCTTTTATTGTAAAAAATAAATTTATCTAACCTTTAATTTTGAAAAATATTTAACAAAATGCGATTTTTTTTATTGATTCTTTAAAATTTGATATATTTACCGAAATTCAAATTCAACATAATGTCAAAGAAAAATAAAGATTTCGGGATTGAAAAAGTTTTAAAAAATTTAGGAATTAAAGCAGAGAATAAAGGTACTTCTACTGGAGGAAAATGGTTTGCCACAGGAAAAGTAATCGAAAGTTACTCACCAGTAGATGGAAATTTAATTGCTAAAGTCACCGCTTCTTCTAAAAAAGACTACGAAAAAGTAATCGCAGAAGCAGAAAAAGCATTCAAAGAATTTAGACTGATGCCAGCTCCAAAACGTGGAGAAATCGTAAGACAGTTTGGCGATAAACTCAGAAAACATAAAGAAGATTTAGGGAAACTCGTTTCTTATGAAATGGGAAAATCACTACAGGAAGGTTTGGGCGAAGTTCAGGAAATGATAGACATCTGCGATTTTGCCGTAGGTTTATCTCGTCAGTTGCATGGTTTAACCATGCATTCAGAACGTCCAGGTCACAGAATGTACGAACAATATCATCCTCTTGGAATTGTAGGGATTATTTCTGCTTTTAATTTTCCAGTGGCGGTTTGGTCTTGGAACACTGCATTAGCTTGGATTTGTGGAGATGTTTGCGTGTGGAAACCTTCAGAAAAAACTCCATTGTGCGGTATTGCTTGTCAAAACATCATCACCGAAGTGCTTCAAGAGAATAATCTTCCTTTAGGAATTTCAAATTTAGTCATCGGCGACTCTGAAATTGGGGATTTAATGGCAAAAGACACCAGAGTTCCTCTAGTTTCGGCAACAGGTTCTACCAGAATGGGGAAAATTGTGGCTCAAAATGTAGCAGCGAGATTAGGAAAATCTCTTCTAGAACTAGGCGGTAACAATGCGATTATCGTAACACCAGATGCAGATATTAAAATGACGGTAATTGGTGCGGTTTTCGGAGCAGTAGGAACTGCGGGTCAACGTTGTACTTCTACCAGAAGACTCATCATTCACGAAAGCATTTATGATAAAGTAAAAGATGCGATTGTAGCAGCTTACGGACAATTAAAAATAGGAAATCCTCTAGATCAGAATAATCATGTAGGTCCATTGATCGATACCGATGCAGTGAAAATGTACGAAGAGGCATTGAAAAAAGTGAAAAAAGAAGGCGGTAAACTCATTGTAGAAGGTGGAGTTTTAAAAGGAAAAGGTTACGAAAGCGGTTGCTATGTAAAACCAGCGATTGCCGAAGCAGAAAACCATTTTGAAATTGTACAGCACGAAACTTTTGCACCGATTTTATACTTGCTAAAATATTCAGGAGACGTAGAAAATGCCATCGAAATTCAAAATGGAGTAGCACAAGGTTTATCTTCTGCGATTATGACGAATAATCTTAGAGAAGCCGAAAAATTCCTTTCTCAAGTAGGTTCAGATTGCGGAATTGCCAATGTAAACATCGGTACTTCTGGTGCTGAAATTGGTGGCGCTTTCGGTGGCGAAAAAGAAACAGGAGGCGGTAGAGAATCAGGTTCAGACGCTTGGAAAGTCTACATGAGAAGACAAACCAATACCATCAATTACACCACAAACCTACCTTTAGCACAAGGAATTAAATTTGATTTGTAGAATGCTAGATGTTAGATACAGGATGCTGTAAGTTTTACCATTTGTCATTCTGAATGAAACGAAGTGAAATGAAGAATCTATTTTTAATATTATCATTTTTTCTGGTTTTTTCTTGTGAAAAGAAGGAAAAAGAGAAAGTCAATAATAACGATTTAATTAAAAAAGAAAATTCAGAAATTTTCTACCCAAAAGATTTGATTGAACTTGAACTTAAAGATTCTTTAAACTGGGCCGCTCAATTTAAAGAACTTCAGAAAGCTTTTTTAGAAAAAGATAAAACTCAAATTAAAACTTTTATTAAGAACCCAATAATTTCAGAATCCAATAGTATTTGGCATTTGTTAGAGATTGATGTTACGAAAAATGACAATACTGAAGTTCCATTTACTAATAAGGACTTCGAAAAGTATCATCATTTGATTTTTAGTCCATTTTTTTTTGAATTATTTCAAAAAATAGATTTCAATGAGTTTTACGTCAAAAGCAATTATGAAACAAAATTTATTCAAAAAGGAAAAGAAAGATATAAAATGATTTGTTCTAAAGTAGAAGATCTTTACATTTTGAATTTGTATTCAGAAGCTGAATACGAAGAAAGAATGGGAAATATGGAATTTTCAGTTATCTATGAATTTAAAATAATCAATGAAAAATTGAAATTGATTGATATTCAACTTGCAGGATAAAATCAACAAATCAACAAATTAACAAATTAACATATTATCACATTAATCATATGAACAAAACAATAGAATTAAGCCACGAAGTTGCAGGCAACAAAGTAAAAGCAACATTAGGAAAACATATTTTAGCAGATGGATTTGATTTCGTGATGGATTACGAAAAATCTCACGGCTCTTGGATTCATGACCGTTTAACAGGAACAGAATTTTTAGATATGTTTTCTATGTTCGGTTCTGCTTCTGTGGGTTATAATCATCCCTATATTGTGGGGAAATCTGCTTGGTTAGGCAAAATGGCGGTGTACAAACCTACCATGTCCGATGTGTATTTGCAGGAATATGCAGATTTCGTAGAAACCTTCAGCAGAGTAGCTATTCCAGAAGAATTGCCGTATTGTTTCTTTGTAGAAGGAGGAGCTTTAGCGGTAGAAAACGCTTTGAAAACAGCTTTCGATTGGAAAACCAGAAAAAATTGGCTCAAAGGAAGTAAAACAGAAGGTTCTGTAGCAATTCACTTTAAACAGGCTTTCCATGGAAGAAGTGGTTATACCCTGAGTTTAACCAATACCAATGACCCTAGAAAATATCAATATTTTCCATTGTTTGATTGGCCAAGAATCATCAATCCGAAATTGTATTTCCCAATCACCGAAGAAAATTTACAGGAAACCATCAAGAATGAACAATTGGCTTTGGTACAGATTGAAGAAGCGATTTTATCAAATCAAGATAAGGCAGCTTGCATCATCATCGAAACCATTCAAGCAGAAGGTGGAGACAATCATTTCCGTGATGAATTTTTGGTGGAATTAAGAAGAATCTGCGACGAAAACGAAATGTTGCTTATCTTTGATGAGGTGCAAACAGGTATTGGAATTACAGGTAAAATGTGGGCATTCCAAAATTACAGCGTAGTTCCGGATGTGATTTCTTTCGGGAAAAAAGCACAAGTTTGTGGTATTTTGGCAAGTAAAACCAAGTTAGACGAAGTAGAACACCACGTTTTTGCTGAAAGTTCTAGAATCAACTCTACTTTCGGAGGAAATTTCATTGATATGCTAAGATTCCAATTGGTTTTAGAAATTATCGAAAAAGAAAATCTTCTGGAAAATGTACAGAAACAAGGCGAATTTTTATTGGAAGGTTTACAAAAACTTCAAGCGAAGTTTCCACACCTAATTTCTAATGCAAGAGGAAGAGGATTAATGTGTGCTTTTGATTTACCAGACGGAAAAGCAAGAGCAGATTTCCAAGAAAGACTTTTCGAAGAAAACGTAATTGTACTCATCTGTGGCGAAAAATCGATTAGATTCCGTCCACACCTAAATGTAACTCAAGAAGACTTGCAATTTGCTTTGGATAAAATAGAAAAAATTGCATCAAACTACTAAAACTATTAACATTTACTATATTTCTCACAATCGTTCAATTTTTTAAAATTGGGCGATTTTTTTTGACCTCTTTTTATTTCAAAAAATATTCCTATTTTTAAAAAATCTAAAAATAGTTCATTATTATTGATATGAAGAAAGTATTGAGTCTCTTTTCTTGCATTCTTTTCAGTTGGATGCAAGCACAATTAGGGTATTGGCAAAATGATACCACTACCAAAGATCAAAGCATTTATGCAATTAAAAACATCACCTTGTATCAAGATTACAAAACAGTGATTCCAGATGCAGTTTTGGTCATTCAGAATGGCAAAGTGTTAGAATCGGGTAAAGTAGCCATCCCGAAAAATGCAGTGGTGATTGATGGAAAAGGAAAGTTTGTCTATCCTTCATTTATTGATTTGTATACCAATATTGGCGTAGAAAAAGCTGAGGCAAAACAAGCAGATTCTAGAAGTATCTATCTTCCAAATACGGCTTCTGCAGCGGCGTACAATGATGCCGTAAAAGCCTATTCTAGAGCAGTTGATCAATTCACCAATCAAGGAAAAGACTACGAAGAATACTTAAATCAGGGTTTCGGTACAGTTTTAAGTTTCAACCAGGATGGAATCGTGAGAGGTTCTG
This sequence comes from Cloacibacterium caeni, assembly GCF_907163125.1. Taxonomy (NCBI): domain Bacteria; kingdom Pseudomonadati; phylum Bacteroidota; class Flavobacteriia; order Flavobacteriales; family Weeksellaceae; genus Cloacibacterium; species Cloacibacterium caeni. The sequence goes on from NZ_OU015319.1 coordinate 695,222, forward strand.
CGGTGCTGTACAATTTAGGAAACGGAAAACCTGCAGAAAAAATCATCAAAGAAGATGCTGCACTCATGCTTTCTTTTGACAAAGGCAGTTCTAGACAGTCTTATCCTACTTCTTTGGCGGGTTCTATTGCCTTGTTGAGACAGTTTTATTTAGATGCAGACTGGTATGAAAAAGGCGGAAATGCAGTAGAGAAAAATCTAAATTTAGAAGCATTCAATAAATATAAAAAATTACCAACCATCATCGAAACTTCTGAAAAGTGGGATGTTTTAAGAGCGGATAAAATTGGGGACGAAGCCCTACAACAATTCGTTTTTATGGGTTCTGGAAATGAATACCAGAGAGCCAAAGAAATGAAATCTACAGGCGGTTTCTTTTTATTGCCTTTAGAATATCCAAAACCGTATCAGATTAATGATGCTTTAGATGTAGAAAATGCCAATGTTGCTGAATTAAAGCATTGGGAATTAGCGCCTTATAATGCAATATTTCTTCAAAAAGAAAATGTAGACTTTGCCTTCACGATGAACAAGTTGAAAGACAAATCTTCATTCTTAGGAAAAATAAGAGAACTCTATAAAAATGGTTTGTCTAAAGAAGCAATTCTGAAATCTTTGACCGAAAACCCTGCAAAAATTGTAAAATCAGAAACTACTTTAGGGAATTTAAGAAAAGGAAGTTATGCCAATTTCTTATTGTTTACCGAAGAATTATTTAGCAAAGATGCAGTTTTACAGGAAAATTGGGTGGCAGGTAAAAATTTCGTAGTAAATAAATTGTTAGACCAAGACATTAGAGGGGTGTATCAACTCACCATCAACAATCAGAACTATGATTTAAAAATTGCAGGTTCGCTTCTGAAGCCTGAAGCCAAAGTAATTCAGGAGAAAAAAGACGGAAAAGCAAAACTAAACGTGAGCGATTATAAAATTGCTCTGGAACTGGTTTTACCGAAAGATTCTGTACAGAATTATAGAATTCTTTATCCGCTTGCAGACTATAAAAATACCAATGGTTTTGCCCTGAACAAACAAGGAAACAAAGTGCCTTACAGCATCACCTTTGTAAAAAATAATGAAGCTGAAACCAAAAAAGAAGAAGAAACGCCAAAAGAAATCGGTAAAATTTGGTATCCTTTTGCAGCTTTTGGAAGCGAAAATGTGCCGACTCAAAAAGACTATATCATTAGAAATGCTACGGTTTGGACCAATACCACTAAAGGAATTGTGAAAAATTATGATGTCAAAATTTCTAAAGGAAAAATCGTAGAAGTAGGAAGTCAATTAAGCAAAGGAAACGCTGAAGAAATTGACGGAACCAACTTACATTTAACCAACGGAATTATCGATGAACATACGCATATCGGACTTTCTAGAGGCGTAAATGAAGCGGGAAGCAATTCTTCTGCGGAGGTGAGAATGAGCGATGTCATCAATCCCGATGATGTGAATTTTTACAGACAAATTGTAGGCGGTGTTACCACAGCACAACAATTACACGGTTCTGCAAATCCAATTGGCGGGCAGTCTTCAATTGTAAAATTTGCTTGGGGAGAAAATGCCGAAATTATGAAGTTTCCGAATGCACCTCAGTTCATCAAATTTGCTTTGGGAGAAAACGTAAAACAGTCTAATTGGGGCAATAATCCTAATCGTTTTCCTCAGTCGAGAGGTGGAGTAGAACAAGCATTTGACTTTTGGTTCACCAGAGCTTTAGAATACGAAAAAGAAAAGCAAACCAATAAAAATTACAGAAAAGATTTAAGACTGGAAACGCATTTAGAAATTTTAAAATCTAAACGCTATATCACGTGTCACTCTTATGTGCAGAGTGAAATTAACATGTTTATGAAAATTGCAGAGAAATTTAATTTCAAAGTCAATACGTTCACGCACATTTTAGAAGGCTACAAAGTGGCAGACAAGATGAAAAATCACGGAGCAAATGCTTCTACATTCTCAGATTGGTGGGGTTATAAAGAAGAAGTAAGAGAAGCTATTCCTTACAATGCTGCGATTTTATTAAAATCTGGGGTGAATACAGCCATCAATTCAGATGATGCAGAAATGGCAAGAAGACTGAATCAAGAAGCAGGAAAATTAGTAAAATACGGAAACATTTCTCAAGAAGAAGCTTGGAAAACCGTTACCCTTAATCCTGCCAAAATGTTGAAACTAGACCATAAATTAGGAACGATAGAAGTAGGTAAAGATGCTGATTTGGTATTGTGGACGGACAATCCATTGAGTATTTATGCCACAGTAAACAAAACTTTTGTAGACGGAAAACTCATTTTTGATACTCAAAAACAAGCCGAAAAAGATGAAATGGTAAAGAACGAGAAAAACAGAATTATTCAAAAAATGCTATTCTCTGATGATGCCAAAAAAGGAAATACCCAGTCGGTAAAAACAGAGCAAAAGAAATTGTACCACTGTGATACTTTAGAAGAAGATTTTCATCAACACTAAAAATTAAATTTCATGAAAAAAATATTTTTCACTTTATATATTTTGGTATCTGCAATGGTTTTGGCACAAAGACCGAATCCTGCACCAGCACAAAAAAATCCAATTGCCATTACCAATGCCACGATTCATACTGCAACAGGAGCGGTTTTAAATAATGCTTCTCTCGTTTTTGAAAACGGAAAAATCACCCAGATTAATGGAAGCATTCCGAGTAATGCAGAAGTCATCAATGCCCAAAATAAACATGTTTATCCGGGTTTTATTTTGGTGAACAATACATTAGGTTTGGTAGAAATTTCCGCAACCAATGCTACAGTAGATTATAGAGAAGCCAATGATATTTCGCCAGAAGTACGTTCGCTCATCTCTTTCAATACAGACTCTCATGTTATTCCCGTGATTAGAAGCAATGGCGTTTTATTGACTCAGCCAGTTCTGAAACACGGCACATTGTCTTGTACCTCTTCCATCATGCAACTAGACGCTTGGAACTGGGAAGATGCGGTGGTAGCTACGGATAATGTTTTGCACCTTTCTTGGCCTGAAATTTTTAGAATTGACGATGAAAAAAGAAACAAAGAATTCCAAACCAGAAGAACAGAAAAAATTAAAGAACTGACTTCCCTCTTTCAGAGAGCGCAACAATATGACAAACAGCAAGTGAAGGATTATAAACTGAACGCCATAAAACCAGTCTTTGAAAACAGAAAACTATTTGTGGAAGTAGCAGGAGCCAATGAAACGCTAGAAGTGATTGCTTGGGCTAATAAGTTAAACCTAAAAAATGTAGTTTTGATTGGTGAAAGCAATTTGGTAGGGGTTTTAGATGGTATTAAAAAGAGCAATTTTCCACTCATTATCAAGAGAGTTCACAGTTTGCCGGTAAACAGTTCTGATTCTCCGAGATTGCCTTATGAGTTTGCAAAATTGGTGCAAGATAAAGGTATTCTCTATGGGTTAGATTACAGCGGAGATATGGAATATCAGAACTCTAGAAATCTTCCGTTTTTGGCAGGAACTACAGTTGCCTATGGTGTAGAAAAAGAAAAAGCGCTACAAAGCATCACCATTAACCTAGCCAAAATGTTGGGAATTGATAAAAACTACGGAACTTTAGAAGTAGGAAAAAGCGCTACACTCTTCATTTCTGAGGGCGATGCACTGGATCAATTGACCAATAATGTGACTGAAGCCTTCATAGAGGGAAGAAAAATTAATCTAGACAATCAGCAGAAAGAACTTTACAAAACATATCAAGAGAAGTATCGATTAAATCAGTAATTTTTATAAATTTGTGTTAAAATTAGAAATATGGGAGCAGAATTACCAAGAGTTTCGGTATTTGAAGCAGATGAAATGGTTCAAATACAAATCGTGAAAAAGAAATTAGAAGATGCAGGAATCGCTTGTTCAGTGAGCAATAAATACCTTAATAATTTATTAGCTACACCTACCGCTACCGCTTTAAAACTAGAGGTGAATATTCATGACGAACAAAAAGCTTTTGAAATTATAGACCATTATTTGGCAGAAAAAGAAAACTAAGTTTTCTTTTTTATGGGGAATTAGCTCATCTGGCTAGAGCGTTAGACTGGCAGTCTAAAGGTGGTGGGTTCGAGTCCCATATTCTCCACTTTTTAGCACTTATCTTTAATGGTAAGTGCTTTTTTTATTAAAATATTAGATTAGCCAACCTTCAAACGAGCTACCATTTTCGGTTTTTCTGTAAGTAAGATATCCGTTGTGTGCTTCCATAATACTTTTGGCAAGGGTAAGCCCAATTCCAGAACCGTTTTGTCGAGTTGTGAAAAAAGGTAAGAAAATCTTATTGGCAATTTTTTCGTCAATTCCGCCACCGTTGTCTTCTACTTTTATTAAGGTTCTATTGTTAAAATCCTGTAATTCAATGCTTATTTTCTTTTGAGTATGAAGATTTTCTAGCGCAAAAATAGAATTGGTAATTAGGTTTACCAGCACACGTTCTATCATTTTTTCGTCTGCTTTGATATGGAAATCTTTTAAATTTAAAACAATTTCGATGTTCTTGTTTTTAAATTCGGTATTGAAAATTTTCAAAACATTTTCTACACAATTTTTAAGATTAAAATGTGTTTTTTTCGGTTTTGGAAGCTCTGCTACTTGCCTATAACTGTCTATAAAATGCAATAACTGTTGAGATTTTGAATTGATGATTTTCAGACTGTCTTTTATGTCATCTTGGTCTTCTTTCGTTAATTCTTCTTGCTCTGTAATGTATTCCAGATTGTGAACCAAGCTGTTTACCGGCGTTAAAGTGTTCAATAATTCGTGCGAAATTACCTTCATCAGATTATTCCACGCTAATTTTTCTTTTTTATCAATAATTTTCTGGATAGATTCTAAAGAAATCACACAAAAATCGTTGTGTTGTGTGGTAATTCTGGACGTTCGTATCGAATAAGATTGCTTGCTGCTTTCTTGTATGGAAACATCTATAAAATCTTGCGAATCTTGGTAAGATGTCTTCTCAATTAAGTTATAAAATTCTGGAATTTTACTTTCATAAAAACTCCAATTGTTGTATTTCGGGATTTTCAGAATGTTCATAAAACTGGGATTACAATAGAAAACCTGCCAGTTTTTTTCTTCTTTGTTTTTACTCAGAATAATGAGTCCTATTTCTAATTTATTGAGAATGGTGTCGTATAAATTCTTGTAAGAATAGAGCTGGTTGTGCTCTTCTTTGCTTTGATAATAAAGTTTTACGGAAGCATTTTTAAGGTCATCAAATTGTTCTTTTTTAGGGAAAAGTGAAAAATCTTTTTGCTGAATAGAAGTGATTATTTTCTCTGTTTCTTTAATTTTTGCCGAGATGAGAACATAACAATATCCCATCAAAACACAAGAAAACGACGCAAAAAGAAAAGTACTGAAAAATAGTTTTTCAATCCAAAAATGATAGGCAATAATCCCGAATACAATGCCCAAAATGCTAAAAAATAACCACTGAAGAAAATAATATTTTTTCATTTCTTAGTTCAAATTTTTCATTTTTATATCCCAAATTTCTCCATTCTTCTGTATAAAGATGCTCTTGTTAAACCTAATGCTTCAGCTGCCAAAGTAATATTTCCTTTGTGTTTTTTCAGCGCATTTTTAATCATTTTTTCTTCCATTTCTTCTAAATTTAAAGAAGTAATTTGTTCTTCTGAAGCAGTATGAGAGAGAGAAAGTTTAATGTTTTCGTTTTCAGACAAAATAATTTCTCGTTCTACAGAATGCTCTAATTCTCTAATATTTCCTGGGAAATGATAATTTTGCAATTCTTCCAAGTTTGTAATTTTAAGATTGCTTTTCCCATATTTTTTTTCATATTTTTTGATGAAAAATTCGGCTAAAGAAGCAATATCTTCTTTTCTTTCTCGCAAAGGAGGCAATTCTACTTCTACAGTGTTGATTCGGAAATACAAATCTTCTCTGAACGTATTCTCCGAAATCATTTTTTTCAAATCAGCATTGGTTGCAAAAATAAACCTCACATCTGGAAAGCGTTCTTTGGTTTCTCCAATTCTAGAAAGTTTTTTGGTCTGAATTAGAGTCAGTAATTTTTGTTGAAGTTGTGGTGTTAAATTTCCAATTTCGTCTAAGAAAACGGTTCCTCCATCAGCATTTTCAATTTTTCCTGCTTTGTCTGTTTTAGCATCGGTAAAAGCTCCTTTTGCATAACCAAAAAGTTCAGCTTCGAACAAATTTTCCGAAATTGAACCCAAATCTATGTGTACAAAAGGTTCGTTTTTTCTTTTGGAGTTTTGATGGATATATTCTGCCATTACATATTTTCCAGTTCCGTTTTCTCCCAAAAGCAAAAGATTGGCATCGGTAGCAGCCACTTTTTTGATGGTGTTGATGGCTTGTTGCATTTTAGGAGATTGCGTTTGCAATTCATAATTTTCTGCATTTTCTTGAAGATTTTCCCATTGCGAAAGTTTTTTATTCTTTCTGGAAATATCTACCGCAAGATTTACAGAAGCATAGAGTTTTTCGTTGTTCCAAGGTTTTAGAATAAAATCGGTTGCGCCATTTTTTAGAGCTTCTACTGCCAATTCTACTTCGCCATAAGCGGTCATCAGAATCACAGGAACGTCTTTATCAATTTCTTTAATTTCGGAAAGCCAATACAAACCTTCTTTTCCGTCTTCAAAACCTCTTCGGAAATTCATATCCAAAAGAATAACATCAATTTGATGATTTTGAATAGCCGTAATAATTTTATTAGGAGAATTAATGGTAACTACTTCTGTGAAGAATTTTTTGAGCCAAACTCTTGCCGAAAACAAAATGTCTTCGTCGTCATCTACAATTAAAATTCCTGCTTCTTTTTTTCGCATTTTATTGAATTTATTTCCGAATTTTTATATTATTTTTTAGAACATTGTTGGAAAAAAGATTTCAATTCTTCTTTTCTTGCAAGAGTCAAATTGTGCCATCTAATACCTTGTATAGCACCTTCTATTGCAAATAATTCATTCAAACATGCTCCACTATCAATGGTTTTTAATTTAATAAACGTATTTTCTGTTCCACAAGATTTAAGTTTTTCTGGTGTTTCAATTTCAATCTCTTTTAATCTTTCAGATAATACTTTTCCAATGTTTGGTAGTTGAGTTAATAATGAATTTCCCATAATTTGAAAATTTAAATTGTTCATTTTCGAACGAAAAGTGTTCGGAATCGGACGGTTTTTATTTTGATTTGATTTGAATTTCTTCTCATTATCAGTGCTTTATAACTTTATAAATTTGTGGCATTTAGCTTGTGTAATATATTGTAAATCAATTCACTGTAATGGATACGAAATTAGAAAAAAAACAATCTAAACTCAAAATTATTTTAATTATTTCCGCAAGTATTATTGCTGTAGTTCTTTTTGCTACTTATTTTTTGAAGCAGAAAAAAACGTATAATGTTCCGTCAGACGAAATTCAAATTTCAGAAGTAACGTACGGCAAATTTGAAGATATGTTGATGATTACAGCTCAGTCCCAGTCTCTTCACTCTTCTTTGGTAAACGTTTTAGAAGGCGGAATGGTAAAAGAAATTTATGCAGAAGACGGACAAATGGTGCGCAAAGGCGAACCGCTTGCCAGAATTTATAATCCGAATACTGAATTCAATTTCATGAATCAGGAAACGGGAATTATGCAGCAAATTAGCCAAATGAGAAGTTCGCTTTTGGAACTTAAAAATCAGGAATTCAATCAAAATAAAGAATTATTGCAATCTCAGAACGATTACAATACGGCTTTGCAAACATATAATCTTCAAAAAAGATTATATGACGCCGAAATTGGAAGAAAAACAGAATTTGATTTGGCAAAACAAAATCTAGAATATCAGAAAAAACGAAAACAATTGACTGAACAAGGAATTCAAAATGAAAATCGTTCTAGAAATCAGCAAATTGCAGATGTTAATAAATCTATCGGGCAAATGCAGAAAAGTTTGGATGTTCTGAGAAATAACAAAAATAATTTCTTGATTTTGGCTCCGGAAACTGGCAGATTGTCTTCTTTCAATATTAATTTGGGCGAAAATCTTACTTCCGGACAAAGCATTGGAAAAATAGATTTGATGGACGGTTACAAATTAGTAGCAAAAATAGACGAATACTACATCAATAAACTTCAACCTGGGATTAAAGGAACTTTGGACAATACAGACCAATCGTATAACGTAATCGTTACCAAAATTTTACCAGAAGTAAAAGATGGACAATTCTCTGCTGAACTTAATTTTGCGGACGAAAACAAACCTAAAGATTTAAGAATTGGGATGACTTTCGGAGTGAAATTGAAACTCTCTGCCGATACGCAAAGTATGATGATTCCGAAAGGAAATTTCTTTAAAGATTCTAACGGGAAATGGGTTTTTGTAGTAAAAGGAAATAAAGCCGAAAAACGAAACGTAACTTTTGGAAGAGAAAATGCATTGTATTATGAAGTGGTTTCGGGATTGAAAAACGGCGAAAAAGTAATCACTTCAGATTATACAGATTACAAAAATTATGAGATTTTAGAAATTAAAAAATAAGTGAAAATGGTATTGAAAAAGAAAATTTTAGGACTTTGTGTTTTTTTTGCTTCTGTTTTTGGTTTTTCACAAGAAAAATTAATTCCTAAAGTGGATGAAAGAGTAGAAGCGGTAAGTATCGTTTTTAGATTGGCAGGCGCAGAAGAATACAGCAGAAATGAAAATAAAAAATATGCAGAAGACATCAGAACTTATTTTGAATCTTTTAAAAATTCAGAAATTATAGAATTTATTAAAGAAAATAGAAACCAAAATGGTTTGGGATATGATGCCGTAATGTCTATGGCGACTCATATTTCTTTTGAAAAAAATAAATTCAAGTTGATAACAGAAAAAGAAAATACTTTAGACAAAAGATGGGCAAAAGTAGATATTAAGAAGTTTGTATCTCTGTTGAATGAATTCTATAAAAAAACAAATTTTCAGAATTTTTTTAACAATCACGCTGAGGATTATGCTAAAGCAGAAAAAGAATATCAGAAAGTTGTTTTGAGTGATTTTAACCAAAATTGGTATCCTAAATTCTATGGAAAAACGCCTAATGAAGAGTATAAAATTATTTTAGGCTTTGGAAACGGTGGCGGAAACTATGGCATAAAAGTAAATCCTAAAAATGGCAAAACTATCGTAAATGCAATAGTTGGAGTTTGGGATTTTGATGAAAACGGAGAGGCAAAATTCGACAAAAATGAGTTTCAAACATTGTTAATTCACGAGTTTAATCATTCTTTCGTCAATTATATTTTAGAGATGAAAGATTATCAGGCTCAACTGGAAAATTCTGCTGAAAAAATCTACAAATTGGTTGAAAAAGACATGAAATCTCAAGCTTACGGAAACTGGGAAACCATGATTAACGAAAGTTTGGTAAGAGCTTCTGTCATTCGATATATGATAGATAATAATTATTCTCAAAAAGAAATTAATGAAGAAATTTTGATACAAAGAGGTCGCAAATTTCTTTGGATTAAAGAATTGGTAGATTTGCTTGGAAACTACGAACAAAACAGACAAAAATATCCAACTTTAGAGAGCTTTTATCCAGAAATTATAGCGTTTTACAAAAATTTAGAACCTAATTTGAAAACTTTAATTGACAAACAACCGAAAGTAGTTTCGGTATCGCCAGACATTTGGGATAAAGAAGATGTAGATGCAAGTATTACAGAAATTACCGTCAATTTTAGTACAAAACTTTCTTCGGAAAGAATGAATGTGAAAATTGGTAAATTGGGAATGGAGCATTTTCCGTTGAAGCAAAGTTTAGGTTTTGAGAATGAAAATAAATCGATAAAATTTAAAGTAGAACTAAAACCAAATACAGAATATGAATTTGTTCTCGGAAACAGATTTAGAGACCTAGCAGGATTTCCACTTGAAGAAACCACAATAAAATTCAAAACAAAATAAAAATTATGAAAAATATTTTAAAATTATTCATCGGAGCGATGATGCTACAATCTTGCATCATTATAAGAACAGATAGAGATGGCGTTTACAGAAATTATGATAACTCAGAAAAAGTACAAGATTTTGCAGGAAAACCAATCGAAAGCAGAGATTTTGAGGTGAAAAAATTCTCAGAAATTAAAGCGAATTCTGCTATGAAAGTTTACATAAAAAAAGCACCTCAACAAAAAGTTGTGGTAAGTTCTAACGCAATTAATTACATCGTAGTTTCGTCTGAAAACGGAATTTTAAAAGTAGAATATAACAATCAAAATAATTCTATAAACAATGTAAATGCAGAAGTTACGGTTTATACGCCAGATTTTGAGAGACTTTCGGCTTCTAGTGCCGGACAAATTTTTATTAATGATGATTTTCAATTGAATAAACTAAAAATAAACCTCGACAGTGCAGGAAAAGTGACGGGAAATATTTTTGCAGAAAAATTATTTGTAAATATTTCTAGTGCAGCATTTTTAGAGTCTAAAGTTCAATCTAAAATCATTGAAATTGATGCGAGTTCTGCTTCTAAAGTTAATCTGAGCGGAAGTACGGAAGAAATTAAAATAAATGCTAATAGCGTTGCAAAAATTAATCTTGAAAATTTGAAATACAAAAATATTCAGCAAGAAAGCAGTTCTTTAGCGAAAATTTATGTGAAATAATTTAAAAGGGAAAAGTTAAAATTTAAAAATAAAATCGGGTTGCTCCGTAGGAGCAGTATCTGTGTAGAAATGGAATGATTAACGGTGCGCGCCGTAGGTGCGCTATCTCTAACTCCAAAATGTTAAAAAAGATTGAACTCCTACGGAGTTCTCTATCTGCAACTCGCATATTTTTTACACAGATTCCGCTCCTTCGGAGCTTTAAAATAATATAATTCAAAAACTATTATTACTATTAATAACAATGATTATTGAACTTTTTATATAATATTAAAAAAAATCATCAACCAACAACTATAAAATTATGATTACAACAAGCAATTTATCAAAAATCTATAAAACAGAAGACGTACAAACTACAGCGCTTAACAAAGTGAGCCTCAATATAAAACCTGGAGAATTTGTAGCAATAATGGGACCTTCGGGCTGCGGAAAATCTACTTTGCTGAATATTCTCGGGCTTTTGGATGCGGCTTCAGAAGGTTCTTATCTTTTTGAAACTACAGAAACTGTAGGAACTTCTGAGAAGAAAAAATCTGACATCAGAAAGAAAAATATTGGGTTTATTTTTCAGAATTTTAATTTGATTGATGAACTAACAGTTTACGAAAACATAGAACTTCCATTAATCTACAACGGTGTTTCTTCCTCAGAAAGAAAAAAACGTGTAGAAGAAATTATGGAGAAAATTAACATTGCACATCGTGCAAAACATTATCCACAGCAACTTTCAGGTGGTCAACAGCAACGTGCTGCTGTTGCCAGAGCTTTGGTAACGAGACCAAAATTGATTCTTGCCGACGAACCAACAGGAAATCTTGATAGTTCTAACGGAAACGAAGTAATGAATCTTTTGGCAGAACTTCACCGCGAAGGTTCTACCATCGTAATGGTAACACACTCTTCTTATGATGCTGGTTTTGCATCCAGAATTGTGAATATGAAAGATGGCGAAATCTACAGTGAAGAACACGCAACCCAAAGAAAAGATGCTTTCGAAAAAGCTGATGCTAAGGATTTTGAATAAAAAGTAAGAATATGGAAGACGGAAGTCTGAAGTTGTATACTGCTTAAATTTTAATTTTTAATCATCCGACATCCAGCTTCGGACATCGGACAAAATGAACGATTATGTTACAAAACTGGCTCAAAATAGCATTTATCAATTATAAAAAGAACTGGCTTTCTACGTTTATCAATTTATTTGGATTAACGGTAGGTTTAACTGGTTTTATGCTCATTCTCATGCATTGGAATGACGAAGAATCTTACGAAAAATGGAATCCCAAAAAGGATAATATCTACTATTTTCAAACGTATAATAAAAAGGAAAATACTTATGGAGCTGCTATTTCTGTTCCGTTAGCAGAAAATGCAAAGAAAAGAATCTCAGAAGTTGAGGATTTTGTTTTAATGACGAATACAGGGAGTGCTTACAAGATGACGACTAAGTATAAATCTGTTTACCAAGAAAATGGTTTTGCTTTTTCGGAGAACTTTTTTAATTTTTTTCCTTTCAAACTAATTTCTGGAAGTTATAAAAATGCTTTGAAAAATGATACTGATATTATTATTTCAAAACAAACAGCACTGAATCTTTTTGGCAAAACAGATGTGATAGGAGAAACCATCAAAATTAACACCACTAATTTTATTGTAACCGCAGTTTACGAATTACCAGAAGGAAATACCCAGATAAACCCAAATTTTGTTATAAAACCAGCCGACCAATTAAAAAATGATAAAGAACAATGGGGGAATTTCAATTATGGTTGTTTTTTTATGTTGAAAAAAGGTGCAGATCCTAGAAGTTTTGAGAAAAAATTTCTAGATATTATTATGCTCAGAGCAAAGTTGCAATCTAAAGGTTCTGGCATTACACCTCAGCAATATATTGACATGTATGGTCCTACAGATTCTTTGCTTACGCCTTTAGATAAAATAAAATTGCATGCAAAATCTACTTGGTTTGGAATGCCAGATTTCAAAACGTTATTAATTCTGTTTACACTTTCAGTTTTAATTGTGATTTTATCTGCCATTAATTTCATAAATCTGAAAACCGCTCAATCTTCACAAAGAGCAAAAGAAGTGGGTGTAAGAAAAGCCATTGGAAGCAGTAAAACTTCTTTAATTTTTCAATTTTTACTAGAAACATTTATCATTTGTATCATGTCGTATTTTCTTTCACTCGTTTTAACGGAAATTTTGTTGCCAAGTTTCAACAAATTCTTTAACAAAGAAATTACAATGAACGATTGGCGAATTTACTTCTATTCTTTATTGATGGTTTTGTTAGTGACTTTAATTTCTGGGATTATTCCTGCAATTTATTTGTCAAATTTCAAAGCAATTGAAACTTTGAAAGGCAATTTTTCGAGAAGCAAACATGGGATTTGGCTTAGAAACGGAATTCTTTCTATTCAATTGGTTATTTCATCTTTTTTCATTATTGGTGGTTTAATTGTTCATAGCCAAGTGAAATATATGATGAATAAAGATTTGGGTTATGACGGCAAACAAGTTTATCAAATTAATTTTAATGAATACGGACAAAAACCTTGGCTAAAATATGAAAGATTAAAAGCGGAAATGGCAAAAATTTCTGGTGTTGAAAGCATTTCTTATTCCGAAGCGCCTCCAGGAACAAATAGTTTCAGTAGTTCTAATATGGATTATATGGATACAAGCATCCAAGCGCAACACGGTTCTATGGATTATGATTATCCTCAGTTTATTGGAGCTAAGCTTCTAAAAGGACGTTGGCTAAATCCGAAATTGGCATCAGATACTATTAATACAGTTTTAGTAAACGAAGCTTTTGTGAGAAAATTTGGTTGGACAAACGACCAAGCTATCAAGAGAGAAATTAAACCAGGTTTTGATTATAAACCATATAAAATTGTAGGAATTGTAAAAGATTTCAACATCCGAAGTTTGAAAAGCGAAGTAGAACCTATAATTTTTTTCCACTACAGAGAAACAGAATGGAAACGTTATAATATGGATAATATTCAGGTTAAAATAAAAGCAAATGATATTGACGGAACGATAAACAGACTTAAAGATTATTGGACAAGCAAAGTAGAACAAGGCTATCCTTTTAATGGTTATTTTATCAATAAACAATTTGCAAAATCTTTTGAGAAATACCAAAAACAACAAACACTTTTTACGATTCTCAATGCCATGGTTTTAATGGTGGCATTGTTAGGATTATTTGCTTTGTCATCATTAATGATTGAACAAAAATTGAAAGACGTAGCCATCAGAAAAACCTTGGGAGCTTCGGAAAGTACATTGGTTTTTGGACTTACCAAACAATTCTTGTGGATTTCAGCAATGGCAGTTTTCGTAAGCATTCCGATAAGTTTTTATCTAATGAACGAATGGCTGAAAGATTTCGCTTACCGAATAGATATGCCAGTTTTTCCATATATATTTAGTTTAGTGATTTTGCTTCTCTTAACTTTTGCAGTAGTAAGCATCAAAGCATATAGAGCTACAAAGGTAAACCTTGTGAAATATTTGAAATATGAATAAATTTTAGTGTTTACTATTTGGTTTTTAGCCAAATACAATACACTAGAAACAAAACACTAGAAATTATGTTAAACAATTGGCTCAAAATAGCATTTGCTAACTATAAAAAAAACTGGCTTTCTACCATTATTAATGTTTTGGGATTAAGCTTAGGTTTATGCATTTTTCTAATGGCTTTTATCCATTGGCAAGACGAAAAATCTTATGAACAATGGATTCCTAATAAAGAAAATATTTATTTGGTAGAAAATTCCAATTCTGATTTCGGAAATATTGTGGTTTCTAGCTTTCCTGCATTGGCGGTATCAAAAGAAAAATTTAAAGAAATAGAGGATTTTGCCATTGCCAATTCTTGGGGAGCTTATAAAACAAGATTGATGGCAGGTGAAAAATCTGTTTATATTACATCTTGTAGAGCTAGTGAAACTTATTTTGATTTTTTTCCAATGGAAAAATTGGCAGGGAGTTTTAAAAATGCCATCAGTGATAATGGTAAAATAGCCATTTCTGAAGAAACCGCTAAGTCTCTATTTGGAAATGAATATAAAAATTGTATTGGGAAAACCGTGAAACTAGATGATAATGAAAATAAATCTTTAATCATTACTGTAGTTTACAAAATACCAGAAAAGAATACCGTTTTTAAGCCAGGATTCATTATGAGACATCCTGGTTTGGATCAAAAAAAATTAGAATGGACCAATTATAGTTACATAGGTTATTTTAAATTAAAGTCAGGTACTGATGTTGCAGCTCTAGAGAAAAAACTCTCTGCTCAAATGTCTGAACAAGAAAAAATTGCTTCTGAAAAATGGGGGGAAAAATATGATGAGAAAAACAAAGCCAATGTTTTTTTAACACCAATTTCGGATATGAAATTAGAAGCTAAAAGCGAGGGTGTAGAAAAAGGTGACAAAAAATCGATTATGATTTTGCTTGGTCTTTCTGCTTTAATTTTGCTTTTATCAGGAATTAATTTGGTTAATTTAAAAACGGCGCAAGCTTCTCAACGCGCCAAAGAAGTGGGCGTAAGAAAAGCAATTGGAAGTTCTAAGTCTAAAATTATCGCTCAATTTTTATTAGAAAATTTAATTATTTGTCTTGTCGCTTACATTATTGCATTTGCTTCTATAGAACTATTGTTGCCATCTTATAACAAATTCTTAGGAAAAGAAATTTTACTGAATGATTATCGAATTTTTATCTATTCCGGAGTTTTATTGTTGGTTTTTGCATTGATCTCAGGTGTTATTCCTGCGATGTATTTGTCTAATTTTAAACCAATTAATACTTTGAAAGGTAATTTTGCAAGAAGTAAAAGTGGCGTTTGGTTGAGAAATTCTATTTTGAGTTTACAATTGATTATTTCTTCGTTTTTCATTATTTGTTCTTTAATTATTCATAGTCAGGTAAAATACATGATGAATAAAGATTTGGGTTTCAAAGGTGATCAGGTGATTCAAATTCAATTCAAAAAAACAGATTGGCAAAATGATTATAATTCTAAAAAATACATAAGACTTAAAAACGAAGTTTCAAAAATAGCAGGTGTACAAGATATTACAAGTTCTGTATTTAGAATAGGCTTAGGATTAATGAATTCTTCATCTGTTAAAAATGCAATAGATACTACAAAAACAATTAATAATGTAGGAGTTGGTGGTATAGATTATAATTATTTTAAATTCTACAAAATGAAATTTGTTTCGGGTAGAGATTTAGATTTACGTCTGGCTTCTGATACTATTTCTGGAGCTATTGCCAACGAAACATTCATTAAACAAATGGGCTGGAACAAAGATAACGCGCTTGGCAAAGAAATTTATCCTGGTTGGGAAGACAAGAAAAAATACAAAATTATAGGCGTTCTCAAAGATTTTTATGTGAATGGAGTTGATAAACCTGTAGAACCTATTCTTTTCTTTAATTATGATAGAAACTGGGCAAAAAACAATATGTCTAATCTGCAAATAAAACTTACTGGCGACGATATTGATGGGACTTTAGAAAGAATTAAACAATTTTGGCTCACCAAAGCAGAACCAGGTTATCCTTTTGATTATGAATTTGTGGATAAACAATTTGCCAAAACTTTTGAGAAATTCCAAAAGCAACAAACACTTTTTACCATTTTAAATATAGTGGTTTTGTTGGTGGCATTGCTTGGTTTATTTGCCTTGTCTTCTCTTTTAATTGAACAAAAATTGAAAGATGTCGCCATCAAAAAAACTTTGGGAGCAGACGAAAGAACAATTGTTTGGGATTTAACCAAAAGATTTTTAATTATCGCTTCAATTGCTGTAATTATCAGTATTCCATTTGGTTATTACGCCATGAACGAGTGGTTGAAAGATTTCGCTTACAGAATCGAAATGCCAATTTGGCCATACATTTTGAGTTTTGCAATGCTGTTGCTGTTAACATTTGCTGTGGTAAGCATCAAAGCATACAGAGCTACAAAAATAAACCTTGTAAATTACTTAAAATACGAATAAACTTAGTTGATGGTTGTCGGTTGAAAGTTGATGGAATTTTTACTGACAACCAACAACTATCAACAATCAACTGACAATGAAAAAACTCTTCTTCATATTGCTGATTAATTTTTTGCCGGCTCAGCAAAAATGGAACTTGCAACAATGTCTAGATTTTGCCATGAAAAACAGTCCGGAAGTGCAACAAAGCATTATTAATGTAAGCAAAAACCAAAGACAAATCAATACTGCTAAAGGAAATTTGCTTCCTTCGGCAAGTATCGGCATCAATCATAATTACAGTTTTGGAAACGGCATCAATACGCAGAACAATCAAAGAGAAGCGATTAATACGCAAACGGACAATTTCTATGCGTTGGCAAGTACAGAATTATTCAACTGGAAAAATTATCTTAATATTTCTCTTTCTAAAATTAATAAAGAAAGTTCAGAATACCGATTGAAAACCGTTCAAAACGATGTTAAACTCAGCATTGTTGGTTTGTTTTTTCAATATATGAAAGATAAATCTTGGTTTGAAGTATTAGAACCACAAATTTCTGGTATGAAAGAACAAATTGCCAGAACCGAAAAAGAAGTAGAAATTGGAAATCGTGCAAAAAGTGATGTTTACGACATCAAAGCCAACTTTGGAACCATACAAGAACAATGGATTTCGGCGCAAAACCAAATGAATATTTCTAAAATTAATCTTTTGGCAGCACTCAATATTAATAAAGACAGCATCGATTTTGTTTCGGACGAAAATTCAGAAATAACGCCAAATTTTATCAATTCAAAAGAAATGATTGACAATTTGGTGCAAAAAAATCCAATTTTTATTGAAAATCAAAAAGAATTGGAAGCTGCAAAAATGAAGATTAAAGCTGCAAAATCAGATTATTTGCCTACCATTACGGCACAATATCAATGGTCTTCTTTTTTCAACAAAAATTTGAAAGAAGATATAACCACTAATTTTTCAACCCAGTTTAATCAGAACAAAAATTCTCAGGTTTCTATAGGACTGAATGTTCCTCTGTTTCAAAAATTTCAGGTAAAAAATGCTGTTGAGACCGCAAAATTAGACCAACAATACACTGTTTTTGAAAATCAAAGAAAACTGAATGAATTGTACAAAACACTCAATATAATTGCAGAACAATATGACAATGCCATTGAAAAAAATAAAATTTTACAACAAAATTTCGAAAATCAAAAATTATCTTTCGAGCGTTCTGAAGAAAAATATAAAGAAGGATTGATGGATGCTTATACATTTTTTGTGGTAAGAAACAGTTGGCTTCAGGCAAATTTTAACCTCAATGCCAGCAAGTTCGATGTGATGCAACAACAAGCGTTGATTAACGTTTTCGAAAATAATAATTAAAAGAATACTATTTTTTTTCACAATAACTAAATTTAATTTTACTGCTCTAATTTTTAGAGCAGTTTTTTATTTTGTACATTTATGTTTCAAAAGTTTATAAAAAATTGCAAATTTGCACCCCATTTAGATTTTGAAAATGAAACTTTGTATTGCAGAAAAACCAAGTGTAGCAAGAGATATTGCCAAAGTTTTGGGAGCTACAACTCCTAAAAGTGGCTATATGGAAGGCAATGGTTATTGCGTAACGTGGACTTTCGGACATCTGTGTACCTTGAAAGAGCCTCACGATTATGCACCCGAATACAAAGCGTGGAATCTCTTCTTACTGCCCATAATTCCTAAAAATTTCGGAATTAAATTAATCAACAATATCGGAGTAGAAAGACAGTTCAAAGTTATTGAATCTTTGGTCAAAGAATGTGAGGAGGTCATCAATTGTGGGGATGCTGGTCAAGAAGGAGAGCTTATTCAGCGATGGGTTTTACAAAAAGCCAAATGTGACAAACCCGTAAAAAGACTCTGGATTTCTTCTTTGACCGAAGATGCCATAAAAGAAGGTTTTGAAAAATTAAAATCTGCCGAAGATTACAAAAATCTCTACTTAGCAGGAAACGCTAGAGCAATAGGAGATTGGCTTCTCGGAATTAATGCTACCCGTTTATTCACCAAAAAATTTGGCGGAAACAAAGCTGTTTTATCCATTGGGAGAGTGCAAACACCTACTTTGGCAATGCTCGTGAAACGCCAAAAAGAAATAGACGCTTTCGTGCAAAAAGACTATTGGGAACTCAAAACCAAATACCGAGAAGTGGTTTTCACAGCGGCAATTGACCGTTTACAATCGGCAGAAAGAGCAGAAAAAGGTTTGGAATATCTCAAACAAAATCTTTTTGAAATCATTGCTTTTGAAATCAAAGAAGGAAAAGAAAAAAATCCTCGATTGTTCGACTTAACTGGACTTCAGGTAGAAGCCAATAAAAAATATGGATTTTCTGCAGAAAGCACACTCAATTATATCCAAAGCCTCTACGAAAAAAAACACACCACTTATCCTAGAGTAGATACCACCTACCTTTCGGAGAATTTATATCCAAAAATTTCGGGAATTCTCAGAAGCATGAATTTTTATTCAGACTTAACGGCTCCTCTTTTAGAAGCGCCAATTCCAATGTCAAAAGCCGTTTTTGATGATGCCAAAGTGACTGACCATCATGCGATTATCCCTACGGAAATTCCGCCAACTTCCAATTTAACCAGAGAAGAAAAATTAGTTTATGATTTGGTGGCAAAGCGTTTTATAGCGGTTTTTTATCCAGAATGTAAAATTTCCAATACTTTGGTAGAAGGTCAGGTAGGAACCATCAATTTCAAAGCATCGGGAAAACAAATTCTCGAGCCAGGTTGGCGTTTAGTCTATGCCAAAGATTCTAAAAATAATGCTGAAAAGGACGAGAAAGAAGAAAAAAGCGAAGAACAACTTATTCCCGAATTTACAGTAGGCGAAAAAGGCGAACACGAACCTTTCGTGCATCAGGGAAGAACTTCTCCGCCAAAACCATATACAGAAGCTACATTGTTAAGAGCCATGGAAACCGCAGGAAGACAGGTAGAAGACGAAGAACTGCGTGAACTTTTGAAAAACAACGGCATCGGTAGACCTTCTACCAGAGCAAACATCATAGAAACACTTTTTAAAAGAAAATACATCGAAAAGAAGAGGAAAAATCTTTTCGCGACTCAAACGGGTATTGATTTAATTGATACCATAGAAGATGAATTGTTAAAAAGTGCCGAATTAACAGGAGAGTGGGAACAAAAACTCAGAAAAATTGAAAAAGGCGAATACGAAGCACAAAAATTCAAAGAAGAGCTCATAGAAATGGTAACCCAACTCACCAAAAAAGTCATCAATAGCAAAGGAAAAGTTATCTCTTTTCAAGAAGAAAGACCCACCAAATCTAAATCCAAAAAGAAAAAATAATTTAAAATTATTGGATTTTAGTTATCAAGTGAAAGAAAAAGATCATAATAAAAAAGCCAGAAGAAAATTTTCTTCTGGCTTTTTCTCATTACAATTTATAATTAGTTTACAATTATTTTTGTTGATTTACCTTGAGTTTTTATAATGTAAACTCCTTTTGGCAATTTAGTAAGATTAACTTTTTCTTTATTTCCTACATTTTTTACAACTTGAATCAATTTGCCATTTAAATCATAGATTTGAATAGTCTCTTTTTTCGTAATACCGCTAATGTAAAACTCGTTGTTGGTTACTGGATTTGGATATATGGATAATTTTGAATTTTTTAAATTTACGTCCTCGGTAGCCATTGCAGAATAACAAGTCCATGTTAAATTATCAAAAGAGACTCTATTGTTACTAGTATCTACTAATTCTATAATTACATTTCCTTCAACATTAATGTCATTAATCACTTGTGTTGTTGCTGTTTTAGAATAAGGGATTTGAGCTTTTACTACACCATTTATTTTAAGAGTATAGCTTCCCGCAGAATCAGAAAAAGGCAAATAGGTTTTAACCGTTAAAGAACCTATTCCTCCAGAAATAGTAGAAGATTTTAATGTTCCGTTTTTAATGCAAATCGCTTTATTGTTATTTCCATCTATGTAAATCTGTGAATCTGTTCTTGCGCTAGTTGCAGTCCATAAAATGTTTTTATTAGTCCAAGTTCTTCCTGCATAAGAAGAGTCTGATGTAGAGCCACCTGTAGGAATGCTTTCAAAATCTTCCGTACCGCAAGATGTTCCAGAGCCTGTTCCACCAGTATCTCCTGTTCCTCCTGTTGCTTCTGTTGTTCCATTTACTGTAGTGCTGTTTGTAGATTTATTTCCCGCGTAATCTTTGGCTACAATGTAAAAACTATATGTTGTAGATGGGGATAAACCAGAAATAGTAGTTCCAGGAGTGTAAACAGTTGTTTTAAATACATTGTCTACGTAGACATCATAGCTAGCAATTCCTACTTTGTCCGTAGATGCTGTCCATGCTAAAACAATACTTGTAGAAGTTTTTCCTGTCACATTTAAATTTGTGGGAGCTGTAGGCGCTTCGGTATCTGTTGTTGAGCCACTTCCGCCTCCAGAAATGCTGTCTGGCCAAGTATTCTGTGCAGATGGGCCACCCCAAATTACGGTTGCTAAATATGGATTGTCTATGAATGGGTTTCTATTATGTTGAATATTATACACTACATTATTTCTGTTTCTTTCAAAGTCAGAAACAGGGTCTTCTACATTCCATTTAAGAAGTATATCTGGGAAATCAGAAGAATAAGTAGCTGGATTCATTGTGATATTTAGAGGTAAACATTGACTCTTATATCTCACGTACATGTACATTAATATTCTTGCTACGTCACCTTTCCATTCATCTCCTGGATACCATCCACCTCTATTAGTAGAATAAGCCGTAGCACCTGAGCCATCGTCAAATAATAAACTTCCTCTCGTACTATTTAATGTATTGTCTGCAGGACGAAGATGGTGGCCATCTGCTCCAGGGCCAGATGTTCCTAAATTTGGCGTTCCTTTTGATTTTGCATAAACGTGCTCTCTATTCCAAGTTGCAGAATAAGGACGGCTTCTTTGATGAGTTCCAGATGCCTGAGATCCATAAATCAATAATAAATTAGAAGGATTTTGAGGATCTGCGTCACTGGTTTTAAAAAGATCTGCTAGTCCTGCAGAATAAGAAATATTCTGGGTGTGGGTATTGGTAATAAGTGTAGCAAGATCTGATTTAAGATCATTTTTTGTTTTGCTGAAATTAATACCAGAATAGTAAGAAGGCGCTGATTGCGCAAAAGCAAACACTGTTAGAATGCATGCCAAGAAAGAAATTTTTAATTTCATAATGTTTAGGGTATAAAAATGTTTAATAACATTGTGTTTTTATAATGTATAGATATTTTATGGTTGAAGAGATCAATTCTAAACAATTTGTTAAGTCTTATGAAGATGTAATGTTCAAATTCATAAAAAAATGCAGGGACTGAATGGTTTTCTAGCTCAATTTTTAATTCTACTGGGGTGTTATTTTCTAATGTTAAGATCTTTTTGTAATCGATATTTTCATTTTTTTCAATGGCTATTACTTTTGTTAAAAGTCCAGGATGGTCTATTCCTTCTCCTACAAAAACTCTATTCTCTTTTTTATTTATTCCTATTACATATAGTGGTTTTTTTTTACCACCTACATTAATTCCTTTTCTTTGACCTAACCTAAAATTAGACCAACCATCATGTTCGCCTACCAAAATTCCATCAAAAAGAGAATATTGTCTTTTTTGAGAAGCAGATAAAAAATCTGTCTCAGTAGATAAACTCGATGATAAATCACTACTGTAAATAGGTGAGGTTGGTAAAATCTCTACAATTTGTCCTTTTTGCTTCATTTTTTGTTAATTCCCTTATAGAAAGGTTTTTGACTAAAAGAGGGCGGCTAAGCTAGGTATTTTATTTTAATAATAAGTCATGAATTTATTTTTTTTTGATTTCATAATAAAAATCATTCTACGGCAGATTCGTTCAAATGATAATTAAATAATATAACTAAAAGGCAGTATTATAGAAAAGTTTATTAATTGGTGTAGTCTTTTAAGAAAAATAGTAATAATGAAAAATAAAAAATTTCTTTCTAACATTATTTTTTTTCAGAAATAGTCTCACAATAATGAATGATTTCATGATAAGTATTTGTGAACTTTATGCTTTTTTCTAGCAATCTTTTACTTGCAAGAATGACTTGGCTTGCATTTTATATCTTCCATGAGCCATATTTACAAATTTAACTGAGAAAATTTTATTTGTAAGTCAAATAAATGTTTGGGTTAAAATAATAAACCTCGTTTAAAACTGCTTAAACGAGGTTTAAATTTATATTTTTTGAAGGTTATTTTTCTAAAAAAATAATTGTCAAAAGGTAACTGGTTTTCCGCTGTGTTTATTTAATCATTGATAATTCATTACCTCTAATCATAATCTCATTTGCTTTATTCAGATTCTCTTTCCGTCTTGTTAAGATTTTAATTAAGTAAAGATTTTCTTCTACATTGTCAAGTTTTACAACCTTAATCTGCATTATATATTTTTCGTCAACAAGTATATATTTTTCGTTTGAATTTACAACTTCTCCGTCTATACTATAAATAAATTTATCTTCCTTTTTTAGATGGGTATATTTCGAAATTAATTCACTGATATTAATAAAAGGAGGAGTAAATTTTGTTTTCGTTCTTACAATGATTTTCGAGTCATATTCTTTGTTTTTAAAATTAAATTTTTCTTTTTCAATTTTAATATTTTCAATATGTTCGGGATTTATAGTAGTTAAACTTGCAAGGGAAGTAGGTTGTTCATTAAGTAAAACCAAAGTTTTATTATTTTCCCATCTTTGTGGATAAATGATTTTCGGAATAGTGTCATTAATAGAATATTGACTCTTACTTTGTGAGATTTTCAAGCCATCATTTTTTTGTGCCGAAAAAATCCCAAAAACAGAAAATAAGAGAATTAAAGTCCCAATTTTTTTCATACTTTAACTTTTAATCCAAATATACAAAAGATTTCTTTCGATTAGTTTACTAAAATCTAAAATCTAGAATCTAAAATCTAGAATCTAAAATTTAAAATAATCAACGTCTATTTCCAGAAAGTTCTACCAAATCCAGCATTAAGCCAATTTGATTCACATTGTCGGCGTTGTGATAACGAACATGGGAATAATCAAACCTAAAAGAAGAGATTTTGATTCCAAAGCCAAAACTCAATCCAGAGAAATTTCTTTGGTCCAAAACAGCGAGTTCGTTTCCGCGTTTTACATTATAACCCATTCTAATGTTGAAGGCTTGTTCAGGAAACAATTCGATTCCGCCAGAAAGATGATCCATCAATTTTCTACCAAAACCAACTTCTTTGCCATTAATATCATACGATTGAGAAATATTGAATTGCTGCAAATCATGATAAGTAATGGTGTAAGCTAAAGGAAAATCTGGCAAAATTTTGGTGTAACCGATATCTGCTCGGAAAGGCAATTGTTCTTTGGTTCCGTTGTAAGATTTGATTTGATAGCCAAAATTTCTGAAAACTAGAGCTAAAGTTTCTTTGGATTGTTCATTGTGATAAGTCACTCCAGCATTCGCAGAAATGGCCGAAGAAGTATAATTGTCGATTTTAGAAGTCAGGTAATTCACATTGGCGCCAACCGTGAAATCATCATCAAACTGATAAGCATAACCTACACCAAATGAAGCATCCATTGCAGAAAATTCGCCATTTACATTCCCGAATTCATCTGTTCTAGGTGTCTTTCCGAAGTCTAAAACTCTAGCATTGACGGAAATGAAATGTCCTGCCGTTAAATCTTTCACGTAATTAATGCTTCCTAAATTAGAACCCGCAATGTAAGAACCGTAATTAATCCCGATTCTATTGTCCATGTCTAGATTCATCAAAGCAGGATTGATGGCTGCAAAATTCACGTCATAATCTCTTACAGAAACGGCATCACCACCTAATACAGCTTGTCTGGCAGAAACGGGAACATTGAGAAAAGGATAGACCTTGGTTCCAGTTTGTGCAGAAGCCCATAATGCGAATAAACAGAAGGATGTGGTAAATAGTTTCTTCAAAATTTCAATTATAACTTTGCAAAAATAATTTATTTTACACTTTAACAAAAATTAAATGTGAAAACATAATTCTATTAACGAAATTCTTTACGATTCATTATATTTGCAGTAAATTTATTTTTTGCCTCAAATCTATACTTTTTGAGACACCAATTTTGATAAAAATATAACAATGAAATACAAAAGAGTTCTTTTAAAATTAAGCGGAGAAGCTTTAATGGGTAGCAGACAATACGGAATTGATAATGATCGATTGGTAGAATATGCTAAAGAAATTAAAAAAGTAGTAGATGCAGGCGTAGAATTAGCAATTGTAATAGGAGGAGGAAATATTTTCCGTGGAGTAGCAGGAGCAGCCAAAGGTATGGATAGAGTGCAAGGTGATTATATGGGAATGTTGGCTACCGTAATTAATGGAATGGCGTTACAAGGCGCACTAGAAGATCAAGGCATTAAAACCAGATTGCAATCGGCAATCGAAATGGACAAAGTAGCTGAACCTTTCATCAAAAGAAGAGCAGTAAGACACTTGGAAAAAGGAAGAGTGGTGATTTTCGGAGCAGGAACAGGTAACCCGTATTTTACGACAGATACTGCAGCTACATTGAGAGCAATAGAAATTGGTGCAGATGTAATTCTGAAAGGAACGAGAGTAGATGGAATCTACGATTCTGACCCAGAAAAAAATGCAGATGCAGTGAAATTCAATTCGCTTTCTTATGACGAAGTTTTTGAGAAAGATTTAAAAGTAATGGACATGACTGCATTTACCCTAAGTAAAGAAAATAATTTACCCATCATTGTTTTTGACATGAATAAAGACGGTAATTTATTAAAAGTAGTCTTAGGAGAAGAAGTAGGAACTCTTGTGAATATATAATGTGTAACTTATCAAATTTTCAATATACAATGGAAGAATTAAACATGATTATGGATATGGTAAAGCAAGAAATGGATGCTGCAATTAAGCACCTTGATCACGCTTTCCAAAAAATTAGAGCAGGTAGAGCTTCTACATCTATGGTTCAAGATGTTGTGGTAGAATATTACGGAGCAATGTCGCCAATCAATCAAGTGGCGAATGTATCTGTTCCAGATGCGATGACGATTTCTATTCAACCATGGGATAGATCAGCGATTAACGCCATTGAAAAAGCGATTATCAATTCTAACCTTGGTTTTGCACCTTCTAACAATGGAGATACAATTATTCTTAATGTTCCACCATTAACTGAAGAAAGACGTAAAGATTTAGCAAAACAAGCGAAAGCGGAAACCGAACAAACCAAAGTAACTATCAGAAATGCTAGACAAGATGGTATGAAAGAACTTAAAAAATTAGATGGCGTTTCTGAAGACATCATCAAAGATACAGAAGCTAAAATCCAAGAACTGACTGACAAGTATGTGAAATTAGCAGACGAACATCTTAAAGCAAAAGAAACAGATATTTTCAAAATCTAATGCTATAAACATAAGCAAAACAAAAAACTCCAGAATTTTAGACTGCACCCAAAAGTTTAGACAAAATTAAACAATATTTTCAAAGGAAAGAGTTCGGTACTGTACCGGACTCTTTCCTTTGAGATTGAGTCTTATTCTATCATTGTTGTAATAGTGAATGTACTTCACTATTTCCATCTTAAGTTCCTGAATGGAACCAAACTTTCTGGCATAAAACATTTCTGATTTTATCGTTCCAAAAAAGTTTTCTATCACCGCATTGTCCAAACAGTTTCCTTTTCGGGACATACTTTGAATAATACCTTTTTCTTTTAACAAGTTTTGGTAATGTTTCATTTGATATTGCCAACCTTGATCAGAATGTAGAATGATGTTTTGTGTAGATTTTACTTTTCTGAATGATTTCTTTAGCATTCTGATGATTTGGCTAAACACAGGTCTTTCAGATAAGTCAAAACTGACAATTTCACCATTAAATAAATCGATGATTGGAGATAGATAAAGTTTATTACCCGATACATTAAACTCTGTAACATCGGTTGCCCATTTCTGATTAGGAGTGTCCGATTTGAAATTCCTCTGTAGAACATTGGGCGCAATTTTCCCTTGCTCTCCCTTGTAAGATTTATATTTCTTCACTCGGATAATACTCTTTAAACCTAATATTTTCATAAGTCGTAAAACAGTTTTGTGATTAATCAAAATTCCTTTTTCTTTCAAAAGCAAAGTAATTCTTCTATAGCCCAACCTTCCTTTGTGACGATGATAAATCTGCTTAATCATTTCTTTTATTTCCGCATATTTATCTTTCATTTGAAAGCGTTTTTGATAGTAATAAAAACTGCTTCTTGCCATCGATGTACAATGCAGTAGTACTGCTAAATCAAAGTCCTGCCTTAACTCTTCGATGGCTTTGGATTTTTCCTTTCCTGAATTAAGGCGTCTAACTTTTTTAAAATGGCGTTCTCGGCTTCTAAATAATAAATCCTCTCCAACAGTTCTTCCTCCCTTGTTAAGGGTTTGCCTGTTTTCTTTTTTTTTCGCGTGTAATTACTCATGGTTTTAGGTCTTCCTCTGGGTATGTTTTCTAAACCTAAAATACCATTTTTTTTGTAATTACGCTGCCAACTAAGAATACTGGACTCCGCAGGAATATTAAACCTTCTCGACGCTTCTTTTAAACTTAAATTCTCTTTCTCAATTACTGATAAAATCTTTAATTTAAAATCTTTTGTGTAATGCGTATTGGAAAGCCGAACAAGTCCTGAAACTCCATAAAGTTCATAAAATTTTATCCATTTACGAACCAAGGAACCACAAACTCCAATGCGTTTTCCTAAATCGTCTGTTCCAATATCCCCTTTGTGATATCTCTTTATAGCTTTTAATTTAAAGTCTAATGAATATTTACTTTTCCCCATAAAAAATGCCCCTAAAAAGTGTCTAACTTTTTGGGGGCAGTCCATTTCTGGAGTTTTTTTATTATAACATCTTGCATCTCATATCTAGTATCTAGTATCTAGAATCTAGATTTATTGATACCTTTCATGCTCTCTTTCTTTCACAAATTTGCTCCAAAGAGGCTTCGTCAAGGCTTTATATTTTTCTACATCGAAAACTTGAGAATCGGTAAGCGCTTTATACGTGAGCCAAACACCGAAAGGAAATAAAACCAAATTAGAAAGCCAAGCTCCGAAATAAGGATTGAGTTTTCCCTTCCAAGTAATATTTTCTACGGTCAAGTTCATCACATAGAAGACAATAAAAATGATAATTGCAATCACTACAGGTAAACCTACACCTCCTTTTCTGATGATAGAACCTAAACTTGCGCCAATCATAAAGAAAATAAGACACGTCACGGAATAAGCAATAATCCCTTGTTGATACATGATAATCTTATTGTAATACTTTACAATATCTAAGATTTGGGTATCCTTATTCTTTTTTTCGTTTTGTAGAAAAGAAATTTTAGTATACGCTTGATAGAGTACTTCTAACCTTTTATCTTCTTTTAATTTTTCTATTGCAAAAGGTTCTGTAGGTTTGGCAGGATTTTTAATTTTGTCGATGTAAGTCACATAATTATTGGTTTGTCCTACCATTTCAGAGTTAATAGAGTTAAAACTAAAGTCGTTTTCTTTCTTAACCTTTACAATCGTTTTATTAATCTCTTTATAATTTTGAAAACGGTAATCGTCTGTAATTTTTTCGTCTTCAATGGCTTTGTTGATGACATCACTCACGTCAAAATGCTGAACCAGAGAATCAAATTTTACCGATTGACCAGGCTGTTTAAGTCGTTCTAAATAATTTTTGTCTTGAATATTATCCTCGAAAATATAGCCATCATATAAAACCAATTTCAAATAATTTCTATTCGCAGCGGGTGTAAATTCACCTTTTTTAGCAATAATAGTTCTTTGGTCTTCATAAGCATTAGCCACTTTGTGCACAAAAACGCCTTCTAAATGTTCGCCGTTTTCCCCATAAATTTTGTCAAATTTTACTGTTGCTCCAGGCAATGAGTTGATGAATTGTCCTGCGGTAAAGTTGATGGCGGGTTTGGTGGCGGCAATATTGTACATCATATTTTTGGCCTTCCTCTGAAAATCTGGAATTACATTATTCGAAAACACAAAAAGCATGATAGAGAGTAAAGAAACTACTACAAACAAAGGCATCATAATTCTGGTGAGGGAAATTCCCGCAGATTTCATGGCGGCGAGTTCATAGCGTTCCCCGAAATCTCCAAAAGTCATAATGGAAGCCAAAAGAATGGTTAATGGTAATACCATTTTGACAACGTTTACACTCAGATAAAACAAGAATTTTACAATTTCCCAATTGCTCAAGCCTTTTCCTGTAAACTGCGAAAGCTGAATCCATACAATATTCACCATAAAGATGAAAAACAGCACGCTGAAAATAAATAGAAACGGCCCGAAAAAGGTTTTTATAATATATTGATCGAGTTTCTTTAACATTTGCCAAAATTATGAAAAAAGTTAGAATTATTTTGGTTTTAGTTCTTTTGTCTTGAAACAAAAGAACCAAAAGTTCAAGACTTGAATGCTCAGCTAAATAATTGAAATCTATTCTAAAATCCCTGAAACTTGTCTTCGCTTTGCTTCGACTTCAAACAGCAGGAATTTTTTAACGCCTAGATTTCAATTATTTTTAACGCCTCCGCATTCTATGTCATAGAAAAATCCTTCTCAAAATGAGAAGGATTAACGTTATAATTCTGTAATGAGGTAATTCTTGTACTTGTTTTTATCAAAGCTGAACGTAGAAGCACTTAAACTTTGGTTTTCTTTGTATTGATTTACGGTAATCACGGCCAAATCATTGCCTGATGAAGTCTGTACAATTTTAGCAATCTGCTTTTTAGGAGTATTGATATACAAAACCACACTTTTTACTCCATTATCTTTTACAGGAACCATTTTGATGAGGTCTAGACCGCCACTTTTTCCTGCATAAGTTACGGTATATCCTGTTTTGTATTCATCAAGATAATTGATAGGGGAAAGTGCTTTTTCTGAACCATTCGGTTGAGCAATCGTCACTTCTTGGTCTTCTTTAGAAATGTTGTACACTTTTTTCCCGTCAAAAATCTGCTCATTTCCCATGATATTCAGTTTATACTGAGTAGGAGTAGAGTAGAAGATTCCCGTTTCGGTTTTGCTCACTTTTCCAGTTCCCGTTCCGTAAGAAAATTTGAAGTAAGTATTTTTTTTGGCTTTATAATTTTTAGAAACGGTTTCTAAAATAGTTTTGGCTTTAGCATCTACTTTTTGCGCGAACGAAAAGGTAAAACTTCCAACCAAAGCACTTGCTAATATAATCTTGTTAAAATATTTCATGTTTTTATTTTTAATGATTCTTGGTGTAGATTTCAAAAAGCGAGCCAAGAAAACTTAAAGAATGTTAAATAACTTCTAAATCTTCAGTCTTCCATCTTCTGACTTCGGACTTCCTACTTCCTCAATTCTTCCAAGAAACTTTCCAAAGAATTTAAATCAGAAATCATGACTTCTCTTGCTTTAGCACCATTGAAACCGCCTACAATTCCTGCAGCTTCTAATTGGTCCATAATTCTTCCGGCTCTGTTGTAGCCCAATTTTAATTGTCTTTGAAGCATAGAAGTGGAACCTTGTTGTGTAGAAACAATAATTCTAGCTGCTTCTTCGAAGAGTTGGTCTTTTTCATTCGGGTCAAAACTTCCAACTGTAGAAGTGGTTTCTTCCCCTGAATATTCTGGTAACATAAATGCAGAGGCGTAACCTTTTTGTTCGCCAATGTATTCTGCAATTTTTTCCACTTCTGGAGTGTCTACAAATGCACATTGCAATCTCAATAAGTCATTTCCGTTGAAGTAAAGCATATCACCTTTTCCAATCAATTGTTCTGCGCCAGTAGAATCTAAAATCGTTCTGGAATCCACAGAAGAAATTACTCTAAACGCTGCTCTCGCTGGGAAATTGGCTTTAATCATCCCTGTAATGACGTTTACAGACGGTCTTTGAGTCGCTACAATCAAGTGAATTCCTACTGCTCTTGCCAATTGAGCTAATCTGGCAATTGGGAGTTCTACTTCTTTTCCTGCCGTCATGATAAGGTCTGCAAATTCGTCTACCACAAGAACGATGTAAGGCATGTAACGGTGACCGTTTTCAGGATTAAGTTTGCGTTCTGTGAATTTCTTATTGTATTCCTTAATATTTTTACAAAAAGCATTTTTCAGCAAATCATAACGCGTATCCATCTCTATACAAAGAGAGTTCAACGTGTTAATCACTTTATGCGTATCCGTAATAATGGCGTCTTCACCATCTGGAAGTTTTGCCAAATAATGTCTTTCAATTTTTGAATACAATGAAAGTTCTACTTTTTTAGGGTCTACCATTACAAATTTCAATTCACTAGGATGTTTTTTGTAAAGCAGTGAAGTAAGAATGGCATTAATCCCAACAGATTTTCCCTGTCCAGTTGCTCCAGCCATCAATAAGTGAGGCATTTTGGCTAAATCTGCCACAAAAACTTCGTTAGAAATCGTTTTCCCGAAAACTACTGGCAAATCCATATCTGCATTTTGGAATTTTGGAGAAGAAATAACACTTCGCATAGAAACCATCGAAGGATTTTTGCGTGGAACTTCTATTCCTATCGTTCCCTTTCCTGGCATCGGTGCGATAATTCTAATGCCTAGAGCAGATAAATTCAAGGCGATGTCATCTTGTAATTTTTTGATGGCTGCTACTCTGATTCCCGCTTCTGGAACAATTTCGTAAAGTGTAACAGTAGGACCGATGGTTGCTTTAATTTCTGCAATACCTACGTTGAAGTTTTTCAGCAAGCCAACGATTTTATTTTTATTTTCTTCGAGTTCGTCTTTATTGATGGCGATTTCTTCGTTGCCATATTCTCTTAAAAGTTCAATTTTTGGCATTTGGAAATTTGCCAAATCCAATTTATGGTCATACAAACCGTGTTTGTCTACCAAATCTTTTGCTTTTATTTCAGAATCGTCTAAATCTTCCTTTACTTCTTCAATACTGAAAGCAATATTGTCTGCAGGTTTTTCTTCTTTTTGAAAACTAAAACCTGTAGGCTCTAAATCTTTTTTAACTGGAATATTGATGGGAGTTTCAGCTACAACTGGCGGCGCTTCAAAACCTGTCTGATTAGGCGTTTTAATGGTTTCAAAAGTTTCTGTTTTAGGAGCTTCAACTTCCGAAGTGACTTTTAGATTTTCAAAATGAGGTTCTTCTTTCAGTTCTTTGTCTGCTTCGAAATCTTCATCTGCATCATAATCTGGGGCAAATTTATCTTTAATAGAATCGATTTGATTTTTAATAGAACTCGGTCTTAGATTAAATTCCAAAACAAAATACAAGATAATCGCCGCTAAAAGCGTCATCCATAATCCGAAATCACCAATAATAGAAGCCAAATATTCTTGAATTTCATTCCCGAAAACGCCACTTAATGTTCCGTTTCCTTTGGTGATGGCGCCCATAAGAATAGGAAGCCAACAAAGAAAAAAGAGAGAGTGAGAAAGGGTTTTCCAGATTTTAAAATAGTTTTTCTTCAAGATTTGGAAACCTAAAACCATCATCAAAAAAGCCACAATGAAAGCAGCAATCCCGATACTGTCGAATATAAAAATATTCCCGAGCCAATCTCCCACTTTTCCAAAAATATTAGAAGATTTAATGCTTTTATCCAACATTGCGCCGGTCTGACTTTGGTTAGCCTTCCAGTTCAGTAAATAAGATGCGAAGGATAACGCAAAAACTACCGATAAAAACAAAAATAAAAGTCCGAAAAAAATTCTGGGTTTAGAGAGCGTTTTGCTTTCTTCTACCTCTTGTCTATTGTTAGATGCTAATTTTGCCATAATGTGATAACACGCAAAGGTAATATTTTATATGAAAAATGAAAACTTTTGAAATCGTTTTTTGATTTTAAAAATAGTAACTTTTTAACTAGAAATAGCATTTAATTTTCTGATTTTGAGGTCTTCAAATGCAAAATGAGGATTCGTCTTTTATGAGATTGAATTTTTATACAGAGAAATCAAATGTTTCTATGCACCAAAGAAGTTAAAAAAAAACAAAATTTTATAAAAATTTTAACACAGTTATAGATAAAATCCAACTATCAAAATTCGCTAATTCAATTTATAGAATGTATTTTTGTGCAGTTTAAAAATCTATAATGAAAAAACTGATTAATATTCTGATTTCTACGAGAACAATGGCTGTTTTATTGTTCGTTTATGCTTTTGCAATGGCTTATGCTACTTTTGTAGAAAACGATTACGGAACACCTACTGCCAAAGCTTTAATCTATGAAGCAAAATGGTTCGAAGTAGTAATGATTTTACTTATTATTAACTTTATTGGTAATATTAATAGATACAGACTTTGGAGAAGAGAAAAATGGCCGTTATTGGTGTTTCACTTGGCTTTTGTCTTTATTTTTATTGGGGGTGCAATCACCCGTTACATCAGTTACGAAGGGCAAATGCACATCAGAGAAGGAGAAACTTCTAATGAAATTATTACTGATAAAAATTTCTTTAAAATTCAAATCGAAAGAGGTGGCGACCGTTTAAGTTATGCCGAAATTCCTTATATGATGGCTTCTCAAGAACCACTCATTGCGAAAATTATTCCACACAGATTTAAGGCAAAGTACGATTTCCATGGGGAACTTGTTCAAGTAGAACAGTTAGAATATATTCAGAGAAAAAAAGACAGTTTAGTTGTTAGCGATTCAGGTAAAGAATATCTTCACTTGGTTTCAACCAATGATAATGGAAGAGAAGATATTTATTTGGGTTCTGGTGATGTAAAAAGCATCAATGGATTCTTAGTTTCTTTCAACAAAGGAATAGAAGGAGCTGTAGAATTCAAACAGGAAAACGGGAATCTATTTATCAAAACACCTGTTGAAGCCAATTATATGACCATGGCAACTCAAGCGACTGGTGTGACTAAAAAAGATGAATTCCAACCATTGGCTTTGAGAAGTCTTTATACCATAGAAAATTTAAAATTGGTAGTTCCAGAACCATTGAAAAAAGGAAACCTAATTGCGTATTCTGGAGATAAAAAAAGAGACCAAAATGTTCCTGATATGTTAAAAGTTTTGGTGAAAGGTCCTAAAACAGAACAAACCATCGATTTGTCAGTAGAAAAAGGAAATCCTAACGCATTTAAACAAATGACAATTGACGGATTAAACATTATTCTTGGGTTCGGTCCGAAAGTGTATCAAACTCCATTTGCTTTGAAATTAGATGATTTCGTGATGGAAACTTACCCAGGAAGTGATTCTCCATCAGCGTATGAATCTCACGTTCAAATTGTAGACGAAGGCAAACAAACGCCTTATAAAATTTATATGAACCACGTTTTAAATCACAAAGGATACAGATTCTTCCAAGCAAGTTTTGACCCAGATAGACAAGGAACCGTATTATCGGTAAACCACGATTTCTGGGGAACTTTGGTAACATATATTGGCTATGCATTCTTATTTTTAGGATTATTTGTAGCACTTTTCTGGAAAGGAACACACTTCTGGAAACTGAACCAATCTTTAAAAGATATGGCGAAAAAGAAAGTAGCAATTTTCCTTTTATTGTTCTCAATGGTGGGGTTAAATGCTCAAGAGCATCAACATAAAGAAGGAGAAGTTCATGCTGAAGCTGCGCCAACTGCTCAACCGCAAAGTGTTCCTCAACAAATGGTTCACGCCGAAATTTCCAAAGAACATGCCGATAAATTCGGGTATCTTCTCGTGCAAGGTTTCGACGGAAGAATTGAACCGATGAATACTCAAGCATTAGATGTTTTGAGAAAATTAGCCAAAAAAGAAAAATGGGGAGAGCTCAATGCGAACCAGTGGTTCTTGTCAATTAACATCAATCCGATGGCTTGGATGAATGATAAAATCATCAAAATCGGAACAAAAGGTGGCGAAGAATTGAAGAAAAAAACCAAAGCCAACGAAGATGGCTATACTTCTATGATGAATCTTTTCGTAACCGATGCGATGGGAATGCCAAAATTCATTTTAGAAGAGGATTTCAATACGGCTTTTAGAAAAAAACCTGCAGAACAAAGCAATTATGATAAGGAAGTTATTTCTGTAAACGAAAGAGTGCAAGTATTTTACGGATTGCTTTCTGGACAATATTTTAGAGTAGTTCCTATTCAAAACGATCCTAATCATACTTGGAACTCTTGGCTAGATGCAGAACAAAAAGCAGATCCACAAGCACAAAACGTTATTGCGCCTTATTTCATCAGCGTAGTAGATGCTTCTAGAAAC
Source organism: Cloacibacterium caeni (assembly GCF_907163125.1). Classification (NCBI taxonomy): domain Bacteria; kingdom Pseudomonadati; phylum Bacteroidota; class Flavobacteriia; order Flavobacteriales; family Weeksellaceae; genus Cloacibacterium; species Cloacibacterium caeni. The sequence goes on from NZ_OU015319.1 coordinate 730,250, forward strand.
GGAGATTGGACAAAAGCAGACGAAGCGCTAACAAAAATTCTAGAATATCAAAAAACTTGGGGTAAAAATGTACTTCCTGATGAGAGCAAAGTGAGTCTAGAAGTGTTTATGAACAAAGCAAATCTTAACTTTTGGTTATTGATTTTTTATACCATCATTGGAGGTTTATTAATCGTTTTAGGATTTATTGAACTTTTCAAACCGAATAAAACTTTACACAAGGCCATCAAATTCATCATTTACATAGGAGTAGTAGGATATTTCCTTCACTTCTTAGGATTAATCGGAAGATGGTACATTTCTGGTCACGCTCCTTGGAGTAATGGTTACGAAGCCATTGTATTTATTTCTTGGGTGGGAATTTCAGCAGGTTTAATGCTGTACAGAAATGCCAATGCACTCATTCCAGCTGCAGGATTTATGGTGGCGGTAATCATGATGGGATTTGCGCATGGTGGTTCTCAATTAGATCCTCAAATCACACCATTAGTACCAGTATTGAAATCGTATTGGTTAATTATTCACGTTGCGATTATTACCAGCAGTTATGGTTTCTTCGCTTTGTCAATGATTATTGCAGTGATTTCATTGTTTTTCTATATCATTTCAAGTAAAAATACATTTGATAAGCACGACCATTCTACGATTAAAGAATTAACCATCGTTTCAGAAATGTCCTTAACCATTGGATTATTTGCATTAACCGTTGGGAATTTCTTAGGTGGAATTTGGGCGAATGAATCATGGGGTAGATATTGGAGCTGGGACCCGAAAGAAACTTGGGCGTTCATTTCTATCATTGTTTATGCATTTGTACTCCACATGAGATTGGTTCCAGGTTTGAGAGGAAGATATGCCTTCCACTTAATGACCATGTTCGCATTCTGTAGTATGGTAATGACTTATTTTGGAGTAAATTATTACCTTTCAGGACTGCATTCTTATGCAGCAGGAGATCCTATTCCTGTTCCAGCTTGGGTGTACATCAGTATTGGAGTAATGACGGCATTAGGTTTAGGTGCTTATTACAAGTACAAAAAACTAAGTTCTTCTAAATAATAGAAAAAACCTTTATCTTGTGATAAAGGTTTTTTTGTGAAAAATATTAAATTGTAAAGTAAAATTTAAGTTGATAATGTAAGCCATAGTACATCATATCTTCCTATGAAGTTTTGATACTGCAGGGAGAACTGTTCATCTGTAAGTAAATTTTTTACCTTTTTGTTTAAACCAATAAACCAGCTAGGGAATGTGGTTTCGTATTCAGAAAAATTACAAATTACCCAAACGTGTTCTCCTTTTTTATCTGTTTTTTTAAATACTAAAAGATGACTGTTTCCACTGTCTATAAATTCTAAATCATTATTGTCTGCAAAAGCAGGAATTTCTTTCCTCAAAGAAATCATTTTTTTTAAATTTTCAAAAACTGATTTTTGAATAGGATACTTCTCTAGGTTTTCGGCTATGTCCCAATTCATCATAGGGCGATGAAGCCATCGGTTATCGTGTTTTTTATCACTTTCATTTAAATAATAGTAGAAATTGGTAGAAGCAATTTCGTCTCCACTATAGATCATAGGAATCCCTCCTAAACTTAAAATAATAGCATGCTGAAGATGAATTCTTTTCTGAGCTAAATGGATTTGAAAATCATTTTTTTCTTCTAGAGCTTTCTCTAGACCACATAAACTAGCCATAGAACCAGAAAGCCTTGCGTTTCCGTTGGGTTCTTGCATAAAACGCTTTCCTCTTCCGAATGTTCCTTGTTCGTCACAGTAATATCTTAACATATATAATCTGTGCATTAACGGGTTTTTACCTAATTCCTGAATGAGTTTATCCTCAAATCCTAAGCCTATGTCATCATGACAGCGAGCATAATTAATCCAAGTGGTATTCATAGGTTTCTTGGGAACAGAGTACATTGATTTTCTCAGTAAATCAGTGTTTCCAGAAGCTATAGCTTCCCAACTTAATGCCATGAAAGTAGCATTATAAGCGATATCACATTCATTACCTTCTGCTTCAGCTTCTCCAAAATATTTTACAATTTCTTCTGGCGCTACGATGGCTTCTGCAATATAAGCAATTCCTGGAGCTACAACTTGTCCGCACATTTTAAAAATTTGTAAAAGAGTGTGAACTTCTGGCAAGTTTTGGTTAAATCTTCCAATGTCTTTCCACATATACGCTACTGCATCTAGACGAAATATATCTACACCTTTATTTGCTAAAAACAGCATGTTGTCTATCATTTCTACTAGAACTCTAGGGTTTTTATAATTTAAATCCCATTGATAGTGATGAAAAAGCGTCATTACCCATTCTTTTTGCTCTTCTAACCAAGTGAAATTTCCGGGAGCTGTGTCTGGAAAAATTTCGAGCATGGTTTTTTCTAATGCATCAGGAATTGTTCTGTCTTTAAAAAAATAGAAATATTCTTTATATTTTTCGTCTCCGTTTTTAGCTTTTATTGCCCATTGATGAGTGTCTGCACAGTGATTTAGCACAAAATCCATAATCACATTCATTCCGTTCTGGTGAAGGTTTTTGGCTAGATTTTCGAAATCTTCCATGCTTCCTAATTTAGGATTGGTTTCCCTATAATTTCTCACAGCATAACCTCCATCATTTTCGGGTTCTGGAACGTCTAAAAATGGCATTAAATGAAGGGTATTAATCCCTAATTTTTTAAAATAAGGAATTTTTTCTTCTAATCCTTTAAAATTTTGGTTAAATCTTTCGGTATAGAGCATCATTCCTACAATTTCATTAGATGAATACCAGTTTGGATTTTTTGAACGATGCAGGTCTAGTTTTTTTTGTTCTTCAGAACGCTCTAGATGTCTATTGATTAAAATTTCGATAAGATTCTCAAATGCTTCCTTTTTATAGGGATGAGTAGAATAAAGTCTCTCAAATAAATCTAAAATAATAGGAAAGTTAGAACCAAGTCTTATGTGAAAACAAGAATCTGGAGTTCTGTTTTTATCTAGTAGAGCATATAATCTTGAAAGTTTATAGGCTTGTTGCATTTTTAATATTTTAATATTTTAATATTTGTTCTAATGTAGGAAGTGCTTCTATTGCACCTAATTTCGTAGTAGAAATTGCAGCTACTTTATTGGCAAAACTCACATAGTTTTTGATTTCATTATAACTTTCTGGCGTTTTGTCACAAACTTGCTTTAATACTGCTCCTATAAAGGCGTCTCCAGCTCCTGTGGTATCAATGGCTTCTACTGAAATACTTGGTACAATTTCTAATTTTTCTTGGAAGTAGAGGAGTGTCCCGTTTTTGCCAAGAGTAACACACACAATTGCGTTTTTCTTTAGTTTAAAAGTGGCGATGGCTTCTTGTAAATCCTTTTTTCCTGAAATGAGTAGAGCTTCTTCTTCTGAAAGTTTGATTAAATCTGATTTTGAAATGAAATCTTTAGAAAACTCTATAAATTTTTCAGGATTGGGCCAAAGTGCTTCTCGGAAATTAGGATCAAAACTGATGAAAAATTTTTTTTCTAAGGCATAATCTAGTGCTTTAAAGTATGTTTCAGATAAATCTCCACCCAAAAAACCTGTTGCTGAACCAAAATGAAAAACAGCATTTTCTGAGGGCAGGTTTATTTCTTCTTTTCTTAATAGAGCATCTGCACCGCGCATAAAAATAAAGTCTCTTTCGCCGCCTTTTTTGATGCTTACATAGGCAAAAGTAGTGTATTCATTTGCTAAAATCAGATTGGTGGTATCTACATTTTCTTGGTCTAGAGTTTCTTTTAGAAATAATCCAAAAGCATCATTTCCTACTTTTCCTGCAAATGCAGATTTCCCTCCTAATCTATTACAAGAAATGGCGGCGTTTCCAGGTGCTCCTCCAGCTTTTTTTATAAAGTTTACAGAATCTACTAAAGAAGAATCAATGTCTGTAGAAATCCAGTCTATAAGAAGCTCGCCGATGCAGAAAAGGGTTTTCATATTGTATAATTGATGGTTGATAATTGATGGTTGATAAATGATGGTTGATAATCGATAAATGATTTTTAAAACTTGTTTCTTTTTACTTTTTAAATGGTTCTTTTTTAATTCACTTTCTTCACTTTCATAAAAGTAACAGAAATACTTGCCAAAACAAATAAAACTCCAGCCAAAAGTATCGCATTAACAGGATTGCTTCCCAATAAATTTTTATAAATAAATCCGAATGAAATGGTTTGTAAAAGCATCGGAATTACAATCATCATATTGATAATTCCCATATAAACGCCACGTTTTTCTGAAGGAATATCTGGCGAAACCATAGAATAAGGCAATCCCATAATTGCAGCCCAACCAATTCCGAAAAGTATCATCGGGAAAAGAATAAAATATTCATTTTTAATGAAAGGAAGCATGAATAAAGCAATCGCAGTTCCGAATAAAGCAGCAACGTGAACTTTTTTAGTGGAAAATTTCATTGCTAACGGAACCAGCATTAATGCAGTAATCATGGTAACAATGTTGTAAGTTCCATTCATAAGTCCAGTTTGTCCGACTGCTTTTTGAACCAATTCAGAAATTTGTGTTGCCCAAGATAAATCTGTTGAAATTATATGATTTCCTTTTTGTGCTAATTCTAAAATTTTTGAAGATTTGGTTTCATCTGCTTCTGTAAGTCCAAATAATGTTTTTTTGAGCATTGGCGTAAGAAATTGCCAATAGATAAACAAAGCATACCATTGAAATAAATACACCAAAGCCAATTGCCAAAGAATTTTCGGCATGTCTTTTATTGCATTTGCAATTTCTATAAAAGGTGTAAAGAAATTGCTGTGTTCTTTTTCTATTTTTAATTTTGCCAATTCTTCTTCTGTAGGAGGATTTTCGGGAGTTTTATAAACCGACCAACCAACAGAAGCGATAGAACAAAACGCCCCAATAAAAAACGAATAATACACCCAAGTTGGAATTCCCGTTTCTGAACCTCCTCCAAAATATTTTTGGAAAAAGAAAAGAGATAAATTGGCTAAAGTAATTCCTGCTCCTACAAATAAACTCTGCATTTGAAAACCAAAGGTCTGTTGGCTTTCAGGAAGTTTATCGCCAATAAAAGCACGGTAAGGTTCCATTGCAGTATTGTTTGCAGCATCTAAAATCCACAATAAACCTGCAGCCATCCAAAGTTCTTTACTGAAAGGGAAAGCAAATAAGGCAAGACTACAAAATAAAGCTCCTATCATGAAGAAAGGTTTTCTTCTTCCCCATTTTGGAGACCAAGTTTTATCTGAAATAGCACCAATTAAGGGTTGAATTACTAATCCTGTAACAGGACCAGCCAAATTGAGAATAGGTAATTGTTCTGCATGAGCTCCTAAAAAAGAATAAATAGGATTAATGGCAGTTTGCTGTAATCCAAAACTATATTGTATGCCAAAAAAGCCAACATTCATGTTGAATATTTGCCAAAAATTTAGTTGAGGGTTAATTTTTTTTAACATATTGCAAGATTTAAATATAGAACTTGTTTAAAGTAAATTTTTATTGATAGAAAAAATAGAATTCAATATAAATTTTGAAGAGTTTTTTCTGAAAAATTCAACATAAAATGACAAAAATACCGATTGGATATAGCTTATTTTTGATATTGAATTTTACTTTAAACAACTTCATGATAAATAATATTTTAAATATTTTCTAATAGTATATAATTTGTTTCTTTTGCGGATGATTTGGCAAATAAAAATTGAACTTCCAATTTATTTAATAAAGAATTTAAAAACTGAACTGGAAGTAATTTTCCTTAGAACTGATATTTTGCTCCAAATTGAAGTATGAAAGGGCGAAGGAAATATCCCGTCATCCAACTATTATTGAATTTTGATGCTTCTTCAGGTGTTATAAGCTCTGCTCCCGCAATCATACCAGTTGCACCAGTTTGATTTAAGAAATTTACAACGCTACCACTAAAAGATAAATGCTGGTTTAATTTATAGTCAACTCCTGCAAAAGATTCAAATCTTCCATTAAAGTAGAGAGCGTTGCTTAGGTTGGCGTACTGTTTTCCATAATATCGAATGCTCATCCACAATTTTAGCTTATCATTGTTAAAAGTATAGCTAGGATCAAACTCTGCGATTACTTTTGGAATTCCAATTACTGTTTTTCCACTGGCGCTTACAGGATAAGAAAGGTTTCCGAATTGTAGTATGGTTTCATAGTTGTCATATTCTGGTTTTTGTAATGTAAGTAGCAAGTGTAGATGGAATCCTTTCAAGGGATCTAATTCTGCAGTGGTTGTCCATCCCAAAGTTTTAATATTATAGTTGAATGCTGTAGTCTTAGATTCTGTATTATTTTGAGGATTAGCTACATTAATCAAAGTATAGAAATTGCTTTTCTCAATCTGGGTAACCATAGAAGTAAGGTTCAGCCATGAGTTTTTATAAAAAATACCTCCTCTAAATAAGTTTACCTTGATTGCATCGTCTTTTGGGTTACTAAAAGAAGCATAATTGTCGATAGGTGGATGAAGTCTGGTAAGTGTAATGTCTCCCACTACTCCGAAATTATCTGTTATATTGTATTCTGCTTGAAGAGATGCGGCATAATTTAGGTAACTTTTATCAAAACGTACTGGTTTTATAGAACCTCCTTCTATAGCAGTAGTACCAATATGGAAATCGTTAAATCTTTCATAAGGGAGATTCTCACCTGCTACATTATAATATTCTAATCTTCCACCATAATTTACAATTAGTTTATTTAAAGGTTTCCATTTATCCACAAAATATAATGCTGTTTTATTCTCATGTCCGATATGGTACTCAGATCCAGCAATGTTATAATTGAAATACTGTACTTTTTCACCATCAGGAGTAATATGGTATATAAAACTAGGGTAAGGCTCAACCGTAGTGTCATACATTGAAGTATTGGAGTGGTAATCTACTTTGTAAAGCCATTCGTTAAACCCAATCTTCCAATGATGTTTTTCAGTTTTCTTGGCTAGTTCCGAAGTAATGAAAAAATTATTAATATCTGCAATATGCTGGTAAGCAATAGCAAGTTGTTTTTTGCCAGTGAAAAGATTTCCGTCCATATCATAATATAGATTAAGATTTTCTCCATTAGGTTCTAAGCCATTTACTACATTTGTAATTGTAGAAAATCCTCTTGCTACTTCTCTAGATTTTGCCTTTAGATAGCGTATGTTGAGATTTAATTTCATTCCATTATCAAAATTATATTCTGATAATAAAGAAACGTCATTTCCTTGATTATAATTATTATTTCTAAAGTTATCCTTATAGATATTTCCTGTAAGTAAATCCATGTACTGTATTTCTCCATTTCCAGGGACATAGCTAGAAGTTCCCAGATGGAAATTGTTTGCTTCTTTTATAGTACCGTCGCCAACATAGATAAATGGACCCTGAGAATCCATATTCGCTGCTTTTTTAGATTCAATATATTTGTAGAGTAAAGAAACCTGTCCTTTGTTGTTATTGAACTTTTTAGTAATAGCACCTTTGTACATTTGTGTGCGGTCATAAAAATTGGTAAATCTCCACTTCTGAGTACCAGTATCAAAGATTTGATACATAGTTGCAGAATATAGCCAACCATTTCCCAATGAACCAGAATTATTGATGTCAAATTGCTGTAAACCTCGGTGGTTTATTGCATAGTTAATGATACCTCTTTGGTTTTCAGTCCCAAGGTGCGATTTTGAGGTTACTGAATAAGCTACATTTCCTGTAGAAATTGCAGATTCTATTGGATCCATCAACCCTAGTGAAGCAAGGCTAGATTCGTTTCTCCAATTGGCAGAAACATTATACAGTACAGAAGAATAAACTGCGGGCATTCCATTTTCGTAAACATTAACAAAAGTAGATGGAAGACCAATAGGAATTTCCCTTGGAGCATTGGCGTCAGATGCATTCAGCATTACGTTGCGTTCCTCTTTTACAATAGTTAATTTTGTGGAATCTTTCCTTGAATTTTCTGTTTGAACAGAACTATTTTTAGTGTTTTGTGAAAAGACTGAAACGGCAATGCTCAAAGCAATGATATTCAGGCTTCTTTTGGAAATAGATTTTGAATACATTTTATGTAGGTTTTATTTTTTCATAAAATTATCTTATTTCTATTTATTTGGAAATGAGTTTAGTCAGTTTTTCTGTAATACTGTTTTTCAAACGTTTGCGCAAACGTTTGCTGTTGGTAAGTTTCTTATTTTATTAACAAAAATTAACTTTTTTTGCTTTTATTTTAACATAAAATTAACAAATTATTCTTAATATTTGAAGGCTCAATTTTACCAAAACTTTACTTAACTTTCCAAAATGAAGAGAATCACCATAAAAGACCTTGCAGATTTACTCCAAATTAGTACTTCTACAGTTTCTAGAGCTCTAAGCAATCATCCTGATATTAGTGATGCAGTAAAGAAGCGTGTAAAGGAGGCTGCAGAGACTTTTAATTATATTCCGAATGATTTTGCCATTAATTTTAGAAAAAAATCTACTAAAGTAATAGGTTTAATTATTCCTAAAATGTCTATGTTTTTCATTCCGTCAATTATAGAGGGGATTTCAGCAAAATTTAATAAAGAGGGATATCAGTTTTTTACGCTCTCCTCCGAAGAATCTCTAGAAATAGAGAAAGAAAACCTGCAAACTTGTGCCAATTCTAGAGTAGATGGAGTTTTGGTTTCTCTAACTTCTCAAACTCAAAATTTTGAACATTTCAAAAAATTAGATGATTTAGGAATTCCTGTAGTAATTTTTGATAAGAGCTTGTCCGAAGAAAAATATGATCAAGTAGTCTTTAATAATGAAAAAGATGCAGAAGAATGTGCAAAACAATTAATTGATAGTCATTGTAAAAATATTCTAGCCATTTTTGGAAATAAAGATTTAGAAATTACAGAGAGAAGAAGAAGCAGTTTTGAAAAATATCTCAGCAATTTTTCTGATGTTAACTATAAATCTATCTTTTGTAATTCCGCTGAAATAGTAAAAGAAAAATTAGAAATCATATTAGAATATGAAAAATTTGATGGTATTTTTGCAATGAGCGATGAAACTTTAGCTGGGCTTAATTATGCACTTAAAGTGAAAGGTTTAAGCGCAAAATCTTATAAAGTTATGGCAATTAGTGAAGGGATTTTTCCTAAGTATCTTAATCCTCATTTTCAATTTCAAAAGAATGATGGAATAAAAATGGGAATGATGGCTGCAAATACTTTGCTCGATAAAATAAAAAATAAAGATCAGAAAAACATAAATACTTATTACATATAATAATGTCTAGAAAATATAAAATTCAGAAAAATCCTTTTGTAGTTCCTACTACAGATGGTAAATTAATTCAAGAACATTGGGGAAATTCTACAGGGAATTCAGAAATTTCTATTGCACACATGATTGCGCCACCGCATTGGAGCGAACCGCATCAAACGCCAGATTTCGATGAATTTACCATCATCATCAGAGGGAAAAAACAGTTTGAAATAGATGGGGAATTAGTAGTTTTAGAAGCTGGACAAAGCATTTTAATCCAAAAAGGTGCAAGAATTCGTTACAGCAACCCTTTCGAAGAAGAATGTGAATATTTAGCCATCTGTTTGCCTGCTTTTTCCATGGATTTGGTGAATAGAGAAGAATAAAGTATTCAAAATTACACCCTTTAGGGAAGGGGAAAATAATTTTGAGAAGGATTTTTTATTGATAAAAGCGATAAAAATTCACAAAAAATTAATTCTATTGATTGCATAATATTATATTTTTGTAAAAAAGTTAAAAATTTGATTTCATATACCATTTATCAAAATTCTGAAAGTGCAGAATGGGTGACCTTTGTTCATGGAGCGGGAGGAAGTTCCTCTATTTGGTTCAAACAAATTCGCGAATTTCAGAAGAAATTTAATGTCTTATTGCTCGATTTACGAGGTCACGGCAATTCTAATAAATTAAAAGCTAAGAAATACACCTTTCAATCTATTGCGCACGATATTTTAGAAGTCATAGACCATCTTAAAATCAAAAGTTCTCATTTTGTGGGGATTTCTCTAGGGTCTATTGTGATTCGTCAGTTGGCAGAAATGCGTCCAGAAAGAGTAAAATCTATGGTAATGGGAGGAGCCATTCTGAAAATGAATTTCCGTTCACAGATTTTAATGAAAATTGGCAATATTTTTAAATACATTTTACCATATTTGGTTTTGTACCGTCTTTTTGCCTTCATTATCATGCCCAAGAAAAATCATAAATCTTCTCGAAATCTCTTCATCAACGAAGCAAAGAAATTATACCAGAAAGAATTTATCAAGTGGTTTAAATTGACCACAGAAATTAACCCAGTTCTGCGTTGGTTCAGACAAAAGGAGCTCAATATTCCCACTTTTTATGTGATGGGAGAAGAGGATTATATGTTTTTGCCTTCGGTAAAAGAAGTGGTAAAAAACCACGAAAAATCATCGAGTTTATTGGTGATAGAAAACTGCGGTCATGTAGTCAATGTAGATGCTCCACATGTTTTCAACAGCAAAGTGATTCGATTTTTAGAATCACTCAAAAGATCTTAATTTCATCCATCAGACATCACTTGTTTTAACTTTGTTAAAACATAGCGCCTTAAAAATATGAGAATAATAAAAGAATAAAATAGCGCCTTTGCGTTAAAAAATATCAATCTACAAAATACCTTTTATAGATTTTTTTTATGGTCAAACTTCCAAAATACAGGATATTTTAAAAATAATTCTTATTTTTGACTTCGTTTTTAGATAAAATTTATGAAGTCACTCGATAAGTTAGATTACAAAATTCTCAATATTCTGCAAGAAGATAACACGATTGCCATCAAAGATTTGGCAGAAAGAATTGGTTTATCTTTCACACCCACTTACGAAAGAGTAAAGTCTCTCAAAAACAATGGAATCATCAAGAAATATGTAGCCATCGTAGATAGAGAAAAAGTAGGGTATGAACTGGTGGCGTATTGCAACGTAACCATCAAAAATAAATCAGTCGAAATCTTAAGGGATTTTGAAGAAAAACTCAACAAATGTCCTGAAATAGTAGAAGTAGTGAGTGTTTCTGGAGTGTATGATTATATGATTAAAATTGTGACCAAAAACATCAAAGAATACAATGATTTTGTAGAAAAAACATTTACCAATTATCCACACATCGGAGATTATCACAGCAGCATCGTACTGTGTACGGTAAAAGAAGAAACTAAAATTTTCTTGTAAAATTTTTAAAAATAAAAGATAGAAAGTCACATCATCACGATGTGACTTTTTTGATGGAATATGTTTTTGATGAATTTAAAAATCTAAACCTAAATTTTTAAGTTCGGTTTCTAAATTCATGTTTTCATTCACATGAACTGTAATGAAATCTAAACTTTTTGCCGTTTCGATGTTGTGGAAATTATCATCGATAAAAACAGATTCTTCGGCTTTTATTTGATAACGGTCGAGGAGAACTTCCCAAATTTTAGGATTCGGTTTGATGAGTTTTTCTTCACCAGAAACTACAATTTTCCCTTCAAAAACATTGAAAAATTCATAATTCGCTAAAGCGTAAGGAAAAAACTCTGCCGACCAATTCGTGAGCCCGAAAAGTTCATATTTTCCTTTTAATTTTTGTAAAACACTTACGTTTTCTGGTATGTCTGAACGCAACATGATGTGCCAGTTTTCATAATACGCCAATATCTCTTTTTCCCATTCTGGATGTTGTGCAATCAGCAAAGCATTGGCTTCGGCTACGCTTCTGCCTCGGTCTTGTTCCGCATTCCATTCATTGGTAGCGATATTTCCCAAGAAATATTCCATTTTTTCGTCGTCATTGAAATAATCTCTGAAAAAATAACGCGGGTCCCAGTCCATAACCACTCCGCCAAAATCAAAGATGATATTTTTGATATTCATATTTTTGTTATTTTAAAATTCTACATTTTCAAAATGATAGTTTCCGTTTTCAAATCTCGCAGCAATATGTTGTAAACCATTGCTCAAAATAATTTTTTCAGCACCAATCACCGAATTGTATCTTGCAATTTGTTCAAAAGTTTGTTCTGTAAGGGTAATGTGCGGTGCTTTGAGTTCTACCAAAATTTTAGGAGATGTTTTTTCGGTAATCAAGAGGTCTATTCTCTTGATGGTTCCGTTTAATTCTAGTTTTTTTTCTAGGATTAATGCAGATTTCGCATACTTTTTTACTTGAGTGAAATAGTGTACGAAATGCTGTCTTACCCACTCTTCAGGAGTGAGAACCAACCAAGATTTCCTTACCATATCATAAATAAAAAACGTATCTTTGTCTCGCTTGATATCAAAAACAAAATCTTCTTTAAAATTTAATTTCGGCAGCTGCATTCAGATGAAAGAATTAGAACAGATTTTCAAACATATTAAAAATAGGGAATTTTTACCCATCTACTTTTTCCATGGCGAAGAAGCTTTTTTTATAGACGCAGCTGTAAAAGCATTAGAAAATGATGTGCTTACAGAAGACGAAAAAGCTTTTAACCAAACCGTAGTCTATGGCAAAGATACCAATTATAATGATATTTTGGCACTTTCTAGACAGTATCCTATGATGGGAGACAAGCAACTCATCATCGTAAAAGAAGCACAAGACTTAAAATTAAATGAAGACGAATCTAGAATTCTAGAAAACTACGCCACAAATCCTGTGGAATCTACCATTCTGGTTTTTGCACACAAGCATAAAAAAGTAGACAGCCGAAAAAAAGTGTTCAAAGTTCTGGACAAAGCAAATATGCTCTTTCACAGCGAACCTGTAAAAGATTATAACTTGGCGAAATGGATAGAAGACGAATCTAAAAACCTTCAAATAAAACTAGCGCCAGGAATTGCTCAACTATTGGCAGATTACTTAGGGAATGACCTTTCCAGAATTTCCAATGAGCTCAATAAAATGAAATTGGTGCTGAAAGAAGGAGAAGTTTTAGATGGTAAATTGGTAGAAACGCACATTGGAATTTCTAAGGAATTTAATGTTTTTGAATTGCAAAAAGCACTCGGAAAAAAAGACAGCAATCAAGCCTTCAAAATTGCGTATTATATGGGAAAAAATCCCAAAACCAATCCTATTGTCATGACCATAGGAAATCTCTATAATTTTTTCAGCAATGTAGTGATGTATCATACCGTAGCGAATCAAGGCCAAAGTCTTATTGCTTCGGCATTGGGTGTGAATCCTTATTTTGTGAAAGATTATGCAGAAGCGGCCAGAAATTATCCGTTGAAATATTCGACCAGAGTTATCTCGGTTTTGAGAGAAATTGATTTAAAATCAAAAGGTCTAGGAGCGGTAAATATGGAAGATGGCGAACTTTTAAAAGAAATGGTCTACAAAATTGTAAACATTGATAAAATCAAAAGCTAAAAATGATTAAAAATATCTGGAAACAAATCATTTTACTCATTCTTCGTTTACAAGGCGAAGCAGATGCCAGTCGATATAGAGTCATTAAAACCAAAAATAATATTTTGGTTTCCCTAAGAAACGAAGTCAAAAATATTTTACTCATTACCATCGGTGTATTCTCAGCAGGTTTCGGTTTCAAAGGATTTCTTTTGACCAATAAATTTATAGATGGTGGCGCAACTGGGATTTCGTTGTTGGTTTCTGCGTTGACAGAAATTCCGATTTATTACTTAATTCCGCTCATCAACTTGCCTTTCATTATTATGGGGCACAAAACGGTGGGAATCAATTTTGCGGTAAAAACGGCGCTCGCAATTGGTGGATTGGCTTTGGTTTTAGCGAATGTAGACTTCCCGAATGTAACCAATGATAATATTCTAGTGGCAGTATTTGGTGGTTTCTTTTTAGGAGCAGGAATCGGTTTGTCTATTAGAGGAGGTGCTGTAATTGACGGAACTGAAGTTTTAGCATTATATTTAAGTAAAAAATTAGGGACGACTATTGGAGACGTTATCATCATTATCAATGTGATGATTTTCTCTGCTGCAGCGTACTTTTTAGGCGTAGAAATCGCGTTGTATTCCATGATTACGTATTTATCGGCTTCTAAAACACTCGATTTTATTGTAGAAGGAATTGAAGAATACATCGGAGTAACCATTGTTTCTTCAAAATGTGATGAGATTAAAGAAATGATTTACAATAAACTAGGAAGAGGAGTTACCGTTTATAATGGTAAAAAAGGCTTCGGAAAACGAGGAATGAAAGAAGATAGCGACATTATTTTTACCGTGATTACCCGTTTAGAAGTGAGCAAACTGACCACGGAATTAGAGAAAATTGCGCCAACTGCTTTCGTGGTGATGCACACGGTAAAAGATACCAAAGGTGGAATGATTAAGAAAAGACCATTGAAACATTAATTTCAACTTTTCATCATATAAAAATTTTCAAAATTGTAAAGTCAAATCAAAAATTGCTTTCATTGAAAAAATTCATCGGAGAATCATTATCAAAACAATGAAATTCACGAAATTTGCAACTCAAAAAATAACAACCCTTATATTCTATGGAAAATAATATATTAGATTGCGTGATTGTAGGTTCTGGACCATCTGGTTATACTGCTGCTATATATGCAGCCAGAGCAGATTTAAAACCTGAATTATACACTGGTTTAGAGCCAGGAGGTCAGTTGACGACTACCACCGAAGTAGAAAACTTCCCAGGTTATCCAAACGGAATTACAGGTCCTGAAATGATGATGGATTTGCAAA